>NZ_DATDPV010000053.1:0-20062 GCF_035292545.1 Flavobacterium sp. | reverse complement strand
AAATTGAAAAATTCGCAGGCAAAGAAAAGCCCTCAAGAGGAAATAGGCATATGTTTTAAGAAACAAAAAAGAGTCCCGAGAAATCGGGACTCTTTTATTTTATATGAAAATGCATTTTGTAAATCTAATCTACCAATCTCCGCCAGAACCACCGCCAGAAAATCCGCCGCCGCCAAATCCGCCGCCGAAGCCGCCGCCACCGCCGCCAAATCCACCACCGGAAGAATGACCGCCTCCAAAACCGCCACGGCCACCACCTAAACTGCTCAATATGATAACATCAAGTAAACTTGGTCCGCCACCGGAATTTCCGGAATTTCCGCCACCTTTTTTGTTTCTGGAAATCAGCATTAGAATGATGATGACAATAATGATAATCGGTAAAATAGGAAACCCTTTTTCTTTCTCCTTTTTTCTTTCTCCTTTGTATTTTCCTTTTAAAACATCAAAAATAGCATCGGCACCTTTATCTAAACCACTGTAATAATTTCCAGCTTTGAATTCAGGAATGATGATGTTTCTGGTAATTTCACCTCCAATTCCGGCAGTTATACGGTCTTCCACCCCATAACCCGGAGCAATCCAAATTTTTCTTTCGCTTTTGGCTAAAAGAATAAAAACACCATTATCTTCTTTGGCTTGACCAATTCCCCATTCATGCGCCCATTTCGGAGCAAGGATTCCGATGGATTCCCCATTGATGGTTTCTACTATTGCCACAACAATTTGAGTAGAAGTAGAATCGGAATATTTGATTAATTTTTCTTCTAAAGCTGCTTTTTCGGACGAGCTTAATAAGTTGGCATAATCGTAAACACTGGTTTGAAAATCCGGTTTTTTCGGTATGGTAAATTGCGCAAAACTGATTTGTGTAAAAAAGAAACAAACGAGCAGTTTCAGGAAAATTGAGTAATTCATTTTATTTAAAGTCATTATCCTTTAGAGATTTCGTTTGATAATTCATTCGTATCGCCATCTTCCCAAGGAAAATATTTTTGTAGTTGCTCCCCGGCTCTTAAAATGCCGTTTATTAAACCTTGTTTAAAATTGCCTTCTTTAAATTGTGTGACCATAATGTCCCGCGTGCAATCCCAAAAATCATTTTGAACTACATCATTAATGCCTTTGTCTCCACAAATTACAAAATGGCGGTCATCTACAGCCAAATAGATTAAAACACCGTTTTTGAGTTGGGTTTCATCCATTTTCAATTCATGAAAAACTTCCATTGCGCGATCAAACGCATCAATGGAAGTTGCTTTTTCTATATGAACTCTAATCTCGCCAGAAGTATTTTTTTCAGCCATGTGAATAGCTTCAACAATTTCTTGTTCTTCTTCTTTGGTTAAAAAATTTTCCACTTTTGACATTTTTTTAATTAGAATTTTACTTCAACCGGTTTTTCAGCTCCTTCAACAGCAGTGAAATATGCTTTTTCTTTGAATCCGAACATTCCTGCAAATATAGAATTTGGGAAAGTTTTGATATGGTTGTTGTAAGGTTTTACCGCTTCGTTAAAACGGGTTCTTGCCGTTAAAATCTGATTTTCAGTGCTCGCCAATTCATCTTGCAATTTCAAGAAATTTTGGTTGGCTTTCAATTCAGGATATGCTTCCACGGTTACTAATAATCTTGATAAAGCTGATGAAACTCCGCTTTGTGCTTTATTAAATTCAGCCAATTGTTCCGGAGTAATATTTGCTGGATCAACGGTTACTGCTGTCGCTTTTGAACGTGCTTCGATAACAGCAGTCAATGTGCTTTTTTCAAAATCCGCCGCACCTTTAACTGTATTTACTAAATTCCCGATAAGATCATTTCTTCTTTGATAAGCCGTTTGAACATCACCCCAAGATTGCTCTACAGATTGGTTCAAAGTTACTGCAGTGTTATTTATTCCTTTAACCCAGCTGAAAATTATAAAAATTACGACTGCTACGATAATCCAAGGCAAAAATCTTCTCATGTTTTTTGTTTTTAAAGTTTGTTTTTTGTTTTTAAAGTTTATTTTTATTCTGCAACCTCCCAACTAAAGGGTTCTAAAGTTGATTTTTAATATTTGTTAATTGTGTTTTGATGGTTTCTAATTTACGGATAATTTCAAATTTATCCAAAGTTTTCTTTTGTCCTTCTTTCAGATGCGTTTTAGCTCCTTCGAGGGTAAAACCTCTTTCCTTGACCAGATGAAATATCAATTGTAAATTTTTTATGTCTTCTGGCGTAAACATGCGGTTGCCTTTAGCATTCTTTTTGGGTTTCAGGATATCAAATTCCTTATCCCAAAAACGAATAAGCGATGCGTTTACATCAAAAGCTTTGGCAATTTCTCCAATGGCGTAATATCTTTTTTCAGGTAATTCTATGTGCATTAGTCGAGTGATTGATTTTCTTGATTAGCAATTTTTGATATGGCAATATATTCTGCCGCCGAAATATTTCCGTAATAGAAATTAAGCGGGTTAACGGGTTCTCCGTTTTTATGCACTTCATAATGCAAATGCGGTGCTTCCGACCGGCCTGTGCTTCCTACATAACCAATAACGTCACCTCTTTTCACATGTTGTCCGGCACGGGCTTTATATTTACTCAAATGGGCATACAACGTTTTATAACCATATCCGTGACGAATCTCTATATGATTGCCATAACCTGAAAGCGAATTGTCAGCCTTTTCAATTATACCATCGCCGGTGGCAAAGATAGGTGTTCCCGTTTTTGCCGTAAAATCCATTCCTTCATGGAATTTTCTGGCTTTGGTAAAAGGGTCACTTCGATAACCAAAACCGGAAGCCATGCTTTTTAGCTTCTCATTTTGAACGGGCTGAATCGCCGGAATCGCAGCTAACAGATCACTTTTGGCTTTAGCCAATTTCAAAATTTCATCCAGTGATTTGGATTGTACCACCAATTGTTTCGAAAGGACATCCACCCGTTTGGTTGTGTTTATGACCAATTCCGAATTGGTAAAACCTTCCAGTTCTTTATATCGGTTCACATCTCCAAAACCTGCTTTTCGTTCTTCATCCGGAATAGGCGAAGTGTTGAAATAAATACGGTATAAATTATTGTCACGATCCTCAATATTAGTCATTACTTCGTCAATCTGGTCAATTTTTTTGTTCAAAATCGCATAACGAAGCTTCAAATTATCAATTTCACGAGCTTGTAATCGGTCTTTCGGGGTTTCAAAATAGGGTGTGTTCAATAAAAGCACAAAACTTAAAACTCCAAACAACAAAGAAGAAACCAAAAACAAGACTATATAGCCTATTTTTTTTCTTTTTTTGGTTTGGATTCTCCGATACGCCAGATTTTCAGAATCGTAATAATATTTTACCTTCGACATGTTTTAAAATATGCTATTTTTGCACCTTGTAAAAAGTGAATTGCAAACCTTTTGTAAGGTTAGACGAACAAATTTAATAAATGTTTCTTTAAAATGGTTTTTTAGAGCAAAACATTTGGCTTTTTTATTATTCCTGTTCCTGCTGTCCGCTATATCTTTTTCAAAACGTTGAAAAAACGTTCCAAAAAAGGATGCCGCTTCCATCAGGGATAAAAGAGTAATCGTTTGATTGTTTATTAATTAAAAATATAAAAGACACAGTTTCCGGTTTGAAAACTTTAAACCTTAAACTTTAAACTAAATAAAGAAATGAAATCACAAGACGTCAGAAAACAGTTTCTGGATTTTTTCCAAAGTAAAGGACATTTAATAGTTCCATCAGCGCCAATCGTTTTAAAAGACGATCCAACCCTGATGTTCAACAACTCCGGAATGGCGCAGTTCAAAGAATATTTTCTGGGCAACGGAACACCAAAAAGCAAACGAATCGCCGATACCCAAAAATGCCTTCGCGTTTCCGGAAAACACAACGATTTGGAAGAAGTAGGGATTGATACCTACCACCACACCATGTTTGAGATGTTAGGAAACTGGTCTTTTGGAGATTATTTCAAAAAAGAAGCCATCAACTGGGCTTGGGAATTATTGACGGAAGTCTATAAAATCGATAAAGACATTCTCTACGTTACCGTTTTTGAAGGCAGCGAAGAAGAAAACGTGCCTTTCGACCAGGAAGCCTACGATATCTGGAAAACCTTAATTTCCGAAGACCGAATCTTATTAGGAAATAAAAAAGACAACTTCTGGGAAATGGGAGACCAAGGACCTTGCGGACCATGTTCGGAAATTCACGTGGATATCCGTTCGGCTGAAGAAAAAGCAAAAACTCCGGGAAAAGATTTAGTTAATAACGACCATCCGCACGTAGTGGAAATCTGGAACAATGTTTTTATGGAATTCAACCGTAAAGCCGATGGTTCATTAGAAAAATTGCCAGCCCAACACGTAGATACCGGAATGGGATTCGAAAGATTGTGCATGGTTTTGCAAAATGTGCAGTCCAATTATGATACGGATGTGTTTACGCCGCTGATTGAAAAAATTGAAAGCGTAACTGGAGCAAATTATACCATCAAAGCAAAAGACGAAGACGAAGAGAAAATCAATATCGCCATTCGTGTTATTGCCGATCACGTTCGCGCCGTTGCTTTCGCTATTGCCGATGGACAATTGCCATCTAACACAGGAGCGGGTTATGTAATCCGTCGTATTTTGCGTCGAGCCATTCGTTACGGATTCACCTTTTTAAATACCAAAGAAGCGTTTATTTATCAATTGGTGGAAACGTTAAGCAATCAAATGGGAAGTTCATTCCCTGAAATTGTTTCTCAAAAAAACTTAGTGATGAATGTAATCCGTGAAGAAGAAAACTCATTTTTGAGAACTTTAGACCAAGGATTGCAATTGCTTGAAAATGTTATCAAATCAACCGAAGGGAAAACCGTTTCCGGTCAAAAAGCTTTTGAATTGTATGACACATTTGGTTTTCCAATCGATTTAACGGCTCTGATTTTAAGAGAAAGAGGGTATGATTTAGATGAAGCAGGTTTTGATAAAGCGATGCTGGAACAAAAAACACGTTCTCGTGCCGCCTCAGAAATGACCACTGACGACTGGACTATTCTTGTGGAAGGAAACACGGAAACTTTCGTTGGGTATGACCAAAACGAAAACGAAGTGAAAATCACGCGTTACAGAAAAATTGACAGTAAAAAAGATGGAGTTTTATACCAAATCGTTTTAAATAGCACCCCTTTCTATCCGGAAGGCGGAGGACAAATTGGCGACAAAGGAATCTTGGTTTCGGCTAACGAGAACATCGAAATTTTGGATACCAAAAAAGAAAACAACCTGATTTTACATTTTGCTAAAAGCTTGCCAACGAATGTTAATGGAAGTTTTATCGCCAAAGTGGATACCAAATTAAGAATAGCTTCTTCCAAAAATCACTCGGCAACGCATTTGATGCACCAAGCCTTGAGAAGCATTTTGGGAACCCATGTGGAACAAAAAGGATCGTTGGTAAATCCAAACTATCTGCGTTTTGACTTTTCGCATTTCGCAAAAGTAACGGACGAAGAATTGCAACAAGTAGAAGACTTTGTAAATGCAAGAATTCAAGAGCAATTGCCATTAATCGAAAGAAGAAATATTCCGTTTGCACAAGCAGTGGAAGAAGGAGCCATGGCGTTATTCGGAGAGAAATACGGGGATCATGTTCGTGCGATTAAATTCGGAGAAAGCATGGAATTGTGTGGTGGAATCCACGTAAAAAACACGGCGGATATCTGGCATTTCAAAATCACGAGTGAAGGTGCGGTTGCCGCGGGAATTCGTCGTATCGAAGCCATTACAAGTGATGCGGTGAAAGCGTATTATGCAACTCAGGAAAATGCGTTGAATGAAATTAAAATAGCTTTAAAAAACCCACAGGATTCAATAAAAGCGGTTATTTCATTGCAAGAAGAAAATGCAAAACTGACCAAGCAAATTGAGGCTTTGATGAAAGACAAAGTCAAAAACATGAAATCGGAATTGGCTTCTCAATTACAGGAAATCAACGGAGTGAAATTTTTGGCGAAACAAGTCGATTTAAACCCGGAAGGTGCGAAAGACTTAGCCTATGAATTAGGGAATCTAGGAACTAATATATTTTTGGTATTGGCTACAGCCGAAGAAGGGAAGCCAATGCTAAGCTGCTACATTTCGAAAGAATTAGTGGCAGAGAAAAACCTAAACGCTGGAAATGTAGTTCGCGAATTAGGGAAATACATCCAAGGTGGCGGAGGTGGACAACCATTCTTTGCAACGGCAGGTGGAAAAAATACGGCTGGAATTAACGAAGCTTTGGAAAAAGCAGTTGATTTTATCAAGTAATTTATTAGCCACGAATTCGATAATTTTTGATTTTGTTTTTAAAATCTGTGAATTCGTGGCAATAAAATTTTAACCATAATACTCTCATAATAAGCAAATTGCAATTTATTTTTTATAATAAACTTAAGTTAAAATTAATTTTGGCATTTATTTTTTTCCCTTTCTTTACAAAAGTTTTAAAAATATAATTGCAAATCATGAAAAAACTTATCTGCTTATTAGGCATTACAATGGTCACGCTTACCTCGTGTTCAAATGAAGAATTTGATACTTCAGAATCAAACGTTACAGAATCAAATACCAATGGTACGGTATTAAAAAAAACAGTAGCCATCATAAACGGTGGTACTCCGGTTACCACGGGAGAATATATTTACGATGGAGATAAATTAGCTAAAATTATAACTTCGGATGATAAATATGTTACCTATTCCTATACCGGGGATCTTATAACTTCCAGAGAATTTTATACCAATGCGATTCTAAATTCTAAAGAAATTTTCGAATATAACGCTAACAACCAATTGGTGAACTTCAAAAGGGTAAAACCCAATAACAGTATTGTTTATAGAGCTATCTATGTCTATAATAATGACGGCACAATTGCGGTAACAGGTTATAAAGGAGCTTTAACAGATCAAAATTCTGAGATCAGTAAAAGGAAAGTTTTTGTTGAAAACGGTCAGGTCAGTAAAATTGAAACTTATGTCAATGTCAATGGCAGTATGGTTACAGAAACTTCCCGTTATACTTTTGACACTAAAAATTCGCCCTTTAATGACATTCTTGGATTTGATAAATTAACCTATTATGATAGTGCCCTGAATGGAAATGCGCATAATGTTACAGGATTAAGTATTAGCAGTGCTGCAAATGCAAATTCAAGTTCTGATCCAATTCAGTACACTTACAATGCATTCGATTATCCGGTTACCGCTAAAGAAGTTGATCCGGCTAACAATGGAGGTAAATCAACGGTATTTCAATATTTTTATGAATAAATTCATGAGTGATATATAATCCTTTCGGAGTTTAAACGCTGAAAAGGTTGATTTCAAAACCCAAATACCTGTTTTTAAAAAATGGTGTATTTGGGTTTTTGTTTTAAAATGAAAAGTAAAAGAGATAAAAGGCTTTTATTTTGTAAATTGAAAATCAGTGAATTCCTTTGAAAATATTTAAATTATGAACTAAATTCGTAGCAAAGAAAAAACCATGCAATTCAGAACCCAAATACCCATTTCTAAAAGTAATTTTCCATTAGATTATACTTCAGTGATGGTGTCTTTGGGTTCTTGTTTTGCAGTCAATATGGCGGAACAATTGGATTATTTTAAATTCCAGAATACCGTAAATCCATTCGGGATTTTATTTCATCCGCTGGCGATTGAGCGGTTCATTGATTTTACTGTTTCTCAAAAGGTATTCACCGAAAAAGACATTTTTTTTCATAATGAACGTTGGCATTCGTTTGATGCCCACTCCGATTTGAGTAATTCCAATAAAGAAGCATTATTACAAAATCTGAATCAAATAATCGAACACTCGAACACTCGAATAAAAGAAGCCACACACCTCATTATTACATTAGGAACGGCTTGGGTATATCGAAAAATAGAAAGCGATGCAGTTGTCGCTAATTGTCATAAAGTGCCACAAAAGCAATTTGAAAAAGAATTGTTATCAGTTGACACAATTAAACAAAGCCTTGAAAGTATAATTTCCTTGATTACTTCAGTAAATAAAGAGGCCAAAATCATTTTCACGGTTTCTCCAGTGCGGCATATCAAAGATGGATTTGTCGAAAACCAATGGAGTAAAGCGAATTTGATTTCTGCCATTCATCAAACAATCAGTACCAAAAAATCAACAATAAACTATTTCCCAAGCTACGAAATCATGATGGACGAATTGCGGGACTATCGGTTTTATGCCGAAGATATGCTGCATCCGAATCAAATAGCGATTGATTATATTTGGCAACGATTTAAAGAAACTTGGATTGCCGAATCAGTCTATAAAACAATGGATGAGGTAGATGCGATTCAAAAAGGATTGGCGCATCGGCCATTTAATCCCAAATCGGAAAGTCATCTTAAATTTGAAGCCAGCCTAACCGAAAAAAAGACTAAATTGGTATCGGAATATCCATTCATGAAATTTTAATTATGCTTAAAAAAATATTAATTGTAATAGGAATTGTTGCTGCTGTTTTTTTGTTATTCCGTTTTTGTGAATTCAAAAACCGTGATGGTACAACACAGGAATACAACACCAATCTAATTCAGCAACAAATTGTCAATGTGGGTAAATTGATCGTGACCGAAGGCCATTTTTCTCAAATCATGACTTACAAAGACCAGGACAAATATTTGATGGACATGCTCTCTTTTGAAAAGAAAGCGTTAATTGTCATTAATGCGGATGTGACGGTGGCCTACGATTTGCGCCAAATGAAATATGATATTGATGAGAAAAGCAAAACGATAACGATTTTAAGTATCCCAAAAGAAGAAATAAAAATAAGTCCCGACATTCAGTTTTATAATGTAGAGCAAAGCAAACTCAATCCATTTACAGGAGATGATTACAATAAAATCAATAAAAAAGTAAAAGCGGATCTGGCGGTTAAAATCGGAAAATCAACGCTGAAATCCAATGCAAAAAACCGACTGGTAAGTGAATTGGCCAAAATTTTAATTCTTACCAACACGATGGGATGGAAACTGCAGTATGAAAATCAGGTCATCACCACCGAAACGGATTTCAATCAGAAAATTAAATTATAAAAAAATCCCAAGCGCAAACTTGGGATTTTTGTTTTTTACAATTTGCGTTCCAGGCTTTCCCAACCACCACCATTGATGACTTCGATGCCGTTTTGTTTTAAAATGGAAGTAGCCTGACCACTTCGCATTCCGGAACGACAACAGGCGATAACTGGTTTGTTCAGTTTTTTAATTTCCTGTGCTTTTGAGGCAATCGTATCTAAAGGAATGTTTTTCGAACCTTTAATATGGCCTTCTTTGAATTCGCCGGCGGTTCTTACATCAATAATTACTGCGCCTTTATCCATAAAATCCTTTATGCTTTCTGATTTGTCACCGAAGCCAAACATGCTTAATAATCCCATAATTAATTAATTTTAAACAAAGATATATTGTTGTTAAAAGGAAAGCTGTAACATAAGTCACAAAGCCGTAATTTTAGGTTTTAAATAACAGAATATATAAAATCGAATTTCGGATTATCTTTTTAAACCTTTTCTTTTTCAAAAATCAACTCCAGTCCGCCACTAATCAGGTGTGCGACTTTTGGACGGTCAAGTTTCAGTTTTTCCAAATGAGCCAATAAAGGGGTCAATAATTCCTGATTGTTGTTTTTTTGCAAAAGCTCGGCAATTTCCACACACAATAACCAATCGTTAGGGTGGTTTGCTTTTACATTTTCAAAGATTTGCTCCAGACTCAAATCGGAAGATTTACCTTCACGCAGGTTGCGCACATTTTGGTACAAACCTTCCAGTTCTTCGCGTTCAGGCGTTTTTGTTGCTTTGATTGTTTTGCTCGAAGCAACATGCGTAATCATGTCGAAACTATTTACATCGGCAGGACCGGAAAAAGCCGCTACTATTTTTTTACCCACAGCCATATCATATACGCCCCATTCCGGTTGGAATAGAAGTGTATCGTTATGTTTAACAGTACAGTCTTTAAATCGGATGATAATGATTTTTCCTTGGAGGTTACGGGAACCGGTAATGATTTCACCTGAAACTGTAATGTTTCCTTCAAATTCAAGGGTAACTTTTTTACCTTCATAAACGTCGTAGGCGCCTAAATCTCTTGGACTCATGTCTTCAATAGCAAGGTTCATTCCTTTTAGTTTTCCAATCGGACTTCCAAAACCTTCCGCATGATGTTCGGTACCGTGGCCTACCAATTCTTTTTCTCTGTAGGACAAAGCAGTTTTGCCTTTGGTTTGAATATAAACGGGTTTGCCTTCATTTTCAATCACATTGGTAAACACGCCCGAAACCTGAAGTCCGGTGCTCAATTCGATGGTTCCTAAAGCATTGGAATGAATCAGTTTTTCAATTCCTGATAATCCGCCAGTGCGTAAAGCCATTTTATTGGCAAACTCTTCCAAAACCAGACTTAAATAAGCAAAATCAGGCGTAACATATAGTTGCGGTTGCGGTTTTGTAATATCAAAACTTTGGTTGGCTGCCGAAATATCGTAAGGAATTTTCTTCACGTTATCAGTCATACACCAGGCACTTTCTCCAATAGAGGAAAGAAGTCCGGCACCATATATTTTAGGATTTTCTAATGTTCCGATCAGGCCATATTCAACCGTCCACCAATGCAGGTTTCTGATTTGGGCCATCTCCGACATTTCTCCCATATTGTTTTGAAGAAAATCTACTTGTTTTTCTGCTGCTTCAATATCGGCTTGTGGTGTACCTTCGGCTTCTTTCAGGATTGAAAGCAATCGAATGGCTTCATACATTTCATAATCGTGTGAGGAGGAAATCGCTTTGCAGCCAATTTCTCCAAAACGGCGTAAATATTCCGCATATTCCGGATTCGCTATAATAGGCGCGTGACCGGCACCTTCATGGATAATGTCCGGTGCGGGAGTATATTCTATATGTTCTAATTGACGGATGTCTGAAGCAATAACCAATACATTATAAGCCTGAAATTCCATAAAAGCATTAGGCGGAATAAATCCGTCTACGGCAACGGCAGCCCATCCGATTTCCTTCAGGATACGATTCATACCGTACATATTCGGGATATTGTCAATTTCAAGTCCCGTTTTTTTCAAGCCTTCCAAATAAGATTCATGCGCTACTTTTCCTAAATAATCCACATTTTTGCGCATTACATAACGCCAAACCGCCTGATTGATAGGCGTATATTCGCTGTAATCCTGTGGCTTGATGAATTGTTTTAAATGCTTGGGCAATCTTTCGATTAACGGATTAGTCTCAAATGCTGGATTCATGGTGGTATGTTGTGTTGTATATCGGGTAAAATTACGAAATTTTTTTGAAGCTATTTCCAGCTTTCCATTACAAGTTTTTTTGAAAACCGCTTTTTTTGTAAAAAGAAAAAAGAGCTTCTTTGGTCGCTTTTTTTCTTTAACAAAAAATAGCCGTTTGTTGCAAAAAGCTTTTCATTCACTGAACTCCTATGAAAATATGAACCAGTGAAGTAATCTGGGCTAGGGGAGTTGGGTAGAATACACTTCTCTAAAAACGATAAATAAATCGTTAATGTTGCGGATTAATTAAATGATAGGTTTCTGCCCGGCATTTCTAAAATACTCAATTTTATAATTAAACATTTCTGCCATTTTCTCCGCACGTAATTTGGCTTCTTCTGCTAATGGTCCAACAAACAGGCTGTCTGTGGTTTTGGTAAAAATTTCCATCCAGCGGTCAAAGTGAGTTTTGGCAACGGGTAATTCTTTATGCGGCGGGAATGGACTCCCGGTATAGGTGTGTACTTCGAGTAAAATGGTTTCCCAAAATCGGTACATTTTTTCTAAATGTTCCGGCCAGCGATTGCCTATCTTCTCGTTAAAAATAACGCCGATAAGTGCATCTTTCTGAACTTCAGAATAGAAAGTATTGACTAATAATTTGATGTCGTCGAGGTTTGAAATGTCTTTGGTAATACTCATAATTTGGAATAAAAAAAGCCTACGCAAAGGTAGGCCGTTTATGTCGAAATAAAATATTATTATTTAGAGGGTGGAAATTGGGCTAAAATTTTAGCAACAAATTCGTTGATTCGTTCCTCTTTTTTCTCGCGTTCTTGGGTTAAATAACCGCTTCCCTGACCTTGCCAAACCAGTTCTTTTTTCTTGGCATCAATCAAATCGATGAAAAGTGTTCCTTCGGTTGAAGTGGAAACATAAGTTTGTCCGCCCCATAAATAAGGATTCCAGCCGTATCCCCAGCCATATCCCCATCCGGCGTTATATTGGGTAACATCTACTTGTTCTCTTTCTTTGGTGAAAATGTTGACCAATAAATCGGGCGTTTCACTTTTGGTCATACCTTTTTTGGTGAGTTCAGTCTCAATAGCCCGAAGAATTCGTTTTTTGTCCAAGTCCGATATCTCAACTTTATCAATGCCGGTTTTATGAAAGGCATAGGTCTTGTATTGACTAAAATCTACATTTTTGTCATAATCTGAATTTACTCTTACCGAACTACAAGAGCCCAATATGAAGAGTAGTAATACGGGAAGGAATTGAATTGATTTCATAGCTTATTATGTTTAAAGTTAAAATATTTAAAGCTTAAAGTTGTTTAAGAACGAATTCTAAAAACGTTAAACTTTAAACCTTGAACTAAAATAATTTTTCGTCCACTATATTAGGGATGGTAACTTTCAATAAAGGTTGCGTCGCCATGGCTCTTTTTATGGCAAAAATGGCGCCTTCGTTTCTGGCCCAGCTTCTTCTTGAAATTCCATTATTGACATCCCAGAAAAGCATTGATTCTAAACGTTTTGATGCTTCTTTTGTTCCATCAAGAACCATACCAAATCCACCGTTAATTACCTCGCCCCAGCCTACACCGCCACCATTGTGAATGGATACCCAGGTAGCCCCACGGAAGCTGTCCCCAATCACGTTTTGTATCGCCATATCGGCAGTAAAGCGGGAGCCATCATAAATATTAGAGGTTTCTCGGTAAGGCGAATCGGTTCCGGAAACATCGTGGTGGTCGCGACCTAAAACTACAGTTCCAATTTCGTCTTTAGCGATCGCCTGGTTGAAGGCTTCGGCAATTTTCATGCGTCCTTCAGCGTCGGCATATAAAATTCGGGCTTGAGAACCCACGACTAATTTATTTTCCTGGGCGCCTTTAATCCAATGGATGTTATCCTGCATTTGTTGCTGAATTTCTATCGGAGCCGTTTTGGCCATTTCTTCAAGAACCTGACAGGCGATAGCATCGGTTTTTGCTAAATCTTCCAGTTTTCCAGAAGCACAAACCCATCGGAAAGGACCAAATCCATAGTCGAAACACATTGGTCCCATAATGTCCTGTACATAACTCGGGTATCTGAAATCGATATGGTTTTCGGCCATTACATCCGCACCTGCTCGAGAAGCTTCCAATAGAAAAGCGTTGCCGTAATCGAAGAAATAAGTTCCTTTAGTCGTGTGTTTATTGATGGCAGTAGTATGTCGGCGTAATGTTTCCTGCACTTTTTCTTTGAATAGTTCGGGATTGTTGGCCATCATTTCATTGGCTTCTTCAAACGGAATGCCAACGGGATAATAACCGCCCGCCCAAGGATTGTGAAGCGAGGTTTGGTCACTTCCCAAATCAATATGAATGTCTTCCTGATGGAATTTTTCCCAGACATCCACCACATTTCCAAGATACCCAATGGATACTATTTCTTTGTTGGCTTTCGCCAAATCGACTCTTTTTACCAAGTCATTAATGTCTTCAATCACTTCGTTGATCCAGCCTTGACTGTGACGAATATGGGTGATTTTCGGATTTACTTCGGCACAAACCGTGATACATCCTGCGATGTTACCGGCTTTGGGTTGTGCGCCGCTCATGCCTCCCAAACCGGAAGTAACAAATAAGCCGCCTTTTGGGCTGCGTTTTATTTTTCGGAAACCATTCAAAACGGTAATGGTGGTTCCGTGAACGATTCCTTGCGGGCCAATGTACATGTAACTTCCGGCAGTCATTTGTCCGTATTGTGATACGCCAAGCGCATTCATTTTTTCCCAATCATCAGGTTTAGAATAATTCGGGATTACCATTCCGTTTGTAACTAC
Organism: Flavobacterium sp.; assembly: GCF_035292545.1. GTDB lineage: Bacteria > Bacteroidota > Bacteroidia > Flavobacteriales > Flavobacteriaceae > Flavobacterium. The sequence continues at coordinate 5,952 of NZ_DATDPV010000053.1, read as the reverse complement.
CACTCTGGGAGCTTCTTTATGGGAAGGGAATAATCCCATCGGATGTCCGGAATACATGGTTAACGTTTGTTCATCGGTCATTTCCGATAAATATTGCATCGTAAGCAGATATTGAGCCCAATTTTGAAACACGGCTCCGTTTCCACCATAAGTAATCAATTCATGTGGATGTTGGGCTACGGCATAATCCAGATTATTTTGAATCATCAGCATAATCGCTTTGGCCTGCTCGCATTTTCCGGGATATTCTGAAATAGGACGGGCATACATTTTATAATCCGGACGCAAACGGTACATGTAAATGCGTCCGTAAGTTTCTAATTCTTCCAAGAATTCTTTGATTAATTCCGCATGATGTTGTGGTTCGAAATAACGTAGGGCATTGCGTAACGCTAATTTTTTTTCTTCAGCCGACAGGATTTCTTTACGTTTTGGAGCGTGATTGATGTTTGCCTCATACGCTTTTGGTGTGGGTAATATAGTTGGAATTCCTGCTGTTATTTGTTCCTGAAAATTCATTTTTTTTAATTGTTTTATTAATTTGATGAGGTTAGATTTCGATACTTCGAAAAATCTAACAATCGAAAAATTTACTTTTTTTTAATGTCATTCGTTTTTTTATCATATCCATAGGGGCAATGTCGGCAACCGCTTTTACAACAATACCCCCGTTTCAGGTGGTGTTTTTCGGTAAAGCATTTATAACCTTCCGGCGTATAATAAAAATCTTCGCCTTCGATTAATTTATTTTCATTACTTTGCTTATTCATAACTACAAATTTATAAACTTTAAAGCGAATGTTTCTAATCGTTTCCAAATATTTAATTCCGAAGGGTTATATTGGTTTAACCGTATTTCCTTTTATCATAATTAGAGACAAAAAAAGAAGAAATTTTGAAGTTTTAATTAACCATGAGAAAATTCATATCAGACAGCAATTGGAACTTTTGGTGTTTCCTTTTTTTATTTTTTATGGGTTTGAATTTTTAATTCGTTGGATTCAATTTAAAGATAAAAAACTGGCTTATAAGAACATCAGTTTTGAACGGGAAGCCTATATAAATGAAAAAGACCCCAACTATTTAAAGCAGCGGTCTTTTTATAAATTCTTAAATTATCTTTAATTTTAACGATACCAAATGCTGCCATCAGACCAAAACTGAATGTTTCCGCCAGCACCACCAGCAGAATGCAAAGGGATGGCAGTTGAATCCCCAACGGTTCCGTCTAAATTTTGAATGTTGGCAGTACCAGTTGGATCAAGGGTAACTGTACCCGATGACCCGGCGTTGCGGGAAAAACTTAGTAAACGTCCTGAGCAAGTGTTAGGATCTGGCAAAGTAATGGTGATGTTTGATCCTGCATTTGATAAGATAACTTTACATACATCACCCGCTAATGTTGAGGTTGTGCTAACAGAAACAGCTTTTATTGCAAATGATCCATTTACTTGTAAAGTTGATGTGGGTTGAATAGTTGGTGATATAGAGGGTGGACTAGCATTAGTATTGATTCCTACTCTCCCGTCTGTCGCAATAACCATTCTTTCTAAATATAAATCAGTCGGATCTGTGCTGAAAGTGATTGGTCGGTTTCCGGATGCCAATTGGTAAGCACCTTTACCTCCAAAACTTGAAGCTCCTCCGGTATTTACATAACCTATATGACCACGATAACTGGCGCCCTGATAGAAGTATGCTCCTGCAAAGCCACCGGCGGTACCATTATCAAGTCTTAGTACACCTTGTCCATCCGCATTGTTAACAATGTGAAAACGATGTAAAGGTAAGGTTGTTCCAATGCCAACATCTCCGTCTGATTCTATTCGCATTCGTTCAAATCCTGCTGTAGTTGCGCCTAAAAAATCTGCTGAGGGACTAAAAATTCCGGTGTTTTGGTCCCCTTGAAATGAGTATATAGGTAATGCTGCCGTTCCTAATGAATACGATTGCAACTGACCGCTATTCGCATTTGAAATGTTCCAACGGTTTGTGTTAAAAGTTTTAATTCTGAAATCGACTGCATCTGTTGTTCCTAAAAAATTTGTTTCGGCTGCTGTTCCTGTATTTCCTAATAAAGTCCAATCTGAATTGGCTCCGGTTATTAATCGCAACCAAAGGGAACCATTCCAATAATAATACCCAGGAGTTACAGCAGTTCCGCCGGCTCCCGCAGTAGCTGTATTGTAAATTACAGTTCCTGCTATGGGAACGCCGGCTGTTTGAGGATTTACCACCGGGGCAGATGTAGTGGTGGCTGTTAAAGCTACTTGAGGAGGTATAAATCCATTTGTAGCCGAATTGATTTCAAGCGCACCTCTGGGGGTGCTGGTTCCAAAACCTATTTGAGCAGATAAATCCGAGAAGCTTAATAGGGTTAGTATTGAAAATAATATGAATTTAGTTTTTTTCATTGCAAAATGGTTTTTTTTAGTTTAAAAAGAAAGGTAGAATTGGGGCAAATTCTCTAATTATTTTTTTGAACTATTTTTAATTTTATCGGTACCAATCTGTACCATTGGACCAGAATTGAACATTTAAACCAGCACCAGTTGCGGAATGTAGCTCGATTGTAGTCGTATTTGAAAGCGTGCCATTTAAATTTTGCATTTTTTTGGCGGCTGGCGGGTCTAATGTAACGGAGCCGGTAGATGCAGCGTTACGGCTAAAACTTAGCAAACGTCCGGAACAATCTGCCGGATCCGGCAATACAATTGTAATGTTTGATGCGCCATTTGACAATATGATTTTACATTCTGTGCCTGATAATGTTGCATTCGAACCAATAGACAAAATTCCAGTGGCAAATGAGCCGCCTACCTCTAAATTAGATGTGGGTTGAACAGTTATTACAGCGTTTGTAGGGTTGGTGTTAATTCCTACTCTGCCATCTGTTGCAATAATCATTCTTTCTAAATATAGTTCAGTTGTTGGGTTGGTACTAAATATTATAGGGCGGTTCCCGGATGCAAGTTGATAGGCTCCTTTACCTCCAAATCCTGAGGTTCCTAAAGTATTCACATAACCCATATGGCCGCGATAATTGGCTCCTTCAAAGAAATACATGCCTGAAAAACCGCCGGATGTGGCATTGTCAATTCTAAATACTCCCTTGCTATCAGCATCATTAACAACATGTAAGCGATTAGAAGGTGAAGATGTTGCAATTCCAATATTTCCATTTGAATCGATTCGCATTCTTTCGGCTCCGTTTGTGGCGACTCCTAATATATCCGCCCCAGGGCTAAAAATGCCTGTGTTTTGGTTTGCCTGAAAAGAATATGCTGGCAAAGCTGTAGTTCCTAATGAATACGATTGCAACTGACCATTATTCGTGTTTGAAATATTCCAACGATTCGTACCATTGGTTTTTATCCTCAAATCTGATGCATCTGTAGTGCCTAAAAAACTGGTTTCCGCAACTGTTCCTGCATTTCCGGATAAGGTCCAATCAGAATTTGTTCCGGATGCTAGTCTTAACCATAATGAACCATCCCAATAATAATACCCAGGTGTAACAAGGGTAGGGCCGGCTCCTGCGGAAGATGTGTTGTAAACTACTGTTCCTGTTATGGGAGCGCCTGCTGTTTGAGGATTTAGAACAGGAGCATAGGTGTTGGCTGCTGTAAGCGCTACTTGCGGTGTCAAAAACCCATTTGTGGCTGAGCTAATTTCAAGTGCGCCTCTGGGCGTGTTTGTGCCAATGCCTATTTGAGCGAATACATTTGTTAAATGCAATACTGTTAATATATAAAATGAAAAATTAACAAGGTTTTTCATAATAAAGCGTGTTTAATTTTGTATATTAAGAAAATAATAATAATAATTACATTGAATAGGTGTTAATATTAATTATAATTCATAAGCAAATGTACGGAATATTGTTCTGATCCGGTAACAATATATTTGTTAAAATTTCTTAACGCATTAAAACACCTTTTTTGAGCTAAATGCTTTTATGGCATTTCATTTGATGAGAACTAAGAATGGGTAGGATTTACAGATCAAATGATTGATTTGGAAAGAGAAAATTATTTAAATGAAAAAGACCCCTGCTATTTAAAGCAGCGGTCTTTTTGGAGTTTTTAAAACTTTTTAATTAGAACCCACAGCGTAATAACTCCTGTCATAATTTACCAAAAATGGATTAGTAAATAATTTTTTGAGTCACCACCATACCATTTTCTAAAGTGATTTTTACAATCAGGGTATTGGTCGTGCGGTTTAGGTTTCTTAAAATAAATTGCGTTACTCCTACATTTTGATATTCGTCAATCTTTCTGCCCAAAACATCGTATACAATAATGTCCTTGATGGTCTCATAAGAAGAATAAACAGTCGCCTTTTCATTAGTAATCACTTGAACTATATTGTTTAAATTAAAAATTTCATTTCCTAAAGTACTATAAGTGTATCGAAGCACAAAACGATTGTTGAAATTACCAGCAGCAGTAGTGAAGACATAAGGGGCTTGCTTTATATCGTGAATCACCTGAAGTAATTTGTCTTCCAAATAGATATTTTGAGTATTAAAAAGCCCATCGATATGATCAATCCGAATCGAAAACGTTCCGGTTGCTATGGCATTATAGCCTAGAGTGACCTGATCATTTACATCAAACGGTAACGGACGGCCTTGGATGCCCAAATTAACATCCGGAATGATCGAGTATAAGTTTACTCCATTGCCGCCAAGACGATCACCATCAAAGTTTCTGTCTCTGCCTAAAGTAGCTCCTTGAACATAACCTACTAAAATCTGGCTGAAAGCACCTGTGTTGTTGGTAAGGTTCAACCAAATTCGGTGTCTTTCTATATTCCCTACTGGACTTGCAACTGAAGTTGTTGGATTTGTTTGTCTAAAAAATTGACTATTGCTATAGGATGCACTTCGCATACTGTTATTGAAAACAGCATTTCCGGTTACCCCTAAACTTCTTGCAAAAAATGACTGTCCTGCAGCAATGAATCCATCAGGGGCAGGCCCTCCGGTAGAGGCAATTGTTCCAACGCCTCCTGTTTTGTTCCAAGACGCGTAATCGCTAGCGGTATAGTTAACTACGAAACTGGCATAAAAAGGATCAGGGAAAGCAGTATCAGGAGGAGAATTATGGGTCCAAAAATAAATCGTTCCGTCAAGTAGTCCTTCATTGGTCGCATTGTCCAGGAATGTAGCTGCGTTTACTGCCGAAGGATAAGGATTTCCTAATAAATTCCATTTATCATCGGTTGCAATGGTTCCCATAGTTCCATGAGATATCGGTGTTAAAATATCTCCATTGTTCGGTGTTCCAATGAAGTTAGCTGTGAATGGGACTTTAATTGCTGGATTAGTGGAGAAACTATCCGGAGCTCTAACAATATATCCTTTCGCAGTTGTCATTATAGTCGCTGAACTTGCTCCAACCCAGTTGCCGCTTAATCCGCCAACGGATGGTATCCAGGTATAGCGTAAAGAAGAACCCGGTGATAAATTCCCTAAAGTGAAGCCTGAAGCCTGAGTTACGGGTGAACCCCAATAGGTATAATCGTAACGGTACATCGGCTGGGTGAAGCGTTCCATGTTGATATTACCGGTGTTAGTGACATTGTCAATCTGAACCAGACTGGCGCTATTTTTAATATTGAATGTTCCTCCGGTATCGACATTTACAAAGTTAGTTACAGTGATGCTATTGGTCGAATTTACAGTTAAAAAGCCGCCGTTTTGAATGGTTAGAGTATATGCTAATCCATTATAACAACTTCCTGAAATAATAGGGTCATTAGTGACATTTGGAATAACAACACAATCCATTGCTGTAGGAATGGTTCCGCCAGACCAGTTAGATCCGGTATTCCAATCGGTATTTGTGGTTCCGTTCCAAGTTTTGCCTGAAAGTACAGTCGCGCTACCTGTCATATTTATAGCTGAAGCACTACAATTTGAGTCGTTTAATGCGGTAACAGTAT
>NZ_DATDPV010000052.1:0-9723 GCF_035292545.1 Flavobacterium sp. | reverse complement strand
CTGGTGTATTTTTCCCAGTTCCTGAACGCCTATTAAATAAATAATGGCATCGAGATCCAAATCTTCGCCTTGCGAAAATTGATTGGAAAGTATATTTACGAGCTGTTCCCAGCGTTCTTTTAGTTGTATATCTCTTGACATTTTTTTGAATTGTAGGTGGTGAATTGTGAATTGCGATTTCCAATAACACAAAAATTAATGGGCAAAGATAAGAACTTGAAAATTGGCAATGGATTATTCTTATCCCTTTTCTCCCCTATTGTGTTTGTTCTTTTATCTTTGCGCTTTATTTTTATTCTTGATCAGATGGGTTTTTTAGATATTATTTTAGGCGGATTGCTTTTATACGGCTTTATCAGAGGAATATGGAACGGTTTTTTTGTTGAATTGGCCTCCTTACTTTCGTTGCTGGTTGGCATTTATGTGGCAATTAAATTCTCCCACTTCATGAAAGCTATCGTAGAAAATCATGTTTCGTGGAATCCAAAAACCATTCAGATTACGGCTTTTGTTCTGACTTTCATCTTAGTTGTTGTTGCCATTACATTTTTGGCCAAAATCCTTACCAACATTGCCAGTTTCGCATTTTTGGGTTGGCTGAACAAATTAGCCGGAGGAGTTTTTGGTATTTTGAAAACTGCTTTAATTATCAGTATTTCTTTGAAATTATTTCAGAAAATCAATTCCAATAATTCTTTCGCAGAAAAAGAAACTTTAGACAATTCGTTGTTTTATAATCCGATTCAGAAAATTTCGGCCGTCATTTATCCTTCTCTTGAAGAATGGTTTATGGATTTAAAAACTAATGAATCCAAAACGGAAGAAACGGGCAACTAAACAGATTTACTATTTCAAATTTTTAATGCTTTCTTTTTGAATCCATCCTTCAGTTCCATCTGATAATTGAATTTTTACCCAATTATCTAAACTTTCCTGAACATAAACTTTCGTTCCTTCATGTAAAACAAAAGCATCGGAAGCATCTTTTTCAGGCTCGGATTTCACGGGTGCAATTTCTGCAAAAACAATAGCTGGCTGGTCATTTTCGTATTGATTTTTCTCGAAAACTGCCGATAAAACACTCAGCAATAAAACGAACAACGCGAAAAACATTCCGAAGAAGAAAATCCTTTTGGACGAAGTAATTTGAGAGAAATAATATCCCATAAAAAACAACAGAAACAAGACAGACAATCCCACCGAAATCCAGGCCCAGGTATTATAATGAAATGCAGATGTAAAGTCTTGAATCAGTTTATTGAAACCTACTTTTGGCACGTCTTTCACCTCATCGATTTGCAGTTTTTGGGCAAATTTGAGGTTGTTTTGAATTTCCGCATCATCGGGATTGAGCAACAATGCTTTTTCATAATTGTAAATCGCCGGGGCTACTTTGTTCAGTTTATAATAGGAATTTCCCAGATTGAAATACAATTCCGCCGATTGTTTTTTGGTTTTCAACACAGTTTCATAAGCCATTATAGCTTCCTGATAATTCCCTTTTTGATACAACGCATTCCCTTTTTCAAAGCCGTTTTGGGCAAAGAAAACCTGTGTTGTCAGTAATAATATATAAAGTATGTTTTTCATTTTTGTTTGAATTACCAATGGATAATTAAGCACTATCGATTGTTAGATCTGTTTTTCTAATTCCGAAATAATCGCAACGGCTTTATCATAATCCTGCTGAATGGCAACGGTTGACGATGGCGCATAACGGGCAAATTCACAGTTTTCGGTAAGATTGATAAATGCTGCAACTGTTTCCGTTTGGGCGTTTCTGGACAACAATATTTCGCTGATTTTATCTTTACTCATTTCCGAAGTTTCGATGTTTAGTTTCGCTTTCAGGAAATTGTGCAAGGCTTTTTCCAATGCAATATAAAACGGCTCTTTGTTTCCGATTTCTTTTTTGGCTTCCGATAAATATTTCTTCGCCAGTTTATTGGACAATTTGATTCTGTTTCCAACCAAATCACCATCAATGGCTTCTTTCTTCTTTTTGAAAAGGATGATGAATGGAATACACAAAAACGGTAAAAACGTCAAGGAATAAAACAAAGTTGATCCAAAGAAATCTTTTTTATTCACCGAAGTCAGATTCGTTTTTAGCTTGATAAACTTGAATTGATCCGTACTTGAAATTGCTTTTTTATCCACTCCTGAATTCCCTGCCACAGTTCCTTCCGAAGCTGTAGGACCTTCCAAAACATTGACCATAATTTCCGGAGAAGTAATGGTTTTATAGCTTTTAGACGCTAAATCAAAATAGGAAAACTGCATGGGTTTGATGGGATATTTCCCTTTGTATTGTGGGATAATCGTGTATTTATCCGACATTCTTCCCGTCATTCCTGAAAGTGGTGTGCTCACTTGCTCGTTATGTACCGGATCGTACATTTCGAGTGCGCTTGGCACGACTGGTTTTGGCAATGTAAACAGTTTTAAATTTCCTTTTCCGCTCACACTAACATTCAAATCTAGGCTTTCTCCTGATTTTAAATTGGTTTTCGAAGGCGTTACTTTAAAATCAAATTGTCCAACAGCACCTGAAAAATCTTCTGGTTTTCCGGCTTCAGGAAGTGCTTTTACGTTGATGGTCCTGGCTCCGGCAGAAACCCGTTTGTTCCCTTCGGCTAAAACCATTTGTCCGAAAACCGTTCTTCTGTTGGTTGGCAACTGCACATCAATATCCAATGAAAGCGGTTCAATTACTAATTTTCCTGATTTTTGTGGATATAAAACCACTTTTTTCAAAACTACAAAGCGGTAATTTTCGCCCTTGTATTTTCCATGTTCAACAACAAATTGTTTGATGTCAATATTTTGACTCCAAAAATCATTGTATTTTGGTTTCCCAAGTTCCCGGGAATTGGTAATCCCAATATTATTGCTGAAATACAGTTTGTAAACTACCGTTATGGGTTCGTTTATATATGGATTTTCTTTAGAAATATCAACTACCAGATGCAACTCGTCATCGGCTGAAACCTGCGTGTCATTTGGGTCTCTTGGCTGCTCAACAGCTGCCGTGACATTAATTCGTATTGGCGATGTTTTATAAATCTGACCGTTTATTTCAATCGATGCCTGTCTGATAACAAGCGACCCTCTTTGCGTTGGAATCAAAAAATAAGAATACGTTTTGTTGAACGAACTTCTTCCATTTACCCAAGATTGGCTTACTTGCTGGCTTGGCCCGGCAATCACTTTGAAGCCATCGAAATTAGGCGGCACAAAGTTATCGCCATCGTCATTCATCGAAAAATCGATGCGAAGGCGTTCATTCATGCCAAGGGTTTGTTTGCTGACTTTGGCTTCAAATTGCACTTGCGCCAAAATCCCCTGAAAACTTAGTAATAATAGAAAAATATACTTTTTCATTTTTTGTTTAAATCATTTATGTGTTTAATCGGCTGACCGATTTTTACCAATCTTTCTCCGTTTGTACAGGTTTGCCTTTTACTTTTTTGGCATTTACTTTGTCCTGAACTTTCTTTTCTTCGTTATTTACAGCATCCAGCAGATTTTCCAGTCGTTGTTTAGAAATCCCGCCCTGTTCAGGTTTTGGCTTACCCTCTTCGTTCTTTTTTTCATCATTTTTATCCTCGTCACCATCTTTCTTGTCGTCTTTCTTATCTTTATCTTTGTCGTCTTTTTTATCCTTGTCGTTGTCCTTTTTCTTATCGTCTTTCTTGTCGTCCTTTTTATCTTTTTTGTCGTCTTTCTTGTCATCCTTTTTTGGCGGATTGTCTTTCAGCATTTTTTTAGCCAAAGCATAATTATACCTGCTTTCTTCATCAGCCGGATTGTTTCGTAATGCATTTTTATACGCTTCAACAGCGGCAGTATAATTTTTCTCTTTCATGTAAACATTTCCTAAATTGTGAAATGCTTTGTGTTTTTCCGGTCTTACTGCTGCATTTTTAATGGCTTTTTCATAAGAAAACCTTGCCTCACCAGGTTGATTTTGTTTATAAATGGCATTCCCTAAATTATAGGAAGTGATCGCTTTTTTTGGATGATTCGATTCTGAAATTCGGTAATTGGCTTCGGCATCCGTGAATTTTTTTGCTGTGAATTCTTCGTTGGCTTTAGGCAAATTAGCATCTTTCTCCTGAGCCGAAATGGCAAAAGAAAGAAAAAGTAAACTATATAAAATCAAATGCTTCATTATTCTTTTTCATTAAATAAATTCAACTTCTTCACCCATTTTGTTTTTCTTTCCAAAAAGAAAACATCCAAAAATAACAGAACAAAACCAATTCCTAAAAACCATTGAAATTGCGAATTGAAATCCGTGAATTGTTCCGTTTCAAATTCTGTTTTTTCAATATTGTCCAAGGCGTTTTTTACATATTCCAACACTTCTTTGGTATTGTTTCCGTTGACGTAACCGCCTTTGGTGTTTTTTGCAATTTCCTGTAAACTTTCCTGGTTTAATTTGGTGATTACCACCTCATCGTTTTGGTCTCTTTTAAAACTTTCCACGCGACCGTTCTCTTTCAGTGGAATAGGTCCGCCTTTCTCTGTTCCGATACCAACGGTGATGATTTTCAACCCTGCTTTATTGGCTTCTTCGGCTGCTTCATTCGCGCCTTCGGAATGGTCTTCCCCGTCAGAAATCAGAATCAATAATTTATTAGTTTGTTTGTCTCCTTCAAAATAAGTCGACGACAACTTTATCGCTTCATCCAGTGAAGTTCCCTGTGAAGAAACCATTCCCGGATTCATACTTTGCAAAAACATCTTCGCCACACTATAATCAGTGGTAATTGGCAAAACCGGGAAAGCGCTTCCCGCATAGGCTACAATTCCAATTCTGTCGCCAGCCAACTGATTGATGATTTGTGAAACAATTTGTTTGCTTTTTTCTAAACGACTTGGCGCCACATCTTCACAAAGCATACTTTTGGAAACGTCGACCGCAAAAACCACATCGATTCCTTCGCGTTTTACGGTTTCTGTTTTGGTTCCTATTTTTGGATTTACCAATGCAATGATGAAACAGGCTAAAGCCAAAAGTAATACGGAGAACTTCAAAACAGGCTTGAACACCGATTTCTCCGGACTTAGTTTTTTTACCAATTCCAAATCACCGAATTCGCGTTGTTTTTTTCTTTTCCAATATTGATTGTATAGGAATAGCAACACCAAAATCGGTATCAGAAACAAAAGATATAAATATTTTTTTTCGTCTAATTCGTACATACTATTCTAAATAAAACTTCTAAAAATCGTGTTTCGTAATCCAATTTCTATCAACAACAACAATCCCGCAAAAAGTGCAAAGGGTCGGAATTTCTCGTCAAAATCATAAAATTTCAATTCTTCGATTTCGGTGGTTTCCAGTTTGTTGATTTCGTCGTAAATGGTTTCTAACTTCTTATTGCTTGTAGCCCTGAAATATTTTCCTCCTGTGTTTTTTGCAATCGACTTCATTAATTTTTCGTCGATTTCCACTTGCATCATTTTGAACAGAAACTGTCCATTCGGAGCAATTGCATACGGAAATTCCGCCATTCCGTTGGTTCCTATTCCTATTGTATACACTTTAATCCCGTATTCTTTGGCAATATCAGAAGCGGTTTCAGGTTCAATAAATCCGGAATTATTCACCCCATCGGTCATCAAAATTATGATTTTGCTTTTGGCTTTACTGTCTTTCAAACGGTTCACGGCGGTGGCCAAACCCATTCCGATTCCGGTTCCATCCTGCAAAACATTATCGTATTTTATACTTTTTATAGCATCCAAAACTACGGCTTTATCGCTCGTCACAGGCGTTTTGGTATAGGCTTCAGAAGCGTAAACCACTAATCCGATACGGTCATTGGGTCTTGCTTCGACAAAACTTTCGGCAACCACTTTTAGTCCTTCCATTCGGTTGGGTTTCAAATCTTTTGCCAGCATACTTCCGGAAACGTCAATCGCCATAACGATATCGATTCCTTTCGTGGTTTTGGTTTTACTGCTTACATCAACCGTTCTTGGTCTGGCCATCGCCACAATTAAAGAGCTTAAAGCCAATAATCGCAACACGAATAGAAACGGCTTTAACTTAGCCAAAAATGATTTCGATGCTTTGAAACCTTGCAGCGAACTTATTTTTAAAGTGGCTGTTTGCTCGTTTCGTTTCCAGATTTGCCAACCAATTACTAGTGGCAGCAAAAGGAACAACCAGAAAAACCCGGGATTTAAAAAGGTTACATTTGTCATTATTCAGTAGCTTTTTTAAGTTCGACAGAGTTTAACATGCGTTCCGAAATTTGTTCTGCATATTTATCGCCTTCTTCGTGAAAAATAATAATTTGTTGCAATCCGCCTTCCTGGCTGAATACTAAAATTTCATAATACAGCTTGGTGCTTCTTTTTTGTAGCGCATCAATTTTTGAAAATGTTCCATATCCTTTGAGCCCTTTAATGCCTTCTTTAGTCTCAAAATCTTCCTGTTTAATAATCATATTTTGTGCCCCTTGAGCTTCTAATGCCTGCAAAGATCCTTCTAATGATTTTGATAAATCGATTTCGCCTTCCTGTTTGTATTTTATTGTAGAAACCATCAGGTAAAAATTGTCTAAAATACTTCCATAAGCAAAGGATTGCATTTCTTTTATCAATGCCATGCCGTCTTTAGGCAGCGATTTACTTATATCAATTCGTTTTAAAACTTTAGGCGTTTCTACAGCGACACTTGGATTCCCATATTCACTAAAAACCCATTCGCCCTCAACTAATTCTTTGGTTGGATGTCCTAGAATGGTGTCTTTTACATAGTCAAATCCTTTTGTAATTACAAAATAGGCAGAAGTTGCGAAAAGTAGAAAAACAACCACAGCTAAAGCCAAGACAATTCTCTTATTGCGTTGTTTATTCAATAAAAGCTCGGCTTGTTTTTGCTTCTGGGCTTCATTCAATATGGCATCCGCTTCTATTTCTACAGCAACCGGGATAGATTTATCTAAAGTCAGAATCGCTTTTTCGATCTTATTTCTGTCTTCTGCAATTTCAAAGTCCAATGGTTTTGATTTGGCAAATTTCACTAAATCGGCATGTTTCAAAACCTTTTCCAGATTTTCCAGCGTGTCTTGTGAAAGCGTCATTTTCTTTTTTATGGAAACCGCACGAAGTCCTAAAATCAGTTCCGAAGTCGTGCTTTCCATTGCCGGGATTTCAATCGCTTCTTCGATATAATTTCTGGCAATATCGGTCAGTTCACTATAATAGGTTTTAATTTCCCCTTTTTGCCAAAGCTCTTTCTTCTCTAAACTTTGCAATAAGGTAGTCGCTTTTTGTATTGGCGTTTTAAAGATTTCCTGATCAATTTTTTTCTTTTGGTATTTTTTAATTAAAAAATAAACTAATGCGCCGATTCCCAAAATCAACAAGAGAATCAATAGATATTTCCATATTCCGCTATGATCCGAAGGTGCTTCCGCAATCGGCTTGATGTCGAACATTTTCTGTTTTAACGTATCAACAGTAACATTGGCAACTTCTACCGAAATACTGTCCGTTAAAAACGATTTGTTGTTGATGATTACCCGCAAACTCGGAATGGTATACTTTCCGGAGTCAAATTGGGTTAATCCGTATTTTTTTATCAATTCATACCGGTCGCCTTTTTTGATGGTATCGACAACATACGAACGAATCACTTCCAGTTTTCCGAAAGTTTCTGAACTTGGGAAAACCACATTCGACAAGGTATCAACATTGGTTTTCAGCGTTAAATTAAATTGCGCTCCAATTTTATTTTTTGTGGTATCGATGCTGGTTTCTACTCGCTTTTGCTGCGCAAAAATGGTGGTAGAAATTAGAATCAGTACATATATATAGAATTTGTTTTTCATTTTTTATTTGACTGCCTTTTTATCCTCTGGATTTAAAATAACTTAATAATTTAGTCACATAACTTTCGTCAACTCTGGTATCTACAACACCTGAACCCGATTTTCTGAAAGTTTCCTTGAAGTATTTCACTTTATCATGATAGTGTTTTTCATATTCCATTCGGACTGATTTAGAACCGGTATTCACCAATTGTGTTTCGCCGGTTTCTGCGTCTAACATGGAAACCATTCCTAAATCCGGCATTTTTTCTTCGCGAATATCGTAAACCCGAATTCCGGTAATATCGTGTTTTTTGGAAGCTATTTTTAAAGTTTGCTCATATTCTTCCGTCATAAAATCAGAAATAATGAACACAATCGCCTTCTTTTTCTGCGTTCCTGATAAAAATTTCAAGGCTTGAGCCACATCGGTTTTGTAGCTTTTAGGCTGAAATTCGATGAGTTCGCGGATAATTCTCAGTACGTGCGATTTTCCTTTTTTTGGCGGGATATACAATTCGATTTGATCCGAAAATAAAATCAAACCAATCTTATCGTTGTTTTGTGTGGCGGAAAAAGCCATTGTTGCGGCAATTTCGGTCACGATATCTTTTTTGAATTGGTTTTTAGAACCAAAACTTTCCGAACCGCTGATATCGACCATTAACATCATGGTCAGTTCGCGTTCTTCTTCAAAAACTTTAACGTGTGCTTCGTTATAGCGTGCGGTTACATTCCAATCAATAGACCGAATATCGTCACCAAATTGATAGGGACGCACTTCGCTGAACGTCATTCCACGGCCTTTGAAAGACGTATGGTATTCGCCCGAAAAGATGTGATCGCTCAATCTTCGGGTTTTGATTTCTATTTTTCGTACTTTTTTGAGTAATTCCTTTGTATCCATTTTTAATTGTTTCAAGTCCAAAAGTTTTCGGTTTCAAGTTCACATTCAATGATTTGAAACTTTAAACAGTAAACCAATTTTTATGGAACTTCGATTTCGTTAACGATTTTATTGATAATATCAACAGAAGTAATGTTTTCGGCTTCGGCTTCATAGGTAATTCCAATTCTGTGACGCAATACATCATGAACTACGGCACGAACATCTTCCGGAATCACATACCCACGACGTTTGATGAACGCATAACACTTAGCGGCATTAGCTAAATTGATACTTCCACGCGGCGACGCTCCAAAACTGATTAATGGTTTCAAATCGGCTAATTTATATTTCTCCGGATAACGGGTGGCGAAAACAATATCAAGAATGTATTTTTCGATTTTTTCATCCATGTATACTTCACGAACGGCTTCCTGCGCCCGTATGATTTGCTCCACAGAAACTACCGGATTTACTTTTTCGTAAGCGCCTTTTAGGTTTTGACGGATTACCATGCGTTCTTCATCCATTTTTGGATAATCGATCACGGTTTTTAGCATGAAACGGTCGACTTGTGCTTCTGGCAAAGCATAGGTTCCTTCTTGTTCGATTGGATTTTGAGTAGCCAAAACTAAAAACGGTCTTTCTAATTTGAAAGTCGTGTCGCCGATAGTCACCTGTTTTTCCTGCATCGCTTCCAACAAAGCCGACTGTACTTTTGCCGGTGCACGATTGATCTCATCTGCTAAAATGAAATTGGCGAAAATCGGTCCTTTTTTTATAGAAAATTCATTTTGTTTGATGTTGTAAATCATGGTTCCGACCACATCCGCAGGCAATAAATCAGGTGTAAACTGAATTCGGCTGAAAGAACCGTGAACCGCTTGCGAAAGCGTGTTAATGGCTAATGTTTTTGCCAAACCGGGAACGCCTTCCAATAAAATATGACCCTGGCCTAAAAGTCCGATTAATAATCGTTCGATCATGTGCTTTTGACCCACAATC
>NZ_DATDPV010000051.1:0-18032 GCF_035292545.1 Flavobacterium sp. | reverse complement strand
AGCTCGTGCACGTGTGGCACTTTCTGGATTATCTATTGCGGAATATTTCCGTGATGGAGCAGGAACAGATCAAGGAAAAGACGTATTGTTCTTCGTTGATAACATCTTCCGTTTTACACAAGCAGGTTCAGAAGTTTCTGCACTTTTAGGTCGTATGCCATCAGCAGTAGGGTACCAACCAACATTGGCTACTGAAATGGGAGCGATGCAAGAGCGTATTACTTCAACAAATAAAGGATCTATTACATCGGTACAGGCGGTTTACGTTCCTGCGGATGATTTAACTGACCCGGCACCGGCAACAACTTTTGCTCACTTAGATGCAACAACAGTATTGTCTCGTAAAATTGCAGAATTAGGTATTTATCCTGCGGTTGATCCATTGGATTCAACTTCAAGAATTTTGACGCCACAAATTTTAGGGGATGAGCATTATGACTGTGCACAAAGAGTAAAAGAGATTCTTCAAAAATACAAACAATTGCAAGATATTATCGCGATTCTAGGTATGGAAGAATTATCTGAAGAAGATAAATTATCGGTTTCAAGAGCACGTCGTGTACAACGTTTCTTATCTCAGCCATTCCACGTAGCGGAACAGTTTACAGGTTTGAAAGGAGTTTTGGTTGATATTAAAGATACCATCAAAGGATTCAACATGATTATTGATGGAGAATTAGATCACTTGCCAGAAGCAGCTTTCAACTTGAAAGGTACTATCGAAGATGCGATTGAAGCTGGAGAAAAAATGTTGGCGGAAGCTTAATTTAATTGCTTAAAGCCTAAAGCTTAAAGCGTAAAGCAAAAAAAATGATTTTAGAAATAGTATCACCAGAAGCAACCTTATTCAAAGGAGAAGTAACTTCGGTTACCTTACCCGGAATTGACGGAAGCTTTCAAATATTGAATCATCACGCACCAATTGTTTCTATTTTAGGAAAAGGAATTGTAAAAATTGCAGCCCCTAGTTTTAAATTTGGAAAAGAAGTAGCTGGTAAATTCGCAAAGGTAAATGACCAACTTTACACCCTTGCCATTACTTCCGGAACAATTGAAATGAAAGACAATAAAGTAATTATTTTAGCCGACTAAAATAATTCGAATATAAAAAAGGAAAGCCTAACATTATTGTTAGGCTTTTTTTATTTCCATACTCATTATGTAAAAGAAGGATTTGTAATTTATTCTTTTACATATTCCATTATGTCTCCTGGCTGACACTCTAAAATGTCACAAATCGCTTCCAAAGTCGAAAACCGAATTGCTTTAGCTTTCCCAGTTTTCAGGATAGAAAGATTAGCCGTTGTGATGCCCATTTGTTCCGCTAATTCATTGGAACGCATCTTTCGTTTGGCAAGCATTACATCTAAGTTGATTATGATTGGCATGGTTATACGGTTAATTCATTTTCATCTTTCATTGTTTTGGCCATTTTAAAAACTTCACTTAATACCATAAAAAACAAGCCAAGTGAAACCAGATATAAGAATGGATTATAACCAATCTCAAGTCCAATTTCACGAGTTATAATTTTGTAAATGAATGTAGGAACTCCAGCTAAAAAGGCAGAAATAATAAATAGATTCCCGATTTTATTAAAATATTTGATTACTTTCTCATCAAAAATTATTCTCGATTGGAATAAACTAAGTAATTTTTTCATAAAATATAAACTATATATTAATGCTAAATAAGATAAAGCACCAAAAAATAAAACCACTTTTGCGTTTAAATCAAGAACAGTAATTTCAATGCCATTCATTTTTATTGGAAAATCAAATGATTCATCGCTGATTAATAAAAATCCAATAAAAAAAAGCAAAAAGGGAATGGTTATTAATGATATTATCCAAACAAAATCAACAATAGCTTTTAGTAAATATAATTTTCTCATAATATTTTGATTTATTAATTAAGGCAAATATATAAAAATTATCGAATAACAATAATTAAAAATCAAATAACGATAATTTTATATCAATTAGAACAAAATAAAGTTGCTTACTTTTGTAAACTATGAAACGATTTCCTAAAGCATTATTCCATAAATTAGAACAACGAATCCAAAACAATTCGTTGCGAACATTGACGGAACCCAATTCCCGGATTGATTTCGCTTCCAATGATTATTTGGGTTTTTCGAAATCGGCAGCCATTTTCAATGAAACGCATCAATATCTAATTGATAATAAAATCATTCAAAATGGTGCTACAGGTTCCCGATTGCTATCCGGAAATCACAAAGTCTATCCCGAAGCCGAGACTTTTATCGCAAAATTTCACGAATCCGAAAGCGCACTGATTTTCAATTCGGGTTATGATGCCAATGTGGGATTTTTTAGTGCCGTTCCGCAAAGGGGTGATTTGATTTTGTATGACGAATTAAGTCATGCTTCCATTCGCGACGGAATCCAACTATCGAATGCAAAAGCGCATAAATTCCAACACAACGATTTCGAAGACCTAGAAAGACGATTGCTGCAAGCACAGTCAGATGTCATAAAAGAAATCTATATTGTCACCGAAAGCATTTTTTCAATGGACGGCGACAGTCCAAATCTCGAAGAATTAGTGACTCTTTCCGAAAAACACAATTGCCATTTAGTGATTGACGAAGCGCATGCTTTGGGCGTTTTCGGAGAAAAAGGCGAAGGTTTAATCCAATACTTAAACTTGCATCACAAAGTATTCGCCCGAATCATGACTTTCGGAAAAGGGTTGGGTTGTCATGGCGCCGCAATTTTAGGATCTTCCGAATTGAAAAACTATCTCGTAAATTTTGCCAGAAGCTTTATTTACACGACAGGTTTGTCGCCACATTCAGTCGCCACGATATTAATTGCCTACCAACATTTAGAAAAGGAGCAGCAAACCATAACACAGCTTCGGGAAAATATCATTCACTTCAATCAGGAAAAAAACTTATTGGGCTTGAAACCCTTGTTTGTACGAAGCAAATCAGCCATACAATCTGCCGTCATTCCCGGAAACGAAAATGTAAAAACCATAGCAAATCAATTGCAGGAAAAAGGTTTTGATGTCAAAGCAATACTTTCTCCAACGGTCCCCGAAGGACAGGAACGCCTTCGTTTCTGCTTACATAGTTATAATTCAACCGAAGAAATTTCAGCTGTGATGCGTTGTATTTACTCGTTTTTGTAAAAAAATATAATTTTTTGTAACGTTTTGGTTATTTGATTACTTACGTGTCATAATCAAATTAACGAAACAAATATGAAAACAGAAACAACAAAAATGAAAAATCTATTTAAATCAGCAATCGTAGTTATTGCGTTAGTATTGGGATTCACATCTAATGCACAAACTAAACAAATCGAAAACTCCTTATTGTGGGAAGTTTCAGGAAACGGAGTAACAAAACCGTCTTATTTATTTGGAACCGTCCACATGATTTGCGAAAAGGATTTTGTTCTTCGTCCAAAAGTAAAAGAGGCTTTTGCAAAAACCAGTAAATTGGCTTTGGAAATCAACATAACCGATCCAAATGAAATGGCTTATATGCAAAAAGCGGCAATGGGAACGGATTTGTTAAGCAAAAAATTATCGGCTGAGCAACTAGCTGAATTAGAAAGCATTTTGCAAAAACAGGCTGGAATTAAGGTGAGTCAAGTTGATAATTATAGCATAATAACAGTAATGAGTTTATTGCAGGTTAAATCTTTTGGTTGTGAAAACCTGAAGGCATATGAAATGGAATTGGCCACTCAAGCGAAAGAAGATAAAAAAATTATAATTGGTTTGGAAACGGTACAAGCACAAATGGATTTTCTAAACAAATCGTATTCAGATGCACAAATGATGGAGTATTTCAAATACATCAATACGGAGGAAACGCAAAAGTTGGTACAAAACTATGTTAATGAAAATTTGTTAGCAATATACCAGGATGTTACAGATGAAAAAGTAATGGATGCAAGTGCCAAAAAATGTTTGCTTGACGAAAGAAATGCAAATTGGTTAAAAAAAATGCCCGAATTAATGAAAAAGGAAGGTGTATTTTTTGCAGTTGGTTCGGCACATTTGGCTGGTGAACAAGGATTGATTAATTTATTAAGAAAAGCAGGTTATACTGTAAAACCGGTAATGAACTAATACGTTTTGAAAGAAAAAGAGCAAGAATTTTTAAACCGAATACAAAGTCATAAAGGAATCTTGCATAAGGTATCCAAAATGTATATGGATAACCCTGACGACCAACAGGATTTATTTCAAGAAATTGTGTGCCAACTCTGGAAGTCGTATGATTCTTTTAGGAATGAAAGCCAATTCTCCACTTGGATGTATCGGGTAGCGGTGAACACCGCCATTGTTTTCTTTAAAAAGGAGAAGAGAAAAGTGCAGGTTTCTTCGTTCACAACGGATAATATTAAAGAGGAAGAGGACGATTCCCATATAAAAGAACTCCAGATCAATCAATTTTATACTGCCGTAAATCAATTGGATAAAATCGAAAAAGCCTTGGTTTTTTACCATCTCGAAGGATACTCCCATAGAGAGATTGGAAAAAACATGGGAATCAGCGAAGGAAATGCACGGGTAAAACTCAACAGAACCAAAAATAAATTAAAAGAAATCATCGAAAAGCAACAATATGGATTTTAACGACATACAATCAGCATGGAATAATGACAAGTCGGACCATGTCATACTTCCCACACATTTGCAAAAATTGCAATCGGCAAATATGCCTTTGGATAAAATCAGAAAAAATTTGAAAAACGAATTGGTCTACCAAATTTTTTCTATCCTTTTTTTAGGATTTATCCCGATGATATGCAATTTCTCGCCGTTTTTACGAACAGCATATTACGGACTTTTTATGCTTTTTTTGGTGATTTGCGGTTACTTCTTAATCAAACTGTATTGGTTTTACAAGCGATTAAACAAAGTGGAAGCGAATACGAAAGACAATTTGTACGATACCTATTTTGATATTCGGCTGAATATGGAATTGTATAAATCCTTTACATATTCTTTAGTGCCCTTTGTATTGGTTTTTGTGGGAATGATTTTCCTGAATAATTACAGTATTGACGAATTGACTGCTCTTGTACATGAAAAGTCAGCCGACTTCTTTGTGGGTTTGTTAATAGGTATTTTTGTCGGAATAATTTTATGTATAGCAACCGTTACCGAATGGTGGGTTAATAATTTTTATGGCAAGTATGCTAAAGAAATCAGGAGCGTACTCGATGAACTTAAGGAGGAATAAATACAAAGCGGCTTTTGGGTAGCTTTTTTGTTTTAGTTCAATTCGAAAGAAGAAATTTCGGAAGTATTAAGTTTGTTGAGTACTTTTGTATTTTAAAATAAAAAAATGAAAATCTTCATCACAGGAATTGGAACCGACGTCGGTAAAACCATAGCTTCTGCCATCATCACAGAAGCATTAGAAGCCGATTATTGGAAACCCATCCAAGCGGGCGATTTAACTGCTTCCGACAGTCATAAAATCAAATCATTTATATCAAACGAAAAGACGGTAATTTATCCGAACAGTTATCAATTGCAAACGCCGGCCAGTCCGCATCTGGCCGCAGAATTAGATGGAATTACTGTCGATATAAAAAAAATAAAAGAACCAAAAACCAAAAATCATCTTGTGATTGAAGGCGCCGGAGGTGTTTTTGTTCCGTTAAATGACACAGCTTGCGTCATCGATTTAATACAACCCGATTATAAGGTAATCGTGGTTTCCCGCCATTATTTAGGAAGCATCAATCATACGTTATTGACTATTGAAGCTTTGCAAAACAGAAAAATAAACATTGTGGGAATCATTTTTAATGGCAATGAAAACAAATCTTCCGAACAAATTATTCTGCATAAAACAGGAATAAAATGCATCGGAAGAATTGAAGAAGAACCCTATTTTGATCAAAATGTAATTGCAGAATATGCCGATTTGTTTCGGGAAAATCTGTTAAATTTATAAAATTAGAGCATGAACCTAACCGAAAGAGACCGCCAATATCTTTGGCATCCGTATACCCAACATAAAACCGCAGCACCTCCAATTGCTATTGCAAGAGGTAAAGAGGCATTGCTTTGGGACGAAAACAACAAAGAATATATTGATGCAATTGCATCCTGGTGGGTTAATCCATTCGGGCACAGCAATACCTTTATTGCGGATGCGATTTACAAACAGTTAACAACATTAGAACACGTTTTATTTGGAGGTTTTACTCATGAACCCGCGATTGTTTTATCAGAAAAACTAATGGAGATTCTGCCCAACAATCAAAAGAAAATCTTCTTTTCCGATAATGGTTCTACGGCAGTGGAAGTGGCCATCAAAGTTGCTTTACAATATTTTTTCAACAAAGGAGAAAAGCGAACAACAATAGTTGCTTTCGAAAATGCCTTTCACGGTGATACTTTTGCGGCGATGGCAGCTAGTGGGATTTCATTTTACACCCAAGCTTTTCAAGGCATGTTTATCGATGTGGTGCGTATTCCGGTTCCTGTAAAAGGTCAGGAAGAAATGAGTTACATCGCTTTACAGGAAGCGATAAAAAACAATAATGTTGCCGGATTTATCTTTGAGCCTTTGGTACAAGGTGCAGCCGGAATGGTCATGTTTGAGCCGGAAGCATTAGACGAACTTATAAAAATATGTCAGGAAAATAAAGTTCTTACGATTGCCGACGAGGTCATGACAGGTTTTGGAAAAACCGGGAAAAACTTTGCCTGCGATTATCTGCAAACGCAACCTGATATGATTTGCCTGTCGAAAGCGTTGACCGGCGGAACCATTCCGATGGCGATTACAACATTTACACAAGACTTGTTCGATGCTTTTTATAGTGACGATATTAATAAAGCCTTGTTCCACGGACATACTTTTACCGCCAATCCAACAGGATGTGCCGCAGCTTTGGCAAGTTTAGAATTGTTGCAAACCGATGCCATGCAGGCCAATATTTTAAGAGTCAATCAAAGTCATCTCGCTTTTCAAAAACAAATAGAATCGCATCCAAAAGTAAAAACGGCACGAGTGCTCGGGGTTATTTTTGCATTGGAAATAAAAACCGAAAGTTCCGCCAGTTACTATGGAACTTTGCGTAATAAACTTTACGATTTTTTTATTGAAAACGGCGTTATTTTACGTCCTGTAGGTAATATTGTATATATTTTACCGCCTTATATTATTACAACAAAGCAGCTCGAAAAAGTATATCACGTAGTTGAAAAGGCGTTAGAAATAGTTTAATTTTGTGGCAAATACTGATAGTAAAAGACTCATGAAATCTATAGTGATTTACGGAATCAGCATTCAAACCCTATTTAGAAAATAATACTTTGTCCAAAACCATCTCCATAACCGCCATTGCTTCTGTTTCTCCATTAGGAAATAATCCTAAAAGTATTTGGGCGCATTATCTCACTAATGAACATTGTTTCGTTGAGAAGGAATTTGGCGTTCAAAAAGCTTTTGCGGCTGTTTTAGATTCGGAATCTAAAAAAGAAATCGAAAACCTAAAACAATTTGATAACAAATATAAATCTTTGGATCATTCGGTTTTATTTGCCATCGCAGCCTCACGTAAGGCGGTGCAAAAAGCAGGCTGGAAAAAAGAAGATAATTTTGGAATTAATATTGGGTCGTCCCGCGGTGCCACCGAATTGTTTGAAAATCATTTTCAAGAGTTTTTAAATACTGGAAAAGCGCAAACTTTGGCTTCCCCGACAACAACATTGGGCAATATTTCCTCATGGGTTGCACATGATTTACAAAACGAGGGACCGGAAATATCGCATTCTATCACGTGTTCAACAGCCTTGCATGCACTGTTAAATGGTGTGGCCTGGCTTCGTGCGGGAATGGCCGATAAGTTTCTGGTTGGAGGGAGCGAAGCGCCATTAACGCCTTTCACGATTGCTCAAATGCAGGCTTTGAAAATTTATGCAAAAAAAAACCAGGAATATCCTTGTCGGGCATTCGATTTAGACAAAAAGCAAAACTCAATGATTTTGGGTGAAGGGGCTGCAGTCTGTTGTCTCGAAATTGGAAAGTCAGAAAACGCACTCGCTTATATCGAAGGGATTGGTTATGCAACAGAAATTTTAGAGCACAACATTTCTATTTCTGCCGAAGCGGAATGTTTCCAAAAATCAATGAAAATGGCCTTGCAAAATACGGATATTTCTGAAGTTGATGTGATTGTAATGCACGCACCGGGAACAAAAACCGGAGATTTAACCGAATATAAAGCGATTCAGAAAGTATTTGGCGAAAACCTTCCGTTACTAACCACGAACAAATGGAAAATAGGCCATACTTTCGGAGCTTCCGGAATGCTGAATATTGAAATGGCCATTTTGATGATGCAGCATCAGCAGTTCAGCGGAGTGCCTTTTGCGGAAGCGCAAAAACCAGTAAAACAAATTAATAAAGTATTGATTAATGCCGTAGGTTTTGGAGGAAATGCGGTGAGTATTTTACTTTCGAAACCATAAAAAAACCCGCTGTCATCATTTGAAAGCGGGTTTTTTAAATTGAAGATAATCTTTAATTGATCATTACTTTTTTAGACACTTCGTAATTATCAGCGAACTTTACTTTAACAATCAACACTTGATTGGTTGCCGTTAAATCGGTGGTTTGAAAATTCATTGCATTGATTTTATTGGCATTGAATAGCTGTCTTCCTAAAATGTCATAAACGATAACGGATTCCATTGTCAACGTTGATTTGATATTGATTTGTTTGTCATTTGGATAAATGGTAACCGTATTTTCATTCAATACTGGATTTTCGTTACCAAGAGTTGCAGTTGTAAATCTCAGTTCGAAACGGTTATTGAAGGTTCCTGTAGCCGTTGTGAAACTATAGGCTGATGTTTTCAGATTGTGGGTCGTATTGTTTGATTTATCCAATAAATATACATTTTGATCTATAAAAAAACCATCCAGATTTTCAATCGCAATAGTAAAGGTCCCCGATAAGGTAGTGCTGTAGCCCATAGGGATAATTTCACTTGCGTTGAAAGGCAATGCTCTTCCCTGAATAGAATAATTATCCGTTCCTACAACTGAATACAAAGAGAGTACATTTCCTGCAGGGAAAGTTTTTCCGTCATGCAGGTTATCAAATCCATTTGTCGCACCCGTTACATAGCCTAAAAGGGTTTCGTTATAAGCACCTTGCGGGTTTGATATATTTAACCAAATACGGTTTTTTTCGATGGTGTTCGTTGCAGACTGTGGAGCAGTAGCGGTTCTGAAAAACTGATTGTTGTTACCAGCAATTCTCATGCTGTTTTTGAAACTTGCGGTATAGGTTCCGTTGGCCAAAGCAGAGTTGGCTTCAATAAAGAAACCTTGCCCTGAAGCAATTTTACCATTCGGAGTTACTAAGCCGGTAATTGAAGTCAATGCTGTTTTTACCCCACCGGTTAAATTGTATTTTGCATAATCATCACTCGTATAATTGTAAGTTGCATTCCCTGGGATGGTGCTGCTTATCGCAGTGTTATGAGTCCATATGTATACAGTTCCGTTTATGATATTGGAATTAGCCGGATCAGAAAGAAATAAATCGATATCAATTGCTGAAGGATATGGATTTCCTATTAGGTTGAAAGTACCGGCACCTTTTTGAATGGTAATTGGAATGATTCCGGTGTTAGGAACTCCAATAAAATTTCCATTATATACCCCTAACGTAGCATTTGTGGTGCTCCATCCTTGTGGTGCTCTAATGATATATCCTTTCCCTGCAGTCATGACCTGATTACCACCGTTAGTGCCCGCCCAATTGTTTGTTAAAGGATCAAAGCTGTAATAATAGCCGGTATTTGGCGACAATTGATTTAATTTCCAGTTTTGAACAGGCGATGACCAATACGTATAATCGTATAACTTCATCGGAGCTGATTTTCTTTTTACGGTAATGTTTCCAGTGTTTATTGACGCATCGTTTGTCTGAATCAAACTGGCGTTATTTTCTAAAGTAATCGTTCCGCCTGCAACCGTAATAGCATTAGACATTATTAAAGTATTACCAGAATTAACAATAACATTCGTTCCGGGATTTACGGTACAACTACAGGCAGTAATGTCGGAAAAAGATGTGTAATCCCCATTAAAAACAATGTTTTTATCACTAGACGGAAGCCCATTACTCCAAGAAGAACCATTCCAGGTAGTTGTTGCCAATGGAACAATAACAACAGCTGCCGATCCAACTGAATTGCAAGAATTGGTAGTTATCGTAAAATTATAAGTTCCCGGAACTAACCCTGAAACTGTACATGATGTTCCTGAATAAGAAATATTTCCAGGATTCAAAATACCAGACAGAGGCAAACCGCTCAAGACCACACTTCCGGTTGTTACAGTACAAGTAGGCTGTGTTATTAGCCCAACGATAGGTGCAGGAGGGCCAGCAGTTAAAATTAATTTACCATTGTTCCCACTTGATACACAAGAAGATGAGGTTATCAATGCTCTATATTTATACCCGTTCATCAAAGCATCTACACTTGTAATGGTAAGCGTTGCTGTGAAAACACCTGAATAAACTGCATTATTTACTAAATTATTCCAGTCATTGTTTGCGTTAGTTTTTACTTGCCATTGGTATTGTGGTGATGCACCTGAAGTAGATACTGTAAATATTGCATTACTCCCGGCACAAGCTGTAACGTCCATTACATCGGAAACGGTAAAAGGACAGCTCCCTGAATAAATTGCCTGATTAATTAAAGTAATTAATGCTGCCCCTTCGGAAGCTGGCACATCAGCGCCTGGAATAACAGTGCTGTCAACCGAACTTGGCGTGATTGATACTGTAGCATTAGGATTCAATGCATAGATATTACCCGCACTGCCTGTAAGAGAAAAATCACCAATTATATTACCTCCTACTACAACAATTCCGCTATTTTGCAATGAGGATGTTGAAGGAGTAATTAAGTCGCCACAAATAATGACATTGCTCTTCCAAAAAGAGGAAACGCCATAATTATAAAAATTACCATAAACAACAAGTGTCGCTACATCTTGACCTCCTGGCATATAAAAAGCACCCCCTAAATTCACTGTAAAATTATGGCCTATCGTAAGTGTTTTTTGATCATTAAGTTTCAAAATCCCTGAAATAGAGATGCTGTTGGCTGCTGAACTTACATCTATATTTACCGTTTTGCCCAAAGGAATCACTGCATCTTCAGCAGATGTTGGTATATGATTAAGCGACCAGTTTGCTGCAGTATTCCAATTTGAATTGATTGCCGTGAAAGTATTGGTGGTTTGTGCGCAAAGAGTAAAAGAACTATTTGATAGAATTAATAGTAATATAAAAATCGTTCTGTTATTTGAAAACAAGTGTAGTATTTTATCCATTTTTTATTTTTGTGACTTCGAGTGATTTTCTTTAAAAAAGCTATCGAGATAAAAGGTTCCGAAAAACCAGTTTTGAGTTTTATAAACTTTAACAATTTTTACGGGAAAACCGTACCTTAATTATTTTTATATTATGTATGCATGGCATTTTTTTCAAGGCGCGAAATTAGACACATACAAAGGGTAGCTGTGTTAAAATTCGAGAAATTTTCAAAGTTTTCGACGAAGCGCAATTATCATCGATTAAAAGCAAAAAACATCGACGAACGGTAAATACTACGAAAACGTTTTCGTTGTTTATATGGTAAAAAACCCAGTAAAAGGCAATAAAAAAAAACGACAAAAGGCAAGATTTTGCTTTTTAATAACAGTTGGTGGTGGAGGAAATGCGCGGAAGGTATCATACTCATTTTAAGGGTCGCAAAGAAAGTAACACAAACTTGTAAGACAGGAATTTTTTAATATTGATATTTTTTTAAAAGTTTTTGTAATTTTTTTTTGATTTGTAAAGACACAAAGCGTCCATTTTTATAAACGTAGTATTAAGTAAATCTAAAAACAGAATGATTTTAATTTGCAATTTGTTGCGGTTATCAATGGGTATGTTGCGGGAAGCGATGGAGATGCTATCGGGCTAATTCGTTTACTTTATCATAAATCAAATGGCTTTCAAATCCTTTGCGAAGTAAGAAATCACAAAACTTCTTTTTCTTTTTGGGAAGACTTCTTTCTTTTATGGTTTCCCATTGTTTTTCGGCAAGTGAATGAAAACTAGCTGAATATTCCTCGAGAGTGATTTCTTTTAAAGCGGTATTGATGTTGTATTGCGAGATTTTTCGAAATTTCAATTCATTGACAATCCTGATTTTTCCCCAATGTTTGATGCGGTGTTTTCCTCTGGCAAAACTGCAGGCAAAACGTTCCTCGTTGAGATATTTATTCTCAATTAAATGTACGATTACCGTATCGCTCACCGTTTCGGAAATGGTCATTGTTTTTAGTTTCTGGACTACTTCATTGTGACAACGCTCCTGATACGCACAATAATGCTCCAGCTTTTTTTTAATCTCTTCAAAAGTAAAGGTCTTCTCGTTTTGCATAAAATAAAACGGTTATCCGCAGAAAGCAAAAATACAGTTTTTTAAAAATGTTTTGGATAAAAAAACATGAACTGAATAATATTGTTTTTAAATCCTTTGACCGTTTTATTGTGATTGTCTATGGTGTTGATTTGTTAATCATTCGGTAACAAAAAAATTCAGGAAGCAATATACTTTTGCGGGAAAGATTGAAAAATAAATTGAAACATTGGGGATTCGTTTTAGAAGGGAAACCTTGCATTTAATCGGACAATTTTGTGTTTAGTCGGACAATTTGTACTTAATCGGACAAAATAAACAATTCATCGATTTGTTAATATTAAGTAAGTAAATTCTACTTTGAACTGAAAGAATATACTATAAATTTATAGGCATTTTGTTTTTAAAACCCAAAATAGTTAAAGTTAGTTTGCTATTTATCAAATAATTCAGGATTGATATGAAGATAAGATTACTATTGTTAATGATGTTGTTTTCGGTGACGGGTTGGGGGCAAATTCTTATTCCTAACACAACTCCTGTCACTCAAAATTTTGATAGTATGGGAGCAACTAGTACGGCTGCATTACCGGCTAACTGGAAGATTTCAGCAGCTGGGGCTTCAGCTCCCACTTGGGCAGCATCAGGAAATTTTATAGCTGTTAATATTCAAGCCTCCTCTGGATCACCAGCGACGGGAGGAAGATATAATTGGGGGATTTCCACAACAGAAAGAGCAGTAGGAGTGATGACTTCAGGAAGTTATGATAGCCCAAATAGTATAATGGCATATTATAAAAACACGAATGCCTCTAATTTAACACAACTTACCGTTTCCTATAATCTTGAAAGATATAGAATTAATAATGCCACCGCTTCGGTACAGTTTTTTTACTCATTAAATGGTACTTCCTGGACAGCTGTTACTGGAGGAGATGTTGCCGCCGCTTCTTTGCCGACAGGAACTAGTGCGTATAACTTTGGTCCAGGTTTAACAGTCAATGTAGCTGCTTTTAATATTACAGGATTAAATATCATAACAAATAGTGATATTTATTTGAGATGGAATATTAATACAGGAGGAGGTAATTCTCAAGGTATTGGTATCGATGATGTAAGCGTGACCGGCGGTTTTACAGTGGCAGTACCATCTCCCGAAATAAACCTTCAGGGAAATGCCACAACCATAACCGATGAGGATATATCTCCAATTATTGATGATAATACCGATTTAGGTTCTGCTGGTTTATCCTCAGGAACAATTGCTAAGACTTTTACAATTCAAAATACAGGAACAGCACTGCTTGATTTGACCGACGCGATTCCTTATGTAGTAATATCAGGTATTCACGCTTCTGACTTTGCTTTAACGGTTACTCCTTCAAACGCCATTCCGGCTACCGAATCCACTACTTTTGAGGTTACTTTTAATCCCAGTGGAGCAGGTGTAAGAACGGCTGTAATTTCTATTGCTAATAATGATTCAGACGAAAGCCTATATAATTTCTCGATTCAGGGAACCGGTATTGATGCGCCCATAATTACCAGCGATTTGACAGCCTCTGGAAGTCAGGGAACTGCTTTAACCTACAGCATTACAGCATCTAACAGCCCCACAAGTTATAATGCAACAGGATTGCCGTCAGGATTATCCATTGATACGCTTACTGGTGTTATTTCTGGAACACCGTCAGTTTCCGGAACTTTCAACGTAACTATTTCTGCATTAAATATCGAAGGAACTGATACTGAAACTTTGGTGATAACGATTGCGTCAGGGCCTTGTTTGAGTGAGGGTTTTATTGCTGGAATTACTCAGCCTAGCGGTTGGACTTTTACATCTATTGACGCAACATATACTTCGGTAGGAAATTTTGGAGCTTCATCACCTTCAATTAAATTCGATGATACTAACGATGTTGTAGAAACAGCAACTTTTTCTAATGCTGTAGAGTTGTCTTTCTGGATGGTAGGGAATTCGACTAATGCAGCTTCTTCATTATTGATAGAGGGTTTTAATGGAACTATATGGGTAACGGTTGATAATATTGCAAATCTGCCAACAACAGGAACTACTAAACTATATAATTTTTCAAGTATTCCAACTTTACCTGCAAACATTCAAAGTTTCAGATTTACTTACACAAAATCAGCGGGAAACTTAGCTTTAGATGATATAAATGTGAATTGTACTCCATCTACAACAGCAGAAATAAACATTACCGGAAACAGTAATTCTATTGCAAATGGTGATGCTACACCGACGTTGGCAGATGCTACTGATTTTGGTTCAACTGACATCACTTCCGGATCGGTGATAAAAACATTTACCATTCAAAACACTGGTGTTGTAGATCTTAACTTGACAGACGCAAGCCCTTATGTGATAATAGCAGGCGCAAATGCTACTGATTTTACTATAACAGCCTTTCCAACAACTCCTATTACGGCTTCCGGTTCAACTGATTTTCAAGTTACTTTTAATCCAAGTACTGTTGGGTTAAAAACCGCAATGATATCAATTGCAAACGATGATAGTAATGAAAATCCATATAATTTTTCAATACAAGGAACAGGAACGGCTCCACTTCTAAATGATTTATGCTCCGACGCTACTTTGTTGACAGTCAACACTGCTGCAATTGCAGGTAATTTATCTGGAGCAACGCCAACGTCGGGGCTTACTTATGCTGTAACTAAAAATGATGTTTGGTATTCTTTTACACCCAGTTGCTCAGGAATGCATACGATTACATTAAATGGTTTTACGGGAAATGTTGATTTTGATGTGTTTACTACTTCTTGTCCAACATCGGGTATAGGTGGATCTATTGCCCATACAACAAGTACACCAGAAACAGTTACCGCAGCTTTTACTAGCGGGCTAACCTATTATATTCGTGTAATTGCATATAATCTTGCTGCGGAAACAAGTGCGTTTACATTGCAAGTTGTATCTAATGGATCATTGCTATTGACTAATACCGGTAGCCCGGCAGCAGGAAACATTTATGCAAATACAAATGATGTCGTGTTATTTGGTTTTGATGTAACCCCAAATTCTTGTACCATCAATTATGACTTTACGTCGGTTATCATTACCGAAACAGGAACTGCAACAATAGCAGACTTATCTAACTTTAGAATATTTTATGATACAGACGGAAACGGTGCAGTCAACGGAGGAGAAGTTTCTGTTTCGGGCATTGGCATCGATTTGGCAGCTACTATGAATTTCACGATGGCTGGTCAGACGGGTTTGGTAGCAGCAAGAAAGTATTTATTAGTTGCAAATGTTGCAGTTTTAGCGATTGGCGGAAATACATTCATGGGAAGTATAGCTTCGTCAACTAATTTAACGGCTACATTGTCGCCAAGTGGCTCAGTAACCGGAACTGCTGCAGGAAATATAAAAACGATTATTTATTCAGGTCCGGAAATCAATGTAACGGGAAATACCATTTCGATTACAGACGGTGACATTACACCAATTACGGGAGATCATACCCGATTTGGAACAATTGCAACCTTGACAAATGGATCCAGAACATACACAATACAAAACACGGGGAATTTAGATTTGGTATTGGAGGCGACTCCAATTACTTTGTCAGACGTTTCGCTTCCTCTGGAATTCACAATTTCTCAACCTGTTTTAACAACGATACCTCCTGGCGGTTTCACTACTTTCACAGTAATTTTTAATAGTGCCGTTGAAGCCACCTTTGTAAATACAATAATCATAGGAAGCAATGATGGTAATGAAGGGATATATAATTTTGATATAAAAGCAGCAGCTTCTGATGTTATTCCGGCTCAGACCATCTTCAAACCTGGTGATTTGATATTTGTAGGATATGATTCAAAAGTAGGTACTGGTGCCGGTTGTGGGACTAATGGATCTGACGATAAATTTTATATTGCCACTTTAGTTGATATTACACCCAATACCGAATTTCTGGTAGTAAATTCACGTTACGAATCTGGTGCCGCGGCTAATGTAAGAACAGACCGTTGGTATGGCTCAGGTAATGCTCCTTATGAAGATCCGGGAACTTTAACTTTCCTGTGGAATGGACCGGGCAATATAAGTGCAGGTTCTGTTTTAAGTTTTAAAACATCGGGATCATTTGCATATGAAATAAGTATTGATAATATTGCTTCCCCAGACCTTACAGCCACTGGAGGATTGTACCCCTGTAATATTTCATCCAGCGACCCGGACCAGATATACATTATGCAGGGTGCTTTTACTCCTTTTGGAACCACTTCAGTCGATAGATATAATACTTTCAATGGTCGAATTCTTTATGGCCTGACTAATGGAAGGGCTTGGGTGTCAATCACGTCTGCTGTGTCGGCAGGAACTGGTGGCGGTTCAACAAGAGAATCAAGATTGCCGGATGACATAGAATGTTTTAATATAGAATCTTTAACGCTTACGGGTGTTAGGTATTATAAAAACAGTGCATTGCATACCGGCTCAAAAAGCCAGTTATTGGGAGCTTTAATAATTCTAGGTAACTGGAGTGCACCTGCAAATGACAATTGTCTTAATATTACTGAAAATTTTAGTGCTGCTGCCAATGACAATGCTGTAGGGAAACCATTTGTAATTAATTCAGGGAATCCGGAAGGAACCTGGACAGGCGGTACAGATAACGATTGGTTTAAATGCAGCAATTGGGAAGGTTTGGCAGTTCCAAAACCAACCGATGATGTCATTATTCCAAGTGTTACGAATCAACCCGTAATTGGTGCTTCGCCTCCAAAATTTCCGATAGGCGCCTTTTCTAATAATATAACTATTGAAAACAGCAGTTCTTTAACCATGAGCAATGCTTTGAGCAGACTAAATCTATATGGTAACTGGACAAATGATGGTGGGAATGTTGGTTTTGCAGAAGGATTAGGAACGGTATATTTTGAAGGGAGTGCACCTCAAATAATAAATAATGTTACTCCGGAAGGAACGGAAACTTTTTATAATTTAATATTGAATAATAATTTTGATACCAATGTGTCCAATGATATAATTGCAGCCGGAAATTTAACCGTTAATACAGGAAAAACGCTGACCATCTTCTCTAATGATTATGCACAGGTAAATAAAATGGTGACTAATAATGGCACTTTTAATATACTAAACAATGGTTCATTAGTTCAAACTGAAGATGGTTATACGGACGTGGGGTCCCTTTCAATGAAACGTACAGCATCAATTCGAAAATATGATTATGTATATTGGTCTTCACCGGTTGCTAATTTTCATGTATCGGGAGTTTCTCCCGGAACCTCATCAGGATTGATTTATAAATGGAATACCACCATTGCAAATTCCAATAACGGATTTGGAAATTGGGAAAATGCAAATGAAAATATGGTTGGCACCAAAGGATATATCATCCGAGGTCCAAATGCATTTGATAACACTACACTACAGCCACTAACCGCTGAATTTATTGGGGTGGCAAACAACGGGATTTACACGCCAACTATAAGTAGAGGGTCATATACAGGTCCGGATTATCAAGGTACAAACGGAATAACGGTCACTAAATATGATGACAACTGGAATT
>NZ_DATDPV010000050.1:0-13054 GCF_035292545.1 Flavobacterium sp. | reverse complement strand
TGAAATAGAAAAACAAAATTCTCTTTATCGAATTCGCCCTTATGTTGCTTTAGGAATGATGAAAACCCATAATGGCAATTAACACAATCCTGCTCTAAAACAGAAAGCACATTTACATTTGCAGGAAGATTATATTTAAGCAGATAATACGAAAGTGGTTTCGCGGAAGCAAGGATACTTATAATAAATAACAACGAAGTAAAAATGATTTTTTTGTGCATATACTTTTAAGTTTTAAGAGTTAAAAAAAATCTGCCACAATAATTGTGGCAGATTTAATCTTTGTTATTTGTACCAAATGAAACAATATCCTGGACCCGCAGTACATTGTATTACGTACGTTTCTCCGTATTTATTAAAGTTACTTA
Source organism: Flavobacterium sp. (assembly GCF_035292545.1). Taxonomy (GTDB): domain Bacteria; phylum Bacteroidota; class Bacteroidia; order Flavobacteriales; family Flavobacteriaceae; genus Flavobacterium. The sequence goes on along the minus strand of NZ_DATDPV010000050.1, from coordinate 12,686 downwards.
AAATCCCTAACACTTGTACAGCCTCCTTGTTTTCCGTATATTTTACTTCAGTTACGCCCGAAAGTTTCGCCCCTTCGTTTGAAAATTCAGCATATTTTGCATTTAACGTTATTTTTTTATCAGGAATATTAACATACACGTTTTGGACTGATTGAGCTTTACTAAACGTTGCGACTACTGCAAATAAACCTACTAAAATTGTCTTTTTCATTTTTTTGAGTTTTAAAATTATTATTTACCAACGCACAAACAAGTTGTTGCGACACTAGAATCACAGCTTACAGAATACGTACCGCTTGCGTTTTTAACATCAATAACAGCACCCTTTTGACACATACTAGCACTCATTATTCTTTCTTTTGTTGGTTCTACCTTTACAGCTTCTTCCATTTTTAATGTCAAGATATTACCTTCAATTGAGGTACTAATCGCTGCCGCTTCAAAACAAGTATTTAGTTTTGGAATGTAAACAATTGTCTTTCCTTCTTGTGCTTTAATGGCAGAGCCAAAAGCGATTACGCAACCGAATGCGAACAAAATTTTTTTCATAAAATTTATAATTAATTTTTTATGCTTACTCTAAGGTTTTCAGCTTCCCCTTTTTTAATTTTTTGTAAATATAATTTTTACATCTAATTAAAAGAATGATTTCAAGGGTAAATCTTAACCGTTTTTCATCATTCACAAGCGAAAAAAGTCGCCAAAACAAGTTTTGAACTCGGTTAACCGACACATTTATTAACAATTCAGGGTAAAAAGTAAGGGCTAAAACGTGGTTTTAGCCCTTGATTGGTGGGATAATTGCTAAATCGAACCCAACACTTGTAATGATGTTAAAAACTTATCTTATGCAAAGATGGGACAAAGATAGTTTTTTTAATATTTGTAATGCTAAATCGAATACAAATATTAATCAACACGTGAAAGTTCAAAACCCCAATTATCATAAAGGCTTACAGGATATTGACAAAAGAACTTGTTTCTTTATCAAAATACTTTGTCCTATAATTGACGTTATGAAAAGCCCCATTTTAAAGGGGGTTAGCTTGATTTCATTGGTTAAAACTTCCCTCCTACTCCACTACAAAGAGAGAAGGGAATTAATTTCAATCATAACAACATATAAATTTAGTAATTTATTTTTTAACGATTTAACGAATGATATTAAACACGATGCTATCAATTAGCCTCGTGTTTTTTTATTTTACGAAACAGAGTAAAAACAACTAACATATAAAATAAGTTAAAAGGTGTACAACTTTGGCTTATTAAAATTTAAAACTAATCGGTAAAAGGCTAACCGATTGGCATGGGAAACAACCCCCTAAATTTTAATAAGCCAATTTTTTTTTGCTCGTGCGAAGGTACAGTACGTACAGTTACGTACAGAACAAAAACAGAACAAACAGAACTCAGTTAAGCATATTTAGTAAGGTAACTAACCTCGAAAAATTTTATTAACCAAAAACCAAAATCGCTATGCAAATCGAAAGCACAAGAAACACGAAAGTAGATGCAACGAATTTATTTCAAACTGCATTAAGACAAAATTTCAACCCTGCATTGTACAGGAAAAGTCAAAAGCCTAAATGGTCAAGATTCAAATTGAAATTCAATTATCGAGATGGAAATGAAAGTACGCATTTCTCATACGATTGGAATCCAGACTATTCAACTGGAGTAAAAAAATATCGTGATGATGAACAAATGGGATTTTCAAAATTGATTTTATTGATTGGAAAAAACAGGGATAACGATACGTATAACATTGCAACGATTTATATGACTGTATCAATAAAAAAGGATACGAGCGTACAGGATTACGATATACCTGTGGCATACATTCAAAGGGGAAAGGATATAAAAATCGAACCACGTTTGAAATACACACCGGAGAATAAAGTAAGACTTGAACTTTTTAAAACCTTGTAAAATGATACAGATAATCGGAATAAGGCATTACAAATTAAATAATATTTGGAAATGTGTTTGTTTCAACGACCAAGAAACAACCTATTTTAAAATCGAAGAAGAGGATGCACGTTACATGATTGCTGGCAATGAAAATTCAGTTTATGAAGAAACCACAGGGAACACTTATTATTCATTATTAAAAGAACAAAAAATATAGAAATTTATTTTAACCTTATAGCCATGATACAAATAGATGTAATAAAAAAAATGCCTGATAATATTGTGGAATGCAATTTATATACAGGTGAAAGATGTGTAAAAATATTTATGAGTGAAAAAGATTATGAAAATTTGATACGTGATAAATTTTTTATACGTGATGGAGAAACAATAGATAGTGCAAATGTTTTAAACACAACTAATACATACGAAATGAAATGAAATGAAAACATATCAAACGCAAACATCTATTTTAAATTATACGGATTAATTTATATTTGCTAATGATATGTTTTTTGAGCCTCCATATACAAAGGATAGCATACGCAAGCAATATAAATTACTTGCAAAACAATTGCATCCTGATAGGGGAGGGGATACACAGAAATTTCAGCAGATGAAAAAGCAATACGATGAATTAAATAAATTCATTGATGAGTTGCCGACAAAAAAAGAGCGTAAAAAAAAATTAAAAGTAAAAACAGCGAAGCGAGCAAAGGTTAATGTTTATCATATTCACATCAATATCAATAAAATGATGGATGCAAAAAATATTTTAAATGACTTCATAAACTCAATTTTCAGATAAATGGCTGTACTTCTAAAACAATACAAGGATATTAATGATACGTTAAAACACATTAAAATACAGATAATTGACGGGATTGATTATGCAATAAACGATTGTCCAGAATTTAAAAATCCCGAACAATTATTTAACTGGTTAATGGATAGGGTGAAATATAAAAATGACCCATCGCAAAAAGAATTATTGCAGACCTTACCTACATTACTCGAAAACAATTTTCATGGAAATTCGGGCAAAGGTGATTGCGACTGTTTCACGATTGCAACCATTACACTAATGATTGCACAAGGTTGGGACAACATCAATATTATTTTGGCAGGTCGCTCTAAAAAATGCCCTGTACATATCTATACTATGATAGAATGGAATGGAAAGCGCATTGTATTGGATTTGACAAACAAACGATATAATGTAGAACGTTACTATCCATTGACACAAAAAATCCCTGTACGTTGGAAAAATTGGGACGCATAAAAATAAATTTGCTTAATTGATTTCTTTGTTTTTATTTTAGTATCCTAATTGCCCGCGAAGCATATTAAGAAAATTTAATATATTCTAATATGTATTTACAATTAGCGGAAAATAGAAGGCGCGGCAAAGTGTCCGTAAGCGGTTATTATAGAAGTCCTGGAGTATCCTCACATAAAAGACGTTATCCATCATTGAGCGAACCAGCTCAAAGTATTACAAGCAATCCTTATATTTTCGTTCCTGATTTTGAAGCTGAAACAGGAGGCGTTTATATCCGTGAGGACAAATTCGATTCCATGCCTGACAAACAATGGGCGGTATTTATGAAAACACTTGCACCGTATCAACCAGAAGTGCAACAACGAACTTTATCCGAACCCATGTTTTTGGCTTCACGTGCCGACCGCAAAGAAAGAAGGAAACGCAAAAAAGAGGCAAAAGTCCAAAAGAAAGAGGCAAAGGTTGAACGCAGAAAACAAAAAACAGAAAGCAAAAGATTGAAAGCCGAAAGCAAAGCAGCTTTGAGAAAAGCCAAAGGAGAGGCTAAAATGGCTAAAGCTACTGGAGGCGGTGGAGGGATTGATTGGGGGAAAGTTAAAGACGTGGGCGGTGGATTAATAAGCAAGTTTACAGGTAAGGGAGGGGAAGAAGAAACACCCGAAGGAGGAGGAGCAGAAACCCCATTTTATAAAAATCCTGTTGTAATAGGTGGGGCTGTGCTGCTAACAGCGGGTGCAATTTATATGGCAACACGTAAAACAGCTTAATCAATTGGGAATCTTTAAATACTTATATAAAATGGCAACAAAAAAAAAACGCAGAACACGCAAAAGAAGCATGAGCGAAAGCGGTTTATCTCGCAGAGTTAGCGGAACACGTACAACCGCACGCAGACGTAGAACACGCTCACGTTCAAAAGGTATGCTATCCGAAATGTTTAGTCCTGCTACCGCACAACAAACTGGTAAGGCAATGTTAAGCGGTGCAATAGCTGGTTATGGTGTCGCATCCATTGAACCGATGTTGCAAGGTCTGCCGAAATGGGCTAAACACGCAACTTTGCTTGGTGGTTCTTTCCTTACCGGTACTGTTTTGAAAATGCCGAATATGAGTGTCGGCATTGCTTCTGCTTGGGGATATTCGTTTGCAAAAGATATGCAAGCAATGGGAGAAGATGGGGACTGGGCGGATGAAGATGCAATGGATGAAGAACCTGAATATTTAGATGAAGCAGGCAATCCAATGTTTTTAGCCGCTGATGGTAATTTTTATTATTTGGATGAAGATGATGAGATGTCCGAGGACGATGAATTTATGGATGAAGATGATGAAGATGAAATGTCCGAGGAATTTTTAGCAGATGATAGTATTTATCCAGCGTACGTTAATACATCAAGGTACTAAGCAATGCAAGCAATAAAAATAAATAATAAAAAAATTCACTTTAATAATAAAATATAATGAGAAGACTGTCTATACCTCGCCCTCGCTCAGTAGTTAAAAAACAATTTTCAACTGCAAGCAATGCCATTCGTAAAATGGTTGCTACTGCTGATAAATTCGGAAATTCTGGAATTAAAAACCAACAGCTTACAACCTTCGAGATATTCGATTATTTGCCGTATGCTCCAGGAACAACATTGAAATTTTTTCAAAATGTTAGCACCCGCCAATTCCCATTTGCAAATATTCAAGAGAATCGTTTGCAAGTAGGTGAATCAATGGTTATCAAACGTATTTGGTTTACCGTTGCAACTCAAATGGGTGGAAATATTACCAATATTCAAACATTTGAACAAGCTGCATTGTCAGGTCAATATTTATCTCAATTGACTTGGAACAATGATAACAATCGGGTAATAAAGGATTTATCTTTAACCAATATGCAAGCGGAATTTAACCGTAAAGCATGGAGTACAGATAACAACGTATTTCATTTGGAAACTGATATTACCATTCAACCTTTGGTGAGATTTACTGCATCATTAAATATGGTTACTGGTGCGGAAGTTAAAAACATATTTATAGGTTGCCATGCGGGAGGAGTTGGAACATTACTTGCTCCTAAAGGAACTTTCTAAAAATATGCCCCTGCTGTGGCTGCTTCGCGGAAAATAAACAGCAACAAGGCTGATGCCGAAAAAAGCCGATTTTATTCGGCTTTTTTTTCAAACCATAAAAATTTTTACAATGAGAATAAATAAAAGAGTATGGATGAATCCACCACGTAGAACAGGAAGCATCAAAAACATTATACACGCTCAACGAAATTCAACAGTAGGAAAATCAGCGGTAGGTACACCACAATATCCGGGTGCTGCCAGTGGATTAACTCAATCGCAATCGAGGCAATTAATAAGGGAACAGCCGAGGGTTACAGGTATTCCTTTTGTTGCATCGGCAGGGAGTTTTACAATCAATAATATTGAAATCCCTGGGGATGCGACTTTATTTTTAGGATTAATGTTTACACCTACTGGGAATGCAATGGACACGTTTACAATGGCAATCAACAACAATAAAATTATTGATAACGGCAGCGTAAAATTACATTCCCCTGACAATTCGCAAAGCATCAAATCCCAATACTTCCCATATATGCAGCCATTGACAGGAAAAGACGTGTTGGCTTTTCAATTACAAACTACTAGTGGATTAACAGGCGTATTACAACTTCATTATATTTAAAATGATTACACAAAATTTAATTGACCTGATTGAAAAAGGAGATGCACAATATAAAACGTGGGTAATCGGTGCTACTGGAAGCAGTAGGATACCCGTTCCTAAAAACAATTATATTGTAATCACGGATTTTCACTATTCTCATTTTATGGATAGGAAAGATGAATTAGGCGCAGCCGTTGACTTTTTAGAATCATTGCGAAATAATGTGCATCATTTAACATTTACCAGTTTCGGACAAAGATATTTATATACTATCCGCAGCAGCTTTCAAATGAATGTTTGGGATGGCAATGAATGGGCTTCCCCTACTGTTCCCTCCACAAAATACGATACTTACCAAGTACATAAAACCGATGTCCATGTGGACGTATGGAGATTGTTAGATTTTAGTAAATGGAGTTTATCCGTATCGAAATTGGATGATAAAACAACGGAAGAACCAAACCCATCAGGATACGGTACTCAAAATAATGCCCCTAATCAAAATGTTTTAAGAAAAATTAATTTTGATGGAGTACAACAGGACTTTCTACCGTATGGGGAAAACCAAGGAATACCATTAACTAATACATGGAGAGAGCAATTCTATTGCGATATAGACAACCAATCATTTTTGCATCCTCCTGACACAAAAAAAATAGATTGTAATTACACGTATCCGATTATCAATGTCGGATATGTATTGATTAATAAAACCATTGATAAAACTGCACGATAAAAATCAAAAACAAAAATTAAACCAGCGAAGCAAAATGAAACAAAACATTTCAGAATTTAACCAAAAGTTCAAAGACGAACTTTTAGACGTAGGTTATAAACACGTTGCAATGGATAGCGCAGAGGGCGAAAGAATCGTATCTTACAACCAACCCGCACAAAAAATACAGAACAAATTTAATGAGATACAAAAACGATTAAGGGTTTTACCCGATGGGTATTACCGTATTTACTGTACCTATTCATACGGCTCTAAAGCCAAACCCGATATGTTTCTAATCAAAAAAGGAAAGGTATCCGATGAAACATTGCAAGAGCCTATAAAGCCTCAAGAACATGCCATTATTCCAATATCAAAAGAACAAATTAAACGTGAGGAAATTTTATCATTAGAACAGGCTCTTACACGCATTGAACAATTGAGCCGTTTGGAAATGGAAAATTCCGTATTGAAAGACAAGGTTAAACAACAAGCGGATGAACTATTGGAATTGGAATCGGAACTTTCGGAAATGGAAGAAAAACAACCATTAGCCGACAATGGAATGAATGGGATAGGAGGTTGGCTGAAGGAAATTGCCCCCGTACTTGCACCTATTGCCGACCAGTATTTTGAATTGGAAAAACAAAAAGTCGCATTAGCGGAAAAACGTTTTCACCATCAGCAAAAAAAGCAGCCTATCATTGTCCGCAACCAAAGGCAAAGACAACAACCAAAGAAGCCAACATTGCAAGAAATTATTATGTCCATTGATGTAAACAACGAAGACGTGATGAATCGTTTGTATGATGAACTGGATGAAATGGAGGAGGATAATTTTAATGCAACACTTAAACAGATAGAAAGTTTGCGCCCTGATGTTGCTGAATTAATCATTGATGAATTTGGACTTGTAGAAGAAGAGGAGGAAAGCAATGAGTAATTCAATAAAGTTGCAATTGTTTAAATCGGAATTATTCACTTGTACAACTATTTCACAAATGTTTGATGTGATTAAAAAATATTACGATGTATATCGTTGCAATGTAGGAGCTATAACGAAGAGTTTAATAATTTCGGGCGTAAATAATGCTTTCAATAAAAACACGCCAATAGAAGCCGTAAATCAAATGCGCTCAATTGATAATCTAGGTGATATAATAGATTTTTTTGAAAAATCGTACTCCGATGCAAAAATAGAAGCATCCAAAAAAAATAAAGTGATTGAAGGTTTTGAAAGCGTAATAAAAATGACAAGCTGCAAATTAAAATGAAAACGAAATTTGAAGCATTTCCAGCATGGGCGAAAGCCCTTACCGCAGTTGCTTTAGTTACTGGTGGAATATTTGCAGTCGTTCAAATAAATAAAGGGCGGGAGCGCAGAAGATTGAGAAAAGAGGGGCGTGAATTGATACAAGACGTTGAATCGGACATACAAGCTACCAATAAACCCGCATCGCTTACAAAAACAAATTACAAGCTATTGGCAACTAAATTATATAATGCGCTTAATCTTTGGAACATTGATGAAATGGCGGTTTATCAGGTATTCGCACAAATGAATAATGATAGGGATGTTTTTGAACTGATTAAAGCCTTTGGTATGCCATTAGATAGCAGTAATTTTTGGGATGCAGATATAGAAAAAAATTTAAGCGGATTTATGCAGAAATTAGATAGCGATGAAGTAGCAGCGGTAAATTTCGGTCTTGCACGTAAAGGGATTAAATACAGATTTTAAAATGGATTACAAGCTATTGCCATTTATTGAAAAAGTAAAGACGAATCAAAAAAAATTCGGTGAAAAGGTCATTGATATTAGCAATAAACTAGATACTGTTCCGCATTATTTAATGATTGTAATGAACAATGAAAGCGGTTTACGGGCGGACATTAAAAATCCAACATCGAGCGCATCGGGTTTAATTCAATTCATGGAAGCAACCGCAAAAGGATTAGGTACTACAACCGCAGATTTACGTACGATGAGCAATGTGAAGCAATTGGATTATGTATATAAATATTTAAAACCGTATGCTAAAAAATTTAAAGATGTATCCGATGTTTATTTAGCCGTATTCTTTCCGCTTGCATTGTATAAAGATGAAGATTATAAATTTCCATCATGGGCGGTGAAAGCAAATCCAATATTTGATTTGAATAAGGACGGAATACTGACAAAAGCAGAATTTAGAAACTATGTAAATAAAAAATATGCTAAATATTTACCTAAATCAAACGAGATTGAATTGATTAAAAAAAAAACACCTTTTTCCAACAACACAAAAAAGTAATTATAATAACCGGAGTTGCATTAACATTAATAGGAGCATACTATGTCAAGAAAAATTACAGTTCGTTTAGCAGATAGTCCCGATTACGGTTCTGCACTCAATAAGTTTGTTGATGTAGCAAGTGGAAAAGATAAATTCAATGTCCCTGCCATTAAAATAAAAACACCTCAATTAAAATTACCTACTGTAAAAATTGAATTGCAACCTGAAACAGCAAAATTAATCGATACAGGTATAAAAATATTAAGCGGTGCAATAGTTATACACGCTATCGCAATGACAATAAAATGTAAATAACTTAATCTAAATAACAATGGCAAAAACAGAAACAAAAACAGCACCGAAAAAGGAAGCTGCACCAAAAACATCAAAAAAAGAAAGCCTTTATGAAATTTTCAGAGGGGCAAAAGTTGCACAACACGTGTTGCAACCAAAAAAAGAAAATATGTTATACATAGTAATAGAGAATGAACAAGGAGAAGAGGAAACGCACTTAATGGATTTACGTGCAATGCCATTAGATATAGTAGAATCTATTGTTGATGAGAACGAATAATTATTACATGAAAGATAGATTTATTATAAAAAGCCCTGTATAATTACACAGGGCTTTTTACTTAATAAGCATAATTAGATTTTATTTCAATTTATAAATATGAAGGATTGCTACATCCTTACCTTCTGCATAGTTTTCGAAGGCATATACCCTGTTGCCGAAATTAAATACATCCTTAAAATATCCCTCAAAAATATCGGTTTTATTTATCAATTTATTCATCTCATTATCATACTGGAGTAGTACTTGTTTTCCCTTGGTAAGGCTTAGTATTACCATATTCATATCATCATACTTAAAGACCTTACTTAACCAAAAGTATTTATCCTTACTGGATATATCAAAAGAAAGAGGGTCTATGCCCAAGTTAGGCAATAACTTCTTTTCATTTGTTGACAGGTTATAGATATAGGGACTGGAGTGTAAAAATCCCTTTAGGGATTTATCTATGTAAACCCTAAATGGGTAATAAGTCGGATAGCCATGACTGCCTAGCTTAGGCATAAATGGCTCATAACTCCAATTTAGTGGTTCTATGGTATTATTTTTTAAGGAGTATAAGCCACATATTGAATCCCCTTTTCTCTCTACACTGGAGAGAGAGAAAATAATGCTATCATTATTCAATGGGATTATATCCATAAGGCTTACATATTTCCCTACGTATGGAACGCTATCCAATAGCTTATAAATGTGTTTTACGGTTAGGTTAGAATCTAGTTTAACCAATGCTTGTTTTGCTTCATAATTTATATGATTTTCATTTTCACCATAAACCATATTATAGACACATAGACCTAGGTAGATGGTATTATTTATACAAGTTACTTTTTTTATTGATATGATTGGGAAGGTTTTATAAAATTCGTTTGTCTTATAATTCTTTAGGTTATAAGCCAAGTTGATTGAATCGGTATTTAATAGTGTTAATAGGCTATCATACCTATCATTAAAATAAGTAAGTGATAGGGTATTTGTAACTATCTTTTTATTTATATCGAATATGTTAATTTCATTTGTGTATAGATTTTGAATAAGTGCCTTAGACTTATTTAACAAATTTAGGCTTAGTTTTTTTGTTCCGAACCTAGACTTTAAATCAATCGTATCAATTTCTTTTAAGTGAATTGGTGGTGTAATAGACTTAAATTGATGGATGGTTTTTGCTGTATAGTATTCAGTTATATTTTTGTCCTTAATTATGGTTAATGCGGTTACCCCCTCCTTATTAACACTGGAATAAAAATCATTATCAACTATGATAGTATAGTCATTTTTATTTAACTTAAGTCTGTATTTAAAAATATTATCAATTTCGCTTTCAGCATTCTTTTGAAATATAAATACTAGTTCTTTTTTATTCATTTCTTTATCATTCTGTATGAAGTTAGAAAAGCCATAGTAACAATTTAAACAGTCTTCGCCAAATACGGATAATACATTTACATTAATTGGTAGTTTGTATTTAACTAAGTAATAAGAAACTGGGTTATCAATTGCATGAGAAATGGATGCAAAGAGAATGGATAGCGAAAGTAATATGTATCTTGTCATGGGTAAATTAGTTAGATTAATTATAAAAAAATCTACCATAGTTATTAGTACTATGGTAGATTATTAATAAGTTAAAGATTATTTGGCATACCACGTAAAGCAATACCCAGGTCCAGCCGTACATTGGATATAATAGTATTCTCCAATATGGTTAATATTGGTGAGGATGCCTGGCACGTTGTGGGAAACAGCCTGCTGTTTAGTATACGGAATCTCTTTTACTCCAGTTAGAGTAGCGCCCTCTTTAGTTATTTCGGCACTCTGACATTCCAGCGCTATTCCCTTAGATGGTATTTGTACTACTACTACTTCTTCTTTGGTTTGTGCATTAACTGCAATAGCAGATAATACAAACCCAGTCATAAGAATTACTTTTTTCATTTAATTTAGTTATTTTAAAATTGATTAATAATTGATTTATTTTGCTCCAGTGCAAAAACAAGTTGTAGCTACACTTGAATCACAGTTAATTGTATGATTTCCGCCCCCTTCATCTTTCACGTCAATTACTGCGCCCTTATTACAAGCACTTGCACTCATAATTCTATCTTTCGTTGGTTCAACTTGAATAGCATCTTTAATGGTAAGGCTTAGCGTACTACCTTCTTTTGAAATACTTGTTGAACTTGCTTCAAAACAAGTATTTGTTTTAGGGATGTAAACAACTATCCCTCCTTTTGACTCTTGTGCTTTAATGGCAGAGCCAAAAGCGATTACGCAACCGAATGCGAACAAAATTTTTTTCATAAAATTTATAATTATTTTTTTATGCCTACTCTAAGTTTTCGGCTTCCCTTGTTTTAATTTTTTGTAAATATAATTTTTACATCCAATTAAAAGAATGATTTCAGGGGCAAATTTTAGCCGTTTTTCATCATTCCCAAACGAAAAAAGTCGCCAAAACAAGTTTTGAACTCGGTCAATCGACACATTTATTAACAATTCAGGGTAAAAAGTAAGGGCTAAAACATGGTTTTAGCCCTAGATTGGTGGGATAATCGCTAAATACAACCCAACACATTTAAAGATGTTTAAAACTTCAATAATATAAACATGGGACAAAGTTAATTATTTTAATATTTGTAACGCTAAATACAATTAAAATATTACTCAACACATGATTGTTCAAAAGCCCATTTACAGAAAAGACTTAGAGGATATTGATAAAGCAAGTTGTTTTGCTATCATAATATTTTGTCCTATAATTGATGTTATGAAAACCTCAATTTTAAAGGGGTTGAGCTTGATTTCATTGGTTAAAACTTCCCTCCTACTCCACTACAATAGGAGAGGGAGATTAATTTTAGCCATTACAACATATAAATTACAAATATTCAATAATTCATTTTTAAACGATTTAACGCAAAGTATTAACCACGAAGCCATCAATTAGCTTCGTGGTTTTTTATTGCACGAAACAGCAGAAAAACAACAAAAAACATAAATAGACCACAAGGTGTACAACTTCGGTTTATTAAAATTTCAACTAATTGGTGTAAGGCTCACTAATTGGGGTGGGAGGCAACCCCCTGAATTTTAATAAGCCGATTTTTTTTTCTCGTGCGAAGGTACTGTACGTACAGTTACGTACAGAACAAAAACAGAACAAACAGAACTCAGTTAAGCATATTTAGTAAGGTAACTAACCTCGAAAAATTTTATTAACCAAAAACCAAAATCGCTATGCAAATCGAAAGCACA
>NZ_DATDPV010000049.1:0-4057 GCF_035292545.1 Flavobacterium sp. | reverse complement strand
ACTGGCCGCACAACATTCCCATAGTTGGGAACCCTTTTATGCCCATGTCCCCGGATTGATTGTTTTGTCGGTGGGCACGCATGAAGATGCCAGAGGGATGTTGCTCACCGCGCTTCAAAGTCCGGACCCGGTGGTTATTTTTGAATACACTTCCATGCTTAATTTGGAAAAAGAAATTCCAGAAAATTCAGGTGCGGTCAATATTACCGAAGCCAAAGTATTAAGAACGGGAAAAGACCTTTCGATTATTACTTACGGAACGGGTGTTTATAAATGTCTGGAGGCTGCAGCCGAATTGACCACTGTTGGAATTGATGCAGAAGTCATTGATTTGCGGATTTTACGGCCCCTGGATGAAAAAACATTTCTTGCTTCGGTTGCCAAAACGCATCGGGTTCTTGTTGTGGAAGATGCCTGGCGTTCGATAAGTATTTCATCTGAAATCAGTGCGCGCATTATGGAAAAGGCCTTTTATGATCTGGATGCGCCCATACAACGGTTGTGCGGTGTCGAAGTCCCTATTCCCTACCCTTTGCATCTGGAAGAAGCGGCGGTTCCGCAAAAAAACGATATTGTAAATGCAGTTAAAAAAATGATCCATCATGATTGAATTTCTAATGCCGAGTCTGGGCGCTGACATGGAAGCGGGTACTTTAATCGAATGGAAGAAAAAACCAGGCGATACGGTCAAACGCGGGGATATTATTGCCGAAGTGGAAACGCAAAAAGGACTCATTGAAATCGAAGTTTTTGACGAAGGAACCATCGGAGAACTGCTGATTCCCGAAGGTGCCAAAGTGCCTGTGGGAACGATAATGGCTTTAATTAATCCGAGCGGAATTGCTTTAGCATCAAAAGAAGATAAGATTCCTGAGGAAAAACCAATCGCCATACAACCGATAGAAGAGAGAATTTCGGAACCCATTTCTGAACAAAAAACAGAAGAAATTCACATCAAAGCCTCACCATTAGCCAAAAGAATAGCTTTTGAAAACCAAATCGACCTTTCGCAAATAAAAGGAACCGGACCCGAGGGTGCCATTACCAAAGAAGATGTGGAGCATGCCATAGCACAAAGCGGTAAAACTGGAAAAGAAAAGAATGAGGAAGTTCCTTTTGAAACAGAAAAACCCGGTACTCCTGCCGAAGCCATTCGTACAGCCGTAGCTGCTGCCATGAGCAAATCCAACAGGGAAATTCCGCACTACTATCTGGAAAAAAGAATCGATATGACCCATGCCTTAGCTTGGCTGAAAGAGACAAACAATAAAAGATCAGTAAAAGAGCGGCTGCTTCCTGTTGTCCTGCTAATCAAAGCAACGGCACAATCACTGACTGAATTTCCGGATCTGAATGCCATTTGGGACGAGGGTTTACAACAAAAAAAAGACATTAATATTGGCTTTGTGGTTTCACTTCGCACCGGCGGGATAATCGTTCCTGCCATTCATCAGGCCAATTTAAAAAATGTTGATGAAATTATGGAAACCCTAAACGATCTTATTCCCAGAGCAAGAGCCTTAAATTTACGCAGTTCCGAGTTGAGCGATTCAACCGTAACGATAACGAACATTGGCGATGGTGGTGCCGAATCGGTTTTTGGAGTCATCTATCCGCCGCAAGTCGCTATAATTGGTTTTGGAAGTATTTCGGAACAGCCTTTTGCGTTGGACGGCATGTTAGGGATTCGGTCTTCGGTTACTGTTACCTTAGCCGGAGATCATCGGGCCACTGACGGACTCACCGGCAGTCGGTTTTTAGTTTCACTGAACAGCCATTTACAAAATCCTGAAGCCTTATGAACGAAGCAGCAATTAAACAAACCATTTTTCAATTGTTGAAGCGAATTGCTCCGGATACAGCACCTTCGGAATTGAAACCTGATGAAAATATTCGGGAAACACTCAATATTGATTCTTTTGATACGTTACAATTTATCGTTGCCTTGAATGAGCAATTAGGCATAGCCATTCCGGAAGAGGATTATGGAAAAATCACCACTTTAAAAGCCTTATTATCTTATATTTTGAATAAAAAAAAATAGCATCGACTTGATACTAAGTAGCAAGAAAGATATAATTTCGCAATTATTAAAAAGCGTTTTTGTCACAGATTGGAAGGATTAAAAAGATTTTTTAAAGCTACGTGACGTATTAATTTGTTCTAATCTGTGAAATCTGTTGTAAAGAAATTTAGTGCTTTATTAAAATACAACATTAAATTTTAGCCATTAATTAGCGTATGATGAATAAACTTATTTTGCATTTTATCGATTATTTTTTCATTGTGTTTCATATCGTCCTCATCTTGTTCAATGTTTTTGGCTGGATTGTTCCGCGATGGCGATTTACCAATTTAATCACTTTGTCACTAACTGCTTTATCGTGGTTTGTATTGGGCATCTGGTACGGCTTTGGCTATTGCCCCTTTACCGATTGGCATTGGAAAACACGCCGGCTTTTGGGCTATTCCGATGAAAGCAATTCCTATATTCATTTTCTAATTCTACAAACCACCGGAATTAATTTTTCGGAAGACTTAGTTGACGTTTCAACGGTGCTAGTCTTTTTTACCGCCTTTATAATCAGTCTTTATTTTGCCTTAAGGAAGAGAATATTGAGTAGAAAGTCAAAAAACTAATACGTTTAAAAATCTAAGCATAGGTTCTTTTTATCGATACTTCTGTTTTATGTAAAAGCATTTCAAACATTTACTATTTCAAATCTATCCTATTCTTTTTTTTATTACTTTAGATATCTAATAACCTGCATATGAAATGGGAAGCTAAACTGGTAAAACATAGAGGAGAAAGTCGCATTGCGGTTTATTTTGAAAAAAATGCAGCGCTGATTGCACGCATCAAAACTCTTGACGGATCTCGATGGAGCCAACAGCTTCAGGCTTGGCATGTTCCGGATAATGAGGACTATCGATTGCAGTTTAAACTCGATCCCCCTGTTATCAGATCCACGTCTGCCGACGGCATCGCTACTACAGAAAAATTCACCCAATGGTTGCAGTCAAAAAGATACAGTCCCAGAACTATATCAACTTATATCGAAGCTTTGCGATCGTTTTTGATTTTCTTTAAAGAGAAATCGGTTCACGACATTACAAATGATGACGTAATACTTTACAACAATGAATATATACTGAAAAATAATTTGTCGGCCTCTTATCAAAATCAAATTGTGAATGCCATCAAATTATATTTCAGAACCATACAGGATACCAATATAGAAGTTGATAAAATTCATCGTCCCAAGCGAGGCCGCGTTTTGCCTAATGTGTTGAGTAAAGAAGAAATAAAATTAATCTTAAATGCACATTCAAACATCAAGCACAAAACGATGCTTGCGATGATTTACAGTTGCGGCTTGCGTTGTGGCGAATTATTGGCGCTTCAACCCACTCATATCGATTCTATCAGAAACATTGTATTGCTTAAAAACGCCAAAGGCAAAAAAGACAGGATTGTGCCCTTGAGCCCAAAAATTTTAGAAATGCTACGCCTCTATTTTGTTGTATACAAACCCACAAGGTATTTATTTGAAGGACAGATTAAAGGGCAGCCTTATGACGATAGAAGTTTGCAACAGGTTTTAAAACAGTCTCTAAAAAAAGTTGGGATCACAAAACCTGTTACTTTACACTGGCTTCGCCATAGTTATGCTACGCACCTACTAGAGAGCGGCACCGATTTGCGCTACATTCAGGAACTATTGGGCCATAACAGTAGCAAAACCACCGAAATTTACACTCATGTGAGTACCAAAAGTATTCAACAGATAAAAAGTCCTTTTGATGATTTGTAATAAAAACATTATGTCTATATTTGTTTACAATTCGCTATTGAATAGCGACAATCTACCCAATTATGGGTGTATAGTCGCTACTTTGTAGCGAGTATATATAAGTTGGCAGTAATAGTAAAACAACAAGGACAATAAGACAACAATATGAATTCAATAAGATGGTTTGATGAAAACGGAAAAGAAATAATCCACGAACCTGTAAACCTTGACGAAACAGAACCCATTGCAGAGGTTGGAGGAAT
>NZ_DATDPV010000048.1:0-24779 GCF_035292545.1 Flavobacterium sp. | reverse complement strand
AAAACAAATAGATCAAAACCTGTTGTCTAAAAATTGGTTTAAAGCGGCTCTTTTTTTCAATATCATCTCTTCGTTGGGCACTTTTTATCTGGCCTACATGATGGCAAGTAAAAATTTAGTTCAGGATTTGTATCTGTCTTCCATTTATTATTATCTACATTTTCAGTATAATGGCTGGTTTTTCTTTGCTTGCATGGGTTTGTTTTTTGGATTATTAAACCTAAAAAAAACGGACCATCCATTTTATGAAACAGCCTTTAAGTTGTTTGCCGCTGCTTGTATTCCTGCGTATTTTTTGTCCATCCTTTGGTTAGACTTCCCAGTTTGGCTGTATGTAATTACGGCACTTTCGGCCATAATACAGGTTTACGCCTGGTTTAAACTCGTTTTGGTTTTAATAAAAACGAGAAGAAACTTTTTTGAAAACTACACCCTTTTATTACGCTATATTTTGCTGTTTGTAGGTTTGGCTTTAAGTGTAAAACTGCTACTTCAATTGGGCTCGACCATCCCGTTTATAAGTGATCTGGCTTTTGGTTTCAGACCGATTGTGATTGCTTATTTGCATTTGGTGCTTTTGGCGGTAATCTCGTTGTTTTTATTGTTTTATATATATGCCAATGCTTTGTTTATTATCGATAAAAAAATAAAATTCGGAATACTATTATTCACCATTGGGGTTTTATTGAACGAAATTGTATTGGCTGTTCAAGGCATTGCCTCTTTCAGTTACACCGTAATTCCGTATGTAAATGAGACACTTTTTGGTATTGCATTACTGTTACTTTTCGGAATCGGATTTACTGCTATTTCCTCCAAAATAAAAGTTAAAAACAATCCGGTTTTATGATTACAATCATAAAATAAACGACTGATAATTAGGTACTTTGTTTAACAAAACTTAAGAATTCTAATTATGAAAAAAACAATTCAATTTATTTTAGTCGTTGGTTTAGTCACCGCTTTTGGATGCAAACAAAACACTGAAGTTGCCACTGAAACTGAAACAGAAAGCACAACAACCGAAAGTGTAGGTCAATCTGGAGTACAAGATGATGCTTCCAGTCCAAATATTGTACGTGTTGCCTCCGGAAGTAAAGACCATTCCACTTTAGTGACCGCGGTAAAAGCCGCCGGATTAGTTGATGCTTTGAGCAATGCAGGTCCGTTTACTGTTTTTGCACCTACAAATGCCGCTTTCGACAAATTACCTAAAGGAACTGTTGAAGGGCTTCTGAAACCAGAGAAAAAAGATGATTTAAAAAACATTTTAGAATACCATACTTATGTTGGAAACTTAAAATCCGAATATATGGAAGATGGTAAGGAATATGAAATGGTAAATGCCGGAAAAGTAAAAATCACCAAAGTCGGTGATAAAGTTTTTGTAAATGGTTCCGAAATTTTAGCCACAACACCAACATCAAATGGGATGATACATGTAATAAATGATGTATTGCTTCCGAAATAATATTATTGATTCATTTTACTGAAATGAAGAAGCGTGGGTTGTAGCAGCAATTCACGCTTTTTTTTGCCTAATAATTAACCTAAGGTCTTATACATCATAGCCGCCGAAATATTCATGGCTCTCTCTTTAATTTCTGTGGCTTTTTCTCCAATAAATAATTCATCAACAGTCTCATTAAACAAGGCGTTCCAATGTTGAAAATGTGTTTGATTCATTTCGCTTTTTTGATGCAGATCTTTGTGTTTAACCATTGGATTTCCGTTGTAATTTCCAGTAAAAAACAAGATATTTTCCCAAAAAGCATACATTTTAGGCAGGTGTTCTTCCCAGTTTACTTTGGCTACATCATTAAATAAATAACCGATTTTTTGATCCGTTTTTATTTTATCGTAAAATGCGTTTACCAATTTTTCTATATCGGCTCTGTTTTTAATATCTGTTTTCATTGCAGTCATTTTTAACCTTGCGTTAATAAACACAAACTATCTTCGATAGCAATTACAGAATGCAGGACACCAGTTGGAATAATAATTTCGTCGAACATTCCTAAAATTACAGATTGTTCCGGTTCGTTAAATTCAACCGATCCTAATAAGATGGTTAATTTTGAAGGCGTATTGGTAACATGTTCTTTTAGAGTCATTCCCTTTTTGAAACCTATTACCAACACCTTACTGTTTTCGCCTTTATGGAGCACTTGAGCTACAGGATTTGTGGCTTGCTCTAACTTCTCATAGATACTTTTGATGGTCATAAATCTTTATTTTTAAATTTTGAAAGTGAAATTAAAAACGGAATAACAACCCATAAACACAATAACAGGAATGAAATGAGTAATCCTACCGATGTGCCAAAAAAGTCTTTAAAAATAGCACCTGTATATCCCATCATGGCCGAAACATCAAGATGCAATAAAATTTGAATCCGTGCTAAATCTATCGGGCTTAAAGCGGTAATTCCTATCATCGCCTTTTCGATGGGATATTCTGACAATTGAAATAATAAAAACAAAATAATGCCATCAAAAAGCAAAGCAAAATACAACCAGGTCATTATGGCAATTCCTATACCTTTTGCCTTATCTCTCGTAAGAATAGAACTCAAAAACGCCAGCGCCACAAAAACCAATGAAATTAGGCAGCCTATAATCAGCATCATAATCCCCACGCTATTGGGCGCATTGATTAAAAGTGGAATTCCTGCACCGATAAAAAAAGCTAATACCATTGACAAGGAAAGTCCGAGAAACAAACTCAGCCAAATTTTTCTGCGTTTAATTGGCTGGCTTAATAGTAGCTCTATAAATTCTGAACTGTTGTATAAATAAATAGTGGCAAAAAGAATGGAAACCAATGGTACTGTAAACAAAATTACATTTAAAACCGTAAGCAAACCTTTGGCAGTATTATCTTCTAATCCAAACGAACTCCAGGAAAGTATGGCTAAAATAATAGTGTATGCCAATACAATCTTGTTTTTCAGGATGTCCAGAAAAATGATTTTAATGATTCTGTTCATTGCTTTTATTTTTTAGAATTTTCGCAATTGCTTTGGATATCTTTTCTTCTCCTGTTGTTTCCAACAAATCAGCTATTGTTTTATGAAAATGTACTTCACCTTCCTGCATATAAATAATTTGGGTAATCATGTCGTCTAATTCACTCAAAAGATGGGAGGTTATTAAAATGAGTTTCCCTTTTTCTTTCTCCCTGATTATTTTTTCTTTCAAAATTTCGGAAGCCAAAGGATCTAAACCCGCTGTAGGTTCGTCCAGGATAAGCACCTCAGGATTAAATAAAAAAGCCAGAGTAGCACTCACCTTTTGCGTTGTTCCTCCAGAAAGTGTCCGCATTTGTTTATCAAATATTTTTTCAAGTTCAAATGCCTTTACCAATTCTTCATCTAAATCTTGGGTGGAATTTCTAATTTGCTTTATCATATCGATGATTTGACCCACCTTCATATAGTCCGGATAACGACCAATTTGAGGCATGTATCCTATTTTTTCCCGATATTGAAACTTTTTTAAAATCGATTTTTGGTCAAATAAAACATCTCCTTTAGAGGGAATAACCATACCTAAAATACTTTTTATCAAAGTGGTTTTTCCGCAACCATTTGGACCAATAAGGGCAATACATTCTCCTTTATTAAAGGACAGATTTATATTATTTAAAACTTCTAATTTTCCGAATTTTTTATGTAAATTTTTTATTTCTATCATAAAGCTAAAGCTTTCATTAATGGCGTATTGTCTATAAAATTATCTGGCGTTATACTGGGTAATATTTTTTCTGATTTATCTAACAAGGTTATCATGAAACTTCTGAAAAGCAACATGGCCGAAGGATTATTTTCAACCAGTACGGCAAATAAACTCAACGGATGATAAGGCACGTCGCCAACTCCGTTTTTGTCTAAATCATACCCTTCATATTTATCCCAATAATTGCTGTTGAATTTGTTAAGGACTAAACTTCCGTTTGTTCCCATGTCGAAAGTGTTTCCAACAAAATTATTGTTTATAATTTCGTTATCCACACAACTGGCCTGAATTTTCATGGCCCAGCCATTGGCTTCAAAAACATTTTTTTCGACTTGAATTCTGTTCGTTCCCTCCATGTGGATTCCCGAAGTATTTCTGGAAAATTTGTTCCCTATAATATAACTATCCGAGATTTCTTTAAGAAACAATCCGTAAGCTGCATCACCCCAATTTTCTTCGAAAAAATTATTAAACATCTTGACGTTTTTGGTAAACATTACCGCAACGCCAGCTCCATTATTTTTGAAAACATTTGTAATATAGGCATCATCATTAGAAAACATAAAATGCAATCCGTAACGGATATTATTTGTCGATATATTTCTCCAAATGATTGAATTGGTTACAAATTCAAAATAAATGCCATCTCGATGTCCTGAAATTGTATTGGCAATAATTTGTATATTTTCGCTTTTCCAGCAATGGATTCCATTACCAATTTGCTGTTCCTCTTTACCGTAAGCTATTATTTTATTGTTTTTGACAATACAGTTTTTACCGTTTTGGATATAAATCCCAAAGAAATTATCATCGAGTATATTATTTTGAATGACAACATGGTTTTTATTATATACTTTAATCCCACAAGGATCTTCTAGCGACGCATATCCTGATTTTATGACTTTAAAACCCTGAACAAAGACACTATCCGCCTGAATGGAAAGCACTTCATATTTTTTCTGGCCATCTAAAATGGGAAAACCTTTACCTAAAAAAACAATTTTTTTATCAATAATGATATTGCCTTCTCTGTAAATTCCTTTATGAACCAAAACCGTATCGCCTTCTTTGGCTAGACTGATGGCTTTTTTTATGGATTTTATAGGTTTATCGGCACCAACTTCAATCACATTGGCCTGAATAAAAGGAGAAAACAACAGGAATATGTAGAATATTTTTTTCATGTTTTTTATGTTAAACCATTAAGGAATACAGTTCCTTTAAAAAAGCTTAACCGTCTTAATTTTACAATGGTTCAAAAAAGTTATGTTCTTATTTTCCTATAACTGCTTCCCAAGAAATTAGTGTAGCATTTAATTTCAATCCCAATTCTTTTGCTTCTTTTTCAGATGAAAAAGAAGCAATATTTCCTCTCATGGGACTAGGAATATTGACTCCTGTAAGGAAAAAAGCCTTTTCGGCAGGAATCAAAATATTGTCCTGAGTATAATTATGCACATAATAAGCCTTGATTTTTGTATCTGGATTTTCTTTTCCATAATTCACCATACACATAATATCGTCAAATTTATATACTCTTCCTTTTTGAGTAATCACTTCGGATCCATATTTACCATCGGCAATGCTCATTTTACAAAATTCACAATTATCTACATTTAATTTAATAGGAACTGCCTCGGTTTTGGCACAAGATAAAAAAGATAAAGACAAAAGGAACAACAATACTGTTACTGTTTTAGGTTTTCTCCATTTTTGCAACAGATTGGATTCTTTAATTACAAGAATAAACAACAGTAATCCGGAAGCAATCAACATCCATCCTCCAATATCAGGAATAGAATAAGCCCCAAAATTAAGGAGTTGTTTGTATCCTATTAATGGTGGTTGATAGGACATTCCCGGCACTCTAATTGCTGCATTTGGATCAAGATTGTGCCCGTATTCATAATTCCATCTGTAAAAATCAACGGCTGCTAAAATTCCAAAAAGAATAAGCGAAATAAATAAGGCATAAAGCCCCTTTTTCTTGGCAATTATTGCAACTGCTAAGGCAAAAAGCGCAAAACCTGCAAAGATATAAGGCAATACAGTAAACTCTACAAAATCTTCTTTGTGTAGCGTTTTCATACCTATATAATGGTTTAGTCCATTGATGATATCAACGTCTCCACCAATTTTATTGGCATGCAACTGCAACACTAAACCTTCAGGATATTGAGGAGCGGACAACTCAATTCTCCACATCGGGACAAAAATAGAAGACACTAATAGCACCCCCACTAACAAAAGAATACCTCTTGAGAGTGTTGAGATTTTTGGATTGTTCATGTTTGTTTGTTTTTATTAAAAAAGGGAACAAACATTATATTTGTTCCCTTTTTGAATTTGAAGCGATTATTTTTTTGCTGGCATATTTGTTCCCAGACTAAAAGTTATCGGAACAGTGCTTCCGGCTGGAGATACTCTCAAATATCCTGACATCTCTTGGTGAAGCGCACTACAGAAGTCGGTACAATAAAACGGATATATACCCACTTTTTTGGGTAACCATTTTAAAGTAGCTGTTTCTCCGGGCATAATTAATAGCTCGGCATTATCGGCTCCTTTTATGGCAAATCCATGAGGTACATCCCAATCTTGTTCAAGATTAGTAACGTGGAAATAAACTTCATCCCCTACTTTTATCCCCTCAATATTATCCGAAGCAAAGTGGGACCGAATGGAAGTCATATAGACATGAACTTTGTTCCCTTCTCTGACAACTTTAGCTTCTTTTTCTCCTTTGGCAACATATGGGTGATTGTTTTCCTCAATTTTATAGAACTTTAACTGACCATTATTTCTGATTAAATCAGCAGGTGCAGCTTGTGCATAATGCGGTTCACCGATAGTTGGATAATCTAATAAAAGTTTCATTTTATCGCCACTAATATCAAATAATTGTGCACTTTGGGCCAATTCAGGTCCCGTTGGCAGGTATCTGTCTTTGGTGATTTTATTGTAAACAATCATGTATTTTCCAAATGGTTTTTTACTGTCTCCTCCAGGAATACATAAATGTCCAGGAGAATAATAAGTAGGTGCTCTGTCTAAAACTTTCAATGTTTTGATATCCCATTTCACCACTTCTGAAGAAACGAAGAAAGTAGTGTAAGCATTACCTTTTCCGTCAAATTCTGTATGCAATGGTCCTAAACCTGGTTTTTTAACTTCGCCATGTAAAGCAGCTTCATATTTAATAACCGGAATACCTTCATATTCCCCATCGTATTGTTTTTTAGCAATGGCATTCAGCATTTTATCAAAACTAAATACAGGTATTAAAGCAGCTAGTTTTCCACTACCAATAATAAATTCTCCAGTTGGATCCACATCACATCCGTGAGGTGATTTTGGACAAGGAATCATATAGCAAATGTCTTTCAACACTTTTGAATCCAAAACCAGAACTTCATTTCTCATTACAGATTTTGCTGTATGTGTTTTTTCATCCCAGGTATTGTGTGCATATTTTGCAGCTACTTTTTTTCCTTTTCCAGCTTTGATATACTCTTCAGCTTTTTTCCAGTTTACTGCCATGATAAAGTCTTTGTCATTTTGTGACGCATTTACTTCAAGTAAAGTATTGGCTTGCTCTGTATTATAACAAGAGAAGAAAAACCAACCGTGAGATTTACCTTTTCCGGCATGACTTAAATCGAAATTAACCCCTGGAGCTTCAATTTGGAAAGCAATATCCATTTGTCCTTCTTTACCAACTTTTACAAAACTCAAATATCCTTTGAAATTTTGTTTGTAGGTATTAATTGGCACATCACCATTTGCATTATCGGTAGGAACGCTAAATCGTGTTCCGGCTACCACATATTCCGTGTTTTCGGTGATGAATGGAGATGAGTGATTTCCTGCACTGTTTGGTAATTCAATTATTTCAACTGTTTTGAAAGTTTTCAAATCAACACGTGCAATTCTAGGTGTATTATTGGCATTGGCAAAAATCCAACGTCCATCCACTTCACCATTGGTTTGAGACATATCTAAATGGTGCTGATCATCCCATGGCACATAACCGTGAGAAGTATTCAACATTGGTTTAGTTTCCTCACTATAACCATAACCACTCTGAGGATCTTGAGAAAATATAGGAACCACTCTCAATAATCTTGCACTCGGCAAACCATATACACTCATTTGGCCACTAAACCCTCCTGAAACGAAATTATAGAATTCGTCGTATTTTCCTGGAGCTACATATACTTTTTGAGCAGCATCGCCACTAACGGCATCGCTTGTGTCTTTTGGTTTACAAGAACCGAAAAAGGCACTAATTAAGACAATCGCAAAAGTTACTTTTACAAATTTATTTTTACTCATAATTTCTATTGTTTTTTGTATTCATGAATATTTGATTTCATGACACATCCAAATTATATGTTAAACTATTTTTTAAAAAACTATTTTACTCCGTCATTTTGACGCATAAACTCAAGTAATTTTCTTGCGTCATCATCTGAAAGGGCTTGATTTGGCATACGAACCAAACAAAGTTCCAATTGTGCCTGAAGTTTTGGATCTTTATCAATCATCGGATCTGGATTTGTGATAAAATTCATAATCCATTCTGGTTTATTACGAGTTGTAACACCTTTCCAACCTGGACCTACTAATTTTTCGTCTGTTAATTTGTGACAAGAAGAGCATTTAACAGACTGGATTTTTTCTCCTTCTGCAGCCATTGCCACGTCTAATTTATCACCTAATTCTACTGAAGTATGTTTTCCCAAACCTCTATTTGGATCATACGAAGATGGGTCAGTTGGGTTTACAGCAGATTCTTCAGAAACTGTAGGAGTGCTTTCTAAAGCATCGTCTGTGGATTTTTTTTTATCGCCACATGAAGTTAACATTATAAATGCAACTAGTAAAAAAGATAATTTGTACATAAGAATAGGTTTTTAAAATTTCTTCAACAAATTTCAGAATTCATTCACTGATTAAGTATGATTATAATCATACTTGAAAATAATTTTTTTATTTATTTTAATCGAAGTGACGAAAAGTAAATAATAATTTTTTGTTAATGATTAAACCTTTCTAAAACATCAAAGTCCAATTACTATAACTTAAAATATTATGAAAATGAAAAAATTAATTATAGTCGCATTATTAATTGTTGGGATGACAAGTTTTGCGCAAGAAAGTAAACAGAAACCACAGAGAACTCAAATGGAGCAATTAAATCCTGAACAAAGAAATCAATTGCGTTTAAAAAGACTGACTCTAGATTTGGATTTAAATGCATCACAACAAAAAGAAATGAGTAAAATAATTGCTGAACAAAGTGCTAAAAAAGAAGTAGCAATGGCAGAAAGAAAAGCCATTAAAAACGCAGGCAAAAAACTCACTCCTGACGAACGTTTTGCAAAACAAAATAAAATGTTAGATGGAAAAATTGCTATGAAAGCCCGAATGAAAAAAATTCTTAATCCAGAACAATTTGAAAAATGGGATAAAATTAAAAAACACGAGCAAGGTTCAATGAGAAAAAAAATGCTTCATAGAAAGAAAAAAATGAGCGGATTGGAAGATAAATAAAAAATAATTTTTTTTCTCCATAAAAATCAATTAGATTTGAAAATATTTATTAAAACCAAAACCCCATGAAAAAAATAGTTACAGTAATTACACTTATGTTAGCTTTCACAATCTCTGCTAATGCACAAGACAAAAAACAAGCGAAACCTATCACAAAAGAAGTAGTTCTTTTATCACCTGCAGAAGCTGCTAAAAATGATGCAGTTGCTATAACTGAATATTTGGCTTTAAATGAATCTCAAACAAACGATCTTGTAGATCTTTTTCTAATGAAACATGAAGTGATGCAAGATTCAAATGCTTCAATTGAACGTAAAAAAGAAATGTCAAGAATTGTTGGATTAAAAATTGAAGCTTCTATTGATTCAAAACAACTTGAAAAACTAAGAGCAAACGCAACGCTTTTCAATCAATTAAAAGGTGAAAATACTTTAGACGCAAAAAAATCTAAATAAACTTTCAATTCTCATTAAATAAAAAAAGCTTTCGTTTTCACGAAAGCTTTTTTTATTATTTTAAAGTGTTTTAGAAACTTTATCAATCGCCCGAATAGTACAGTCTAAATCTTCATATGTTAATGCATCGGTCAAAAACCAGGTTTCATAAGCTGAAGGTGCAATATAAATACCTTCCTGTAATAATCCGTGAAAGAACTTCTTGAACTTTTCATTATCCCCTTTTGCCGCACTTTTAAAATCAACTACAGCATCAGCATCAAAATGCACAGAAATCATAGAACCAACTCTATTGACAGTGAAAATTATATTATTGGCAGTAAAAGCGGCTCTTATCCCCTTTTCTAAATAAGCTGTTTTTTCTTCCAGCCTCTGAAAAACCGATTGATCTTCATTCAATGCCTTTAACATGGCCAAACCGGCCGCCATCGCTAAAGGATTTCCAGATAACGTTCCTGCCTGATATACTGGCCCAATTGGCGCTAAATAATTCATTATTTCTTCACGAGCGGCAAAAGCACCCACGGGTAAACCGCCGCCAATTACTTTCCCGAAGGTAACAATATCCGCCTTAATGTTGAATAACTCTTGCACACCGCCTTTTGCAAGACGAAATCCTGTCATTACTTCATCAAAAATAAGCAGAATGTTATTCTCTGTACAAAGTTGTCTTAATCCCTCTAAAAATCCTTCTTTAGGCGGAATGCATCCCATATTTCCTGCTACAGGCTCTACGATGATGGCTGCAATTTCATTTTTATTAGCTTCAATTAAATCACTTACATTTTTCAAATCATTATAATAAGCCAACAAAGTGTCTTTGGCCGTTCCTGCAGTTACTCCAGGACTATTTGGTGATCCAAAAGTAATGGCACCACTACCCGCTTGGATTAAAAACGAATCGGAGTGACCATGGTAACAACCTGCAAATTTAATAATCTTGTCTTTTTGGGTAAATCCTCGCGCCAATCGGATGGCACTCATACAAGCTTCGGTACCTGAATTGACAAAACGAATTTTATCGATATTTGGAACCATTGAAACTGCTAAAGCTGCGATTTCAGTTTCTAAAGCGGTAGGCATCCCAAAGGAAGTCCCCAATTTTGCTTTTTCAATTACGGCTTCCACAACCGGCGGGTAAGCGTGACCCAAAATCATGGGACCCCAAGAGTTGATAAAATCAATGAAACGATTCCCGTCTTCATCATATAGATAAGCACCTTTAGCACTTTTGACAAAAATAGGCGTTCCACCAACGGATTTAAAGGCACGAACAGGTGAATTTACACCTCCAGGAATTACTTTTTCAGCTTCAGCAAAAAGCTGACTGCTTCTTTGGTATAACATTTATAATTTATTTTTATGATTTTATATTCCGGTTTTGGAATTTGTTTCTTGCACTTTGAGATTTGGAAAATTATTCCACTCTCAGGTTCTGACCTATTGAAAGCGCATTGTCAGTCATGTTATTTTTTCTTTTTAATTCCTCAATTGTAAGGTTGAATTTTTTTGAAATTGAATACAAAGTATCGCCTTTAATAACATTATAGGAATTCGAATTATCAGCAACCATTACGCTCGCATCAACTGAAGTATAATTCATTCCTAAAACTTCCGCATCATATTGATTCAACTTATACCGCTCAATAATAGAGATTAATTTGATTGGGTATTTTGGGTCGGTTGCGTAGCCTGCCGCTTTCAGTCCTTTGGCCCATGCTCTATAATCATCTTTTTTTAATTTGAACAATCCTGCATACCAAGGTCTGCTGGTTAAAAAAAGTGCATGATCTTTATAAGACTCATTAGGTTTTTCATATTTTCGAAAACATTCTTGTGCGGAATCATCGTCGTGTTTTACGCTTGGGCCTTTCCATTCTTTATGACATTTAATGCCAAAATGGTTATTTGCCGCCATACTCAACGGGCCTGTTCCAGCGCCCGATTCTAAAATTCCTTGAGCCAGAATAATACTCGACGGAATTCCATATTGAGTCATGTTGCTTTTTGCAATGTCCTTGAATTGAGCAATATAAGCTGATACTATTTCTGCGGTAACTTTTACTCTTGTAGTTGCTTCAAGGACTTCGGTTTTCGGACTATTAGTTACAACCGGCTTAATTTCCGGAGGACTCTCAATCGGAGTTTTTACGATAGGTTTTTTAATCGTTCTAACTACTGGAGCGCTTGGTTTAGCAGCAACAGTTCTTTTTGTTTGTACTGCTGGCTTACTCGTATGGCAACTCACGATAAGCAGTGTTGTGACGAAAAATAACAGTTTTTTAATCATTGCAAAAGTATTAATGGTAATTTTTTTCTTTTTAATTTTTGATTCATTCCTTCAATTCCCTGAATTCCGCCCGTATGAATAGCTAAAATTTTTGTTCCTTGCGGAAAATATCCTTTCTCAATTAAATCAAATAATCCATACATCATTTTTCCTGTATAAATAGGATCTAACGGAATATGATTTTGTTTGTAAAATATATTTATGAATTCGATTAATCCTTGATTCACTTTTCCGTATCCATCAAAGTGATAGTCTGTGATTAATTCCGTATTCTCTTTTATAGTGAATTTACGAATCTCTTCTAGTAAGAAATCGCCTTTTAATGCTGGGAATCCTAACACTTTTTGATGTGGCAAGGTGCTATTTATTATACCAGAAATCGTGCCACCAGTTCCAACAGCGCAACAAATATAATCAAAAACGGCATCTTCTTCTGTTAAAATTTCCTGACATCCTTTAACAGCCAAATCATTTGTTCCTCCTTCGGGAATGAGATAAAATGTTCCGAATTTTTGTTTTAACCCATTTATAAATTCATCTTCATTTTTCGTTTTATAGACTTCTCTGGCGACAAACTCTAACTGCATTCCGCATTCTTGAGCAAAAGACAATGTTGGATTTTCAATAATTTTAGCACTCAATTCTTCCCCGCGAATAATTCCTATGGTTTTAAAATTAAACTGCTTTCCTGCTGCTGCAACAGCTGTAATATGATTGGAAAAAGCACCGCCAAAAGTAAGCAATGTTGATTTTCCTTCTGATTTCGCCTGAAGCAAATTGTATTTTAATTTTCGAAATTTATTTCCGGAAACAAATGGGTGTATGAGATCCTCACGTCTTATAAATAAGGAGACGTTATTTGTAGGTATTTGTATTTTTTGGGTAAGCACTTTTTCCAAAACAAAGGATATTAAACACAAAGATACAACAGAAAATGATTGGTATTTTAATTTGTCTTTGTTGCGGTTATCTATAGGATATGTATGGGATATGCATGGAGTATCTACCCAATATCCCTATGTGCTTTTCTATGCATTAATTATCAAAATATAGTATCAGACGGAAAGAGCGAAACAAAAAAAATCCCGACTACTTGATGTAATTGGGATTTTTTATATAATTTTTAATTATATCAGCATTGTAATTTAATTTTTGATGATGATTTTTTTGCCAATCTCCACATTGTCTTTAGTGATTAACTTTACGATATAAATACCATCACTCAGACTAGAAGTTGAAAACTCATAAGAGGCATTACTACCCAACTCTTTTTTACTGAAAATTAATTTTCCGGCTACATCATATAACCCGCAAGAAGCCAGTTCAATTTGAAATGGGTTACTGATTGTTACATTTTTAGTACTATTGTTTTGAAACACTACGAAGCTTTCACTTACCGAATCATTAATGCCTAAAGCAGTATCTTTAAATGTCAATTCAAAACGGGTTCTGTTATCACCGATAGGTAAAGTCATATCGAACATACCATTTTTTATGTCATAATAAACATCCGTTTGTTTGTCATGAATATAGACGATTTGGTTCGGATCAAAGCCGTATAATACATCAATAACTTTCACTTTAAAATTTGTAGGTTGTGTGCATCTAAATCCTAAAGGTATTTTTTTATCAATATTAAATGCTACAACACTTGAAACATATTCCTCATTATTTACAACATAATAAAATTCCGCATTTTCGCTGGAAGGAGATTTTCCGTCCCATCCATAATCAAAACCATCCGTAGTGCTAGCATCAAATCCAAGCGTGGTAGGTCTTACCCCGCTGTCATTAAACATTGCATTAATTTTTAATTGTGGCGCATATCCTTTTTTTATTTGCGTATAATCAATACCGGCAACATTTAGGATTTCAGGAAAATAAGGTGAGTTTGGATCATAAACTGTATTTTCTGCATTAACACTACTTGATGCCGATCTTGCAAATTGTGATAAAGTAGCCGGACTTTCTTTTACAAAAGTCCTAAAAGTATTTTTCATTGTAACAGATCCTGCCGCAGTACCTTTAACCATAAACCCTTGTCCTATTGGAGAAAATCTTCTTTGAAAACTTGTTCCTGAACCAACACTTCCAGTTATTCCTCCTGCCCCGTTATAGCTGTTAAAAGCAGCAACTGTATAACCTGCACCTGGTGTATAAGTCCCGTACCCGCCTTGATATGCTGCCAGGTAGTGCGAATTAACTGCCACTTGCTCCCAAAAATAAGCCGTTCCTGTAATAACAGGAGTATTAACAGGATCTAATAAAAACAAATTTAAATCTATAGCGCTCGGATAAGGATTCCCTACCAAAGTATAATTGTCTAATGAAACCGCTGTCGCAATTGTTCCGTCATTTGGTTTTCCTCTAAAATCGTAGCGTTGCGCATTTGAGGATCCGCTGGTTCCTTTCATCGTAAAACCTTCACCTGCATTAAGCGTATTAGCGGATGCCACATGAACCCATTGCGCATAAGCACTAGAAGTTATAAACTTCCAGATCCAATACGGGGCAATTTTCAATGGAGAAGAACTACCATTGTAATTATTCATAGCTAAAATTTCTGGAGTATAACTAGTTGTCAAATCAGTAACGCCTTTAAGCTGAGAGATTCCAAAAGGATTATTCACAGTTGTTGCAGTCAACGTGTTCCCTACTGGCGAACACCAGTAATTGTATTGAAATTGGTTTACGGTACCTTCCTGATAAACGGACAGATTACCCACCCCTTTATTAGCTCCGGCCGCAATAGTCCCTTGTAGTAATTGTGCATCATCACGAAGATAGAAATTACTGGTAGCTGCGTTTAACTCCAAGTCTTGTTTTACAAAGACAACCTCGTTTTTGGCAAAAACATAAGTATTAGGACTTACATACATTTGTGCCTTCGCCTGACCCTGAAATAAGAATCCAGCGGCAAACAAAAACAATACTTTAAGTATTTTTGACTTCATATGTGAATGGGATATTGATTTAATTTTAACAAATCTAATTTTTTTTTTATTCTAAACAAAAAATATTATGTTTTTTTTTACACTCAAATAATTGATTTCCATTATTTAAAAGGATTAAATCTAAAAATAACGATATCATTTTAATGCTAATTTTCTGACTTAACCAACCGTTTTTAAACTCTCTTTATTAAGCCAAAACACAAATAAACGTAAAAAAAGAACAAAAACAAATAAAAATGTTATAAAAAAACATACTTTTGCTGCCCGATTATTTGTTGATTCCCAAATCATACCAATAAACTAACATAACCACTATTTACTATTTATGAAAAAAATTACGCATTTATCAATTTGTCTATTGGTCTTATTGAGTTTATCAAATGTATCTGCACAAGTTGGAATTGGAACGATAGCCCCTCGCGGAGCTCTTGAAATCAATTCCGCCGTGAATGGATTTTTGGCACCGCAAGTTATCCTTACCGCTACAAATGTATCCGCACCCGTGGTAAATCCGCAAACAGCTGGCGCGCCTATAGCAGGAACTGTAGTTTATAATACCGCTACAGCAGGTGCCGGCACTACAGCTGTAACCCCTGGCTATTACTATTGGGACGGCTCCCTTTGGATCCGATTAGCAACAGGAACTAATTCTGACTGGTCTACAACAGGAAATTCAGGAACTGTAGCAACTACAAATTTTGCCGGAACTACTGATGCCGTAGCTTTTGTATTGAGAACGAATAATTTAGAAAGAACAAGAATTACAAGCGCTGGTCTTATGGGAGTGGGAACACCGACTCCTTCCAGCGCCCTATCTGTCGCCTCGAACACCACCATAGGAGCCACATACGCTCCGACAAATGCCGCACCAACAAATGGTCTTCGCGTTGAAGGACAATCCATAATTGGTAAAGCATCCGGCGAGGATTCCCGTGATAAATTTTCTTCACATACCTCAGCTACTTCCTTTAACAATGTAACAGGTTATCCTAGCGCAACAGCTCCACGTGCTATAGCCGGATATGCAGATGCAGACGGCATGGGCGTTTTTGGATTTTCTAATAGAACCGGATACGGCGTTGTGGGACTAACACAGTCCGGCACTTTATCATCCTATATCCAAACTGGCGAAGGGGTACTTGGACAAGCAGACGGAGCTTCGGGAGGCTCAACCATTCCGATTGGTGTTCATGGAATTATTGATGAATCAGCAGCAGGTCTAAGAAAAGCAACACCTGTTCTAGGAGAAAACAATAACATTACAATTGGAACCGGACTATCAGGGGGAGCTTATGTCGGATCTGGGGCAGTTGCAGGTGTTTATGGAAATATTGGAACTAAATATGCCGGCGGCTCCAGTGCTTACCAATTTGGAGTAGTGGGTGATATTTTGCTTTTAGGGCCCGCAAGCCAGCCAGTAGCATCAGGCGGTGTTTTAGGCACAAATGCAAGCGGTGATTTTGGAATCCTAGGCTACAAAAGTATCGCTGGTAATCCATATTCAGTGTATGGAGGAGGTTCCGGATCAAACGTCGCTGCCGGAAATACTGGAAGACAAGCAAACACAACTACTCCGAACAACTTAATCGGTCTTGGAATCAATGGTGGTTTTATGGGTGGTTATGTAAAAGGGGAACAATACGGAATGATTGCTAAAGGAAAAGAGTTCGGGATGTATGTACAAGGAAATACGATTGTAAACGAACCAATTGTTCAGTTGATTGAGAACCCCAATTCGAATATAAAAACAGCAGCTTATACTTCAACGTCCACTAATGTAGATGTTACCACAAGAGGTACAAATGCTTTAAAAAACGGAACTACTTTTGTAGCATTCAAAGAAGCTTTTAGAAATTTAGTTTCAAAAGAAGAATTGATTAATGTTACTGTAACTCCTACAAGCGAAACAAACGGGGTTTATGTAAGCGAAGTAACTTCCGAAGGATTTTATATAAAAGAAAATCAAAAAGGCACGAGTAATGCCTCCTTCAATTGGGTCGCAATCGGAACACGTGCCGGATTCGAAAAGGGAGTTGAAATTTCAACCACTATTCTTTCTAAAGACTTTGATAAAAACATGAATGGTGTCATGAGTAATGATGGAACCGGCAAAGAAGGAACCCCAATTTATTTTGATGGTCAAAATGTACGCTTCGAAAGAATTCCTGAAAACTTAGTTAAATATGCTAAAAAAGAGCAGCCAAAAAAATAATTCAAGATAATTCAAACTTTTATAAAAGGACTTTGCAAATAATTGTAAAGTCCTTTTTTTAAATAAAAAAAACAAAATATTCACATAGAAACGGGTTATTAATCCTGTTAAAAAGAGACCTCAATCATCAGATTGGGGTCTCTTTTTATGTGTTATTTATGATTAATAATTTGAAAATTAGAACTTTAAACTTTAACACACTCTACAACTAAACCTTACTTTATGTTAAAAGATTTAAAAAAACAATGTACTTTATCGATGATTTTATGCACTTAATCGAAAACATACGCATTTAGTCGGTTTTATCATACCCTTTAACGATAAATCTATACATTGCCGGTAATTACTTTACATCCCACTAAAATTAATCACTTATACTGACCCTGTGAAAAAAAAATTTCTCCTAAAAGAATTTAATTTTTTTACTTCTGTAAAAGAAAAACAACGTAAAACAACTTCTTTTTCTTGGATGTTGCCTATACTGGTTTTATTTGCTTTTTTATTAGGAAATAAAATTGTTGCGCAAACCACAATTACTATATCAGCTACTGGCACAGGAACTTTTATAGTACCTTGTGATGTAACCTCGATTACTGTTGAAGTTTGGGGAGGAGGAGGTGCGGGAGGAGGCACAACAGTCAATACCGCTAAAGGTGGTGGTGGTGGCGCAGGAGGAACTTACGTTTCTTCAACATTTAATAGTTTAACTGGCGGTACCGTTTTTAATTATAGCGTTGGATTAGGAGCAATTGGAACAACAACTGCCGGTCCAACTGGTAGTTCTTCGTGGTTCAGCGCTGTAGGAGTATTATATGCTCAAGGTGGTGCTGGTGGCGAAGCTCCAAATGGAGGTACTGTTTTTGGCGGAACTGGCTCAATAGCAACAAGCATTGGCACAACGAAAACCGCTGGTGTTACTGGATCAAATGGAACAACTACCATTGGTGGTGCCGGAGGTGCTGGCGGAAATAGTGGTGGTGCTGGAGGCGTTTCAATCTCAGCTGGTGCTGATGGTAACACCGGAATACAACCTGGCGGTGGTGGTGGTGGTGCCTTTGTAAACAACAATACTAATAGAAATGGCGGAAATGGCGGAAACGGACAAATAAAAATCACTTATACTTCTACTTCTTCAACTTATTGTACGCCAAGCTTTGGGAATGGTGTTGAACCAATTACTAATGTCACTTTTGCAGGAATTAACAATACCACAACCAATGTATTAGGCGGTTCAAGTCTAGAAAATTTCTGTATAACAGGGACAGTACTTCAAGGTTCTGCGACAAATGTAATTTCTATAAAAGGGAACACTGCTGGAAACATGCCTAATTATATCAGAGTTTATATTGACTGGGATCAAAATGGAACTTTTGGAAACGTTGCAAATGAAATATATGATTTAGGAACTATCACCAACTCGAGTGGAATAGATGCTATAACATTAACGGGCAATATAGCAGTACCTGCTGCAGCAACCTTAGGTAACACCAAAATGCGTGTTATGAAAAAATTCAACGCTTATCCTACAGGGCCGTGTCAAACAGGAGCAGGTTATGGTCAAGCTGAGGATTATCTCATTAATATTACCCTCACTTCTGCTTGCACTACCCCCACCGCACAACCAACTACTTTATCATTAACTCCAACCGGAAGCACAATAACAGGTTCGTTTACCTTGGCAAGTCCTGCTGCAGACAAATATTTAGTCGTATTCAACACCACAGGAACTCCACCTACTCCTGTAAACACAACAACTTATACGGTAGGCGGCACCGTTTCGGCTGGTAATACTGTAGTAGACATCGATAACAATAATACTTTTACAGTTACCGGTCTTACGCCATTAACGCTATATTATATATTTGTATTTTCCTATAATTCTGTTTGTACTGGTGGACCAAAATACAATACCACTTCTCCTTTAAACGGAAGCACCACGACATTGTCAGGAAACTATTGTACACCAACCGCATCAAGCGGTATTGATGGAACTGGGATTACAAACGTATCTTATAGTACGGTAAATTACACTTCGAGCAACACAACAGTATATAACAACTACACCGCACAAACAGGTAATGTTATTCAAGGTGCTTCGCTGCCTGTAAGTATTAGAACTGCTACGAGCTCTTATACTTATAACCTGAAAATATGGGTTGATTGGAACAATGATTTTGATTTTACTGATTCCGGAGAAGACATGTACAGCGGAACAGTAGCATCAACAACAATTTCAGCCTCTATAAATGTTCCTTTAACAGCCACAATCGGTAACCATAGAATGAGAATAGGAATCGTTTGGATTTCAGCCACACCGTCAACACCTACTTCATGCTATAACGGAAACTGGGCAGCTTTTGAAGATTATACATTAAACATAACCTCTGCTGCAGCTTGTACTTTGGCACCTGTAGTAACTGGCCACCCTTCAAATGCAACCATTGCAAATGGGGGGAATACTACTTTTACGGCTACTTTTTCAAATTCTCCAGCAAGTTATTTTTGGGAAGTCAGTACTGATGGAGGGGTTAACTACACGACTATGACTAACGGAGGCGTATATTCTGGCGCTACAATAGCAACGCTTACTATCACTGCTGCTCCCGGAAACATGAACGGATATAAATTTAGAGCTACTGCCAGCAATGGCTGCGGTACTTCTGCTGCTTCAAATCCTGCTACTTTAACAGTAACGACCAGTTATTGTTCTCCGAGTTCAACGACATCCGCTTATTATATATCGGGCGTTATCTCCATTGGAACATTAAATGATGCTTCAAATATTGCTACCGGTTATTCCGCAGGCGGTTATGGCAACTATTCTTCTACAACAATTGCTACACAAATAGCAGGCGCAGGTATTAACATTAATATCAATTTAGAAGGTCCTGATTCCCAGTTTGTAAAAACTTATATTGACTGGAATGGGGATGGTGATTTTATAGACGCAAACGAACTAGTCTATACAACAGGTACAATTGCAACTGGAGACACCTCTTACGGATTTGTAGTGCCTGTAAATGCAACGCCTGGAAATTACAGAATGAGAATCAGAACCAGAGGATATACCGAAACAAGCACAATCGATCCCTGCACCACTGGTTATTCTACAGGCGAAACAGAGGATTATACTATTTCTATTGTGGCAGACTGTTCTGCAAAAATAACAAACGTTACTGATGGATCATCCTGTGGGACCGGAACAACTACCCTTACGGCTGTTGGATCAGGAGGAGGAATACAATTCAGATGGTATGCAAACGAAACAGGTGGAGTTCCTCTGGCTACAACAACAGCTGGATCATGGACTACCCCATCTTTATCAAGCTCAACCACCTATTATGTCACCGTTTATAATGGAAGTTGCGAATCATTGGTAAGAATGGCTGTGAGGGCTATTATAAATCCTACAACAAATATTACTTTTTCTCCATCTACTCCAATTGTATGTGGTGAAGACGCTATTCTAACAATAATTGCATCCGGAGATACCACTGTAGAAGATTTATTTTCAGAAAATTTTGAAGGCGGTACTTTCGGAGGATTCACTTTAAGTACAACTACCAACTTATATGATACCGGTTCAGACAACATACCGGATGCACCTCAACCAAATGCACCATGGAGCATTAAAACGAGTACTTATCAGCCTACTGACACAAGTGTTTGGAGACCCGCTATAAACTCGGGAAGTGTTGGCGATAAATTTGCTTTCACCACATCAGATTACCTTTATAGCACCATTGAAACTGATATTAGCACAGGAAACATAAATACTGCAAATTTTACCGATTTGACATTGACTTTCAAGCACTATTATTCGTATTATGGCGGAGATAGCGGAAAAGTTCAAGTATCAATTGATGGCGGGGCGAATTGGATTAATGTAACTACTTATAGTTCTGATTTAGGGTCTGCATCAAAATTTGCGGATGTAACTATAGATTTGTCTGCTTATGTAAATGTTGCTAACTTTAGATTTCGTTATAAATACACCGCCAATTGGGATGACGGATGGGCCATAGATGATGTTCGTTTATTTGGCACAAAACCATTGAATACAACTTTTACTTGGGGAGGGGCTACTGTTGATGCCTATATTGATTTAGCGTGTACCATTCCTTATACAGGACAAAGTATTACTACTGTTTATGTAAAACCTACTGCGGGGCAACTAATAAATCCTTCATGGTCATTTACAGCTACTGCGACACTATCTAACGGATGTCCGGTATCTGAACTGATAACAGTAACCAACAAAACCAAACTCTGGCAAGGAACTACCAATGAATGGAATGATCCAAACAACTGGTTGCCGGCTGGAGTTCCAACGGCTAACGATTGCGTCATAGTTGATCCACATCCGTTTCCTTCTACTATTTCTACTTCTTGCTATCAAGCATATGGTAAAACCTTAACAATCAAAAGTGGTGGTATCCTAAATGTTCTAACTGATACTAACATCACGATTACTGATCTTGTGGATGTAAGGACTGGCGGTACTTTTATCCTAAAAAACAATGCTAGTCTTGTACAAATTAATAATGTAGCCAATACCGTTAACGGTACTTTTAAGATGGAGCGTATTACACAACCTATATATCGCTATGATTATACTTATTGGGGTTCGCCAGTTACATCAGCATCGAATTTTACATTGGGAAATTTATCTCCAGGTTCTTCTTTGCGCTATACCTGGACACCCTCTGTGGGCGGCGGAAGTGGCAATTGGACATCAGCGGCTGCTAGTACGGCCATGCAATCCACTAAAGGATATATTGTAAGAGCTCCTGATACTTTCTCTACTAATCCAGCAGTTAAAGTTCCATATACAGCAAACTTTATTGGTACGCCAAACAACGGAGATATTTTAGCCCCGATAACTTATGGATCTTTGGGAGCCATTGCGACGGATGACAAATGGAATTTAATTTCAAATCCATATCCATCAGCCATTAGCGCCAGTGCATTTTTAAGCCTTGCCAGTAATTCATCTGTAATAGACGGTACCATCTATTTCTGGACGCATAATTCGCCTCCGGCAACTGGTTTTCCTGATCCTTTTTATGGCGATTTTGTAATTAACTATACGGCTAACGATTATGCTTCTTGGAATAAATTAGGTGGTGTCGGCACAGCAGCAAGCTCTTTATCAAGTCTTGGCACAATTCCAAGTGGCTTTATTGCCGCAGGTGCTGCTTTCTTTGTAAAAAGTTTAGCTGCTCCCGGTAATGCTACCTTTACCAATAGCATGCGTGTTACAGACAATAACAACCAATTTTTTAGATCCACGAATCCTACAATTGTCAATACGAATAATGATTTTGAAAAACACCGAATCTGGTTGAACCTGACCAATAACTCCGGCGCTTTCAGTCAAATATTGGTCGGTTACGCACAAGGTGCCACTTTAGGAATGGATCGGGATTTTGATGGTATGCGTTTTGGCGGTAATGGTGTGACACTCTACTCTATTCTTCCGGAAGCGAATTTGGGAATTCAGGGACGTCCGTTGCCATTTAACATAAATGATCAGGTTCCTTTAGGCTACAATGCCGCAATTGCCGGTTCATTTTCTGTGCGAATTGATCATATAGACGGGCTTTTTAACACCCAAAACATCTATTTAGAAGACCAATTGCTTCAAGTAATTCATAATTTGAAACTGACTCCTTATGTCTTTACCACAGGAGTTGGCAATTTTAACAATCGTTTTGTACTTCGTTATACGGAAAGTACATTGGGAACAGATACTTTCGAGGTATCGAATACTGTTAAAGTCACGGTTCACGAAAAAGTCACGGTTCACGCAAATCAACTGATTAAAGAAATGCTAGTTTTTGATTTATTAGGGCGAAAAATTGACACTTACAAAAACATAGATGACACACAATTTATTCTGAATCATTTATACAAAACCAATAATGTTTTGATTTTGAAAATAACATTGGAAAATGATGAAGTAGTGACAGAAAAAATTATTTATTAAGCTTTTTTATTTTTTCAGAATAATGAGACCTCAATCTTTTGATTGGGGTCTTTTTTTTTATATAGTGATTTCACGAAGAGCAGTTTGCGATTTTTAGTTTAGGATTTTTGCATTAATTATACTTCAAGTTTCTATCTGTCCAAAAACGACATAAAGCAAATGTGCATTTCACCGATGATTTCATAACTTTCATCGAATAGTTGTGTTTTTTATCGATTTTTTTATACGTGTTAACGGTAAATTAGTATTTTCATTGCGATTAATTCACAACCAACCAAAAACTAACTTTTTATTTTAATCTCTGTGAAAAAAAAAATACCACAACAAGAATTCTCCTTATTTATACTTAACAAAAAAAGAAACCCAAACCTTTTCCCTGACAAACCTTTTATTCAAACCACTCCTTGGTTTGTTTTTTTAGCTTTAATTTTTTCTGTTTTATTATCAGGAAAAGCAAATGCACAGACTACTACAGAAACCTTTTCGACTTCCGGAACATGGATTTGTCCTGCCGGAGTAACTTCAGCAACAGTAAAAGTATGGGGTGGCGGTGGATCAGGAGGCGGCTCAAGTGCAAATAACAATGGAGGGTCTGGCGGCGGCGGCGGCGGCTATTCAACTAAAACTTTTGCAGTCCTTCCAGGTCAAACAATCACATACACTATAGGAACCGGCGGCACAGCAGGTGCAGTAGGTGCTGACGGAAATACCGGATTACCAACAACCCTAACTCATGCTCCTTCAACAACATCAATCACTGCTAATGGTGGAGCTAAAGGAATTGCTAATGGTGGAGCCTTTGGGACTGGCGGTACCGCTATAGGAGGAACAACCAACACATCTGGGTCAGATGGTGCAGTTGGCGGAAGTGCTCCTGGTGGAAATGGCGGAAATGGCGGAAATGCCCCAAGTACCGGAGGTAGTGGTCAAACAAACAACAATGGTTCATCTGGAATTATACCTGGCGGAGGCGGAGGCGGAGGCGAACGCGGAGGCGGAGACTGGTCGGGTGGTGCTGGAGCAAATGGACAAATAACAATTACGTATGCAACTCCTCCCCTTTCAAATGATAATTGCAGTGGGGCAATAACTTTAACTATAAACCCAACCCTAACTTGTACAACAAGTACAAATGGCACAACAATTAGCGCCACACAATCACAAGTTGCTTGTGTTGGTAGCGGTGCCGATGATGACGTTTGGTATAGTTTTACTGCAACAAGCACCTCGCATATACTAACCGTAACTCCAACAACTTTAACTGATGTGGTATTTCAGGTTTTCAGTGGGACGTGTGCCGGTACTTTAACGAGTTTAGCCTGTGTGGACAATAATGCATCCGCAGCCGAAACTACAAGCTTAACAGGATTAACCTCTGGAAATACATATTTTGTAAGAGTCCATAGTTATGCTAGTAGTTCCAATCAAGGAACGTTTTCTATCTGTGTAACTACACAACCTGCTTGTGTTGCCCCAAGTCAAGCTTCTGTATTTACGTTAGGAACTATCACGACAACGTCATTACCTGCCACTTTTACAGGTTCTGCAAATGGGTATTTGGTGGTGCGTTCTTTAACTGGCACACC
>NZ_DATDPV010000047.1:0-61578 GCF_035292545.1 Flavobacterium sp. | reverse complement strand
GGAAACGGGGGGGGGGAGTGTTTTTACTTTAAAAAAAACCTGTAGACTATAAAATGAATAATATGGCCTAAAACCTGTAGTCCATATGATGAGTGTCACCTAGCTTTTTCGTCTTCATGGGTACGAATGTATGCACCTATGAAAACTAATATTGCAACAGCTATAATTCCAAATAGGATGGTGTTGCTCTTTTTTAAAGATTGATTTTGTAGTTCTACTTGCTCAACTTCAAATGAGCTTTCCACTGCTTTGAATGTTCTTATGTCTATCATATTTTTTGAATTGTTATTGTACCATCTCCATTAATGATGATGCCAAATTTGTAAATAAAGGGATGCCGTATACCTTCTATCATATCATAATGATTTGAAACTTCGAAATTAAATCCTTTTCCTAACATAAATTGTTCGCTAAAAGTTTTCCTACGCTCATTACCCATCATCTCTATTAGAATCTTATGGTTCTTATTTATTGGTTTGTCAATATAAGCATTCTCTTCCCTAAGTTTATTAGCCTTTTGATTGTTATATTTAATTCCGTTGGCACGTGTAGCAAATTTTTGAGATTTCCTTTTAGGGATAAACTCTTCGCCGGTTAGTAAATCTTTCATAATTAAAGTATTTTAAACAAACTTAGGTAATTTAAATTTAAATTTATACATTTGTGTATAAAATAATTAAATATGTCATTATCTAAAAGCCAAATCATCCATAACGATTCCTATAAAAAGCTAAATATTAATTATAATGAAGCCCTTGCCTATATCAGAGAGAGGAATTTTACCAATAAAAGTTTGGGAATTACTTATAGAGAGTTAAACCATTGGTCAACTAAAGGACTGTTGTTTGAATCAAATGAATTTGGGAAATGGAGAAAATTCAATATTCTTGAAATGGTTTGGATTGAGTTGTTGAAAGAGCTTCGTTTGTATAATTTTCCATTAAACACTATACAGATAATTAAAACATCCTTAATGTCTAAATTTGATTTGAGCGCAGTACTTGAAATGGATGTTGATAACAATGTGCTAGAAGTTATGAAATTGAATTTATCACCAGAAGAGTGTGAAAATTTCATGAGTAGCGGAGTAGATTATAAAACTCTTATTAATGAAAATAATATAAATGAATTTTTACCTGAAAATCTCCTTGAACCAATTCTTCTTGAAGCTTACTTTCTAAAATCTCAATATAGAATTATAATTAATCATAAAGGAGAGGTCTCATTTTCTAAAGATGTTTATATGGAACATCATTTAGCTGATGAATCATTTAATTTAAATTTTGAAAGAAGTAACATTTCAATATCAATTAATACCCTCATATCAAATATTTTCAAAGATTATACCAAAGAAGAGCTAAAATTAAAATGGAAATTAATAAATGAAGAGGAAGAAAAAATTTTAGATGTAATTCAGTCAGATAAAAAAATGAAATCTATCAATATAAGATTTAATGACAATTCTAAAATCGATTTATTACAGTATACGGAAGAATTATCAGTGTCACCAAATTATTATCTAAAAAAATTAATATTATCAGGTGGCTATAATGAAATTAAAGTAATAACTCAAAAAGGAGATATTGTTTTATGCGAAAGAACCGTTAAACAAAAAATATAAATTAGGTACTGTAAACAGCAGACCATTCAAGAAAACCAACTTTCAACATATCCGATAAGCGGGATGATGAAGACAAGGTTTATATAAATGTCAACTTTAAAAAAATCAAAAAAAGAAGCGTACAAAAAAATATTAAAAAAAGAATTCGGAAATTTATCAGATGAAAAATTAGAAGAGTTGATAGAATATCTCTTCGAACTGGCCTTGTGGGAAGTGAAAGTTTTAAATAAAGGAATGTTATGAAAAAAAGAACCGCTATTTTAATGGCCAGAGTTTCAAGTGATGAACAGGCTAAAGGGTATTCATTGGATATTCAGGAGACCAGTATCCGAAAATGGTGTCTTGAAAATAATGTTGAAGTAGTTAAATCTTTCAGGGAGGATCATTCTGCGAAAAATTTTAACAGACCACAATGGAAAGATCTAAAAGTATATGCGAAAACAAATCAAAAAAATATTGATTTGTTATTGGTTACGACTTGGGATAGATTTTCCAGGAATACTACTGATGCTTTTAATGAACTATTTGCGTTTAAAAAATTTGGGATTGAAGTACAGTCTATTCAACAACCAATAGATTTTAGTATTCCTGAAAGTAAAGTGCTTCTAGCAATCTACTTAACATTACCGGAGATTGACAATGACCGCAGATCAATGAAAATAAAAGAAGGTATGAGAGCTGCGCTTAAATCTGGACGATGGAGTAGGAAAGCCCCTGTTGGTTATCTGAACACAAGAGATAGTTTTAATAAACCTCATATTATTAAAAGTGAAAAAGCCTATTTGATAAAATATGCTTTTGAAGAAATTGCTAAAGGAGCTTCCCAGGAATTTGTCAGAAAAAAAATTAACGAAAAAGGATTAAAAGTAAGCCGTAATAATATTTCATTACTTCTTAGAAATTTTGTTTACATCGGGAAAATCAGGGTTCCGGCAGATGAAAATGAACCTGAAGAAATTTTAGATGGCATTCATGAAGCTATTATCGACATGAATTTATTTTATAAAGTTCAGGAGGTTTTGTGTGCCAGAAACTCAAGAAAAAATGGTACAAAACAAAATTCAACACGTGATGAATTACCCTTAAGAGGTATTTTAAGTTGCTCGCATTGCGGAAATAAAATTACAGGAAGCGCAAGTAGAAGTCAGAATGGCACGAGACACTTTTATTACCATTGTAACTTCTGTAAAAAGGAGCGCTATAAAGCAGCGTCTGCGAATGTTTGTGTTGAAAATTTTTTGGATGAAATTCAATTCAGTCAATCTGCAAAAGAAATATATAAAGACATGCTCGAAACTTTGTTTAAAGAAAAAGATTTAGATAGTAAACCAACAATTACGGTAACAACAAAAAATAAAATACAATTTCTAAAAAGCAGAATTGATAAATTACAGGATCTGTTGGTTGATGGTGTTTTATCTGTGGAGGATTACAATAAAAAGAAAGGTCAATATCAGAAAGACTTGGCAGACTTAAATGAAGGTTTAGAGTTGAATAATACTAATAATATTGACATTAAGAAAAAAATAGAAAAAGGGATAAACCTTATGACTAATGCTAAATCGCTGTATCTAAATGCTAATGTAATTGAGAAGCAGAGACTAATT
This sequence comes from Flavobacterium sp., assembly GCF_035292545.1. GTDB lineage: Bacteria > Bacteroidota > Bacteroidia > Flavobacteriales > Flavobacteriaceae > Flavobacterium. Next base: position 58,350 of record NZ_DATDPV010000047.1, on the reverse strand, counting down.
AGTTCGATATTCCCCGAAAAAATAGAATTTTCAAATAATAAATGTCGAACCAATCGAATTAATGATTTGCTTTCTTGTATGTTATTGAATAACAATGAGTTACATCAAATAAAAACGGGAAAATTCAATGAAAATATTGAATTATCCCGTCAAGTGGAGTCGGGGAGAATCGAACTCCCGTCCAAACAAGCAACTAAAAAACTTTCTACACGCTTATTTCCTGATTAGATTTTCGTCTTTGTGCTTGGCCAGAAACAGCCACACAAAGCTTATCTTCTTAATTTCGAAAACCACCCGAAGCATATGGTAATCTAGGTTTATTTTTACGGTTCTCCTTTATTGACCGCCACAAACCAAGGCTTTCAAGGAGAATCCTGCTTCCCTATCTGATAGGGACGAGGCTAATCTTACTATAATTCAGATTATGCAGCTAGAGCGTAGTTATTTTCGCCGTGTAAAAAGTATAGGACCATTTATTTACGAGAATTGTCCCAGTTCTCGGCGTGCTTACCTTTCAATTCGACTTGCTGTCAAAACCAGTCGACCCCATTTATTTTAGAATTCAATTATCAAAAAGCATTCCAAAATTAAGTCTGCAAAGATAATCTTTTTTATCTGAATCCCATCGTCAGTATCATGAATTCTGACAACCGAACCTATTCATCCGTATCATTTTTATCCCGCTTGAAAGGATAATCTCCAAATAAACGGGCTAAATTTTTAATTTTATAGACTTTTCTCGAGCTTATATTATTCAGGGCAATAATGGTTACATTTTCATCTTTTAAAGTCACATACGAAGACATGTTTCCATGCCACCAACCGTTATGAAAATAGAAATTTTGTCCAGTTGGCCAATTGACCATCCTAATCCCTAAACCATAATTTTTTGTGCCCTTACGTTCATTACTATAACCCTCATAGATTTGACTTCTTAATTCCGGACTTAAAAAATTAGGGGAATTCCTCGCCATGTCAAATTTTAATAAATCTCTCGGTGTTGAATAAATATTTTTGTCGCCATAAACGGCATCCAGATAATCATAACCAATTTTTTGCTTATTGAATCTATAAGAAGGAGTCACAATATCCTGGTCTTTTGCATCATCATAAACAAAAGTGTTTTTCATTCCTAAAGGATCGAAAACCATCGTTTTCATAGCTTCTTTATAGCTTTTCCCTGTGATTTTTTCAATAATTAAAGCCAACATGGCATAATTGGTATTGCAATAACTAAACCGGGTGTCAGTTTTGAATTCCAAATTGATATTCTTGTCAATCATTACGTCCAAAATATCTTGATTGGTAATGGTTTTATGTCGGTCCCAAATCTCTTTTTTATTAGTGAAATAAGCATAATTACGCATACCACTTCGGTGATTGAGCAGCGTTTTAACCGTAACTTCAGGATAGGGAAAACCAGTTAAAATGGTATTTACTTTCTGATCCAAAGTTAATTTTCCACCATGAATCAGTTTCAAAATTACTGATGCTGTTATCACTTTACTTACTGAGGCAATGTGAATTGGAGTTTCACTGGTTATAGGCGTTTTCTTTGCGATATTGCTGTAACCATCATATTTTTCGTAAATAATCTGACCGTCTTTAGCAACAAGAAAGCTAAGATGGTTATTATTTGATGGCCAGGTTTTTTTGTAAAAACGATCGATTTGAATTTTCTTTAAATTGACATAACTTTCAGAAAGTTTAGGAAATTTTAAATTCGATGGTTGCATGTTTATACTCGAAACAGTATCGGTAACGATTTGAACCGCAACCGGTTTTTCTTTTTTTGCACAAGACAAAAAAAGTAAGGTAAAAGAGAGTATTTTTATAGGTAAAAAAAGAGTTTTCAATGTCATTAAAGTAAGCTTAAGAGGCAAATATAACCAAAGATACAGATTATCAAAGAGATGTTTTGTTAAAGGTTTTTTAAAGTTTATTTCTTTTTTACTTCAATTCATTGTAATTCAGTTGTTAAAATGTTCTTTTTATTTACATAAAAGTTTTGAGAACAATGCTGTAAATCTTACTTTTGGAATCGAATAAAAAATGACACACAGCAGATGAAATTTGGTATTATAAAAGAAAGAAAAAACCCACCGGACAGAAGAGTGGTTTTTACACCTGAAGAGCTTGCAAAATTAAAAAAAGAACATCCTGAAGTTTCCATTAAAGTAGAAAGTTCCGATATCCGATTTTTTACTGACGAACAATATGCAAATTTAGGGATAGAAGTTTCAACTGACATGTCTGATTGTGATGTCCTTTTCGGAGTGAAAGAAGTCCCGGTAGAAGCTTTAATTCCAAATAAAAAATATTTCTTCTTTTCTCATACCATCAAGAAACAGCCCGATAATCGTAAATTATTACAAGCCATTCTTGAAAAAAACATCGAATTATACGATCACGAAACCATTGTGGATGCCAATTTTAAACGATTAATCGGTTTCGGGAGGTATGCAGGAATTGTAGGTGCTTACAACGCTTTCCGAGCTTTTGGAATTAAATTCGGACTCTATGCTATTCCAAAAGCAGAAACGCTGTCAGGGAAAGATGCTTTGGTAGATAAATTAAAAAGACAAATTCTGCCACCTGTAAAAATAGTTCTTACGGGTAGGGGAAAAGTAGCAAATGGTGCCAAAGAAATTCTTGATGGTATTAAAATCAAAGAAGTTTCTATTGAAAATTATTTAACAAAAAATTATACAGAACCTGTTTATACCCAAATTGATATTTTAGATTACAATAAGCGTAAAGACGGACAACCTTCAGATAAAAAAGATTTCTACGCTAATCCAAAAGAGTATACATCTGATTTTGAACGTTTCACTAAAGTTTCAGATATTTTTATTGCAGGACATTTCTACGCTAATGATGCGCCGGTTATTTTGACTCGTGAAATGCTTCAGGCAAATGATAATAAAATAAAAGTAGTAGCAGATATTTCCTGCGATGTTAACGGACCAATTGCAAGTACTATTAAAGCATCAACGATTGCAGAACCTCTTTTTGGTTATCTGCCTAGCGAACACAAAGAAGTGGATGTTTTTCATCCGGCCGCCATAGTAGTGATGTCAATAGATAATTTGCCATGCGAATTGCCAAAAGATGCCAGCGAAGGTTTCGGTGAAATGTTCATGGAACATGTTATTCCCGCATTTTTTAATGGCGATAAAGACGGTATTCTCCAAAGAGCCAAAATCACCGAAAACGGTCGACTCACCGAAAGATTTAAGTATTTACAAGATTATGTGGACGGAAAATAAAGTCTGAATCTAATTACAGCTTTTCGTTTTTATTTTTCAAACAACTGAACTTATTTTTTTACATTTGAAAAAAAATAAGTTCAGTTATGAGAAATATCTTTTGTCTTTTATTTGTTTTAAACTTCATGTATACACAAGCCCAGAGCGTTCAGTCTTCTTCAAAAGAAATAACACTTACATTTAAATTATCAGAAAAAGGAAAACCGAGTTATACGGTTTTTTATAAAAATAATCCGGTAATTTTAGAAAGTTTTTTAGGAATTAAGCTAAAAGACGGATCTGATTTGGCATCGAATTTTACACTGACAGATTCAAAAACAGCGACTTTCAACGAAACCTGGCAACCCGTATTAGGCGAACAGGCGAACATCATTAATCATTATAATGAACTGACACTTTTCCTGAAACAATTAGTAACGGGGAAAAAAATGAACATTGTTTTCAGGGTTTTTGATGAAGGTGTTGCTTTTAGATATGATTTTCCACAACAGGAAAACTTAAATTATTTTATCATATCGGATGAAATTTCTGAGTTTAATTTAGCTGGAAACCATAAGGTTTTCTGGATGCCTGGTGATTTTGACAGCAATGAATATATATATAATGAAACCTTATTTTCTGATATTAACACAGAGAAAATTGATTTGAATAATGGTATCGGCGTAAAATCCATCTCTGGAAAATATGTGGTGCAATCGCCATTAATGATGAAATCGGCCTCCAATTTATATCTCAATATTTTTGAAGCGGCAGTGGTTAATTATCCGGTTATGCATTTGAATGCGGATGTAACAAATTTCAAATTAACCTCTCAATTAGTTCCTAATGCCATTGGCGACAAAGCCTATTTACAAACGCCTTGCCACTCACCATGGCGTACTATTATGGTAAGCGATGATGCCAGGGATATCGTAAGTTCTAAAATGATTTTGAATCTGAACGAACCTTCAAAAATTGATGATACTTCATGGATAAAACCAATGAAATATGTAGGTATTTGGTGGGAAATGCATGTCGGAAAAGCAACTTGGGATTATGCAGGTTCTCAAAATGCACAAAATACGACCGCACAAGATTTGAAACCATCGGGGAAACATGGTGCTACTACCGAAAACACTAAAAAATATATTGATTTTGCCGCTAAAAATGGTTTCGATGGTGTTTTAGTCGAGGGCTGGAATACCGGCTGGGAAGATTGGTTTGGCAATTGGAAAGAAGAAGTTTTTGATTTCGTGACTCCTTATCCGGACTTTAATATCGGGGAGGTTACGGCTTACGCCAATGAAAAAGGAGTCAAAATGATCATGCATCATGAAACATCGGGTTCTGTAGCCAATTATGAAAGACACTTAGACCGGGCTTTCGATCACATGAAAAAATTCAGTTATCCAGCTGTGAAAACAGGTTACGTGGGCAAAATTATTCCGCGTGGTGAATTCCATGATGGTCAAACGATGGTAAATCATTTTAATTTTGTGGTAAAACGCGCCGCCGATTATAAATTGATGGTCAATTCTCACGAAAGTTCACGTCCTACAGGTTTTAGCAGAACGTATCCAAACTATATAGCGGCAGAAGCAGCGAGAGGGAATGAATTCAGTGCCTGGAGTTCAGGAAATCCACCAATGCACGAAACTATTCTACCCTTTACAAGACTTCTTGGTGGTCCAATGGATTATACGCCCGGTATTTTTGAAATCAAAATGAGTCATTATGATGGGGCCAAAAAAGAACAGGTTCATACGACATTAGCAAAACAATTGGCGTTATATGTGACCATGTATTCTCCTTTGCAAATGGCAGCTGATTTGCCTGAAAATTATGAGAAATACCCGGATGCTTTTCAGTTCATTAAAGATGTAGCGGCAGATTGGGATGAAAGTAAATATCTGGAAGCCGAACCGGGAGATTATTTGACAATAGTAAGAAAAGCAAAAGGAACAGAAAACTGGTTCCTGGGAGCAATAACCGATGAGAATGCAAGGAAATCAGTAATAGCTTTAGATTTTCTTCCGAAAGGTAAAAAATTCAAAGCAGTAATATATGAAGATGCCAAAGATGCCGATTGGCAAAAAAATCCTAAAGCTTATAAGATTAGAACGATAGAGGTAAACTCAAAATCAAAAATAAATTTAAGTTTAGCCGCTGGTGGAGGAACAGCTATTAGTTTTTCCCTGATAAATAAATAGTTCAGCAGTAAATTAGTAGCATTTAATAAAAATATTTATATTTAGCCAACCAATAAACCCAAATTTTTATGAGTTCTACATCTGTTAAAACAAATTATCCTGCCTTATATACCCTTATTACGGTGTTTTTCTTTTGGGGATTTATTGCTGCCGGAAACAGTATTTTTATTCCTTTTTGTAAAAGTTATTTTTCATTAGATCAATTTCAATCCCAATTGGTTGATTTTGCTTTTTATACTGCTTATTATATCGGAGCCTTACTTTTATTTGCTTTGGGCGATATGAGCGGAAAAGATATTGTTGGAAAATGGGGATACAAAAAAAGTATCGTTTACGGACTTTTGTTTTCTGCCTTGGGAGCCGGCGCCATGATTATTGCGGTTGAAGCCAATGTTTATGCCGGAATGTTATTGGGTTTATTTATCGTAGCACTTGGTTTTTCACTGCAACAAACTGCAGCCAATCCGTTTGCTATCTTGTTGGGAGATCCAAAAACGGGTGCAAGCAGGGTAAATCTTGGTGGCGGAATAAATTCTTTTGGAACGACAATCGGACCTATTGTAGTAGCCTTGGCATTATTCGGAACCGCAGCTTCAGTAACTGATGAACAAATAAAATTGCTTGAATTAAACAAGGTAATTTACTTATATATTGGCGTGGGATTATTGTTTATTGCTGCTGCTGCGATGTTTTTCTTCTCTAAAAAAGTACCAAGCGGAATCGCTGATGAGCCGATGGAGAAAGCCAATAAAGCATTGAGAACATTGGTAATTATGACCATTTTACTGGCGGTAATGTTTACACCCGTATTTAGAAGTTATAAAAGCGAAGAAGCGCTCAAAATTGAAGCTTTAACAAACGAAATCAATGAAGTTAAAAAATCGGATACACCAATAGTAACCGAAAACTCAAATGCATCAGTAGAGGTAACTGCAAAAGAAGCAGAGGTAAAAGTACTAAAAGACGAACTTGAAAAATACAGAATGTACTGGCTTTCCGGTGCATTATTAGTAGTAATTGGGGGTTTATTATTCTCCTATTCTTCTGCACAGAAAAAAGCCGAGGGTTGGGGAGCCATGCAATATCCACAATTGGTTTTGGGGATGTTGGCTATTTTCACCTACGTTGGAGTAGAAGTGGCTATTGGTAGTAATCTAGGAGAGTTATTAAAATTAAAAGAATTCGGAAACTTGCAATCTTCAGATATTGCGCCCTATATTTCGATGTATTGGGGAAGTTTAATGATTGGACGTTGGGCCGGTGCCATCAGTGTTTTTAATTTAAAAGGAAGTGCAAAAACGATAGCTTTAATTATAATTCCATTGTTAGCCTTTGGCGTTATTCTTGGCGTAAATATTATTTCCGGAAAAGACATGAAGCCTTTATATTACTATGTGGTTTGTGTGTTCGTACAAATTGGTGCTTTCTTTTTAAGTAAAGACAAACCGGCCAGAACCTTAATGATTTTTGGAAGTTTTGGAATTATTGCGATGTTAATCGGTTTATTTACTACAGGAACAGTGGCCATTTATGCGTTTTTGGCGGGTGGTCTAGCGTGTAGTATTATGTGGCCGGCGATTTTTAGTTTGTCGATTATCGGCCTTGGAAAATATACTTCTCAAGGTTCTGCATTTTTAGTGATGATGATTTTAGGAGGTGGAATTATTCCGCCATTACAAGGGAAATTATCAGATATATTAGGGATTCACCAGTCTTATATCGTTGCGGTAGTTTGTTTTGCTTATCTAACTTTATTTGCTGTTTTAGTCAAAGGAATTCTGAAAAAACAAAACATTGATGTTGATGCAATTGAAGTTGAAACTAGCCATTAAATTTTAAAAATGAAAAAATTAACCTGTTTACTATTACTCAACAGTCTATTCGTTTTTGCACAAGTAAATGACGAACAAAAAATCAAGGAAATTTACAAATCAGCTTTAACCAATGCGAAATGTTATCCTTGGTTGGATGATTTGTCCAATAAAATTGGTTCCCGTTTATCTGGTTCAACCGGAGCGGAAAAAGCAGTTTTATATACTAAAGCACAACTGGAAACACTAGGATTAGACAAAGTATATCTACAGGAAGTGATGGTTCCCAAATGGGTTCGCGGCGAAAAAGAAGTCGGCTATTTACAAATTGGAAAACAGAAAATTACCTTCCCAATCTGTGCGTTGGGCGGTTCTGTGGCAACTCCAAAAAAAGGATTACAAGCTGCTATAATAGAAGTAAACAGTTTAGAAGAATTAATAGCATTAGGAACAGAAAAAGTAAAAGGAAAAATTATTTTCTTCAACAGACCAATGAATCCGGAGTTTATTGAAACTTTCAAGGCTTACGGCAGTTGTGTCGACCAAAGATCATCAGGAGCAAGAGAAGCCGGAAAACTGGGCGCAATAGCGGTAATTGTCAGATCGATGAATTTACGATTGGATGATTTTCCACATACGGGTGCAACCAATTATGGCGAAACTCCAAAAGAACAACGAATTCCCGCTGCGGCGATTAGTACCAATGGCGCAGAGCTTTTAAGCAAAAGTTTAAAGAAAAATCCAAATGCACCTTTTTATTTCAAACAATCTTGTCAGACTTTTGACGATGTTTTGTCTTATAATGTTATCGGAGAAATTACTGGTTCAGAACATCCTGAAAGAATAATGATTGTTGGCGGACATCTGGATTCGTGGGATTTAGGAGACGGATCTCATGATGATGGCGCGGGTTGTGTACAAAGTATGGAAGTATTGAATATCTTCAAAAATATTGGTTATAAGCCCAAAAATACCATTCGGGTTGTACTGTTTATGAACGAGGAAAATGGCGTTCGCGGCGGTAAAGAATACGAAATTCAGTCCAACAAAAACAAAGAAAACCATATTTTTGCTTTAGAAAGCGATTCAGGAGGATTTTCGCCAAGAGGATTTACTATTGAGGCCGATGAAAGAAATTTTAATAAAATAGCTGGTTGGGCAACTTTATTCGAGCCTTATTTTGTTCATAAATTCGTAAAAGGACATTCAGGTGTGGATATTGGTCCGTTAAAATCAAATCATATTGTAAAAGTAGGATTGCAACCTGATTCGCAGCGTTATTTCGATTATCATCATGCGGCAAACGATACTTTCGACGCCGTTAACAAAAGAGAATTGGAATTAGGCGCTGCAACCATGGCCGCTTTGATGTATTTGATAGATCAATACGGAATAGGGGAAAATCTGTAGCTTTTTTTATTCTTTAAAAGAGATAATGAATTTTGCGCCTTCATTTATTTTGCTCTCTACAGCAATATGACCGCCTAAACTGGTAATGTGATTATACACTAAATAAAGTCCGATTCCTTTGCTATCAATATGATTGTGAAACTTTTGGTGTAAACCGAAAATTTTATCTTTGACCTTTTCCATATCAAAACCCAGTCCATTATCAGAAATTATCAATTGATTAACGCCATTGGTTTTCTGAGTATGAATAGATATAATTGCCGAACTATCCGGTTTAGCATACTTAATCGAATTGGTTATTAAATTCAGAAATATACTTTTCAGATAGGCTTTATTGAATTGAATTTTTTCAATTTCAGAAAAGTCGACATTGATAGTTACTTTTGAACCTTGGATTAAAGAATTTAAGGATTGTAAAACCTCATTTAGAGATTCATTAAAATCTAATTCTTCAATCTGGACATGTAAGCTTTCTTTTTGATTCAAAACATCAACATAATCATTTAAGTTTTTCTTTAAACTTTCACTCGCAGATTTTAAAACTGCAATAAATTCAAGTGTTTCCTCATCATTAATTTTAGAAACATCCAAAAGGCTAAAAACAGAAAGTAAATTATTTACAGGAGACCTCAAATCGTGAGAAGTAGTGTAGGTTAATTGCTTGAGATCGGTATTGATTTTGGTAAGATTGGCAAGAAGCAAATTTCGCTCCTCTTCCAGTGTTTTTTTATGGGTAACATTTTTAGCAATTGCAAAGACCAATTTGTCTTTATCTACCGGCATAGAGGTCCAGGACAGCCAAACAATTTCTCCGTTTTTTGTAACATATCGATTTTCAAAATTCAATAAAGGATTGCTTTTTGAAATTTCTTTTCGAGCCATGGCTGTAACATCCTGGTCTTCATGATAGACAAATTCATTAATTGGCTTTGAGAACAATTCCTCATTGGTATAGCCTAACAATTTAGAAACGGCAGGATTTATTCTTTTAAAATAACCATCAAAACCGGCGATGCACAATAAGTCCGGTGACAATTCAAAAAAATGTTCGAATTGATAATTAGCATTGGAATTAAAATTTAAATTATCCTCCTTAACCATTTGTATTCTTGAATTATTTGGCCTACTATTATCGGTTTACTTATCATCTGATTATCAAAAGTACCAATACCAATTTTAAAAAACAAAACTCATTCGGGATATAATTACAAAACACTATCTGTTTTTAATTGAGAAAAGGATTTTTTACTAAAGTGAAGTTGATTTTAAAAAATAAAAAGAGTCCATAATTTTGAACATTATGAACTCTTTTAACAACCCATTTGAAATTATATTACTTCAAAAAATCAGGAATTACTGTTGCTCCAATCTATTTTTCTGGAAAAATACATGACCTCAGCAAGGATTAAAAACAATCCGATACTTCCCACTAATAAAGCATAATTTTCCAATTGAATGATTACATAAATGAAAGTATATAAAGCAGTTAGTGAAAGTCCGATAAAAACCGGGAATTTCTTGTTTTTCAGAATGGAGACAGAATATAATGTGATCAGTGCGATAACAGAAATACCTGAAATAATATAGGCTTTCATGAAACTACTGTGCTCTGTAATTGAAATCAGTAAAGTATAAAACATGATTAATGCCAGTCCGATCATCGAATATTGAAAAATATGAATACTGATTTTACTTATAGACTGAATCAAAAAGAAAATTAAAAAAGTCAATCCAATGACCAAAAAGCCATATTTCGAAGCCCGCTCATTTTGCTGATACTGATCTACAGGAATTACAAAATCTACTCCAAAAGCATATTGTCTTAAATCAGGCAGATGGCCAAAAACTTGTTGCGAAAACGCTCTGTTGATATGTAAAATTTTCCAATTAGCAACAAATCCACTGGTTGTGATTTTTTTTGTTTTGTCATCAGGTAAAAAATTTCCGGTAAAACTTGGCGAAGCCCAATTGGATTTCATATTTACTTGCGTTGTTTTTCCAATCGGAACCATTTTTATTTGTTGACTACCGTTGTAAGTAATATCGAAATTGAATGCTATTTTTTGATTCGTCAGGATTTTTGTCAAGTCGATATAACCGGTTTCGAGTGCTTCAGTTGAATCTTTTGCTTCGGAGTCGTAAACAGGCTCGAAAGTGAAATTTGTCTTCCCGAAATTTATTTTTACCTCGTCTTTTATGCTTTTCAGATTCGTTGTTTTTATCAAAATCGTGGCTTTGTTCCATTGAATGTTTTCGTGCGGAATATTCCGACTGCTAAAATCGGGTTGAATATAATTCCCTTCAAATTTCATATTTGAATTAAAAACCACCGATTCATAATTGTTTCGGTTCAACGCTTTTGTGGTTACGTCTGTGTTGGCTTTTAGTTCTTCCGGGAAAAAGTAAGCATAGTTGGTATGAGCTGTTTTTTGTTTTACCGTTTCTTTTGTTTTTTCATTTATGGAAACTGTTTCTTCATAATAAGTATAAGGAATTTTCAATATTGGACCATAAAAAAAGACACTTTTGCCCCATTTATCGTTAGTTTCAGTAATAACTTCTTTTTGCCGTTGGGCTCTTTCTGAAATCAATTCTTTTACAAATTGTAAGGGAATAAGTAAAACTAAAGTAAGTAAACCTACCATAATCATTTTGGCGGTTGTAGATTGAAAAATTGAATTTTTTGTTTGCTTTTCCGGTGTTTCCATTGTTTCCATTTTTTTTGTATTTAAATTAATTGTTGATTTATTTATATAATTTATTAAAAGTACTTTGAATTTCAAAGTAAATGAATAAAAAAATAGTCTATCTTTTTTGGATTAATTTTTCCAAAGCATCAATATGATCTTTGAATGCTTTTTTTCCATCTTTAGTGGCTCTATAGCTGGTATTGGGTTTTTTTCCGATGAATTGTTTTTCAATCGCAATATAATTCTCGAGTTCTAAAGCTTTGGTATGACTGGCAAGATTACCATCAGTAACACCCAATAGTTCTTTCAAAGTAGAAAAATCCGCAGATTCATTAACCATCAGGACTGACATGATACCCAAACGAATTCGGTGATCAAATGCTTTATTGATATTTTGGATGATGTTTTTCAAAATAATTATTTTCTATCGTATTTAAAATACATCATCGATCCATACAAAATATGACAAACGCCAAAGCCCAAAGCCCAAAATTCTAATGCATATCCTGAAAATTCAGTAGCCATAAGTCCTAAAACGGTAACTGTAATTCCAAGATATCTAATATCTCTAAACGTATATTTACTGGCATTGATGCATGCCATTCCATAAAAAATTAAGGTAACCGGAGCAATCAAACCATAATTCCCGTTTCGAAGCAAGAGGATAGCAAAAATTCCGCCGGTTGCTAATGGAATTAAAAAATTAACTACCATTCTTTTGGAAGTGGCATTCCAAACCTTTTCACCTTCTTTCTTTGCTTTGCCATAAGTCAGCATTGTCGCGGTAACAACGGATGAAAGCAATACTAAAAAAGCCGTAAGCACAATTAATTTAAAAGTATTACTTTCTAAAGTAATATAAGAACCTTCATGGTTTATGATTAATTGGTGGGCAACAAATGCGCCGATCAAAGCGTAAATTCCGGCTATAATTCCGGCAAAACCACTCAAGGAAATAAACTGTGACGATTTGCTCATCATGTTTTTTATTTCACTAATGTCATTTAAATATTTGTCTTTCATTTTAAAGTACTTTGAATAGCAAAGTAAATGATAAAAAAAATAGTTACCAAAGAAATTGATAACTATTTTAAATTAAATTTTTATTCGAATAGATCTTACAGATTAAAAAGAATTAACGGTTTTCCTGATAGCCACTAATTTAGTCATTAACGACTCAAAATAGTCCAAATGCAGCATATTAGCGCCATCGCTTTTGGCATTAGCCGGGTCAAAATGCGTTTCAATGAAAATTCCATCAACGCCAACGGCAATTCCGGCTTTTGCAATGGTTTCAATCATGTCAGGTCTTCCGCCGGTTACGCCCGCAGTCTGATTCGGTTGTTGCAGGGAATGGGTAACGTCAAGAACCGTAGTCGCGTACTGTTGCATTGTAGGAATTCCTCTAAAATCCACTATCATATCCTGATAACCAAACATTGTTCCGCGATCCGTCACCATCACGTTTTGATTGTTACAATCCAATACTTTTTGCACCGCGTGTTTCATGCTTTCCGGGCTCATAAATTGCCCTTTTTTCAGGTTCACTACTTTTCCGGTATTGGCCGCAGCCACCACCAAATCAGTTTGACGAACCAGGAATGCAGGAATTTGCAGCACATCCACATATTCAGCCGCCATAACCGCATCTTCATTCGTGTGAATATCGGTAACAGTTGGAACTCCAAAAGTTTCCGAAACTTTGCGTAGAATTTTTAATGCTTTTTCATCTCCAATTCCAGAAAAACTGTCAATTCTCGAACGATTGGCTTTTTTGAATGAACCTTTAAAAACGAAAGGAATTTGTAATTTATCGGTAATACCAATTAATTTCTCCGCGATTCGCATGGCCATTTCTCCGCCTTCAATAGCGCAAGGTCCGGCAAGCAGAAAAAAGTTACCGCTTTCAGTATGTTTGATTTGAGGAATATTATGTATGTTCATGTTTTGTTTTTTTGAAAGTACAAAGGTAATTAGGAATTACGATTTTGGAATTACGATTTAAGATTTATTTGAAGCTATTTCCAGCTATCCGTTTCAATCTTTTCCTTTTTAAAGAAAAGAGGAAAAGGATTTCCACTGCTATCTGGGCTAGGGCTTTAGTATTTTAATCTATTTTTTCTTTAGACTAAATCCCACGGGAACCATCAAAACACTTTTTTCATAAATATTCATATACAGTTTCACAGGTTTATTTTGCCCGGCCCAAGTAACTTCATAAACATCAAGAAAACCGGCTCCCATTTCACTTCTTTTGGTTGGAAAAGGACAACAGCTTTCTAATTTTTTAAAAACTAATGGTTCGCCATTCGGCCCCGCCAAAGCATTCAAAAAGCGCTGTTGATTGATGGTATCGTCTTTCGTATTTCTGAAAAATATATTGATGGGATAATCAGGATCATAACCATATTTAGAATCTTTGCTGTACTCCGTAATCACAAAGGTATTGTCTGAAGTCAATTTTGGAATGGGCGCATTATCATCTACATTTTTCAGGGTAGATTTTGTGCTTACACAGGAAGAAAATATAGTCAGGACTAAGATTAATAACGAGAGAGATTTGATTTTCATTAGTCAGTTATTTTATTTTTTGAAATTAATGATATAAAGATACTATTTTTGCAAAAAAAAGTAAGCGATATGGATTTTATTTCTCAAACGTGGTCCTGGTATTTTTCAGGATTTTTAATTGGAATAATCATGTTATGCCTGATTTATTTCGGGAAAGTATTTGGGATGTCTTCTAATCTTCGATCAATGTGCTCCATGGCAGGAGCTGGGAAATATGTTTCGTTTTTTGATTTTGACTGGAAATCGCAGCGATGGAATTTAATTGTAATATTAGGAGCCATGCTTGGCGGATTTGTTGCAGTTCATTTTATGAGCGATGCTTCAAATGTGAATATCAACCCAAAAACAATCGAACAATTGGCACAACTTGGAATTGATGCTCCAAACGGGAAACTATTGCCAAACGCCTTATTTGGGAATGATGCTTTTCAATCTCCAAAAATAATTTTCATATTAATTATCGGTGGAATCCTGATTGGTTTTGGTTCACGTTATGCGGGTGGATGTACTTCCGGACACGCAATTTCCGGATTGAGTAATTTACAGATTCCATCATTAAAAGCAGTTATCGGATTTTTTATCGGTGGATTGATTATGGCTCATTTTATTTTACCCTTAATTTTTTAATTATGAATGTATTAAAATACCTATTCGTTGGATTTGTTTTCGGAATTGTTTTGACAAAATCGGAAGCGGTTTCCTGGTACAGAATATATGAAATGTTCCAGTTTCAATCCTTTCATATGTTCGGAATTATTATGATTGCCATTGCTACCGGTGTAGTGGGAATTCAAATTATAAAAAGAAAAAACATAAAAGATATTGATGGTTTACCTATAGAAATTCTGGATAAAGAGCGCGGTTCTGTTCGATATTGGGTTGGCGGAATATTTTTTGGATTAGGATGGGCTTTGGTAGGATCTTGTCCGGGACCAATATTTATTTTACTTGGCGCAGGGTTTTGGCCAGTAATTTTAGTCTTGTTCGGAGCTTTATTGGGTACTTTTCTCTATGGATTGGTAAAAGATAAATTGCCTCATTAATAAAACAGTAATTCTGGTTCGCCTTGTTAGTTTTTATTGGAAGTGTTCAATTTTAGAATACCAACAACTATCGCAAATTGCGCAACCAAATACGTAAACATAATTAAAAAAGCGGCATAAGGTAATGGCTCATAAAATTTGTTAATAGCCAAAATACTATCGGAAGTAACAAAAAACATGGCTCCAAAAAGTATGGAGATATTGGCTGGTTTTTTCCAACTGAAATATCCTTTCAATGCCACTAAAAGCATTGCTGAAATAGTAAGGGAGTAGATAGAAACAGGAATTTTAAGATCTCCTAATTTAGGAAAAAGCAGTGTTAGCATACTTTTCAAATAAAGGATAATCAAGATAAAAGCAATCCAGAAGATAATATTTTTTCTGTAATCCGTGGTAGTTCCCTGTTTCGAAAATAAGACTATGTATAAAATATGACTTATTAAAAAGGATACCAATCCAAAAATAAAATACAACTCTCCTTTATCGGCAAACATCAAAATGACATCACCAATCCAGGAAAAAGTCAAAGCACTTAAAAGTAAATTCTTTGTTGGAAATTTTTCAAAACTATAAACTGAAAAAAGCAAAAAGGGGAGTAATAAAGGCTTCAAAAACCATGCAATCGCTTCATGTCCCAAAAGGATAATCAAAAGATAAACAACACTAATACCAATATAACCTTTTAATAGTAAATTGTTTTTCATAGACAAATTTTAGGAATTGACCAGAATCGGTTTTTCTTTTTTGAATTCAAAAGCCACAAAATAAATGGTCATCATTAACGAAAGTATAAGATAGGCGATAACCAAATAATTCCCAATAGGTAAAAAGGAATTCATTCCAAACCAATCTCCAAAATAGACAAGAATGCCTATTCCAAAAAGAAATCGGATACTTTCCCAATACACAGAAAAAGTTTTTGTATCCATTAATTCGGTGTAACTATAAACCGTAATAAAAATAAATAATCCATAAATGAAGATATTAGGCAAGCCAATAACTGCGATATTATTAAACAAATAACTCACAAACAATAAGGTGGTTAATGCTTGTGCTACCGACCAATAAATTAATTTTGTTGAATTATCAGTTCCGTATTTGTTGAAATCATACACGTTTGTAATCTTGTTTACGGGATATTTCTCTTCAAAATTTTCCGGACGCCAGCCTGTTGGCTTAAACCAAATGGTAAATTTGTCTTTCCAGTTTTCGGCGCGCCAGGCATCGGAAATCAATAATCCCAAATGCTGAAAATTTATGCGAATCGGGTTCCAGGTTTGTGCAGGCCTTGTAATTCCAAAAACTGTAGGAACCGTTTCTAATTCTTCCTGAAAAGTGCCAAATAGTTTGTCCCAAATAATAAATATCTGTGAATGATTTTTGTCAAGATATTCTGGATTTATCGCATGATGCACCCGATGATGTGATGGAGTAACGAGAATATGTTCCAGAAAACCCATTTTTTTGATGTGTTTCGTATGATACCAAAATTGCAAAAATAATTGAATAGGAAGCGTAATAACAATAACTACTGGAGGAACGCCAAGAATGGCAGCGGGAACAAGTAAAAAAGTGAATAAATTTACAAAACTGGAAACGGTTTGGCGCAAAGCACAAGCTAAATTGAACTCTTCGCTACTATGATGAATAGCATGTTTGTTCCAGAAAAAATTGACATGATGTGCCAGTCGATGGGTCAAATATCCGTAAAAATCAATGATAATAAAGGCAATAAAATAGGTTAGGGCATTGGCTTCCAAATGAAAAATGGCCACTTTAGAAACCATCCATTCATAAGAAATAAAAGTCAGGCTGAGTCCTAAAACATCTTTAACGGCATTTGTAATTCCGGAACTCACACTCGAAACACCATCCATTAACGGAACATTATCTTCTCCTTTATAAAGGCCATAAAGCTTTTCTATTATGATTAATAATAAAAAAAGGGGCATCGCAATGACTAAGATTTTACCGTATTCTTCCATATTTTTTTAATTGGATTGTTAGATTTTACGACCATTAAGTTCCAACACTATAAAATCTAACAACCCATATTTTAAACTATTTCTGCGCTTAATCCAGCTTCTAAAAGTTGAGAGCATTGAGGTGTTAATTCATCCATTGAACCCGTTTTTACGGTACATTTTCCTTTGTAATGCACAATTAGGGAACATTGTTCAGCTTGCTCCGAGGAGTGTTTACAAACTTTCATCAAAGTATCAATTACATGATCAAAAGTATTTATATCATCATTATACATTACAATTTCGTTGTCAAATGAAATGGCTTCTTTCACTAAGACTTTTTCTTTTATTTTTTCTTTTGTACTCATAGCTTTATAATTTAGGGGATTATGAATTATGAATTCTCAAATTTAGTTTAAATTTTCTCTTTTGAAACTGCAAAATAAAAAATTCTGTTTGGTTTCAAAAGGAGTTATATGGTCTTCAGTGGTACATTTTAATTTCTTGAAACCATCAGAAAGTTGGTGTTCAAGTTCGGTTTCTGTGTATTGTTTAATTTCCAGACCACTGCATTTTTTTGGCCCATTTTCAGAAAAAGTTCCAATAGTCATAAAACCAGTGACCGATTTTTTAACAGTTTCAATATAAGTTTTTATTTGTTCAGGCGAGGTCAGGAAATGAAACGTGGCCCGGTCATGCCAAATATCAAAAGTATTGTCAGGATTGAATTCTGTAATATCCGAAACAATCCAATTCACTTTCTCAGCCTTTTTGCCCAGCCTTTTTTTGGCTCTTTCCAATGCATTTGCAGAAATGTCTAAAACCGTTATGTTTTGGTAACCTTCCTCCAATAGAAAATCCACTAATTTACTGTCTCCTCCACCAATATCAATTATTTTGGCTGATTTGTCTAAATTAGTATCCCGAATAAAATCAAGCGAAGTTTTTGGATTTTCTTGTGTCCAACTCACTTCATTGGGCTGTTTGGTTTCATAAACTGTTTCCCAATGCTCTTTTCTATTATTTTCCATTTTCCCCGAATTTTGTCTAATCTAATTTACGTATTTTAAAGATACCCAGTTGTTTCTTTGAAACTTTTTAACATAAGTTAACCCTTTTTCCGTACAAGAAGCATCGATAAAAGGAATGTCTTCTTCATAAAATCCACTTAATAACAAAGTACCTTTTGGATTTAAGCAATCCACATAACTTTGCATGTCGTTCAACAATATATTTCGGTTGATATTAGCAATAATCACATCGTATTTTTTACCTGCCAAAAGCGCTGCATCACCTTCATAAACCGTGATATGATGACAATCATTACGTTCTGCATTTTCGATTGAATTCTGATAACACCAGTTGTCAATATCAATGGCGTCAATCGGCTGAGCGCCTTTCATTTCGGCCAAAATCGCCAAAATCGCCGTTCCGCAACCCATGTCTAAAGTTTTCTTTCCGGTGACATCCGTTTCCAGTAAATGTTGAATCATCATGTGTGTCGTTTCGTGGTGACCGGTCCCGAAACTCATTTTTGGTTCTATGATAATATCAAATTCCGCATCGGTTTTTGGATGAAAAGGAGCACGGACATGGCATTTTCCATCTACGTCAATGGCTTCAAAATTCTTTTCCCATTCTTCATTCCAGTTTACTTGTTCGATCTCTTCTATCTTATAGGAAATCACAAATTCCGGTGACGATAGAACATGAATATCTTCCAAAATATCTTCTGTCCAAAACTGTTTTTGAATGTATGCAATAACACCAAATTCACTTTCTATAAAACTTTCAAAAGGCAATTCGCCTAATTCAGCCACTAATATTTCTGACCCTAATTCTTTTGGTTCCACTTCGAAATGAAATCCTAAATATATGTTTGACATATGGTGTTTATTTTTTACAAAGGTAACAATAGCCTTTCAAACCTCTTTTGTATTTTAAAATTTATTTTGCTTTGTTCAGATTTAGAAAAATGCAGAACTGTAGATTGATAAAAACATTTTGGAACAGGCATTGAAATAAAAAAAGCGATAATAAAATTACCGCTTTTTTATAATTTAAAAAGGAAGTTTAAATGGCATTTACAATGGCTGCAAAATGATCGGAATTTAAAGCTGCTCCGCCAATTAATCCACCATCGACATCAGGTTTTGAGAAAATTTCTTTGGCATTATCCGGCTTCACGCTTCCGCCATAAAGAATAGAAACATCTTCGGCAACATCGCCTCCGTATTTAGCATTAATGGTTTCTCTGATAAAATGGTGCATTTCCTGTGCTTGTTCCGGAGTGGCAGTTTCGCCGGTTCCGATTGCCCAAACGGGTTCGTATGCCAAAACAATATTTACCCAATCTTTTGTTTCTAAATGGAATAAGCCATCGTTCAATTGGTTTTCAACAATATTAAAATGTTGATGGGCTTGTCTGTCTTTCAATTCTTCACCAAAACAGAAAATCACGCGCATATCATGTTTCAGTGCGGTATTTACTTTTGAAGCCAGTAAGGCATCACTTTCGTGAAAGTAAGCGCGACGTTCAGAATGACCAAGAATTACGGTATTCACCCCAATATTTTTTAACATATCGGCCGAAATTTCACCAGTAAAGGCACCACTTTCTGCCTGATGCATATTTTGTGCGGCTACATCGATATTTGTAAATTCTAAATGATCAACTGCTGATGCTAAATTAACAAATGTAGGCGCAACAATGATTTCCACAGCTACATCACTTGGAAGTTTAGCAATCAGTTCATTCAATAAATCTTCGGTTTCTTCTGCATTTTTATGCATTTTCCAGTTTCCTGCAACTATTTTATGTCTCATTATTTTTGGGATTTGAGTATTGAATTTATTTTTTCGAAATCGGTTTCTATAGCTCGATATAAAGTGATTTTACCGGTCTTGTCTATTATAACATATCTTGGAATCCAGTCTAAATCTATCGCTTTAGCAAAAACACCTTTCATGCCGTCATTGGCCATGAAATGTGCGCCTTTAAGTTCGTGTTTTTCAATGCCTGATTTCCACTTGTCAGCCGTTTTGTCCATCGAAATAAACACATAAGCAACTTCTGGATTATTGGCTTGTAATTCTTTGAATTTTGGCATCGCCTTTATACAATCACCACACCAGGAAGCCCAAATTTCAAGAACCACAGTTTTACCTTGATGCTTTTTCAGAATATCTTCAAAAGCAATTTGACTTCCGTCTGTAGCTAATAATTTTTCAGATAAAGCTTCTTTTGAGAATGCTGTTTTTGGAGTAGAATCCGAACAGGAAAGCATGGTTATGGCGAATAAAAATGCAACTATTTTTTTAATTTTCATTTCTTTAATTATTTTAATAAAGTTACAATTTCAATTCGTCAATATCATTATGATGAACTTTTTGCTTAACGGTTCCTTTTTCTAAAATAACGATACTAGGATTGGCTCTTTCAATAGTTTTTAGAGTAATGGCATCGCAGAAATAAAAATCAAATGTTAATCCGAAATCTTTTTTTGCTTTTGCAATTTCATCTGGTAAAGCTGCGGTCATTCCAATCACTTTATAGCCTTTTGCTTTGGCTTTCTGATTTAGTTTTTCCAGCTTCTTCATTCCCTCGATGTCTGATTTTGATAAATCGTAAGCTACGAACATCAGTAATTCTGGCTCCACTAATAACTCATCTTTATAATCAGAACCATCTTTTTCCATCGTAAAATCATGAATAGGAGGAACGTAGCCTTCCATGAGCACTTTGTCTTTTCGGTCTACAAAAGTGGCTCCTTCTGGGATTGCCGACAATTGTTTTTCGGTAAATTCTTTATCTACACCATTAACTTTATAAATGAAAACCATTTCTACCAGCGATTTTGGCGCCCCCGCAGGAATTTTCATTCCTTGTTGGATATTGTTTCCAACTTTAAAAGGACGAAAATCAATCAAAGGCAAGTGATTTAAAACCCAATAGCCCATAAAACCACATAAAGCCAAACTTGTCAAAACCAATATGTTTTGGACAGAGTTGCTAAATAACGGTTTTATTAATTTTCTATGGAAAAAGAGGATGAGTATAAAAAACAACAAAACCACATCTTTTGTAAAGGATTGCCATGGCGTTAATTTTAATGCATCACCAAAACAACCACAATCTTTTACTACATTAAAATAGGCAGAATAAAAGGTAAGGAAGGTAAACATGACAATTAAAAGCAATAAACTCCAAACGGTGAATTTGGATTTGTAACCAATGAGCAGCATTACGCCTAAAACCACTTCAAGAATCACTAAAAAGAATGCAATTGCCAATGAAAATGGAACTAAAGCAGGCATGTTGAAAACCGGCTCACCAAAATACTCCGCTAGTTTGTAGGAAAAACCAACAGGGTCATTTAGTTTTATTAAACCCGAAATGATAAATAATAATCCAACGATTATTCTTGAAAATGGAACTAGGATATTTTTCATAATTTATTTTTTAAAACCCATTAAAATCAAAGCAAAAACCGCGTAATTAATCATATCCTGATAATTAGCGTCAATGCCTTCGGAAACCAAAGTTTTGCCTTTATTGTCTTCAATTTGTTTCACGCGAAGTAATTTCTGTAAAATCAAATCTGTTAGAGAACTCACCCGCATTTCACGCCAGGCTTCGCCGTAATCGTGATTTTTGGCTTCCATTAAATCTTTGGTCAGCTTAATTTTAACATCGTATAATTCAGTTGCTTTGGCAACATCTAAATCTGGTTGATCAGCAACGCCTAATTCCAATTGCATCAAAGCCATAATCGAATAATTGATGATTCCGATGAATTCGCCTGTTTCATCTTCATCTATTTTCCGAACTTCGTTTTCCTGTAAACTTCTGATTCTTTGTGCTTTTATGAAGATTTGGTCGGTCAAGGAAGGCAGTCTTAAGATCCGCCAGGCACTGCCATAATCTTTCATTTTGTTGATAAACAGTTCGCGACAAATCGCAATCACGTTATCATATTCTTGGGAAGTATTGCTCATTATTGATGTATATTTGTATTCAAATTTTTTCAAAAATAAGAATAATTTTTTTGAATGTGGAATTTTGAAGTCTTTAAAACTGTAAACCAATGACTATTAATTGCAAAGGAGAACTTATCGATTTATCAACTCCCAAAGTAATGGGGATTTTGAATGTTACGCCCAACTCCTTTTTTGATGGCGGGAAGTATAAAAACGAAGGTGAATTGCTAACTCGTGTGGAGACAATGTTGAATGAAGGCGCTGCATTTATCGATATTGGGGCGTATTCCAGCAAACCAAATGCCGAGTTTGTTTCCGAAGAAGAGGAAATTTCCAGAATAATTCCCATGGTTGGATTAATTCTGAAAAAGTTCCCGGAAACCTTGCTTTCTATTGATACTTTTCGAAGTGAAGTAGCCAAAGTGTGTATAGAAAACGGAGCTGCAATCATCAATGATATTTCTGCCGGTAATCTGGACGATAAAATGCTGGAAACCATTGCAAAATATAACGTTCCTTATGTTATGATGCACATGCGTGGCAATCCACAAACGATGCAAACAATGACAGATTATGATGATATCGTGAAAGAAATGCTTTTTCATTTTTCCGAAAAAGTCAATAAAGCCAGAAGTTTAGGTATCAACGATTTGATTATTGATCCCGGTTTTGGTTTTGCGAAAACGATAGAACAAAATTATGAAGTTTTACAAAATTTAGAATTGTTTCAAATGCTTGAATTGCCTTTATTAGTAGGTTTTTCCAGAAAATCTATGATTTATAAGCCTTTGCATTCCAATGCAGAAGAAGCTTTAAACGGAACTACTGTTTTGAATACTATCGCTTTAACCAAAGGGGCAAAAATTCTTAGGGTTCACGATGTAAAAGAGGCCATGGAATGTGTTACGTTATATAATAAAATCAATTAAAAATCATGAAATATTTTAGTTTAATTATTGTTTTTCTTATTTTTTCGTGTGGTAATAAAGAGGACATTCTGTTACCAAAATCCAATATAACGATTGTCAAAAATATTGTTGATATTTCTCCGGTTTATATCTTTTTTAGAACAAAAGGGAAAGATACTTTGGCCGAAGTAAACAAAAACACTGCTATTAGCACCACTAATTGGGCTTTTAATATCGATAAACGTTTGCCATTGCGAATAGTGATTCCAGAAATCATGAAATTGCAGGAAAAAAAGCGTGCCGGAAAGGCAAATGAAAACAAAAAACCTCAAAATTATTATTCGTACGCTGATAGTATTGGCAAGAACATAGCCTTTCTTCCTTTTACAGATGTGTATTATAAAATGGAAAAACCTGAAATTAATAGTTTTTTAATTTATTTTAAAAAAGGAAATGAAATGGTTTTGGTTAATAAAAAACTAATAAAAAAAGATGAGGTTTTAAATTATGTTTTTAGTTTAGATTTTGTTATTCAGCCTAAAATACTTTTATTGTTTGATAAGAATATGAGTTTTCAAGAATATATTCAGAATAAAATTTTAATTCAAAATTTGGAATCCTACAATAAAAATAAAGAAGTTCCTGAGGAATTTGTATTTTAAGTCCTAAAATTTTCAATCTGAATTCGGCAATCTGCAAAGTAAAATCACTGATGATGATAAGGTTCGTTTTTCAGAATCGTAAATCCGCGATACAATTGTTCAATAAAAAACAACCGCACCATTTGATGTGAAAAGGTCATCAGCGAAAGTGATATTTTTCCATTTGCCTTAGCATAAACCGTTTCCGAAAAACCATAAGGCCCGCCAATTACGAAAACTAAAGTTTTTACACCGGAATTCATTTTCTTCTGCAATTCTTCCGAAAAGCCAACGCTGGAAAACGTTTTTCCGTTTTCGTCCAATAAAATTAATTGGTCAGTTGGGGTAATTTTCGCCAAAATCAATTCGCCTTCTTTTTCCTTTTGTTGACTTTCGGAAAGATTTTTTACGTTTTTGATGTCGGGAATAATATCCAAATCAAACTTGATATAAAAAGACAAGCGTTTTTGATAATCGTCTATCAAAGATTGCAGGGATTTGTTATCGGTTTTGCCAATAGCGATGAGTTTAATGTTCATTGAGGTTGCGTTTCAAAGCGGCAAAGTTACAAAAGATGAAAGCAACTCGCTTTTATTTATTTTGAAAACTTAAAAAGCTAATTTCTACTGGACATAATTCATCACTTAGTAACCTTAAATTGCTTTAATAGACTATTATTTTATTTCTTAATCATCTTAATCGTCTGTTTTTCATATTGTCCAATCTGAATAAAATAAATACCATTGGCAAATGGATTAACATCAATAGCTGTCTCTTCTATATTTAATGTTCCGGTCAAGATAAGCTTGCCTGTTTGGTCAGTAATATAATATGGTAATCCATAAATATTGTTGTTTGTTTTAATCGTGATAATATCAAAAGCGGGATTAGGATAAGCTGTAAAGTAGCTTTTATCTGTGAAATCAGCAATCCCTAATGGAGAATAGTTAAATGTTATTCTCTCAGAATTATTCCAAATACTTAATGCATTGTCCCATAGTTGAATTACAATTTGATATACAGTTCCGTCAGGATTATTGGTATAATTGGATTGCGTGTCATTTTCCCATGAGCTTGAAGGAATATTCCAATCTTGGGATAAACTATTTGTCAAATAACCGTTGCCGTCATAAGTATTTGTTTCCTTGGTAGCGTTCATCCAATTTGTACCTATCCATAATTCGGAAATTGCTGTTAGAACTTTATTTGAAGCATTGTAAGTATAGGTTGATCTTAAAAAATTTTCCCATACATTGGTTCCATTTTCCCATGTTTCAGTAAGTACCGTTAAAACATTATTAGATGCATCGTATGTATAGGAATGTCTTTGATAATTGTTCCAAATACTACTTCCGTTGTCCCATAATTGAATGACTTCCTGATTTACACTTCCATTTGGATTATTGGTATAAATAAATTGGATCAAATTTTCCCAAGAACTTGAAAGGACAATCCAATTTTGATATACGGCATTTATCAAATAATTGTTCCCGTCATAAGTATTTGTAATCTTTGAAGCGTTCTGCCAATTGCCAGAAGTCCATGTTTCAATTACCGTTGTGAGCACTTTATTAGAAGCATTGTAGGTATATGTCATTCGTTGATAATTATTCCATACATTGCTTCCGCTGTCCCACAATTGAATAATAATTTGGCTTACATTTTCATTAGAATCATAGGTATAATTGTATTGGGTAACATTTTCCCATGAACTTGAAAGGGTAATCCAATTTTGAGACACACTATTTGTCAAATTGTTACCCGTATAAGTATTTGTTGTCAGAGTAAAGTTCTCCCATACTTGATTTGTCCATGTTTCTGTAAGTGTCGAATAAATCTTTTGCCCGAATGAGTTTAAACTAAATAGTAGACTTATAAATAGTATAGCAAAGGTGTCGATTTTATTTTGACCTGACTTGAAAGTAGTTTGTGTTTTCATCTTTTTCATCTTTTGATTGTTTAAAGCTTTTATTTCACTTGATTTTCGGTATTCCCGCTTTTTATAGTGAACCCAAGGATCCAAATTTTTTGTCAGTAGTTACAGTTGCGAAGTATGAAACCGTCCTATCTGTTATAGCGTCAGTTGCCGTCTTTTTTTATTTAAACTTGCTAAAAAACCATGAAAAGATGCAACTACTCAAAGTTACAAAAAAAATACAATCAACTGATTTGTAATGTTTTATAAAAAAAAATAAATTCAAAAAAACTTTTTATAAAGTCTGATTATTTATTTCGGTATATCACAACATGATCTTGATATCTTCATAATTTTAATAATTTTTGAATAAATCAGACCTTTAAAAGAACATTTTTAAATGCTTAAAACTGATGTGTCTTCGCACTTCTGAAATCCCAAAATTTACAAACACTCAAATTTCCAAATCAGCAAATAAAATCTTACTTTAGCATTCTATAAATTTCATAAGAATGATTAGCGAAGCACAGTTTCAAAAAGAGTTACAATTAATAATTTCAAATGCCATTCGGGAAGATGTAGGCGATGGCGATCACAGTTCATTGGCTTGTATTCCGGCTTCGGCACAAGGAAAAGCAAAACTCCTGGTCAAAGACGATGGAATTATTGCAGGAGTGGCTTTTGCCAAAATGATTTTTAATTATGTTGATCCGAGTTTACAAATAGAAGTATTTATAGAAGACGGAACTCCCGTAAAATACGGCGATGTCGTTTTTCACGTTTCAGGAAGTTCACAAGCAATCCTGAAAGCCGAAAGATTAGTGCTCAATTCCATGCAAAGGATGTCCGCCATTGCAACCAAAACCAAAAAATATGTTCAACTTTTGGAAGGTACAAATACAAAAATCCTTGATACCCGCAAAACAACGCCCGGTTTCCGTGCTTGCGAGAAATGGTCGGTAAAAATTGGCGGAGGCGAAAACCACCGATTTGCGCTTTATGATATGGTTATGCTCAAGGACAATCACAACGATTTTGCCGGAGGAATTACTTTGGCGATTGCCAAAACTAAAGCATATCTCAAAGAAAAAAATCTTGATCTGAAAATCATTGTCGAAGCCAGAAACCTCGAAGAAGTCAAAGAAATCATTGCCAGTGAAGGGGTTTACAGAATTCTGTTAGACAATCTCGATTATGAAACTACCAAAAAAGCGGTAGCCTTAATTGGAGATAAATGCTTAACAGAATCATCCGGGAATATCAACGAAAATACCATACGAAATTATGCCGAATGCGGTGTTAATTATATTTCATCCGGCGCATTAACCCATTCCGTTTACAATATGGATTTGAGTTTAAAAGCGATTTAATTTATGTCAAAAGAACTAGAAGAAAGATTCGAAAAAATCCCGGTAGTACGAAACCTTGTTCGTGTGCTAAAAGGGATAAAACTTTCATGGTTACAGGATTTATCGCTCTATGATTTAGTAGAGTTGTATGTTATCGGAATCATAGAGAGTGGTTTTTCCTATCATGCCAGTTCTATTGCATTTAGTTTTTTTATGGCTTTGTTTCCCTTTGCATTATTTATTCTAAATTTGATTCCATACATTCCGATTGAAGGATTTCAAGAAGATTTTCTGCAATTTGTCGAAGAAGGTGTTCCGCCGAATACTTACGATGCCATTGCAAATATTATCAATGACATTCTGCATAATAGCCATTCCGGATTGCTATCCACAGGATTTATATTGTCAATTTTCTTGATGGCGAACGGTTTGAGCGGGATTCTTGGCGGATTCGAATCTTCCCGTCATGTCCTTATCAAAAGAGGCTTCTTTCATCAATATTTTGTAGCCCTTGGTATGTCATTATTGTTATCGGTGTTATTAATAGTAACCATTGCGGCCATCATTGTTTTTGAAGTTTTTATACAAAAAACAATCTTTCATGATGTGTTAAACGAATATGTTTCCTTTATAATTTTGGGCAGGTATGCTTTTGTTATCCTGATGATTTTAATCACCATCTCGATTCTTTTTAAGTTTGGTACAAAAAGAGAAAAAGACAGAGCATTTATTTCGGTAGGTTCTGTATTTACTACGATATTAATTATTCTGGATTCTTATATTTTTGGAATTTGGGTGCTAAAATTTTCTAAATACAACGAATTATACGGTTCCATTGGGACATTATTAATCCTAATGTTTTATATTTGGATAAATAGTGCAATTTTACTGTTGGGATTTGAATTAAATGCAACCATCAACAAATTAAAAATAAAAAAAGAAGCTTAATTTTGAGGAGCTATTTCCTGCTATACGTTGCAAATAAAATTCACTGAACTCAAATAAAAATAAAAGTATAGTGAAGTAATCAGGGCTAAAAAAACTAAAAATCATGAAAAAAGGTATCTTATATATTATAGTATTGTTATTTTCAACGATTTTCTATGCGCAAAATCAAACCGTTATCGGAAAATGGAAAACCATTGATGATGAAACAGGGAAACCCAAATCAATCGTTGAGATCTATGAAAAATCAGGAAAAATCTACGGAAAAGTAATAGAGATTTTGGATGAAGAACACAAAAAAAGTGTTTGTAGTAAATGTTCGGGCGGGGATAGAAACAAGCCCATTCTCGGGATGACTGTCATTAAAGGATTATCAAAAAAAGGAAACCATTATACTTCCGGAAAAATCCTGGATCCCCAAAACGGAAAATTATACCAATCCATTGTTGCTTTGGAAGGAAAAGACAAACTTAAAGTTCGTGGTTACATAGGAATTTCATTGTTGGGACGAACACAATATTGGTATCGAGTAAAGAATTAATTTTTAAAATAGCCAAACCAAAATCCTAAATGCAGTTCTTCGTCGAAGTAATTTTGCCACTTTCTCTTGCCAAAACGTTTACTTACAGCGTTTCGGAAACCGAATACCATTATATCAAAAAAGGAATGCGCGTGACGGTGCCTTTCGGTAAAAGTAAAATCTACACCGCATTGGTGATTGAAATCCATCAAAATCAGCCCACTTTATACGAAGCCAAAGAAATTCATCAGATTCTTGATGAAAAACCCATAGTAACCGAAATCCAAATCGCCCATTGGCAATGGATTGCGTCCTATTATATGTGCGCAATTGGCGATGTTTATCGGGGTGCCATGCCAAGCGCCTTATTATTGGAAAGTGAAACTGTAATTTCTCAAAAAACAGATTCTTTTGTAGACGAAAGTTTGCTTTCGGATGAGGAGTATTTGGTTTATGAAGCCTTACAGCACCAAAGTTCCCTGAAAGTACAAGACATCATGTCTATTTTAAACAAGAAAAATATCTTTCCGGTAATCCAAAAACTGATTGATAAAAATATTTTAGTACTTCAGGAAGAAATATTGGAAAGCTATAAACCCAAATTGGTCCGATATGTCCGATTGCATTCCAAATATGAGACAAATCAGGGTCTAAGCGAATTACTCGAAACCCTCAAAAGTGCTAACAAACAAAAGGAAATCGTTTTAAGTTATTTCCAATTGAGCGCATCTGAAAAGACCCGAGGCGAAGTCGGACGAAGCGGAGCTAAACCCATCACAGTAAAAAAACTGGTTGAATCTGCCAATTCTTCTGCGGCAATCGTAAAAGCATTAATCGAAAAAGAGATATTTGAAGAATACTTTTTACAGGAAGACAGAGTCAATTTCTTAGGGAAAACCAAAGAAGCACAACTGCAATTAAGTGCCGCACAACAAACGGCTTTTGATGAGATCAAAGACAGTTTTACTCAAAAGGAAGTCTGTCTTTTACATGGAGTAACTTCCAGCGGTAAAACCGAAATCTACATCAAGCTCATTGAAGATTATCTGCAAACAGGAAAACAGGTCTTATATTTATTGCCAGAAATTGCATTAACAACCCAATTGGTAGGAAGATTGCGTGAATATTTCGGAAATAAAGTAGCCGTTTTTCATTCTAAATACAGCAATAATGAACGCGTTGAAGTTTGGAATCACGCATTGACAAATTCCGAAAAAGCGCAAATAATAATAGGAGCTAGGTCGGCTTTGTTTTTGCCATTTCACAATTTAGGATTTGTGATTGTAGATGAAGAACACGAGCAAACCTTCAAGCAAATAGATCCTGCGCCACGTTATCATGCACGAGATGGCGCTATAGTGTTGGCAAATTTTCATAAAGCCAAAGTTTTATTGGGTTCAGCCACGCCAAGTATTGAAACCTACTTCAATGCAAAATCAGAGAAGTACGGTGCGGTTGAAATTTCCGAAAGATATGGCAATGTCATGATGCCGGATATTGAATTGGTCGACTTGAAAGACAAATACTTCCGCAAAAAAATGTCGGGACATTTTAGCGATACTTTAATTGATGAAATCACCACTGCTTTGTCATTAGGCGAGCAGGTGATTTTGTTTCAAAACAGGCGTGGTTATTCGCCTTTACTGGAGTGTATGACTTGCGGACACGTGCCACAATGCCAGCAATGCGATGTAAGTTTAACGTATCATAAGCATAAAAACCAATTGCGTTGTCATTATTGCGGCTATTCCATTGCAAAACCTACGCATTGCCACAGTTGTTCAAGTGTCGATTTGACTACAAAAGGTTTTGGGACAGAACAGATTCAACTAGAATTGACCGAACTTTTTCCTACTCATAAAATAGGAAGGATGGATCAGGATACCACTAGAGGAAAATTTGGTTTTGAAAAAATAATTGACAGTTTCAAAAACAGGGAAATCGACATTTTAGTCGGAACCCAAATGCTTGCCAAAGGATTGGATTTTGACAATGTGACTTTGGTAGGAATTATGAATGCCGATAATATGTTGTTTCATCCTGATTTCAGGGCTTTTGAAAGAAGTTTTCAAATGATGACACAAGTTTCAGGACGTGCCGGTCGTTCAGAGAAAAGAGGAAAAGTAATTATTCAGACGTATAATCCCGATCATAATACGATTCAGCATGTGACTAATAATGATTATGTTGGAATGTATGCGGAACAATTATATGAAAGACAGATGTACAAATATCCGCCGTATTTCAAATTGATCAAACTTACTTTGAAGCATCGTGATTTCGATAAACTAAAAGAAGGTTCTATGTGGTTGTATCAAGTCATGCAGCAAAACCTGAATATGCCTGTTCTTGGTCCGGAAGAGCCGCCAATCAGCCGTATACGAAATGAATATATCAGAACAATAATGGTAAAAATACCATTGAATCTTTCTATAGGGAGTACGAAGAAAACGATTCAGAAAATGTTGAACAGTTTTGAGGCAGTTCCGCAATATAGGGCAATTAGGGTGACTGTAAACGTAGATTTTTATTAACCAAGAGCAAGAGCTTTTACCAAGTCTTCTTTCTTGTTTCTGCTCAGTGGGATTTTTGTAATACCGATTTCTGCAAATTTGCTGTTAAAACGCTCAACTTTATCAATATTAATGATATACGATTTATGAACCCGAATAAACTTATCTTTCGATAGGTCTTTTTCGAAAGATTTCATCGTAGAGAGTACCAGATTGCTGTCATCTTCGGTAACCACTTTTACATAATCACCGAAAGCTTCGATCCATTTAATTTTAGCAGTAAAAATTTTCAGTTTTTTCAGATTGCTTTTAATAAAAATATGCTCGCCTTCTTCTTCATGATTTTCTTTTTTGAGCATGTGCAAATCCATAGCTCGCTTTACAGCAGCATTAAATCTATCGAGAGCAATAGGTTTTTGAAGATAATCAGTAGCATCATAATCAAATGCTTTCAGGGCATATTCCGCCTTGGAGGTGATGAAAATAATTTGGGGTTTAACTTTTAAAACATCCAGAAAATCGAAACCGCTAATGACTGGCATTTCTATGTCCAGAAATATTAAGTCAATGTCATGGACAGACATGCAGTTTTTTGCTTCAATTGCATTAGAATAATCGCCAACTAAATGTAAGTTGGGATGATTGTTTACTAATTTTGCGATAATCATTCTTTGAATAGAACTATCATCAACAACAACACAATTTAGTTTCATGATTTTTGCCTATTTTAGATTCGGTGGTTTAAAAGTATTTGTTTTTTTTTAATTATCCTAAAGAAGTCTTAATTTTTTTTGCAGTACGTCGAATAAAGTCATTTATGGCTTGTGTGTTTAAATAAAAAGATTACTTTTGCAGCCAAATTAACATATAAAATAATTTTTTATGAATCATTATGAAACTGTTTTCATTTTAAATCCCGTTTTATCTGAAGTTCAGGTAAAGGAAACAGTAAGCAAATTCGAAGAATTTCTTACTTCCAGAGGAGCAGAAATGGTATCAAAAGAGGATTGGGGTCTGAAAAAAATGGCTTACGAAATCCAACACAAGAAAAGTGGTTTTTACCATTTATTCGAATTCAAAGTAGCAGGAGAAGTTCTTATTGCATTTGAAACTGAATTTAGACGTGACGAGAGAGTAATGCGTTTCTTAACTGTAAGTTTAGATAAACACGCAATTTCTTGGGCTGAAAGAAGAAGAACAAAATTAAAATCATCTAAAGCGTAATCATTATGTCTACATTACAACAATCAGCTTCAGGAAAAAAAGACGGGGATATCAGATATCTTACGCCTTTAAACATAGAAACAAACAAGGCAAAAAAATATTGTCGTTTCAAAAAATCTGGTATCAAATATATTGATTATAAAGATGCAGATTTCTTATTGAAATTCGTTAATGAGCAAGGAAAAATTCTTCCTCGTCGTTTAACAGGAACTTCATTAAAATACCAAAGAAAAGTGTCTGTTGCTGTAAAAAGAGCACGTCATTTAGCTTTAATGCCATATGTGGCGGATTTACTTAAATAATTTATAAACACAGTTGTTGGTTTCTCGTCAAAAACGGAACCTAACTTCTATAATAAGGACAACAACATGGAACTTATCTTAAAAAAAGACGTTCAAAATTTAGGATTTAAAGATGATGTAGTTACTGTGAAAAATGGTTACGGTCGTAACTTTTTGATCCCACAAGGTCATGCACATTTAGCTACTTCTTCTGCAAAGAAAGTATTAGCTGAAAACCTAAAACAAAGAGCACATAAAGAAGCTAAAGTAGTAAACGATGCAAAAGCATTGGCTGAAACTTTAAAAGCTATCGAAATTAAAATTTCTGCAAAAGCAGGTGGTGAAAAATTATTCGGTTCAATCACGAATATCGACATCGCTGAAGCTTTAGCAAAAGGTGGTCAAGAAATTGACAGAAAATTTATTACTTCTGGAATCGTTAAACGTACTGGTAAATATGCTGCTACCGTTAGATTACACAGAGATGTAATTATTGAATTGCCTTATGAAATCGTTGCTGAAAAAGCATAATTTCTAAATTGATATAATTAAATCCCGATGGAAGTCGGGATTTTTTTTGTTTAAATGAATTGTCATTCCAACAAATATTAGGAATGTTATAAATCTTAAATTACAAATGAAATATACAAGACTAACCAAAGAGCAATTCGATGAACTGAATCAGGAATTCGGTACATTTTTGGCCACTCAAGCTATTGATAAAGCCGAATGGGATAAAATTAAAGCCGAAAAACCAGAAGTAGCCGAACAGGAATTGGATGTTTTCTCCGATTTAATTTGGGAAGGTGTTTTATCTAGAGCAGAATATTTGGAGCATTTCTCTAAAAACCATATTTTCCTTTTTCAGAGTTTTGATACCTATGTTCAGTCGATAGTTTTGAAATCGTTGGTTCCTGAAACGGATTTCCTAACCAAAGGAGGGTTACAATGGCTGAGCGACAATATGTTTACCGATGCCATTGAAATGAAAGTAGGCAAAAAAGAATTTACCGAAGATAGAAATATCTCTATTTTTGCTCTTATACAGCAAGGTGCATTTTTGAGTGACGGACAATTATACAAGCAAATAAATTCGATTATTGAATCGTAATTATAACGGTTATTTCTTCTAAATTGGTTATTTTAGTACTTTTTTTCAAAAGCTAAAATAGCCAATTTTTATTTTCTATGGATATTCAAAATACGATTCAAACCTTAAGAGACGAATTAAACCAACACAATTATAATTATTACGTGTTGGATAAACCAACGATTTCTGATTTTGAATTCGATTTGAAATTAAAGCAACTTGAAGAACTCGAAAAAAAATATCCGGAATACTTTGATGAAAATTCCCCAACGCAGCGAGTAGGAGGAGCGATTACAAAAAGTTTCCAAACTGTACCGCATGATTACCGAATGTATTCTCTTGATAACTCTTATTCCAAAGAAGAATTAATGGAATGGGAAAAACGGATTCAAAAAGTTTTAGGAAATGTTCCGTTAGAATACACCTGCGAACTTAAATATGATGGTGCCTCCATCAGCATAACTTACGAATACGGAAAACTAAAGCGTGCACTTACGCGTGGCGATGGTTTTCAGGGTGATGATGTGACCAATAATATCAAAACCATTAAATCAATCCCATTAAAATTAAATGGAAAATATCCGGATAAATTTGATATACGGGGCGAGGTTATTTTGCCTTTCGCCGGATTCGAAAAAATGAACCAGGAATTAATCGAAATCGGTGAAACACCGTATTCCAATCCACGAAATACGGCTTCAGGTAGTCTGAAACTACAAGACAGTGCAGAAGTTTCGAAAAGGCCATTGGATTGTCTAATGTATTTTGTAATTGGAAATAATTTACCTTTCAATTCTCAATTGGAGAGTTTAGAAACAGCCAGAAATTGGGGATTCAAAGTACCAAAAGAAGCCAAGTTGGCTCATAATATGGAGGAAGTTTTCCGATTTATTGATTATTGGGATATTCACCGTCATAACTTACCCTACGAAACAGACGGAGTTGTTGTTAAAGTAAATAACTATCATTATCAGGATGAATTGGGTTTTACGGCTAAATCACCACGTTGGGCAATAGCTTATAAATTTAAGTCAGAACAGGTTTCAACACGATTAAATTCGATTTCATATCAAGTAGGAAGAACAGGTGCTATTACACCGGTGGCCAATTTGGAACCTGTGCAATTAGCCGGAACCATTGTAAAACGTGCTTCTTTACATAATGCAGATCAGATTGAAAAATTGGATATTCGCATTGGCGACGAAGTTTTTGTTGAAAAAGGAGGCGAAATTATTCCCAAAATAATTGCAGTGGATTTAAGTAAACGCCCGGCCAATTCGGAGCCAGTAAAATATATTACCCATTGTCCGGAATGCCACACCGAACTGGTTCGTAATGAAGGAGAAGCCAATCATTATTGCCCGAATTTTTATGGTTGTCCGCCACAAATTATCGGTAGAATTCAGCATTATATTTCACGTAAAGCGATGGATATTGAAGGACTTGGCGGAGAAACGGTAGCTTTATTATTCAATAATGGATTGGTTTATAATTATGCCGATTTGTATGAATTGACTGTCGAACAAATTCTGCCTTTGGAAAGAATGGCTCAAAAATCTGCGGAAAATTTAGTGAAAGGTGTCGAAAATTCTAAAAATATTCCTTTTGAACGTGTTTTATATGCACTTGGAATTAGGTTTGTGGGAGAAACGATTGCTAAAAAATTAGCCAAACATTATAAAAGTATTGATGCTTTGAGTAAAGCAACTTTTATGGATTTGGTTTTAGTGGATGAAATAGGGGAGAAGATTGCACAAAGCGTAATTGAATTTTTTGTAAATCAGGAAAATAGAAATATTATTGACAGATTAAAAAGTTATGGTATTCAATTTGAAACGATTGAAAAAATAAATCCGAATGCTACAGATAAGCTATCCGGAAAAATATTTGTTGTTTCTGGTGTTTTTGAACAATTTTCGAGAGATGATTTGAAAAAGACAATTGAAGATAACGGTGGAAAAGTAGGCAGTTCAATTTCGGCCAAAACCGATTATGTGGTTGCAGGAGAAAATATGGGGCCTGCAAAATTAGAAAAAGCAGTTAAGCTAAATGTCCCTATAATTTCAGAAACAGACTTCATAAAACTATTAGAGTTGAATTAAAAATACTTTTCTTGTAGGTTTTTTATGTTTAAATCAATAAAATAATTTAACAACTTCACTACTTTTTTAAGGAAATGTTATAAAAAAGACTAAATTAGCTGTTGTATAATTTGTTTTATAGTAATAATATTACACTTTAATCTTTTGATACTCAGCAAACAATGATTTTTTTTATTATTGTGCTGAATTTATTCATTTTTACCTTGTTAAACTGAAATCTTTCGGTAAATTTACGCTAAGTATTCTTGACATAAATATAATAATTAATGTTATGACATTAGAACAGATTAAATCAAAACTTAAGTACGGGGATTATAACACTCTGGGGCAAATTTTAGGGATTACCTCAGATGCGGCAAAGATGCGATTTAACAGAAAGGATCTTAACGCTATGGAAGCGATGATTAAAATTATCCAAAGTCGTGAGGATCTAATTCGAGAATACCAGCCTGAAAAATTTAAATAAGATAAAATTTTTAAAATTATTATAATCTAAAATTAAGCAATAATTTATTGTTCTATATTTTAGATTATTTTGTTTTGGATATAAAAGCTGAAGTATTTATTGGAGGGATCTTCAGTAATGTTTCTTTTTTAATCGTTCAGATTGTAACTGGCTTTATTTGAAGAATGGTAACTTTGAATTTAATTAAAATCAAGCGTTTTTCTGTTTTGTTTTAATTCAGTAACTTCTATTTCCAATTTTACAATTAACTTTTTTTGCAGGTCTACAATATATTTATCGCCAGTATTATGGTCTGTAATTGTAGGTGAAGTTGTGTGAATGTCTTTTTCTATGTTCATAGAACCACATCCGGTAAGGAGCCAATTTGCATTCAGATCACTGAAATAACTGAAAAACTTCAGTAAACTGTCTTCGTTTAAGCCACTTGAATTACTAAAAGTACCATCTGAAATTCCGGTCTTTTCGTAGATTTCCCTCATACTGATGCCTTGACATTCAGCAAATAATCGTATTCTTTCTTTTAATAAGCTGAATTTTTTTGTTTTCATTTTGATAAGCTGAAAAGTTTCAGTGTTTTTATTGGTTAATTAGTACAAATATAATAATTAATTTAATATTGTTATAACATCGTAACAAATAAATTAAAAATTAAGAGTGTTGGTTAGAATAAGCTAGGTTTTAATGAACTAATTAGAGAATAGCTTTCGGGAAAATTAAATAGAATAGTTTAATCATTTTGCTGTTGTTTTTATTAAGAAATGATAAGTTTTATTTTGGTTTTCGTTTACATTTTTTTGTAACATAGATTGATTGTTATGATAGAATATTTTTCAATTCATTACAATAATAAGGTTTGTCTTAGGACAATTTAGCTAATATAAATTCAAGGTAAATTGGATGCTGCAGGAATAATAATCCAATATAGTACTTGTTTAGGTTTAATCCAGAAATACTGTAAATGTTGATTCTAAAAATGCGGGAAAATGTTAATGCTAAAAAAAGAAAATAATCTTGTAAGACTAATTACTGGTTTTTATTTTACTATTGCCACAGTTGAAGTGACCGCGGAGTTATTTTCATTTAAACCAATTCTTTTTATCTTCGAGCCATTAATGTTATTGTTATTAATGATTCTGTATTGGATTACTTCCAGTCTAAAAAGTCTGTTGTTTTTCGGAACGATGTTTTTCTTATTACTTTCTAAAATGCTCTTTCTCCAAAATACTGAAAACATGCTGTACTTTGGATTTATTGCTTTTCTGACGCATCAGTCGGTAATTATTATCTATATCTTGAAATTAACGAAACTCAAGGATTACGTTCCTTCGTTCATCGCAGTAACGCCTTTTCTATTTGTTTTTTTTTATTTGTTTTCCGTTTCAAGTGAAATACCTAAAAACAGTTATTATTTTCTGGTTATTCAAAATATATTGGTTTCTGTTATTGGCGCGGTTACTTTGTCTGATTATACGATGAAAGACAATAAAAAAAACTCGTGGTTATTGATATTCGGTTTGTTAACTGTTGCCCTTTATTTTATCGATTTTATTGAAAAATATTACCTTTCAGACCTGGTTTTATCTATTTTTAAACTTTTGGTAATGGTGTTAAATGTGGCGGTTTATTACGCTTTTTATAAATTTGCCATAAAAACCGAAAGTCTAAATCTTGAAACTGAAAATTTAAACAATAATTGATTTTCCATTTGATGATTTTGCTTGGTCATTATCAAAATAAAAATCTATTCGACCAAGATTTATTCCATAGCAGCCTACCTGATTTACCAATACCTCTTTTCCTTCCAGATTTTTCATAACCGTAGGTTTGTCCAAAAAAGTATGCGTATGTCCGCCAATAATCAAATCAATATCCTTTGTAAGTGCCGCTAATTTTATATCCGAAATTTTATTAGGTTCGTCTTTGTATTTGTAGCCAATATGAGAAAGACAAATCACTAAGTCGCATTTTTGTTCTTTTTTCAAAATCCGAACCATATCCTGGGCGACTTCAACCGGATCGTTATAAACAGTTTCTTTATAGTTTTTCTTGTCAACCAAACCCGCTAATTCCACACCAAGTCCAAAAACACCCACTTTAATTCCATTTTTGTGAAATACTTTATAAGGTTTCACATGGCCGTCCATAATAGTATTTTTGAAATCATAATTTGCCGAAATGAAGTCGAATTTGGCATGAGGCAATTGCGCATACAGCCCATCAATACCGTTATCAAAATCATGATTTCCAATAGTTGAAGCATCATATTGCATCATGCTCATCAATTTAAATTCCAATTCGCCGCCATAGTAATTAAAGTACGGCGTTCCCTGAAAAATATCACCGGCATCAAGAAGCAATACATTTGGATTTTCTTTGCGAATGCTTTCTATCAATGCTGCTCTTCTGGCCACGCCGCCCATATTTGGGTTTCTGGGATGATCTGCAGGAAACGGATCAATATAACTATGCACATCATTGGTATGAAGTATCGTTAAATGTTTTATTTTGGATGATTCAAAGCTGCTCAATGACAAACCTAAACCCATTAATGCTGTGCTTGCAGCTGTCTTTTGTATAAAATCTCTTCTTTTCATTTTCTTATTCTTTTGTGATTCTTACATCGGTAATTTCAGGAATTGTATCTACTTCTTTGAAATAATCAATAAGGATATTTCTCAATTTGTAATCCAGATCGTATGAAGCAATTCCCTTTTTGAAGAAATCCATTTTGTCACCGCCATTCGATAAATAATCAGAAGTCACTACATAATAGGTTTTATCATTTTCCAATGCTTTTCCTTGTATCACAATGTTTTTTGCGGTACTATTTTTATCAATGGTAAAAGTCATACCAGATAACGGATGCGGTTTTTTTTCTGAAATGATATGATTGGCCATTTCAATAATTTGTTCGCTTTTTAATGCAACGACAATGGCAGTATTTTCAAAAGGCATCACTTCAAAAGCAGTTCTTGCGGTCACATTTCCTTTTGGAATAATAGAACGAATTCCGCCGTGGTTGAGCAGACAAATGTCAATGTTTTTTTTCTGGCGAGAATTAAAAACAAAATTTCCTTTTTGTAAAGTTACATCCGCCATTAAATTTCCGATGGTGGTTTGCCATTGTCCGCTTTTGTCCAAAGTTTTGGGTGCATAAGCCAGAACGGTATTTAAATCTTTGTTGATATGCTCACGGTAGGGTTTTATAAAATCCTCAATTGCAGCAACTTCATTGTTTTTGTCTGTAATTCCAATTTCTTTGCCTTCAATTTTTGTCACATAATATTTTTGTTGAGCACAAGAAACTGACAAAATAAATGTTAAGAATAAGACAAAATGTTTCAGAACAACGTTATACTTTTTTAGATTTACCATCTGATATGCAACTTATTTAATTAAATTTGTATTCAAAGCAAAAATACTATGTTTTTAAAGTACCTGAAGAATTTTTTTACTAAAAAAATAGTTAAAAAAAGTTTATCAAATGTTAAACACGTTTCGTCAAACAATATTATAAAAACCGTCGGAATTATTTTTGACGAAAGTTATTTTTACGAAAGAGCTGCTTTAATTCAGGAATTAGTGCAAAATGAAATTCAGGAAAAAGATGTTAAAGTCCTGGTTTTTAAGGATAAAATAAAAAAAAACGAAGTGTTTGATTACCCAACATTCAGTCCTAAGGATTTGAGTTGGACGGCTACTATCGACAAGCCCGAAGTGAATGATTTCATGGCACAGGAATTCGATTTGTTAATTAATTATTATGATTTAGAAAAAGTGCCTTTGTTATTGGTTTCCCATCAATCTAAAGCAAGTTTCAAAGTGGGCTTTCCCTCAATTGACAAGAGACTGAATCATTTTATGATTAGCACTAATGCTGAAAACTATAAGGTTTTCATGGATGAATTATTCAAATACCTAAAAATATTAAACAAAATATAATATGCAATCATTAATCGGAACTGGAGTTGCACTTGTTACTCCTTTCAAAAAAGATTTTTCAGTAGATGTTGAAGCTTTAAAAAGAATTGTCAATTTCCAGATTGATAACGGGATAAATTATCTTGTAATTCTTGGTACCACTGCAGAAACGGCAACGCTGAATCAAGATGAAAAAGAATTGGTAATACAAACGGTTATTGAAGCCAATAATGGAAGATTGCCTTTGGTTCTTGGAGTTGGAAGCAATAATACGCAACAAGTCGTTGAAGAATTAAAATCGAGGGATTTTTCTAAATTTGTTGCCATTCTTTCCGTTTCACCTTATTACAATAAACCAACACAAGAAGGAATTTACCAACATTTCAAGGCTATTGCCGAAGCTTCACCAATTTCCGTAATTGTATATAATGTACCGGGAAGAACAGGAAGTAATATGTTACCGACAACGGTAATTCGTTTGGCTAATGATTTCAAAAACATTGTTGCACTCAAAGAAGCTGCCGGAGATATTGTAC
Organism: Flavobacterium sp.; assembly: GCF_035292545.1. Classification (GTDB taxonomy): domain Bacteria; phylum Bacteroidota; class Bacteroidia; order Flavobacteriales; family Flavobacteriaceae; genus Flavobacterium. Next base: position 18,012 of record NZ_DATDPV010000047.1, on the reverse strand, counting down.
AAGCAATGAAATTAATAGAAAACAAACCTAAGGATTTCTTAGTGATTTCGGGTGATGATATGATTACATTGCCAATGGTTTTGGCTGGTGGAAGCGGTGTGATTTCTGTAATTGGAGAAGGATTTCCAAAAGAATTTTCCGAAATGGTCCGTTTAGGATTAGAACGAAAAGTAGACGAAGCTTACAAATTGCATTATCTTTTAGCGGATAGTATCGACATGATTTTTGAACAAGGAAACCCAGGAGGAATCAAAGAAGTCTTTAAATCATTGGGATTGTCAGAAAACACAGTGCGATTGCCATTAGTAAATGTTAATGATGATTTGGCTAATAGAATCAATCAATTCGTAAAGAAAATCAATAAATAATTAAGAAAAAAGGCAAGTGTTTTTTTAATCAAAAAAAACATTTTGTAGTCGCTAAATTAATAACTAAATTTGCAGTTGGTTTTTAAAGGTCTTGAAATGCCTATAAATCAACGGAACCAATCAAAATAATGAAGAAATTTTTATTTACATTACTAATTGCAGTTGTTTTTTCCTCTTGTAGTGAATATCAAAAAGCAATAAAAACGGAAGATGTTGCTGTGAAATTTGATATGGCCACCAAGCTATACGAAAGCAAAAAATATACAAAAGCGATTCGACTTTTTGAACAATTGGCACCTACTTACAGAGGGAAACCTCAGGCAGAAAAAATGTTTTACATGTTTGCACAATCGTATTACAAAACAAAACAGTACTATTTGGCTGGTTATCAGTTTGAAAGTTTTGCTTCGGGTTATCCAAAAAGTGATAAAATACAAGAAGCTGCCTTTCTTGGAGCAAAATGCTATTCGATGTTGTCGCCCGTTTATAGTTTAGACCAAACGGACACCTATAAAGCAATTGATAAATTACAGGCGTTTATAGATACGTATCCAAATTCGGAGTATTTAGCTGAAGCTAATGTACTTGTAAAAGCATTAAGAGAAAAATTAGAGAAAAAAGCTTTCGAAAATGCAAAAGGGTATAACAAAATTTCGGATTACAAATCTGCAATTGTAGCACTTGATAATTTTATTTCAGATTATCCAGGAACTCCTTTCAAAGAAAAAGCATTGTTTTATAAATTGGATTCGGCTTATCAATTAGCCATCAATAGTGTTCCTTCAAAAAAGGAAGAACGATTAAATGCGGCTAAAACAGCTCATTCAAGTTTGATAAAATTCAATGCAAATTCAGAATACAAAAAAGAAGCTGACGAAATGTTGGCCAGAATTGATAAAGATTTACAACAATTTTCCAAATAAATAGAAAGTCATGGATTTAAAAAAGACGAATGCTCCAGTAAATACAATTACTTATAACAAAAGTATTATTGAAGAACCAACTGGTAATGTATATGAGGCGATAACAATTATGGCTAAAAGAGCAAACCAAATTAACTCTGAAATCAAAAAAGAATTGACTGAGAAATTGGAAGAGTTTGCTACTTACAATGACAGTTTAGAGGAAGTTTTTGAAAACAAAGAACAAATTGAAGTTTCTAAATTTTACGAAAAATTGCCAAAACCACACGCTCTTGCAGTTCAGGAATGGTTAGACGATAAAATCTACTATAGAGACGCAAATAAATAATTATTAGCATGTCTGTTTTAAGCGGTAAAAAAATAGTACTGGGCATTTCTGGTGGAATTGCCGCGTACAAAACAGCTACATTAGTAAGACTCTTCATAAAAGCAGGTGCGCATGTCCAAGTGATAATGACACCTGCTTCTAAGGATTTTGTAACGCCACTTACGTTATCTACACTTTCAAAAAATCCCGTATTTTCCAGTTTTTATAATGAAGAAGATGAGAATGCGAAATGGAACAACCATGTCGATTTAGCTCTTTGGGCCGATTTGATGGTTATTGCTCCTGCTACGGCAAATACATTGTCAAAAATGGCAAATGGGGTTTGTGATAATCTTTTGATTGCAACCTATTTATCAGCAAAATGCCCTGTTTATTTTGCTCCGGCAATGGACTTGGACATGTATAAACATCCTTCAACTCTTGCGAGTTTTTCTGCATTAAAAGAATTCGGAAATACTATAATTCCTGCCGAAAGCGGTGAATTGGCAAGCGGACTTTCCGGCGAAGGCAGAATGGCCGAACCCGAAAATATCGTCGCTTTTCTGGAAGCCGATTTAGAAAGTAAATTACCTCTAAAAGGAAAAAAAATACTAATTACTGCCGGTCCAACATACGAAGCAATCGATCCGGTACGTTTTATAGGGAATCATTCTTCTGGAAAAATGGGATTTGATATTGCGCAAAGTGCCGCAAATCTTGGTGCTTCGGTAATTTTAGTTTCCGGGCCAACTCATTTTACATTAGAAAATAATTTAGTGAAAGTGGTGCGCGTAGTTTCAGCTCAAGAAATGTACGATGCCTGTCATCTTTATTTTAAGGATGTCGATGTAGCGATTGCAGCAGCTGCAGTTGCCGATTACAGGCCTAAAATTATAGCGGATCAAAAAATAAAAAAATCAGAAGAAAGTTTTATAATTGAATTAGAAAAAACGAAAGATATATTGGCTTCGTTGGGTGCAATTAAGAAAAATCAGTTTTTAATTGGCTTTGCCTTAGAGACCGAAAATGAAATTGAAAATGCAAAGTTGAAAATTCAGAAAAAAAACTTAGATTTGATAGTTCTGAATTCTTTGCAGGATGAAGGTGCCGGTTTTGGGAAACCAACCAATAAAATTACCTTTATAGATAAAAATTTCAAGGTGGAACCTATGGAATTAAAATCGAAAGAAGCAGTTGCAGATGATATTTTAAATAAAGTAATAGCACATTATTATGCGTAACATTTTTAGTTTATTTTTAGTGCTGATTTTCGGATTTACACAAGGCCAGGAGCTGAATTGTATTGTAACTGTCAATGCCGATAAAATTGGTAGTACCAACACTCAGGTATTTAAAACTTTGGAAAAATCATTGAACGAGTTCATGAATAAAACCGACTGGACTGGGCAAGTTTACAAGCAAAATGAAAAAATAAATTGTTCAATGTTTATAACGCTTACCGGATATAGTTCGGATCAATTTACTGGGACAATTCAGGTGCAATCCTCAAGGCCAATTTTTAATTCTACTTATGCCTCACCGGTTTTAAATTTTAATGATAAAGATTTTAATTTCAGATATATAGAGTTCGAAAACCTAACTTATAATCCTACAAGTTTCGATTCCAATCTGGTTTCTGTATTGGCTTTTTACAGCTATATGATTATCGGGATGGATGCAGATACTTTCTCACTACAAGGTGGAAGTAAATACCTCGAAATGGCACAGGATGTTTCAAATGTTGCACTACAAGGTGGCTTTAAAGGTTGGAGTCAGACCGATGGAAATCAAAATCGTTATTTTCTGATCAATGATATGCTTTCGAATACGTTTAGCCCATTTAGAGAGGCTATGTATGAATACCATTACGAAGGTTTGGATATGATGAATAAAGATTTAAAATTGGCTAAAGAAAATATAAAAGCATCCTTAAAAACTATTGGTAAAATATATGAAGTCAGACCAAATGCTTTTATAACGAGAGTTTTTTTTGATGCAAAATCAGATGAAATTGTTTCTGTTTTTTCTGGCGGACCAAATATTGCTATTGCCGATTTGGTTGAAGATTTAAACAAAATTTCCCCGCTTAACTCAAGCAAATGGGCTGGAATTAAGTTTTAGATTAATAGAAACAAAACATTGTAATCGGAACACTTAAAAACCAGAAATGCTTAATTCACTTTCCATAAATAACTTTGCCTTAATTGAAAAATTAGCAATTGATTTTTCTAAAGGATTTTCAATCATAACCGGAGAAACCGGTGCGGGAAAATCTATTTTATTAGGGGCATTAGGACTGGTTTTAGGAAAAAGAGCCGATTTGACTTCTTTAAAAAACAAAGAAGAAAAGTGCATTATTGAAGCTCATTTCCAGCTTTCAAGATACAATTTGCAACCTTTTTTTGAAGCCAATGATTTGGATTATGAAGAAGAAACTATCATTCGCAGAGAAATTTTGCCTTCTGGAAAATCGCGTGCTTTTGTAAACGATAGTCCGGTAAATCTTCAGGAATTGCAAGAATTGGGTTTGTATTTGATAGATATTCATTCACAACACCAAACCCAGGAATTATCCGAAGAAAACTTCCAATTTCAAATTATAGATTCCATTGCCAGCAATCAGGATTTGATTAATGAATATGGTACTGTTTTGAAATCATATAAAAAAGATAAAACGCAACTGACAACTTTAAATATCCAACTTCAAGCGGTATTAAAAGAGCAGGATTACAATACATTTTTGTTAGAAGAATTACTTTCGGCCCAACTAAAGTCGGGAGAACAGGAAGATTTGGAAAGCATTTATGAGCAATTAAATAATGTCGAATTCATAAAGGAAAACCTTGATAAATCTTTGGCTTTAGCCAATGAAGAGCAATATGGAATTCTTCAAAACCTAAAAGAGTTGAAATTGGCTTTGCAAAAAACAGCTAATTTTTCCTCGGACTATCATTCGTTAACCGAAAGAATCAGCAGTGTCTCCATTGAATTTGATGATATTGTAAATGAATTGGAACAATTGACTGAAAGTTTAACAAACGATCCGGAACAATTGGATTTAGTCAATCAAAAATTGCAAACCATTTACAATCTTCAAAAGAAACATCAGGTAAGCACAATTGACGAATTGCTTGAAATTCAAAACGATTTAGATAGCAAAGTAGTTTCTGTTGGTGAATTAGAAAATGAGATTGAAAAACTCCAAGGTAAAATCCAGCAATCAGCACTAGAGTTGGATAATTTCGCAAATTCAATCAGTGAAAATCGCATTAAAGCCGTTCCGATTTTATCCCAAAAATTGATTGCAATATTGGAACAATTAGGAATGCCAAATGTTCGTTTTAATATGGAAATCAATTCCACTTCCAATTATTTACAAAACGGAAAAGATGAATTGCAGTTTTTATTTTCGGCCAATAAAGGTTCCGATTTTGGATTGTTAAAGAAAGTGGCTTCCGGCGGAGAAATGTCCCGAATTATGTTGGCTACCAAAGCCATTTTGGCACAATATTCAAAATTACCAACGATTATTTTTGATGAAATTGACACGGGAGTTTCCGGAGAAATCGCCAATAAAATGGGTGATATCATGAAAGAAATGAGTGGAGCCATGCAGGTTTTTGCCATTACACATTTACCGCAAATTGCAGCAAAAGGGAATGCCCATTTCAAAGTATTCAAATCCATAGTTGGAGAGCAGACACAATCAGAATTAAAATTATTAAACAGCGAAGAACGGGTAGTAGAAATAGCGCAAATGCTGTCAGGAACTGTCGTTTCAGATTCGGCCATAAATCACGCAAAAGCCTTGCTGAACTAAATATTTCAATTATATTTGTTTCTTAAAATAAGTAGGCTTTATTGAATAAGCCATAAGCAGAAAACGATTCAACGATTAACCAAATCAACGAATAAACAATTAAAAAAAATATGATTATAGAGCCAAGAATGAGAGGGTTTATTTGTTTGACATCTCACCCAAAAGGATGCGAGCAAAATGTTAAAAATCAAATTGAATATATAAAATCAAAAGGACCTATTGACGGGGCTAAAAAAGTGCTGGTAATTGGAGCTTCAACAGGATTTGGTCTGGCTTCCAGAATTACAAGTGCTTTTGGTTCAAATGCAGCAACTATTGGTGTATTTTTTGAAAAACCTCCAACGGAAGGCAAAACGGCTTCACCAGGTTGGTATAATTCTGCCGCTTTTGAAAATGAAGCACATAAAGCAGGTTTATATGCAAAGAGTATCAACGGAGATGCTTTTTCAAATGAAATCAAACAACAAACATTAGATCTTATAAAAACCGATTTAGGCCAAGTAGATTTAGTAATCTATAGCTTAGCTTCACCGGTTCGTGTGCATCCGGTTACTGGTGTTATGCATCGTTCGGTATTGAAACCGATCGGAAGTGCCTTTACCAACAAAACGGTAGATTTTCATTCAGGTAAAGTTTCCGAAATTACAATCGAGCCATGCAGCGGTGATGATATCGAAAATACCATTGCAGTAATGGGTGGTGAAGACTGGTCGATGTGGATGGAAGCCTTGAAAGCAGCAAATCTGTTGGCTCCCGGCGCAACAACAGTGGCTTATTCTTATATCGGGCCATCCTTAACGGAAGCAGTTTACAGAAAAGGAACTATTGGTCGTGCAAAAGACCATTTGGAAGCAACTGCTTTTGCTATTACAGATAGTTTGAAAGATCTTCAGGGAAAAGCGTATGTTTCCGTAAATAAAGCATTGGTAACACAAGCAAGTTCTGCGATTCCGGTTATTCCTTTATACATTTCTTTGTTATACAAAATAATGAAAGAAGAAGGCATTCATGAAGGATGTATCGAGCAAATTCAACGTTTGTATCATGATAGATTGTATACAGGTAAACCTATTGAAACAGATGAAAAAGGCAGAATCCGAATTGATGATTGGGAAATGCGTGCCGATGTTCAGCAAAAAGTAGCTGATTTATGGATACAGGCTACTACTGAAAATTTAGCTGAAATAGGCGATTTGGAAGGATATAGAAAAGATTTTCATAACCTTTTTGGCTTTGGTTTTGAAGGAGTAGATTATGAAGCGGATACTAATGAAGTAGTGGATATTTCAAGTATTAAATAAATTTAAAGCTTTATTTAAATTGTAAATTTTTTAAAGTACCCTAATTTCTTAATGGTTTTATACATTCTATAAAATTAAGAAATTGGGGTACTTTTTTATTTTAACCAAAGATATTATTAGTAATAAAATAAATTTTTTGATATGTATAACTTATTAAAAGGAAAAAGAGGGATTATTTTCGGTGCCTTAGATGAAAATTCAATCGCATGGAAAACAGCTGAAAGGGTTCATGAAGAAGGCGGTATTTTCGTTTTAACCAATGCTCCGGCAGCCATGAGATTGGGTTCTATTGATCAATTAGCTCAAAAAACGGGTGCGCAAATTATTCCTGCAGATGCGACTTCTGTTGAAGATTTAGAGAATTTGGTAGACAAAGCTGTTGAAATTTTAGGCGGGAAAATCGATTTTGTTTTGCATTCTATTGGAATGTCGGTCAATGTCAGAAAAGAGAATCATTATACCAACCAAAATTATGAATATACCGAAAAAGGGTGGAATGTATCCGCAGTTTCGTTTCATAAAGTAATGCAGGTTTTATATAAAAAAGATGCGATGAACGAGTGGGGGAGTATTGTTGCCCTGACCTATATGGCGGCACAACGTGTATTTCCGGATTATAATGATATGGCGGATAATAAAGCTTATTTAGAATCGATAGCCCGTAGTTTTGGCTATTTCTTCGGAAAAGATAAAAAAGTGAGAGTAAATACCATTTCGCAATCACCAACTCCTACAAAGGCCGGTCATGGTGTGAAAGGTTTTGATGGATTTATTGCTTATGCAGAAAAAATGGCTCCACTTGGAAATGCAACTGCTTTAGATTGTGCCAATTATACGGTGGCGATGTTTTCTGATTTAACGAAAAGAGTCACATTGCAAAATTTATATAATGATGGCGGTTTTTCTAATATGGGCGTAAGTCAGGAAGTTTTGGAAAATTTCAGTTAATTCTACCACTTGTCATTTTTACTAAAAAAAAGCTCACAATTATTTTGTGAGCTTTTTTTTATTCAATATCTTTATGTGATAATTAACTATAAATCAAATGATTATGAAAAAAAATATTTTATTCTTATTTGTTTTATTTGCTTTCATACAAACAAATGCACAATCCATTGTGATAGGAACCGGTACTGGCACGACTGCAGGAAGTGAAAGCGATCCTGTAGACGGTTATTTTCAGGCATTTAGATATCAGGTCGTATATACTGCTGCACAATTAAGCGCTTCATTGACTCCTTATGACCAAATTACCGCTTTAGGATTTTCTATTGATGAAGATTATGCCGGCGGAAATTTAATGGGTTATACGATCAAAATGGGAAACACCACAGAAACAAATTCAGCCATACACAATGTAAATGCAACTACAGTAGTTAAAAATGCGTTTGCTTATAATCCTACGGTTACAGCCGCAGGAGTATTTAATATGATAATTTTCGACACCCCATTTGTATGGAACGGTGCAGATAATGTTGTTGTGGAAATTTGTTCAGATGGTCCAAATGTTTTCTCCGCTACTCATGGTGGTGTCAGAACGACGCCTGTAATTAATGGCTCAAGAAGATTTCGTATTGATTTAACAACAGCTTGCGGTGTAACAACTCAAACGGTAAATGGAAATAGACCAAATATTCAATTTAATTATGTTAATGGAGTACCACCTTCTTGCCCGGCACCAACGGGTCTGGTAGCTAATAATGTTACTTCAACTTCAGCAAACATAGTCTGGAATGCAGTTGCTGGTTCGGTAAATTACGAATATGTTTTAAATAATACAGCTACAAATCCGGTGGGTTCAGGAACAATTATTACGGCAACAACTTATGCAGCTTCTTTAGCACCATTAACTACCTATTATTTCCATTTAAGAGGCAATTGCGGCGCAGGTGGCTTTAGTTCCTGGTCCACGCTTTCTTTCATAACTCCAGCTACACCTCCGGTAAATGATAATTGTTCGGGTGCAACGGTACTGATTCCGGCTGTGAATTTTGCTTCAGGTGTGCAGTCAGGGACTATTTTAGGGGCGACCACTACTGTAGGAATAGCACCATCTTGCCAATCTTCCACTGCAAATGATGTTTGGTACTCAGTAGTTGTTCCTGCCTCAGGAACTTTAACTATAGAAACACGAGCAGCAGCCAGTGATAGTATGACAGATTCTGTCTTAGCTGCCTTTTCGGGGACTTGTGGGGCATTAATTGAAGTAGGCTGTGATGATGACGCTGGTATTGAAAGTATGTCTTTGTTATCATTAACAGGACAAACTCAGGGGGCTACACTTCGTGTGGGTGTATGGAAATTTGGAACATCTGATTTGTCAGCGATTAATAACCAATTTCAAATTGCAGCTTATGACGCTTCATTAGGAAGCGATTCTTTTGATAACGCTAATTTTTCATACTATCCGAACCCAGTAAAAAACAGGTTGAATTTATCTTATGATCAAAATATTTCTGATGTCACGATATATAATTTACTTGGACAGCAAATGATGGTAAAAGTAATTAATGATAATCAATCACAAATTGAGATGTCTCATTTTTCAAGCGGTACCTATTTGGTGAAAATCACAGCTGAAAGTCAGGTAAAAATGTTGAAAGTGGTTAAAGAATAAAATATTTTAATTTTTTTAATAAGCTTATCGTAGTCTGCGAAAAAGAAAAACGCAGCAGAATACAAAGATTTTGATGGTTGATTAAACATGGGCTCAAGACAGAAATTTTCTAAAACTTTTTATAATATAGAACATTTTTTATTTTACAAAAAAACTCACAATTATTTTGTGAGTTTTTTTTATTTGATATCTTTATGAAATAATTAACTATTAACTAAACATTTATGAAAAAAATTACCTTTTTACTATTACTTTTTGGTATTAGCTGGCAGATGGATGCGCAATGCATTCGGACATCAGAGTATGGAAACATTACCTCAAATAATTTGGGTTTGCCTCAAACGATTACAACTTGTGCTTATAGCACTATTGAATACTCTACTATAGCTGGTTTATTAGTAGGAAGTAATTATGTTTTTACCGCTAAAACAGGTAGCGCAGCTGGTGCTGGAACTGATATTTATATTACTCTGACTGATGTTTCCAACAATGTTATTCTTGATGGTATGTCGCCACTAACAGTAACTGGAATAACTGAAGGAACTGTGAGATTGCATTATTCTGAAGATGCTGCTTGTGCTGGTGTTGCAAGTTGCAGAAACGGCCAAGTGCAGTATTTAGCAACATGCCCACAGCCAACAAATTTGGCCGCATCAAACATAACTACAGTTTCTGCAAACTTATCCTGGACTCCACAAGGTGCAGCAACAATTTGGGATTTGGAATGGGGAGTGTCTGGATTCGCTCAAGGTAGTGGAACTGCAGTAAACGGATTAACTAGCTCAACCTATTCTTTAACTGGTTTGACCAATTCTAGCAATTATCAATTTTATGTTAGAAGTTATTGTAGTGTCTCTGACCAAAGTTTTTGGGCAGGTCCTTTTAGTTTTGTAACTTCTTGTCTTCCCGTAAATAATTTTTCTGAAAATTTCGATGGGGTTGCAACACCAAATTTGCCAATTTGTTGGGGAAAAATCATCAGCAATGGTGCTAGTACATTTGCGACAGTAGGTACTTCAACTACAAATAGCTCTACTCCTAATGGAGTAAATCTTTATAACTCGGATTCTCCTTCAACTTCAAATATCATTTTGGTTTCACCAACATTATCAAATTTGTCAGCAGGTACACATAGAATTCGTTTTACTGGTCGAAACTCTACTGCAACTCAAGATATCGAAATAGGTACACTTTCAGACCCTAGTGATGCATCTACTTTTACGGTTTTACAAACGGTAGATTTATCAACAACATTTGCGGACTATGTTGTGAGTTTTGCAACTTATAGTGGATCAAATACTTATATAGGTTTTAGAAGATTGTCAACGTCTACTTATACCAATGTCTATTTAGATAATATATATTGGGAAGCAATCCCTGCTGTAGCACCTTCTTGCACGACTAATTTTGTTGCAACACCAAATGCTACTTGTGGAAATTTTGCAACTCTGTTAACATGGAATGCATCGGCGAATACTGATGGTTATAAATTAACAATAGGAACAACTAGTGGTGGTACCAATATTTTAAATAATTCTAATATCGGTAATGTTACGACATACTCTATAAGTGGAAATATAAATACGACTTATTATTATACAGTGGTACCTTATAATTCAGCAGGTGATGCTGTTGGTTGTACAGAAAACACTTTTGTAACTGTGGCTACAGGATGTTACTGTACTTCAGTTCCTACAAGTAATGATGCGGCTGGGGTTTCAAATGTTCAAGTAGGAACTACTGACTTCGTTTCTGGAGATGTTACTTATGTTGATCATACAGCAACACCTGTTAATTTAGCTCAAGGAATCAATTCAAATGTTCAAATTACTTTTGCTACAGGATATACGTATGATGCAAATATTTGGATTGACTTTAATAATAATTATACTTTTGAGAGCACTGAATTAGTTACTTCTGTCATAGGTACTAATAATACAAATCCAACCACAATGAATGTGTCTTTCATGATGCCAATGTCAGCTGCTCTTGGACAACACAGAATGAGAATCGGTACTGCCGATTCAGGACAACTAGTTCCAAATTCATGTTATTCAGGTGCTTATGGTGTAACTTTAGATTTTACTGTTAATATAATTGCTCCTCCATGTACACCACCAGCAGGTACAACTTCAGTAACACTAGATTGTGTAAATAATCAATTCTTTGTTAATGTCAATGTAACAGCTTTAGGTAATGGTACCCCGGCAATTACTGATGGTACAACAACATGGCCAGTGACTGCATTAGGTAATATTCAAGTAGGTCCATTTGCTTTTGGAACTCCAGTTTCATTAAATTTACTACATGGTGTAAACAGCCTTTGCAATGTTTCATTAGGAACATTCAATTATAATGCTTGTCCTCCGGTAAATAACAATTGTTCAAATGGAATCGCATTAACTCCAACTGCAAATTTTGCATCAGGAGCTCAAACCGGAACAATTTATGAAGCTACGACTACTTCAGGAGTAACGCCATCTTGTCAAGCTTCATTTGGTAATGATGTTTGGTATACTGTAGTTGTTCCTCCATCTGGAACTTTAACTATTGAAACTCAAGCTGCTGTTAGCAATAGTATGACAGACTCTGTATTAGCTGTGTATTCTGGTGCCTGTGGGGCATTAGTTCAAGTGGGTTGTGATGATGACCTTGGTACTGGTAATATGTCATTATTATCTTTAACAGGACAAACTCCGGGTGCCACACTTTATATAGGTGTTTGGAAATATGCGACTGCAGCTCCATCTGTAACAAATAGCCAATTCCAAGTTGCTGCATATGATGCATCATTAGGAACGAATTCTTTTGATAATGCTAATTTCTCTTACTATCCAAATCCAGTAAAAAACATGCTGAATTTATCATATACAGAGAATATTTCTGATGTAGTGGTCTATAATTTACTTGGACAACAAGTGATTGCAAAAGCAATTAATGCCAATCAATCACAAATTGATATGTCTCATTTGTCAAGTGGAGCATACATGGTAAAAGTTACTGCTGATAATCAGGTAAAAATGATTAAAGTGATTAAAGAATAATTTCATAATATTTCTTCATATTAAAAACCACCAACATAAAAGTTGGTGGTTTTTTTATTTGTTTTATTTTTTATGTTTATCTTTATTGTAAATAATTGGAATTGTGGTGTTTACATTAAAACAAAACCAATCTATTCCTTTGTAACAAGCTGTGTTTCTCCTACAGGATGGAGTGGGTGCACTTTAAGAAGTTCATCAAAGTTTACAAAAATGGCAATCCGATTAAAATATATAATGATGGTGCTTTATCTGATTTGAAGTAGGTCGGAACTTTTGGAGCATCCCTTTAAGTTATGGTGAGAATATATCGTTCGATATTTAAAATAATAAAGACTTTTTTATTAATGAATCAATTTTTAAAAATTTATTTACCAATTAACTATTTAATATATAACACATTATGAAAAAAATTACTTTGGTTATTATTTTTATTGTGATGTCAGTAACATCAAGTAAAGCGCAGTTATTTACTATTCCTACCTGTAATGGAACAATTGGTTCTAATTTATATGGGCCAATGAACAGTATAACTACTGCAAATGCTACGAACAGAACTGCAGTGATTTATCCCTCTTCACAATTGACGGGTATTGCAGGACAGATTTTAAATGGGGTTTATTTTAAAAGAATTGCCGCTTCTGGTACTATGGCTGGAACTCCAAATTTTAAAGTTTACTTAAAAGAGACTCCTGCTATTGATTTTGGTGCCTCAGCTATTGATTGGGCTACCCAGATTGCTACTGCAACATTAGTTTATGATTCAGACCCAACTGCTAGTGTTGGTTCAACTGCGGGATGGAAAAATTTTGTATTTTCATCGAATTTCACATATTCCGGGACATCCAATTTAGCCGTATTTATGGAGTATGTTAATACTACTGCATTGACGACTTCCATAACTTGGGAATATGAATATTCATCGCCATGTATTTCTACAACAAACAGTAATACCACTAAGTACATCAATAATACAACAGGAGTTCCAGGATCAAGTTTAACCTCTACAAATTATAGAAGAGCTTATATTGGTTTCGATTTTGTGGTTTCATGTCCGGCACCAACAGGTTTGACTGCTACTAATATAACTACAAACTCTGTAGATTTGAATTGGACAGCTGGAGGATCCGAGACCGGATGGGAATATGTGGTTCAACCTGCAGGTACCGGAATACCAACTGTTGGAACTACTACAAGTCTGTCATCTTTTAATGTAGGGTCATTAAATTCAGGTACTGGTTATGAAGTATATACCAGAGCAGTATGTGGGGCAGGTGATAACAGCGTTTGGGTTGGACCAGTTAATTTTAGTACAGTTTGTGCTACTTTTCCAGTACCTTCTTTGGAAAATTTCACAACTTATGTGCCTAACTGTTGGCAAGAAGCAGATAATGGAGATCTTGCTGCCGGTCCTTTAACTTTTGGAACAAGCACTTGGATTGCCGATGGTTTTGGTAATGTGGGAACTACAGGCGCTGCAAGATATAATATCTCTACAAACTTGGCTAATGATTGGTTGTTAACACCATTATATACTATTCCGGCTATTGGATATCAGCTTAAATTTGATGCGGCGGCAACTCAGACAGGAAGTATAAATGCTCTAACCACAGCTTGGGAATCTGATGATATTGTAGAAGTGTTAGTCTCAACAGGAACTACAAGCTGGACTGTTCTTTATACTTATAATGATACAAATGTTCCATTAAATACAGGTTCAACAAATTTTATCAATCTGAATTCTTATGCCGGACAAGATGTAAGATTTGCTTTTAGAGTTGTAGAAGGAACAAGTAATGGTTCTGCAAATATTGATTTTTCAATTGATAATTTTGAATTACGATTAACACCTTCATGCATTGAACCAACTAGTTTAGTGGTTAATAATATTACTGATTCTTCTGCAGGCATAGTATGGGGCGCTGTTGCTGGTTCTGTAAATTATGAATATGTTTTAGATAATGTTATGACAGCTCCGGCGGGCTCAGGAACATCTACAACTGCAACCAATTTTTCCGCAACCTCTTTAACTCCCTTGACAACATATTATTTTCATGTAAGAAATAATTGTGGTGCTGAATTTAGTACTTGGTCAACAATATCTTTTACAACTTTAGCCTCACCTCCAGTAAATGACAATTGTTCAGGTGCTATTGCATTAACTGTAAATGCAGATCTTAATTGTACGACTGTAACTTCAGGAACAGTTTTAGCAGCAACAGCTTCAAGTGTCGATGCAACAGCGTGTTCAGGAACCGAAGATGATGATGTATGGTTTTCTTTTGTTGCTACAAATGCGACTCATAGAATTCAACTCTTAAATGTGGTCGGTAGCGTAACGGATATGTATCATTCTTTATGGACAGGGGTTGACTGCAATTCCTTATCACTCGTGACAGGAAGTTGTAGTGATTCTAATACCAGCAATCCTTCTGGTTTAATTATTGGGAGTACCTATTATTTAAGAGTAAATACTTGGACAGCTACTAGTGGTCAGAATTCAACTTTTGATGTTTGTATAGGAACACCACCACCACCACCAGGTAATGATTTGATTGCAAATGCTTCTATTTTGACTGAATCTACAAATGAGACATGTAATAATGGACTTTTAGGCACAACTGATTCTGCAACTCATTCTTCCGATTATTCTTGTAGTGCTACGGATGTTGATGTTTGGTATACTTTTACACCATCAATAACTGGAATCTATAACTTCAACAGAACAATTACTTTTGGAACAGGGACTGGATATGTTGCAATATATTCAGGGACTCCGGGAAGCTTAACGATTTTAAATACATGTTCAGTAAACAATTTTGCACAGCTATTGACTTCAGGAATCACTTATTATTTAGCAGTTGCATCTTCTGCGACTAGTACTGTAAGCTTTTCTTTATGTGCATATTTAGTTCCGGCAGCTCCTGCAAATGATTTATGTACTGGTGCTATTCCATTAACTGCGGGAGGTGTATTTGCTACTGGGGCTGTTGTTGGTTCAACAGCAGGTGCTACAACGGTTTCAGGATTAACCTATGCATGTCAGACGAATCGTTTTGAAGATGTTTGGTATTCTGTAACAGTTCCTGCTTCAGGTACTTTAACTATAGAGACAAAGCAAGTAACCGGTTCAGCATTAATTGATACCGTTCTTAGCGTATTTTCCGGAACTTGTGGTTCTTTAACAGAAGTAGGATGCAATGATGACGGCGGAGATGGAGCTCATTCTATCATAAGTCTAACTGGACAAACTCCTGGATCAACTTTATATATTGGAGTATGGAAATGGGGAACGTCAGCATCTGGCCAATTTCAGGTTTCAGCTTACGATGCTTCATTAAGCACTTCAGGTTTTGATAATAAAAGTTTCAGCGCTTATCCAAACCCAGTTAAAGAGGTATTGAATTTATCTTATACTCAAAACATTTCTGATGTGGCGGTATATAATTTACTTGGACAACAAGTGATTGCAAAAACAATCAATGCCAATCAATCACAAATTGATATGTCGCATTTGTCAAGTGGAACATACATGGTAAAAGTTACAGCTGATATTCAGGTGAAAATGATTAAAGTGATTAAAGAATAAGTTTTATAACATTTCTTCATATTAAAACCACCAACATAAAAGTTGGTGGTTTTTTATTTTTAATCATTAGTTGTTTTTCTGATATAGCAATAAATCTATAGGTTAAAAATGCGTTGTGGATAATTTTTAATGAAAATATAACAATAAATATTTAAAATGTGAAAGACTTTTCTATAATAGATTGTTTTTTTAAAATTGACTTACATTCGCCGAATATTGACAATTTTATCCCTATTTCATGAAAAAAATTACATTATTTATTGCTTTTGCGTTTCTATTTATACTCAAAAGTAATGCACAAGTTTCTTCTTATAGTTTTGCGCAGTCTAACGGATCTTATTCTGAATTTACAGATGGAACTGTTTTAGGAACTGCAACAGGAAATGCCGTTGGTGCACCTTCATTAGATAGTGAAGTTTATATGGTAACATTGCCATTTTCATTTATTTTTAATGGAGCTAGTTATAGTTCATGTTATGTTAGTTCTAATGGATATATTACTTTTGGTGCGACTGCGCCTACAACAGGGTTAGCTACTCCGATTTCTAATACAGCGGCATACAATGGTTCAATTTCGGCTTGGGGCGGAGATTTAAATGCTTTATTCGAATTAGGAGGCTTAACTGGTGATATGCAATGGAAAGAAATAGGAACGGCACCTAATAGAGAATTAGTTTTTCAATATAGAAGTTTTAGACCTGCGTATGCAACTAGTACAACTCTAGCTCCGTACATTAATTTTCAAATCCGATTGTCTGAGACAACAAATGAGATTAAATTTGTTTACGGTAGTTCAGGGTTGGCTGTTGGAACTACAAATAGTTCTACAACAAAACAAATTGGACTAAGAGGTGCGACAAACACTGATTTTAATAACAGAACAAACGCTACAACTGTTTTATTTACAGCTTCTACGTCAGGAACATTAAATACGAATACACAAGCTTACTCTTCAGTAAATGCAACACCAGGTGTTCCGTCAAACGGTTTAACATATACCTGGACACCACCAACGTGTTTAGCGCCATTATCAACGGAAGTTTCAAATATTACAACTACTACTGCAACCATATCCTGGTTAGCGACTGCAACAGTTCCTTCTGGAGGATATGAATATTATTATTCTACTTCAAATGTTGTACCAACAGGAGCAGGAACATCAACTTCAAATTTAACAGAAAATTTAACGGGTCTTTCGGACAGTTCTAATTATTTTTTATGGATAAGAAGTAATTGTGGATCTGGTAATTTCAGTGCGTGGGTAGGTCCGGTTTCTTTTGCAACAACATGTGTGTCTGCGACTAGTTTTTCTCAAAATTTTGATGGAGTTGCAGCATCAACTTTTCCTGTTTGTTGGGGTAAAGTAGGTACCACTGGATCTGCAAATTTGCAAACAACAAATCCTAGCTCTGCACCAAATACTTTGTATATGTATTCAACAAGTGCAACTACAAAAGCGGTCGTGAAAACTCTGCCAGTTTCAAATTTAGGTGCTGGTACTCATAGGTTAAAAATGCAAATGAGAGGAAACTCATCAATAGGTGGTGTTATAGAAATTGGTTATTTAACAGATGTTGCTGATGCAGCTTCTTTTGTTTCATTAGGTAGTGTAATAGCTGCTTCATTGGCTTATCAAGAATATAGTTTTGTTCCCGCAGCAGGAACTTATACTGATAATTTAGCACTTAGACATACTGGTGCACCTGCATATAGCGTGCTTATTGATGATGTTGTTTGGGAGACTATTCCAGCAGTAGTACCTAACTGTTCGGTGGTTTCTACTCCAGTTAACGGAAGTACAAATCAAAATGTGGCTACAAATTTAACATGGAGCGTGAATGGTATTGCAAGTGGTTACAAGCTTTCTATAGGTACAACTTCCGGAGGAACAGATATTCTAAACAATGTTGATTTAGGGAATGTAACTTCTTATAATCCACCAATAAATTTTGCTCCAAATACTTTGTATTTTTTATATCTAATTGCATACAATGTTACAGGTGATGCTACAGGATGTACAGAAACAAGTTTTACAACATCAGTACC
>NZ_DATDPV010000046.1:0-57528 GCF_035292545.1 Flavobacterium sp. | reverse complement strand
AAATTGTAGCTGAATTAGGCTTAGGTACTACCACATAGTTTCCTTTGATTGGTATCTTAATGATTGAATCTCCCTCTTTAAATTGGAATTCACCAGTAATATCTTGTTCACCAATATTTCCAGCTCCGAAAGAGAATTCAGTATGTCCAGCTTTCATGGCATCAGCTCCAAGAGATCTTCCATTTACAGTTACGGCATGTGCTTTTAAATTTGGATCTTTTTTTCCTAAAATAATTCTACCCGATACTGTTTCACCAGCAAAAAAAGCAGTTTTGTCCGGATCTACAATGGCTTCAAAAGCTGACAAAGATGCCGCTCTTTTTGCTCCTTCAAGGAACATACCAGACATAATTTCGTTTTCAGTTACTTTGATATCATTTTGTAATTGAGTCAATTTAGTAACCGATGCAATTAAAGGAAATCCTTCAAAATTGTATTTTAACCAGTCAATAGTTTTTCCTTCTTTTTTAGAAACTACAGGAGCTACAGAAAATCTTTTATCTAGTTTAACTTTCACTTCTTCAAGTAAATCACTACCTGCGATTTTTTTAACTTCGCTTAGGTAATTTTTAATTTTGTTTACAAATTCATCCCCTTTTTTGGTATTTCTATCACCTGAAAAGAATAATTCATCAATTGTAGCGGTCTTGTCCATTGCTTCAAAAGGTAAATTACCATCAGAATCTACTTTGTATTCTTTAGTAATTTGAGTTTTGATTCCAGCAACATAGTTATTAAAGTCTGCTGACAATGCCATGATTTTGGCAACTTTCTCTTTTTTAGCACCATACTGACCTGCTTGATTGGCAGCACGCTCCGATAATTGACCAAATAAATCAGTGTTATTTGAATCTAAAAGAGTATTTGAATCTGAAATTTTATTATTTAAGATACCAAAAGCCGATAATACTTCTTTTGACATATTTAATGCTAACATCGCGATGAAAACCAAGTACATTAGGTTAATCATCTTCTGTCTAGGGGTTAATTTTCCTCCTGCCATTTTTTCTAATTAGTTTGTATTGTTATTAAAATATTTTGTCCTTTTAAAATATAGTTAGAAACTAATTATCCTTTGATACTCATTGCAGAAAGCATACCTCCATAAACATTGTTCAATGAAGACAAGTTTGATGTTAATGATTGCATTTGATCTTTTAATTTTAAATTGTTCTCAGCAACTTCATTATTGATTTGTGCATTTTTAGAAGCACTTTCCAATTGAATTTTATACAATCCGTTTAACGACTCCATGTGTGAAGCAGCTAATGTTAATTCTTCACTGTATTTCTTTTGACCAGCCATTGCGTCAACTGTTGGAGCAATACCTTTTGCTGCTGATTCAAAGTTTTTAATGCTGTTTCCTAAGCTTGCCATTAATTCACCATCAATTTTAGCTTCTTTAAGCATCATGTCTAATTTTTGAGACAAAAGACCTTGAGCTTCTTTAGGCTCTTCTTTCTTAGCCTCTTTTCTCATTGCTTCTCCTCCAGCTAATTCTGGATAAACAAGAGACCAATCTAATTCATTGTCTGGTTTATCAAAAGCTGATAATCCAAAAATCAAAGCTTCCACACTAAGTCCAACAATAAGCATAAGACTCGCTCCTGGCCAGTGTTGTATTTTAAATAGAGCTCCAATAATTACTACTGCTGCCCCCATACCGTAGGCGAAATTCATTGTTGTTTTGCTTAATAATGCCATAATAATAAAAATTTAGTTAGTTAAGTTATATAAATAGATTGGTTTAATTTTTTCCTGGTGTGCCAGTTGTTTGAAGTCCCATATAATCCTGAACGGTTCTAAAACCGATGTAACTTCTTGCTGAATCTGCATATTCAAAATCACGAGTACTTACTTGCAAGAAGTAAGAAACATCTTTCCAAGAGCCACCTCTGGTAACTTTACGTTGGTTAGTGGCATCCTGAACATTTGGGTTCATTGTTGATACATACTCATATGCTGAAGCATCATAAGACGAATCCGTCCACTCAGCTACATTACCAGACATATTGTAAAGATTATATCCGTTTGGTTCATACGATTTAGCTTCTACAGTATACAAAGCCTGATCTGCGGCATAATCTCCCCTATTAGGTTTGAAGTTTGCCATAAAACATCCTCTGTCGTTTTTAGTATAAGGACCACCCCAAGGATAAGTCGCTGATTCTAAACCACCTCTTGCAGAATATTCCCATTCAGCTTCAGTTGGCAAACGGAAAGAGTTAATCAAATCTCTTCCTTTTTTCTTTTTAACATAAGAATTCTTATTCAAAGTTCTCCAGGCACAAAAAGCTTTAGCTTGTTTCCAGGTAACTCCAACTACAGGATATTCGCCATAAGCCTGATGCCAGAAATAATCGTTGTGCATTGGCTCATTATAAGAATATGCGAAGTCTTTAATCCAAGTTGTAGTATCAGGATAAACTTTTACTTGCTCAGTTTTTATGAAGTCTTTTCTCTTACCAACTTTTGCTTTAGCCGCAGCCTGAATATCCATCCAAGAATAACGGAATTTCAATTTATTCACATCAATAGTTCTTAAACCATTGTACGCTTCAGCTACTGGCAAATACATAGTATCCATAACTTCTGTATAAAACTCGTCTGGATACTTAGCCGTATCTTTAATTAATTTTACTTTCCTGTTCAATTTTCTACCCGCATATTGATCATCAGCCGTACCAACACTATAGTAATTTTCATACATATATTTATCGTAAGCAGTCATTTTTGCCGGATCTGCATCATTAAATGCAAAATCACCAATACTTCCACCTTTTCCAGATGTAGCTTTTCCA
Organism: Flavobacterium sp.; assembly: GCF_035292545.1. Lineage (GTDB taxonomy): Bacteria > Bacteroidota > Bacteroidia > Flavobacteriales > Flavobacteriaceae > Flavobacterium. Next base: position 54,727 of record NZ_DATDPV010000046.1, on the reverse strand, counting down.
TCTTTACCACTAGTCATTCCTTGCTCATCGGCTAAAATCGCCAAACGAACTCTCATCGTAGAATCTTTTACCCATTCCACAAACTGACGGTACTCGCTATTTGTAATTTCCGTTTCGTCCATATAGAAAGATCTAACGGTAACGGTTTTTGTAGGCGCGTCTTGAACATTGGCTAAATCGTCGTCCGATTTACCCATGATATATGAGCCTCCTGGTACTAATGTCATTCCAAAAGGTTTCTCAGGATGCCATTTCTTTCCTTTCACTCCTACCAATTCACCTTTATCGCTTGAACGACCGCAACTAATCAACAAAGTGAATATTGCTGTAAATGCAACGAACTTCTTCATATAAATCTGGGTTATGTATGTATTCTTATTTGAGGGCGTAAACCTATTTATTATTTTTATAAAAAACAATTAATTTTATAAAAAAAAGTTAACTAATCAGCCAACAATTGTTAAAAAACAATCACGAACTAATTTACACCAATATTTAAACTATATTTTTTCTTTGTGCTTTCCACCATCTTTCGGGCACTTCTTGGTTGCATGCACCCAAATACTCGTCGTATGAACATGGTAATAACGTATTTCTTCTTAATTTATTATGCCCATTTGAAATAAATGGTATTTCTATCCACCATCGGTCTGTTTTATTGCTCTTATAGAAAATTAATTCCTCTTCTTCTAACGGAATTATGTATTTGAGGTAATTTTCCTTATTTCCAAAAGGATATTCTTTTGATCGATAATGATACCCTTCTATAAAATACCAAATAATTTGCGCGATTAAAACCGATTCCTGTTTTGAATTATTCTGATTAAAAATGCCAAATAACGAAACTTTATCACTAATTCCTGCATATCTGGATAAAGAACAAATTTCTTTTCCGTTAAAACCATTAGGTGTAAAAGTAGTGAAATTTCCTGAATCTGATGATTTTACAGAATTTAAATCCACACTTACCAAATCCGCATCCCTAAAAACTGGCTCCGCAATGGCTATATTATTTGAAACTTCTCCTAATCTGTACCCGTCAAAAAACAATTTCTCCACTAAATCTATCTCTTCCTGAGAATTGTAATACGTTTGATATCCAATATTGCAATAATTAAAAAGATTATTCGGTTCCTCAATTATTATTTTAGTCAAATAAGAATCGGAAGAAATTTCTTCTTTTTCTTTCCCAAAATCAAATTTACTGTCGATTGAAACCAAATTGACCATTTGTTCCAAATCATCGTAGGCTCTGTACAACGCGTAAGTTAAATCTTGCGAACCTCCAATAACGATTGGGATAATCTTTTTCTTAATTAAACTCGAAACTACTTTCTTTAATGCAAAATAAGTATCACTAGTCGAATTTCCGGCATGGATATCTCCTAAATCTGCAATTGAAGCATCCCAATTACCTGGAAATAAACCATATAATTCTTTTCGGATATTACTCAAATCAATATCAGCAACCGCATTTTCATCACCACGATTCTCCAAAACACCGATTATTGCAATTTTAATCTTATTTAAATCCGGAAACTGTTCTTTGGTATGCAAGACAATTTTACTTCCCAAATGCTGCGAAGACAATCCTTCAATTACTTTAAGGACCTCATTGTTCAAAGGCTGTAAAAAATCAAATTCCATAGCTTATTTCTTTTTGGCTACTGCTTTCTTAACTACCGTTTTCTTCGCAACTGCTTTCTTCGCAGGTGTCTTTTTCGCCGGCGTTTTCTTGGCAATCATTTCTTTTACCTCATCTAAGGTCAGTTTTGCCGCATCAACCTCTTTAGGTAATTCAATCTTGATTTTACCTTTGGTAATCACCGAACGTCCCCAACGGGCTTTTTCAACCAGAATTCCTTCGTCTTCCCAATTGTGTAAAACCTTGTCGATATTCTTTTGCAATTTATCTTCAATTAATTCCTCCACATCGGATTGTGATAAATTATCGAAATTGTATTTTTTACTGACATTAATAAACAAACCGTCCCATTTGATGAAAGGACCGAAACGACCCACCCCTTTTTGAACGCCTTCTCCTTTATAAATTGCTATCGGCGCATCAGCCAAAGCTTTTTCGTCGATTAATTCCTGTGCTCTTTTGAAATCTACATCCAAGGGATTTTCTCCTTTTGGCAAAGAAACGAAAGCGGCTCCGTGACGAATGTAAGGACCGTAACGACCATTGCTTACCTCAACTTCTTCACCTTTGTATTCCCCAAGATTTTTTGGCAGTAAAAACAAGTTTAAAGTTTCCTCTAAAGTGATGTTTCCAATATTCTGATCCGACATCAAGCTGGCGAATTTTTTCTCCTCATCATCTGCTGCTCCAATCTGAGCCATAGGTCCAAATTTCCCTAAACGAACCGAAACCGGCTTTCCTGTTTTCGGATCTATTCCCAAAATTCTTTCACCGCTTTCGCGATCTGCATTGGCTTCGACATCTTTCACCGTTGGGTGAAATTTATCGTAGAATTCCTGCATCATTTTGGTCCATTCCATATTTCCTTCGGCAATTTCATCGAAATCCTGCTCTACTTTTGCCGTGAAATTATAATCTAATATGTTTCCGAAATTCTTAACCAGGAAATCGGTAACAATGGTTCCGATATCTGTAGGAACTAATTTTCCTTTATCCGAACCTGTATTTTCTTTTAGTACTTTCTCTGCTAATTTTCCTGATTGTAAGGTCAGTTGGGTATAATTTCTTTCCTGACCTTCAAGATTGCCTTTCTCAACATAATTTCGGTTGATGATGGTAGAAATCGTTGGCGCATACGTTGACGGACGACCAATTCCAAGTTCCTCTAATTTCTTCACCAAAGAAGCTTCGGTGTATCGTGCAGCCGGACGCGAATATCTTTCGGTTGCTGTAATATAATTGTTTTGTAATTTCTCGTTGACTTTCATCGCCGGCAACATGCCTTCTTGCTCTTCTTCATCGTCATCGTGACCTTCAAGATATACTTTTAGGAAACCTTCAAAAAGCAACACTTCGCCTGAGGCTGTAAATATTTCGTTGTGGTTGTTGGCTTCGATTTTAACATTGGTTCTTTCCAATAACGCATCACTCATTTGAGACGCTAAGGTTCTTTTCCAAATCAAATCGTATAAACGCGCTTGATCTCTGTCGATGTTTACCGTGTGACGCGACATATCCGTCGGACGGATGGCTTCGTGCGCTTCCTGCGCTCCTTTGCTTTTATTGACAAAAGTTCTGGGTTTAGAAAATTCCTTACCGTACGATTTGATGATTTCAGCCTGAGCCGCTTCCATCGCGTCTTTAGAAAGGTTCACACTATCCGTTCTCATGTAAGTGATTAGTCCGGCTTCGTATAAACGTTGTGCCAATTGCATTGTGATGCCTACCGGTAAGTACAATTTACGCGCGGCTTCCTGTTGTAAAGTCGAAGTCGTAAATGGTCCGGTTGGTGCTTTTTTGGTTGGTTTTGTTTCCAAATCCGCTACCTTATATATAGAACCTATATTTTTGTTTAAGAAATCTTCGGCTTCTTTTTTAGTGGCGAAGTTCTTTGGCAATTTTGCTTTGAATGTTTTTCCGGATTCGTTAGTGAATTCGGCCACAATCGAATAAGAAGCAACTGCTTTGAAGTTTTGAATTTCACGTTCACGTTCTACAATCAAACGTACCGAAACCGACTGTACACGTCCGGCAGAAAGTCCTCCTTTGATTTTTCTCCATAAAACAGGAGACAATTCATAACCCACCAATCGATCTAAAACACGGCGGGCTTGTTGTGCATTGACTAAATTATAATCTATTTCTCGTGGATTTTCTATTGCTTTTAAAATCGCCGTTTTAGTGATTTCGTGAAAAACAATTCTTTTGGTTTTGCTTTTATCCAGTTTTAATTCTTCGGCAAGATGCCATGAAATAGCTTCTCCCTCGCGATCCTCATCACTTGCTAACCAAACCATATCGGCATTTTTTGCCAGGGTTTTTAATTTGCTGACCAAGGCTTTTTTGTCGGGCGACACTTCATATTTGGGTTTGAAACCATGCTCTACATCTACACCTATCTCCTTGGAAGGCAAGTCGGCAATATGGCCATAACTTGATTCTACCTGGTACTCACTCCCTAAAAATTTCTCGATTGTTTTTGCCTTTGCAGGTGACTCCACGATCACTAAATTCTTTGCCATGTTGCTCTTGTTTGAGCCGCAAAAGTATATTTTTTTTTTAGATATTGTGCTTTTGTGTTTTTAAAAGTAAATTTTATCGATGAATGGCAGGTTTTAGATTGTTCCGAATTACATGAAGAAACAACGAATTAATTCAAAACAACAATGTAGCTTTATTATTGTATGTATAAGTTTATGCATCTATAGAGTAACTTCCTAGTATTCACTTAGTACCACCCATGCACAAAAAACATTAGGATTAACGAATAAATCTAAATAACGGCTGCATATCTATACATTTAACAGAAAAACATCACTGATTACACCAAATTATCCCAAAAGTATACTCAATTCATCTTTGCGCTTTGCATCACAAAATATGTGAATTTTGTTATAGATTATATTTCCTCATTAGTGCCAAAGAAAATCGGATGGCAGGATTTTAAATATCCCGAATCTTTGAAAACAAAAAATTAAATAAAAACAGGTATAAATAACCCTTTGAAGAGTCATTTATACCTGTTTTTATTTAAAGAAGACAGTCTTAAAAAAGAGCGTAGTGTATTTAGTTACTGCTTTTACCTCTTACAAGCGCAACTATTATTATTAAAAAAACTGCTCCACCTACAACCCACATCCACGGTTGTGCATACCACTCATCCCCTCCTTTATCTATATTCAAATTCACATCCACTGTTTTATCCTGGGCCCATAGCATACTTTGAGAAAAGAAAAGTGCGGCTATTGCTAAATACTTTTTTGAGATTCCTTTGGTGTTTAATAACTGTTTCATGTTGAATTGGTTTTAAATTAATGATAAATATAATACTAAGAATTTTTAAAACACAAAAATAAAGCTGTTTTTTTGCGAAAATGTTACACAATTAAACGCAATAGTTATATAATTCCTATTGTTTAATCTAAAAACATGAATATAATACCAAATGCCTGGAATGGATATTTTTCAATCAGGGCGAGCATTTCATTCAGACAATATTATACATCATTCATATTCTGTCTTTGTTTAAGTCGATTAAGTTGCGTTTGAAATGGTTGTTCCAAATTCCTAAGTTTAGGATTTTATATTTACAGACACGCCAATAATTTCTCCCTTAGCCCCGAGTGCAGTGGAAATCCTTTTTTCTCGTTTCTTTAACGAGAAAAAAGATTACAACGGAAAGCGGGAATTGCATTTCCTAAAAATGCCCGAGCCATTCGCTACTGAGAAGAATTCTAAAACATTGTTAATTCTTCATCTGACATCTTGTCACATTCATTCAAATAATAGTATCTTTGTCCGAGAAGAATTTTACACTTTTGAAAGTGACTTATGGAAAAGATTATTGAAGAAAGCAAGCAGGGCGAAAGTCTTGTTTTAGAATACAAACCAGAGAATACCAAGAAACTTTTTATAGAAAGTTACGGCTGCGCGATGAATTTTTCGGACAGCGAAATCGTGGCTTCCATCTTGTCGGCCAACGGTTATAATACGACACAAATATTGGAAGAAGCCGATTTGGTTTTGGTCAATACCTGTTCAATTCGCGATAAGGCGGAACAAACCGTTCGGAAGCGTCTGGAGAAATACAATGCGGTAAAACGTATTAATCCAAAAATGAAAGTGGGCGTTCTGGGCTGTATGGCCGAGCGTTTGAAAAGCCAGTTCCTCGAAGAAGAAAAAATTGTGGACCTTGTTGTGGGTCCTGATGCCTATAAAGATTTACCGAATTTATTGCAGGAAGTTGAAGAAGGTCGTGATGCGATTAACGTGATTTTGTCCAAAGATGAAACGTATGGCGATATTTCTCCAGTGCGGTTGATGAGCAACGGGATTACGGCTTTGGTTTCTATCACGCGGGGTTGTGACAATATGTGTACGTTTTGCGTGGTGCCTTTTACCCGCGGACGCGAACGAAGCAGAGAACCGCAAAGTATCATGGGAGAAATTCAGGATTTGTGGGACAAAGGATTTAAGGAAATCACGCTTTTGGGTCAGAATGTCGACAGTTATCTTTGGTATGGCGGCGGATTGAAAAAAGATTTCACCAATGCAACCGAAATGCAAAAAGCAACTGCTGTTGGTTTTGACCAGTTATTGGAAAACGTAGCAGTTACTTTTCCGAAAATGCGTATTCGTTTTTCGACATCGAATCCACAGGATATGCATGAAGAAGTTTTGCACGTGATTGCGAAATATCCAAATATTTGTAAGCACATTCACTTGCCGGTTCAATCGGGAAGCAACAGAATTTTAAAAGAAATGAATCGTTTGCACACTCGTGAAGAATACATGACCTTGATTGATAAAATCAGGACTATTATTCCAAACTGCTCGATTTCGCAAGATATGATTGCCGGTTTCCCTACTGAAACGGAAGAAGATCACCAAGACACCTTGAGTTTAATGGATTATGTAAAATATAATTTTGGTTATATGTATTCTTATTCTGAACGTCCGGGAACCTTGGCGGGAAGAAAAATGGAAGATGATGTGACCGAACCAACAAAAGCACGCAGATTGCAGGAAATTGTCGATTTACAACAAAAATACGCCTGGTTGCGCAGTGAAGAATTCATTGGACAAACCGTGGAAGTATTGGTGGAGAAAGTTTCAAAAAAATCAAAAGAAGAATTTTCGGGTAGAAATTCACAAAGCATTACCGTGGTTTTCCCGAAAGAAGATTATAAAATTGGGGATTTTGTGAATGTGAAAATTTTGAGTTGTACGAGCGGTACTTTGATTGGAGAAGCTGTGGGATTGAGTGAGATGAATTAAATAATAAATATTCATAAAGAAAAGTTCAAAATATGATTTCAAGAAAAAACATAATAATTGCCTTAATTACCTTTATAGTCACATTTGGGATTACATTCTCTATCATTAGAACTTATTTCCCTAAACATAAAGTTGAAGAAACAACTACCGTAAAAGACACAGTAGCAAAACCACAATAATAGATCACTACGAATAGAATATTTTAAATAAGAAAGGTTCAAAATTTAAAGTTTAAAGTGCTCTCGATTACTTTCAACCTTAAACAAAGAAAACTTTAAACATAAAAATATGGAATCCATACAAGCCATAAAACAACGCTTTGAGATTATCGGGAATGACCCGAAACTCAACCGTGCGATAGAAAAAGCCATTCAGGTTGCCCCTACCGACATTTCGGTATTGGTAGCCGGTGAAAGTGGTGTCGGAAAAGAAAGTATCCCAAAAATCATTCATTCACTTTCGCACAGAAAACACGGAAAATACATTGCCGTAAACTGTGGTGCGATTCCGGAAGGAACGATTGACAGCGAACTTTTCGGACACGAAAAAGGCTCTTTTACAGGTGCTACAGGAACCCGTGAAGGGTATTTTGAAGTAGCCGATGGCGGAACAATATTTTTAGATGAAGTCGGCGAATTGCCTTTGACAACACAAGTACGTTTGCTGCGTGTTTTGGAAAATGGCGAATTTATAAAAGTAGGTTCTTCGCAAGTACAGAAAACGAATGTGCGAATTGTGGCAGCAACCAATGTGAATCTATTTGATGCTATTGAAAAAGGAAAATTCCGTGAAGATTTGTATTATAGATTAAGTACGGTTGATATTACTTTGCCGCCTTTACGAGAACGAAAAGACGATATTCATTTATTGTTTAGAAAATTTGCTTCGGATTTTGGACATAAATATAAAATGCCGCCCATTAAATTAGAGGACAATGCAGTTCCGTTATTACAAAAATTCCGATGGAGCGGAAATATCCGTCAGCTTAGAAATGTGGCAGAACAAATTTCGGTTCTGGAGACCAATCGCGAAATTTCATTGGCTACTTTGCAATCCTATCTTCCTGCGGAAGGCAGTAATTTGCCATCGGTTATTAAAGATCGGAAAACTGATAGCGATTTTGGTACCGAAAGAGAAATTCTCTACAAAGTGCTTTTTGATATGAAAAGCGATTTAAATGATTTGAAGAAACTGACTTTGGAATTGATGCAAAGCGGAACATCAAAAGTGCAAGAAACCAATCAGCATCTAATCAAAAAAATATACGGCCAAAAAGAAAGAGACAGCGAAATCGACTTTGAAGAAGAACCAAGAGCTTCATTAATGGCTTCTTCGGATGAGGAAAATGATTTTGAAGATCAGAACGATAATTACCAGTTTGCCGAAACAATTGAGGAGGAAGAAGTCTTGCGTCTGGAACAAAAAGAAATCGAAATGATTAAAAAATCATTAGAAAAAAATAAAGGAAAACGTAAAGCAGCAGCAGATGAATTGGGGATTTCCGAGCGAACTTTATATCGTAAAATAAAACAATTTGATTTGTAAATCAAATGACAATTGAAAATGAATATCTTTGACCCGAGCGTTAGCGAACTGGCGAAGCAATTTTAAAATTTATAATGAAATACTTAAAATACATAACCGTAATATTACTGTTCTTAACGCTTAACAGTTGTTCAGTCTATAACTTTACAGGAACCGGAAAAATTGATGCCAAAACCTTTCAGGTGAATTATTTTCAAAATAACGCCACGTTGATTGAACCCGGAATCGAAAGAACCTTTACACTTCGACTTCAGGATTTAATTCAGAATCAAACCAATCTGAACCTGACCAATTCTGGCGGTGATTTACTATATGAAGGCGAAATTGTAGATTACAGAATCAGTCCGATGACTGCTACTGCCGATCAACGTGCGGCACAAAACCGACTCTCTATTACTGTAAATGTTAGATTTACAAATAAAAACAAGGAAGCAGACGATTTCGAGAAAAAATTTACTTTCTTTCATGATTATGATGGAAACGATCAATTGGTTGGAGCAAAATTAACCGAAGCACTGGATGTGATTTTTGAAAGAATAACACAAGATATTTTCAACGAATCACTCGCTAAATGGTAAAGTTGTCTATTTGATAATTGGGAAACACAGCAAATAAACGAATAAACCTGAAGAACGAATAAAATAAATGAACGTAACTGATTACACCTATTTAATCAACAGTCCCAATGCAGTTAATGAACAGCAGACGGTGGCTTTGGAAAAAATCGTGGCTGAATTCCCGTTTTTTCAAAGTGCAAGAGCTCTGCGATTGAAAGGATTGTACAATCAGGACAGTTTCAGATATAATTACGATTTAAAAATCACAGCTGCTCACACCACTGACAGAAGTGTGTTGTTTGATTTTATTACTTCTGATACTTTTACTGCAATTCATAAAAATTTATACCACGAAAAAGTAGCCGAAATTCATGATATTTTGGTTGTTGGAAGTGAAGTTGTTTTTTCGGAAGAGAAAATTATACCCAAAATAAATCCATTAGAGCAATCTATTTTGACTTCAATTAAGGAAGCATCACCAATTGCTGAACAAGAGATTATGATTCAAAAAGAAGAATCTATTGTCGAAATCACTGAAGATAAATTAGCCATCGGAAAACCTTTAGATTTTTCTAAAGAGGAAAAACATTCTTTTCAGGAGTGGTTACAATTGTCTAAAATTCAACCGATAGAAAGAGAAGATACACTGCTAAGCGACGAAAAATTTTCCGAAATAGATTTAGAAAAAAAGAAACAAATGGCATTAATTGACAAGTTTATTGAAACGAGTCCAAAAATTCCACCGGTTAAACAAGATGCACTTCCAAAAATGGTTTTTGAGCCTAGCAAAGAGGACAAATCCTATTTAATGACCGAAACTTTAGCGCGGGTTTATCTGGAACAAAAAAAATATCCAAAAGCAATTCAAGCTTATGAAATATTAATTTTGAAATATCCAGAAAAAATTACTTTCTTTGCAGACCGAATTTCGGATATTAAGATTTTACAACAAAACAATAAATAACAATGAGCACATTTTCAATTTTTCTAGTTTTAATAACAATCGTTTGTTTTCTTTTAATTGTAGTCATTATGGTTCAAAACCCTAAAGGTGGCGGATTGTCTTCATCGTTAGGTGGATCACAACAAATGGGTGGTGTTCAAAAAACCACAGATTTCTTAGATAAAAGTACTTGGACATTGGCAACTGTATTAATTGCTTTAATTTTATTATCAAGTTTAAGCTTCACAGGAGCTTTGAGCGATACCGATTCGAAGATTATCGATAATACACAAACTGCGGCTCCAAAAACAGCAACTCCGGAACCTGTACAACCTGCAACAACTCCAACTGAAGCTACTCCAGTTCAGGCTGCACCTGTTGAAAGTGCCCCAGAAAAAAAATAATTTCACTTCAAAATATACAAAATGCCAGCCTGACAATGCTGGCATTTTTTTTAAGCAAAATTGTCAGTTTTTATCCATTGGCATAATTTCTGAAATCAGGTTATGCATTAAATTAATTGTAACAAAAAACATATAGTATTATGGCTTTAAACATTAAACCGCTTTCAGACCGTGTTCTTATTGAACCTATTGCTGCTGAAACCCAAACGGCTTCCGGAATTTTCATTCCTGACACTGCCAAAGAGAAACCACAAAAAGGAACTGTTGTTGCCGTTGGAAATGGTACAAAAGACCATACAATGACTGTGAAAATCGGAGATAGTGTCCTTTACGGAAAATACGCCGGTACAGAATTGAAACTGGAAGGAACAGATTATTTGATCATGAGAGAAGATGATATTTTAGCCATTATCTAAAATCGAATCAACCTATTAACGAATCAACAAATAAACATAAAATGGCAAAAGATATAAAATTTGATATAGAAGCACGTGACGGATTAAAACGCGGTGTGGATGCATTGGCAAATGCAGTAAAAGTAACCCTGGGACCAAAAGGACGTAATGTAATTATTGGAAAATCTTTTGGCGGACCAACCGTTACTAAAGATGGGGTTACCGTTGCAAAAGAAATTGAATTGAAAGACCCTTTAGAAAATATGGGTGCTCAAATGGTAAAAGAAGTAGCTTCTAAAACCAATGATTTAGCAGGAGACGGAACAACAACTGCTACAGTTTTAGCTCAGGCAATCGTAAAAGAAGGTTTGAAAAACGTAGCGGCCGGAGCCAATCCAATGGACTTGAAAAGAGGAATTGACAAGGCTGTTGAAGCTATTGTAGCTGATTTAGCAAAACAAGCAAAAGTAGTAGGAAGTGATTCTGAAAAAATAAAACAAATTGCTTCTATCTCTGCAAATAACGACGAAGTGATTGGTGAGTTAATCGCTAATGCTTTCGCCAAAGTAGGAAAAGAAGGAGTGATTACCGTAGAAGAAGCCAAAGGAACTGATACTTTTGTTGATGTTGTGGAAGGAATGCAATTTGACAGAGGGTATTTATCTCCTTATTTTGTTACCAATCCGGAGAAAATGGAAGTAGAATTGGAAAATCCTTACATCCTTTTGTATGACAAAAAAGTATCTTCTTTAAAAGAATTACTACCGGTTTTAGAACCAGTAGCACAATCAGGAAAACCATTATTGATTATCGCAGAAGATGTTGATGGCGAAGCTTTATCAACATTGGTTGTAAATAAATTACGTGGCGCCTTAAAAATCGCTGCTGTAAAAGCACCAGGCTTCGGAGACAGAAGAAAAGCGATGTTAGAAGATATTGCTATCTTAACAGGCGGAACTGTAATTTCAGAAGAAAGAGGCTACACGTTGGAAAACACCACACTCGAAATGCTAGGAACTGCAAAAAGAGTGACTATCGACAAAGACAATACCACTGTTGTTAGTGGCGCTGGTGAAGCTGATATGATTAAAAATCGTGTCAATCAAATCAAAGGTCAAATGGAAGCTTCGACTTCTGATTACGACAAAGAAAAATTGCAGGAACGTTTGGCTAAATTAGCCGGTGGAGTTGCTGTTCTTTATGTTGGTGCTGCTTCTGAAGTAGAAATGAAAGAGAAAAAAGACAGAGTTGACGATGCGCTTCACGCTACTCGTGCTGCTGTAGAAGAAGGAATTGTTGCCGGTGGAGGTGTTGCTTTGTTAAGAGCTAAAAACGTCTTAAAAGATTTAAAAGCTGACAATGCTGATGAAGCTACAGGAATTCAAATTATTTCTCGTGCCGTAGAAGCTCCTTTGAGAACTATTGTTGAAAATGCAGGTCTTGAAGGTTCTGTAGTAGTAGCAAAAGTGGCTGAAGGAAAAGGTGATTTTGGTTACAATGCAAAAACCGACGAATATGTAGACATGCTAAAAGCCGGAATTATCGATCCTAAAAAAGTGACTCGCGTTGCCTTGGAAAATGCCGCATCAGTTGCCGGAATGATTTTGACTACTGAATGTGCCTTGGTAGAAATTAAAGAAGAGAACGGTGGCGGAAACCCAATGGGTGGCGGAATGCCAGGAATGATGTAATACTTTTTTATTAAAAATATAAGAAAAACCCGAAGTATCTCTTTGGGTTTTTTTATATTTATACTCTAAAAAAAACCACATACTTATCCAAAATTATGAAAATTCAAAAAAAACTTTTTAATTTATTCTTGACTGTATTCGCTTTTTTTACAATTCAAAACATTCAATCACAATCAATTGAAGAAAAAATAGCCAATATTACCAGTCAATATTTTGAATTGGATAGAGAAAATTTTCACATTCAATTCAATAAAAGCATTTATTTAACAAATGAAAGTATCTGGTTTAAAGGCTTTGTATATGACAAAAAAAATAACATCCCAAATACAGAAACCACAAATATATATGTCATTTTATTTAATCCTGAAGGAAAAAAATTAGACACTAAATTGTTTTTTGCCGAAAATGGCGTCTTTCAAGGTGATTTTAAATTAAACAATAGCCTGAAATCAGGAAAATATTATTTACAGGTTTATACTAATTGGAGCAATAATTTTCATGAAGACGAGTCCTCTATTTTCAGAGTTAAAATCATCAATAGTAATGAAGGGGAAATTGCTTATGTGGCTTCCGATCCAAAAATAGAATTTCATCCAGAAGGCGGTATTTTTTTGGAAGGAATTAACAACACCATCGGAATCTCTGTAATGGATTGCAATAATGAAGGCTTATCTATTGCAGAAGCTAAAGTGATCAATGAAAAAGGAGAAGAAATCTCAAGTTTTCAGACCAATGCTTTTGGCTATGGCAAATTTGAAATAATGCGGGCCAGAAAAGAAAACTATAAAATTGTTTTCACTTATAATAATAATAAAATTGAGAAATTCCTTCCTTTACCGCAAGAAAATGGAACATTATTACTTGTAAACAATTTTTCAAATGAGGCTAAAACCTTTGTTTCGATAAGAACAAATGAGCAATCCAAAAGAAATTTGATTGGAAAAAATCTTTATCTCACAGTGAATCAAAATGACAGAATCAATATCGTGAATTTTCAAATAAATGAAAATGACCATCCCATAATTCTGTCAAATAAAGATTTATTTGATGGGATAAATGTTTTGAGAATCATTGATGAAAATTTAAATCAGCTCAATGAGCGAATTATTTATAAATCTCATAAAAATAATTTTGAACTTAATCTGGAAGTTTTCAAAAAAAAATCAGACAGCATTCAAATTAATGGCATATCAACTTCTTCAAATATAAAATTAGGCATTTCCATTTTACCGGAAGGGACCATTTGCTCCAACAATGAAAGTACAATTTTCAGCTCTTTGCTGCTAAATCCTTATTTGAAAAACAGTATTCCTAATAGTAATTATTTTTTTGAAAATCCTTCAAAGAGGAAATATTTTGATTTAGATCTCATTTTGTTGAACCAAAAAATAAGCAAGTATGAATGGGAAGCAATGAAAAAAATACCTATTGTTAAATATCCGTTTAACAAAGGACTTACATTAAAAGGGATAATTAACGAAACATTGGATGACAGGAAAAAATACAAAGTCCAGTTATTTTCATTTGTAGAAGGAATTAATGAATTAGCGGACATTAAAGAAAACAATGAATTCTACTTCAATAACTTTATCGCCAGTGATTCTTTAAAAGTTAATTTCACACTCGTGAAAAATGGAGAAAAATACAAAGAGTTGAATTACTACCCGCAAATCATCAACAACGACAAACCTTTCCTTAAATCTTTAGAAATCAAGAACAGCACTTGTAATCAAAATCAAACCAAGAATATTAATCCTGTACAAATTGATATTCCAACTTTAAAAGATGCTATCCAATTAAATGATATAAGTATAATTAGCGAACCTAAAAAACCGGTTTTAACCAATCAAGATAAATTTGGAAACAGCATGTCAAGAGGGTACAAAATAGCAGATGGTGATTATAAAATGTACAGCAATGTAATTCAATTCATTGCCGCACATGGATTTGATGCCGCTAGTCAAGCCGGAACAGTGTATATAAAAGGACGGACTCGAATATCGATTACAAGACCAAATATTCCATCGGTGTTTTTAGACGACGTTCAAATCTATGATTTTGACATACTTGACAATTTTTCCTTAAAATTTATCAATGAAATTTTCATAAATAAAAACGGCACAAACATTCAGTCGACCGGATCCGGCGTTATTAAAATTTATACAAACAAAGATTACAGAGCAGTTCCGAGAAAATCAAAATCAAAATCATTCTTAATCAAAAATGCATTTGCTGCTGAAAACATCTTCATAATGCCCGAATATGAATCTTTTGACAGTAATGGATTTAATAAATATGGCACCATTTTTTGGGAAGGCAATATTGAAAATGAAGGCAGTGTTGTTAAATTATCTATTCCAAATCTTAATCAAAAAAGTGTAAAAATCTTAATTGAAGGAATTTCGGCAGACGGAAAATTTATCTCCGAAGTTAAGACCCTTTCTTTAGAATAGTCCTCTCTAAAAATTAATCTTTTTCTTTAAACATATGACCAAACTTTTTAGGTTAAATAAAAAAACCCGTTCACAATGTGAACGGATTTTTTTATTTATGAAACTATTTCTTTATTCTTGTTTTTCTTCTTCCTTTTTTTGTTCTTCCAATCCTTCTTCCACTACTACTGGGAGTTTCTTGGCAAACTTATAAATAACTGGTAAAATAGTGATTGCAACCAAACCTATTACAATCAATTCGATGTGTTCTTTCAAATCTATTTGATACTTTTCAAGTAAAAAACCATACAAATAATGTCCAGCGAAAATTAAAGTGAATGACCAAAGAAAAGAACTTACAACATTGTAAAACATGAATTTCTTTTTCTCCATAGTCACAATTCCGGCAACTATTGGGGCGAAAGTTCTAAAGATTGGTAAGAATCTTGCAAAAATAATGGCTCTTCCTCCGTGTTTTTCAAAGAAATCTTTTGATTGAATAAGGTATTTTTTCTTAAACCAAAAAGTATCTTCCTTGTTGTATAAATAATAACCACTCTTTGAACCAAACCAATATCCTACGATATTCCCCAATATTCCAGCCACAGCTACCAACGTTGACAAAACTGTAACATTTAGGAAATCACTTCCAAGAATCATTACATTTTCCATCAACTCCCGGTTATAAATTCCCGCTAAAAAAAGCAGACTGTCGCCCGGTAAAAAAAAGCCGGCAAATAGTCCGGTTTCAGCAAATACAATAAATAAGACTATATAAATTCCTAATTTTATACCATTGACATCAAAGTGAATATAAAAAAGAGGATCAATCAAATTCTTCCAGTCAAAATCGTTCATTCTATGGGGTTTTATGCTTAAATTATTCGTGCGTGAAAGTACGGATAATTTACCTTAACCGCAATTTATTGCCTTCACTTTAAAGTTTAATTAACTATTTGAAGTAAAAAATCAATATTTCGAAAATCTTGATGCAATTTTATCAAATTTTACTATTGGTTGTTATAACAATATTTAAACACGCAATATCTTTTCTATGAATCATCGGAATTTTTGAATTTATCAGAGTTATCTAATTTCAAAAAAAAAGCCCAAAATTTTCATTTTGGGCTTTTAAATTATTTCCTTTCATATTGACAGCAAGTATGAAGATTATCATAATCTGCTTGTGTCGCTTTTGCCTCGTCGGTATCATGACCAGCTTTTGCAATCTCATTTTTAATATTAAGAGTAGAAGTCTTTTCTTCATTTACTATTAAATTCAGGTTTTGAGTTTCAATACTCCAAACTGCCGATTTTACTCCGGGAACCGAATAGGCTGCTTTTTCGATACGCTTTTTGCACATGTCACAGTTTCCACTTACCTGAAATTCCACTTTGGCATTTTTATTCTTTTTTTCTTGTGCTTGAGTTGTAAATCCAACAAATATCAGCAACATTACGATTATTATATTTTTCATAATTTGATATATTTAAAAATTATTTGATTTTAAAACGCAATCCGGCATAATACATTTGTCCAAAAACCGGCGCATAGATTATTGATGTATCAAAAGTAGGGCCAAATGGGTTTTCGCTACCAAGAATTGCTTTATCCTGTTTATAATTCCCAATGTTTTCCCCTCCAACGTAGACTTCAAAAGTAGAAGAAAAAGTTCGGGTTACCTGTGCATTCATCACAGAAAATGACGGAGAAAATTCAGGTAATCTGTCTGCTTCCGGATTTGTTGATGTATTGGGTAACTGTTGTTCTCCTAACCAGTTAAAGGTATAATCGAATTTCCATTGTTTTCCTTTTTCTGCAATATGCGTTTCATACCCTAAATTTCCAAAAAAACGATGTTTCGCCTGTAAAGGTCTTTGATAAGTTCCTGATAAATAATCCGTTTGAATATCATAGTATTTGTAAGCGGTTCTCAAATTGAAATGTTTCATCAATTCATAATTGAATTCGATTTGCAAACTATTTGCATAGGATTTTCCATCCAAATTATAAAACAAAACCTGTTGTGGACTTTGCATCAAATCAACTACCGCCTGATTCTGAAAATCGGTTCTGTAGAAATCGAAACCCACATCTGCAGTTCTATTAAATAAAATAAAACCCTGCATAAAACTTAAACCGTAATTCCAAGCAATTTCAGGATTCAGACCGTATATTTTTCCATTGGTATCCAGAATATCAAACGTTCTTGAACTGGCGAAAAGCTGTTGGTTTTCGGCAAAAATATTGGCGTTTCGTTTTCCTCTTCCGGCAGAAAATCTTAAAACTCCTTTCTCCCAGGGATTGTATCTCGCGTGTAATCTTGGCGTTATAAAAGTCCCCAAACGGTTGTGATTGTCAATTCTTCCTCCAAGAACTAAACTGAAATTATCGGTATTATCATAGGTATATTCAAAAAAAGCACCTACCGAATTATCTATTCTGCTAAAATCACTCACGTTGACGAATTCATCATACTGATCATACGTGAAATTCAAGCCTGTAGCGAACTTATGCATCGTATTACTGATAATTGAATTGAAAATCAGATTCGAATAGTAACTTTTTTGTTTGATATTGTATTGGTTCAAACCAAAATAAGAGCCTTGGTCATGGCTGTTAAAAGCATTTTGAAAACCAATGCTTTGATAAGGCATATCCGGAAAAACATAACCTAATTTAGTCGAAACATCAAAGCGTTCCGTATTGATTTCGGAACCCCAATAATTGGTTGTGCCTTTATCTCTGTCCGGATCGAAATCCAGTTCTCCGGTTTGCTTTTTGTCATTCATATACCGAAAATTGATAAAACTCACCCACCCTTTTTCGGCATTGGTATATTGCCAACGGTTTAAAACATTGATTTGTTTTGCCAAAGGATTATCAAGAAAACCGTCATCGTTCATATCGTTTTTAGAAACTCTGGTGTTTCCGTGAACGAACAAACTACTACTCCATTTGTCCGAAATTTTCTTATTGAAATGGGTGTTTAATTCAAATCGGGAATCTGTAGAACCGTAGACATTCAGGAAAAACGGAATGTCATTTACCGGTTTTATCAATTCGGTATTGATTTGTCCCGAAATACTTTCGAAACCATTCACCACCGAGCCTGCGCCTTTGGTGATCTGTATACTTTCAACCCAGGTTCCAGGCGTAAATGATAATCCATACGCTTGGGAAGCGCCACGAACCGAAGGGATATTTTCTTCGGTAATCATCAAATAGGGACTGGTTAAACCGAGCATTTTGATTTGCTTCGTTCCGGTCAGTGCGTCCGAAAAATTGACGTCTATCGAAGGATTGGTCTCAAAACTTTCGGCAAGATTGCAACAGGCAGCTTTAAGCAATTCTTTGCTTGTTAATATGGTCGTATTTGCCGTTGTGGTATATGATTTTTTTAAACTTTTACGACTGGCTTCCACTTTCACCGCTTGCAACGTATCTTGCGCAAAAGACTGGAAAAGAGAAAACAAGCACACTAAAAGTATTGAAATTTGTTTTTGCATAAAAATGATTTTAATGTTTTTAAAAAGAAATTTTAAACCGCAAAAAAGAACGATTTAACTTTTACAAAACATTAGAATCAGGCGTAGAAAATATATTGATGGTATAATTTGAAAAACGGAGGCGCATTCGCATCACAAAAATACGAAGTGATTTGACTGCTTTTGAAATTTGGAATTGAAGAAAAAACAACCGGTTTCCATTCTTCAATTAAAAAAGGAATATCTAAATGAAATGAGAATATTTTTATAACTGAATCATCCGCTTTGTCCTGAAGATTAACCACTTTGTCTTTGCAACAGCTTTCGTGCGATTTTGCTTTTTCAGCACAACATTTTTTTTCTGCAGGCTGAACCGGCATCTCACAAATCTCACTTTTTGAAAAAACAGAAGAAACAGATGATATTTTTCCTTCACAAAAATGCACATTAAATGCTATTCCTGAATTGGAAACCAACAGGAAAAATGCCAGAATGAAACTAATGTGCTTTTTGAATTTCATTTTGCAAAAGTAATCATTTAATGAACTTATAAAATCAAATTCCTGTTAAAAATTTACAAATCAAACTCTTGTCCCATTAAAGGAACAGTACAATCAAAACCATATTTTTCTTGAATTTTTATACGGAGTTCGTCTGCCGGTTCATTTTCGCCATGAACCAAGAACACTTTTTTAGGTTTATTTTCCAATGCGGAAAGCCAATTGAGCAGATCTTTTTGATCACCGTGGGCCGACAAGCCTTCTATTTCCAGAATGTTTGCCAAAACCGGATAATATTTTCCATACATTTTAATTTCTCTTGCCCCTTCCAATAATTTTCTGCCACGCGTCCCTTCAGCCTGATAGCCTACGATAATCACGGTAGTTTGTGGTAAGCCAATATAATGTTCGAGATAACTCAACACTCTTCCGCCGGTAACCATTCCGCTTGCGGCGATTACCACTTTAGGCTGCTTGTCAAAAATAGTTTGCATCGTTTCCTGGTAATCAGAAACCAAAGCAAACATTTTAGCCATTTCGTAACACTCTTCCAAAGACAATTTATGCCATTTTGGATTATTGGTAAAAATATCCAACGCACTAATTCCCATGGGCGTATCTATGATGTATGGAATAGTTGGAATTTTGCCTTCTTTTTTAAGTTGCCAAAGTAAATACATGATACTTTGGGCGCGTTCCACAGCAAAACTCGGAATAATGACGGTTCCGCCTTTTTCTACGGTGTTGTTGATATAGGTTTCCAGTTCTAATTTGGCATCCGTGTCGGGATGAAGGCGATTGCCGTAGGTGCTTTCCAAAAAGACATAATCAGCTTTTTTGGGTTTCGTCGGCGGATATACTAATACATCATTGTCACGACCAATATCTCCAGAAAAAACCAGGGTTTTATTTTCGAGCATCAGTTCAATACTACAGGCGCCAATGATATGTCCCGCATTGATGAAAACTGCTGAAATTTCCGCATCCAAAGGAATTGGCTCATTGATTTTAATGACTCTGAAAAGCGGGAAAACTTTTTCGGCTTGTTCCACAGTGTAAAGTGGTTCCGCAATTTTGTGTTTGGAATAATGTTCCTGATTGGCTTTATTGGCTTCTTCTTCCTGTATTTTGGCGCTGTCCAAAAGTATGAGCTTAGTAATATCTTTTGTTGGACTGGTACAATATATTTTTCCTTTAAAACCCTGATTGACCAATCTCGGCAACCAGCCGCAATGATCTAAATGACCATGGGTCAACAACACAAAATCTATCGTTGAAGGCAAAATGGGCAACGGTTCCCAATTGAGTTCCCGCAACGGTTTAATGCCTTGAAATTGTCCGCAATCTATCAGAATCCGAATGCCATTGCTTTCAACTAATGTTTTTGAACCGGTTACAGTTCCCGCGCCACCAATAAATTTTACTTTCATTTGATGTTGTTTTAATTTAAACCCACTTACATAATTCTGATGCTTCTCTCATCACATTTTTTATCCTATTGGAACTCAATCCAATTTTATCCAGACTATCAGAATTATTTACTAATTCTTTTACCAGAATCACATCCAAAATCAATAATTTTTCTTTCTCAGCTAGGGTCAAAGTTGTTAAACATGTTACCGGATACAGACAGTTATCATCATTTTTGGTTTTTAAATTGTTGTTTTTAGGATAATCCCAACTCAACAAATTCAAATCCATGCATTTTGCAAAATCGACAGCATCTGATGTAAATCTTTTATTGGTAACGATCCAACATTTGGTCACCATATCTTTATTGGTAAAAATGGATTGTTTTCTTTCTTTTAAATCATTAAATCTAGACAATACATACATCGGCGTTTTTACATCCGAAGCAGCGTCCCTTCCGACATGAAATTTACACTCAATCATGGAAAAAACATCATTTTTTTGTGCTAAAACATCGATCTCATGCGACACGCATTTACCAAATAAAGTTAAATTGGTTATGGTTTTATATTTTTCTGAAGCGAAAAGTCGGGCGATATATTTTTCAAAGAAAAAACCAGCCGGGCCTAATAATTGGATGGCGGCTTTCAAATTGTAACGTGCAGCATTAGAATTGGCCGTTTTCTTTAATAAACCAAAAGCCATTTTGTAGATTTGCTTGGTAGATATTCCTTCATAAACTTCCTTTTTAATCGCTTGTAGAATACTTTCGACCACTAAATTGCTAGCACCAGATTTCAAGAGTGAATTTTTAAGTTTTTCGGGATTAAATTCAACGATGTCTCCAGAATGCTTTACTATTTTCATAACCTTGGTTATCTGACAATTAAATAAATAAAAACCATCATTAAAGGTACAGAAAAAAGATTACTTATTTTGTTTCTGGTAGAAAAAAGCAGGGATAAATAATAATAAAAATAGTGGCTGAATCAGAAATCGACGGATATAAAATAACATCATTTTATTTTCTTCACCATAAAATGAAAGCACAAAAAAGAAAGCGGTAACAAGAATTATAAAAAACACAAGATATAAGACAGAAGCAAATTTGGTCAGCCCAAAATCTTTAAAAAGGATATAAATTATAGCCAACGATAAAATCATGTTCAGGAAATATCGAAAAAATAATCCGAAAAACAATTGGACATTATCAATTTTCGGCAGTGGCAAATTGGTATAATCCATTTTGAAATAATTCAAAAAAGGATCGTAAAACAACGTGTTTTCGTATGCCCGTACCAAAACTAAAAGTATGGCAAACATCATTGCTAAGGCTATTCTCAACTTATTATTTAGCAGTTTTTTTAGCATATAATGAAAATTTATTAACCCAAATAACCCACAAAATAAAGACAATACCATAAATAAATAACGGAAAAACCACTCCATGTAAAACAGGTTCCTGATTTGGAAAATGATATAAAGCTACCGCTAAAAGCGCAATTCGAGCAATATTCAGCACATGAATCAGCAAACTTCCTCCTATTATGTATAAAAGTGTGTGTTTTAATTTTCCGGTAAAAGCGACCACAAAAGCGACAAAAAGAATAATCACGCTTAATGCATTGCAGCCTTCGATAATTCGCGCTACATATTTTTGATTGTAAAAAAGTTTCACGTTAGGCTGACTAGGATGCAACTCGGTATTCGCATCTCCATTGAAAAACAACAAAGTTTGTTCGGTTTGTTTTGCAACCAATTGCGTAAACCCATCTACTTCGAAAGTTTTTTCGTCAAATTGATTCAGGTAACCCTGATAGATAATGGTCAGAACCAAATAGGTCAAGGCAAATTTTCCGAGAAAAAGCAAAAAAGGCTTGTATTGAATCCAGTAATTTTTCAAATTGGAATTTTTAACAAATTTATATAAAATTAGATACCCATATTTAAATACTTTTGCATAAAAATTTTAAGCACATGACTTTCGAAGCATTAAAACCAAAAGTAACTGAAATTACAGCAAACACATCTATTTCAAAAGACGAGAAGTTGATGAAAATTTGTGAACTTCTTGAAGCCAATGTAGATTATTATACTTGGGTTGGTTTCTATTTTGCAAACCACGAAACTAAAACGTTACATCTTGGCCCTTATGTTGGCGCACCAACAGACCACACGGTTATTCCTTTCGGAAAAGGAATCTGCGGACAAGTGGCGGTTTCAAACGAGAATTTTGTTGTGCCGGATGTTCAGGCACAAGACAATTATATCGCCTGCAGTTTTACGGTAAAGTCAGAAATTGTGGTTCCGCTTTTTGTAAACGGCGAAAATATTGGTCAGATTGACATTGATTCAAATGTTTTAGATCCTTTTACAGAAGCTGATGAGCGATTTTTGGAGTTTGTAACTGCTGAAATTGCAAAGTTGTATTAATTCGAATTCCACAATAGTTTAATTAACTGGCAAACAGAAAATTAAACTATTAAAAAGATTTATTCTTGTATTTCCAAAAATAAATATTACTTTTGCACGGTCGTATAATAGATATACGTCATACATAAAAATCATTAAACCAATATTGGAATGTATTTAACTAAAGAGATTAAAGCAGAAATCTTCGCTAAACACGGAGAAGCAACGAACACAGGTAAATCAGAAAGTCAGATTGCTTTGTTCACATTTAGAATTAGCCACTTAACTGAGCATTTGAAAAAAAATCGTCACGATTTCAACACAGAACGTTCATTAGTATTGTTAGTAGGTAAAAGAAGAAGCTTACTTGACTACTTGAAGAAAACGGAAATCAACAGATACCGTGAGATTATCAAAGAATTGAATATTAGAAAATAATCAATAAAAAAGAGGTGCTCACGCGCCTCTTTTTGTTTTTACACATATTGCGAAAAAAAGTTTGGTTTTTCATTGGGTTTTAGACAAATAACTACACAACAACTACAACACAACTAAAACCCATTGTTTAATCACGAAAATAAAATTATGATTCCAAAAGTTTCAAGAGAAATTATCGATTTAGGAGATGGAAGAAGCATCTCAATCGAGACAGGGAAATTGGCCAAACAAGCTGATGGATCTGTAGTAGTACAAATGGGAGACGCTATGTTGCTTGCAACCGTAGTATCTGCCAGAAAAGCAAGTCCAGGAATTGACTTCTTGCCTTTAACATTAGATTATCGCGAAAAATTTGCTGCTGCCGGACGTTTTCCAGGTGGATTCTTCAAAAGAGAAGCAAGACCTAGTGATAGTGAAATATTAACAATGAGATTGGTTGACCGTGTATTGCGTCCACTTTTCCCAAAAGATTATCACGCTGAAACGCAAGTGATGATTCAGTTAATGTCTCATGACGAAAACGTAATGCCAGACGCATTAGCAGGTTTAGCAGCTTCGGCAGCTTTATCTCTATCTGACATTCCTTTTTCAACATTGATTTCTGAAGTTCGTGTTGCAAGAGTTGACGGTAAATTTATCATCAACCCAAGCCGTACGCAATTAGAATTGTCTGATATCGACATGATGATTGGTGCTTCAAAAGATTCTATCGCGATGGTAGAAGGTGAAATGAAAGAAATTTCAGAACACGAAATGGTAGAAGCCATTAAATTTGCTCACGAAGCAATCAAAATTCAAATTGCTGCTCAAGAAAGATTGGTTGCTGCTTTTGGTAAAAAAGAAGTAAGAACTTACGATCAGGAAAAAGAAGATGAAGCCATTTTCGCAAAAGTAAATGCTGCATCATACGATATGTGTTACGCTATTGCAAAACAAGGAACAGCAAAACACGAAAGAACAGCTCAATTTGCAGCAGTAAAAGAAGAAGTAAAATCTTTATTTACTGAAGAAGAATTGGCAGAAAACGGAGATTTAATTTCTAAATATTTCTCTAAATCTAATAAAGAAGCGGTTCGTAATGTAACTTTAGATTTAGGAACGCGTCTTGACGGAAGAAAAACTACTGAAATCAGACCTATCTGGGCTGAAGTAAATTATTTGCCATCGGTTCACGGATCGGCTCTTTTTACAAGAGGAGAAACTCAAGCATTGGCAACAGCTACTTTAGGAACATCTAGAGAAGCAAACCAAATTGATTCGCCATCTCAACAAGGAGAAGAAAAATTCTACTTGCATTATAACTTCCCACCTTTCTCTACAGGTGAAGCAAAACCTCTTAGAGGAACTTCAAGAAGAGAAGTAGGTCACGGAAACTTAGCACAACGTGCTTTGAAAAACATGATTCCTGCTGATTGTCCTTACACGATTCGTATTGTATCTGAAGTTTTAGAATCTAACGGTTCTTCTTCTATGGCTACAGTTTGTGCTGGAACATTAGCGCTTATGGATGCGGGTATTCAAATGATCAAACCCGTTTCTGGTATTGCAATGGGATTAATTTCTGACGAAAAAACAGGTCGTTTTGCTGTATTGTCTGATATTCTTGGTGATGAAGATCACTTGGGAGACATGGACTTTAAAGTAACCGGAACTGCTGACGGAATTACTGCTTGTCAAATGGATATCAAAATCGAAGGATTGGCTTATAACATCATGGAAGAAGCATTAGCTCAAGCTCGTGATGGTCGTTTGCATATCCTTGGAAAAATAACAGAAACATTAGCTGCACCAAAACCTACAGTTAAGAAATATGCCCCGAAAATCATCAAGGTAACTATTCCTGGTAATTTCATTGGTGCGTTGATCGGACCTGGTGGAAAAGTGATTCAAGAATTACAAAAATCTACCGGAACAACGATCGTTATCAACGAAGTGGATGAGCAAGGTGTAGTTGAAATTCTTGGGACTGATCCTGACGGAATCGAAGCTGTATTACGTAAAATTGACTCGTTAACTTTCAAACCAGTTGTGGGAGAAGCTTACGAAGTGAAAGTAATCAAAATGCTTGATTTTGGAGCGGTGGTAGAATACCAAGCAGCACCAGGAAATGAAGTATTGCTTCACGTATCTGAATTGGCTTGGGAACGTACAGAAAACGTTGCTGATGTTGTAAAAATGGGTGATGTTTTTCAAGTGAAATACTTAGGTATGGATCCAAAAACAAGAAAAGAAAAAGTGTCAAGAAAAGCACTTTTACCAAGACCTCCGCGTGAGGAAAGAAAAGAGTAATCAGATCTTAGTTTACTAAAGGTTTATTTATAGGAAGTCCCGTTTCATTAATTTGAAACGGGATTTTTGTTTTTCAGACTTATTTCTTTTTCATAAATTTATATGTGAAAATATTTATTTAAATTTATGTTTTTGTAAGATTTAATTTTATTTTTGTGGAAATATAATTAAAACAACACCAAATTAATTATACAAGAAACCAACACAAAAGGATGCAATCAGGAAAATCAAAAATTCATTTATCGACAATAACTTTATTAGTCATTTTAATCAATGGATTCAGTACTTATGGCCAAATAAGTTCTGAGATTTCTCTATATAATTGGTTTGACAATATCGTAGGAAAAGAAAATTTGGCAATAAACAATGGAGCACTTCATATCTACCCTTACAAAACAATAGACAAAAGTGACAGCTATTATATCACGGACAAATTCAGCAAAGGGAATGTTAGCTATGATGGTCAGGTTTATTATGATGTTAATCTTAAGTATGACATTTACAGAGATCTATTGGTCTTAAAACCAAACAGTGCATATGATTATATGGGTCTAAATCTAACCCAGGAAAAAACAGACTCTTTTTTAATCCACGGAAAAAACTTTGTAAATTTAAGTAACCTCAAATCACCAAAACCTGAATTTATCAATGGATATTATGAAGAATGTGTAATTGGAAAAACCTATATATTTTATATAAAACATCACAAGGACAGAAGAGAATTTATAAATGTTAAAACTGTTTATGATGTATTTGAAGAGGACAACGAATATGTTTTATATCACAAAAACACCTTTCAAAAAGTAAGCTCTAAAAAAGACATCAGAACAATATTTCCTGAGTATAAAAATCAAATCAATGAATTTTATCTGATGAACCAAAAAATGGAAAGATTAGACAAAAAACAATTCATGGAAAACCTAATGAAATATATTAATAATTTTCTCCAAAACGGATCTAATTAAAACTCATGAGAAAACTTATATTAACAGTACTTCTTTTAACTTTTCATCTAATACTTTTCGCGCAGGAGAAAAAAGATAAAATATCATTAGAATTCAAAGACATCAATCGAAAAACAGCGTTACAAAACATTGAACAATCAACAA
The DNA here is from genome assembly GCF_035292545.1 of Flavobacterium sp. GTDB lineage: Bacteria > Bacteroidota > Bacteroidia > Flavobacteriales > Flavobacteriaceae > Flavobacterium. Next base: position 28,191 of record NZ_DATDPV010000046.1, on the reverse strand, counting down.
ATTATAAATTTTATTTTGACCCAGAATGGTTAGAAAATGAAAACAGTCTAATTTCCGGAAGTTATATTAATATGCCAATTGAGGAAATCTTAGAAGCTATTTTTAACCGCACAAGTCTGAATTTTTTTATTGACAAAAACACGGTAATATTAACTAACAATAGTATTATTTATGATAAATTACCAGAAAATTATTTTGGTTTTTTAACTTCAAATAATACGACTAAAGTACCGAATGAAGTTTTGGAAAAACCGATATTCCATAAGGAATACAATTCTACAGATGATTCTGATTCTAAAAAAAATGATGCACTAACGCTTATTGGGAAAGAAACTAAAAATACAGATAAAAAACTTCTCATTCTCTCCGGTCAAATCAAAAATTCTAAAACTGGAGAACCGGTTCCAAATTTAACCATCAGGGTAAAAAACAACAATAGCAGTGCGGTCACCAATAATGAAGGTTATTATACAATTCAGCTTTCTCCAGGTGTTAATATAGTTGAAACTGAATCTTTGAATCACATAAAAGTGGTTAAAAAACTGGTGCTTTATAATGACGGAAAGTTAGATCTAAACGTTGATGAAAAGTCAAACATACTTGATGAAGTAATCATAAATACTAAACTTAACAATAAAATTAAATCCACCGTTACCGGACTGATTTCAATAGATATCGAATCAATCAAAAATGTTCCCTTAATTCTTGGAGAAAGAGATATTTTTAAAGTTGCCACAACATTGCCTGGCATAAAAACTACCGGTGAAGGCTCTGCAGGATACAATGTCAGAGGTGGAAAAGAAGACCAAAACCTAATTCTTTTGGATAATGCCGTCTTATATAATCCAGCGCACTTTTTTGGCTTTTTCTCCTCAGTCAATCCTTTTACAACAAAAAAAGCCGACATCTATAAAGGAAGTATTCCGGCAGAATTTGGCGGAAGATTATCTTCGGTTTTTGATATAACATCAAAAAAAGCCAATATGGAAAAACTAACCGGCGAAGGAGGTATTGGTCCGGTTACCAGTAATCTTTCCATTGGAACACCAATAATCAAGAACAAATCCAGTTTGTTATTAGGCGGAAGAGCAACTTATTCTGGCTGGATATTAAGATCCTTAGAAGAAGAATCCTTAAAAAACAGTGAAGCTTCATTTTATGATGGTATTATAAAATACAACCACGACTTCAACAGTAATAATTCTCTTGAATCAACAGTATATTATAGTCATGATGCCTATAGTGTATCTTCTGATTCAGTATATAAATATAGCAACCGATTGGCTTCCTTAAAATGGGATCATACTTTTAATGCCAAAAATAAAGGGGCTTTTATTTTTACAAACAGTGAATATAAATTCAATATTAACTATGAAAATACCAATTTGAATTCATTTGATTTTGGTTATAAATTAAATGACACCCAATTAATGTTAAAACTCAACTATCTGATTAATGACAGGCACAAATTGAGTTATGGTATTTCAAGTAAACTCTACAATATCAGTCCCGGTGATTTTAATCCAAAAAGCAGTGAATCTCTTTTAAATCCTATAAATATTCAAAAAGAACGGGGATTAGAATCTGCCGTTTACCTTTCAGACAATTTCAAAGTAAGCGACAAATTATTAATAGATGTCGGATTGCGCTATTCTTATTATGCCGCTTTAGGAAAATCAAATCAACGAATTTATCAGGAAGGCGTTCCTTTAAACGATGCCACTGTTATCGAAGTAAAAGAATTTGACCGTAACGAAGTAATCAAAACTTACGGAGGAATTGAACCTCGTATTGCAGCAAGATACTTTTTGACCGATGATTTTTCTGTAAAAGCGAGTTATGACAAAACCAATCAATACATCCATTTGCTATCCAGTAATACAACTCAATCGCCAACTGATACCTGGAAACTTTCTGATTTAAATGTAAGGCCCCAACGCGCCCAACAGTTGTCATTAGGCTTCTATAAAAATGTGTATAAAAATGATTTAGAATTGAGCTTAGAAGGTTATTACAAAAAAACAAAGGATATTCTTGATTATAAAGTCGCTGCACAATTGCTTTTGAATGAAAATATTGAAACTGAACTTTTACAAGGCGAAGGAAAAGCATACGGAGTCGAATTATTGCTTAAAAAAGAAATCGGAAAATTAAACGGCTGGATTGGTTACACTTACTCCCGTACTTTTATAAAACTGGATAGTGAATTTGATGATGAAAAAGTAAATAATGGGGAATTTTTTCCGGCGAATTTTGATAAACCCCACGAAATGAGCATCGTGATGAACTATAAAATTACAAAACGCTATAGCATTTCTTCTAATTTTATTTATCAAACCGGAAGACCAATAACTTTTCCGATTGGGACTTATACCTATGGCGATTCCGAATACACCCTTTACAGTGATCGTAACATGTACCGTATTCCTGATTATTATCGATTAGATATTGGTGTTAACATTGAAGGGAATCACAAAATAAAAAAACTGGCACATAGTTTTTGGAACATATCTGTTTATAATATTTTGGGAAGAAACAATCCATACTCTGTTTATTTCGTTACAGATGATGGGAAAATAAAAGCATACAAGACATCAATATTTTCAATTCCGGTTCCAACCATAACTTATAATTTTAAGTTTTAATAAATAAAATAAATAATTTTGAAAAAAATAATCTTTATAAAAACCTTAACCCTGCTTCTACTGTCAATTCTGATAGTAAGTTGCACGGAACCTTATGCTCTACAAACAAACACCTTTGAAGAAGCAATTGTTGTTGAAGCAAGCATTACCAATGAATTTAAAAAACAAGAAATAAAAATTTCGAGGACCTACCGTTTTGAAGAGAATGGACCAACATTTGAAACTGGAGCCACAGTTATTATCACTGATGATCAGGGAAACACCTATGATTTTGAAGAGCAATCAGAAATGTATATTTCGACTTCTGAGTTTCAGGCAGTTCCCGACAGACAATATAAATTGAATATCACAACCGCAGATGGCAAAACCTACCAGTCAAATAACCAAACTTTAACTACAGCAAACCAAATAGAAAGCCTTATTCCTACTGTTGTAACGAAAGGTGACGGCGAAAGAGGGGTTCAAATAAACGTCAACAGCTTTGACCCTACAAACACTTCAAAATATTATCGTTACACTTATGAAGAAACATATAAAGTCATTGTTCCAAAATGGAGTCCAAATGATTTATATTATAATTCGCTTTCAAATGCTTTTGAGCTTTCAATAAGAGATCCCAATACAAGAATTTGTTACTCTTCTGTTAATTCTAATACTAATATTTTAACGAGTACTAACGAACAAAGTGAAGACAGGGTTAACTTCCCCGTTCGATTTATAAGTGATCAAAATTATATTATTTCGCACAGATATAGTATTTTGGTCAAACAGTACGTTCAAAATCTAGAATCGCATACATTCTATAAAACCTTGAAAGATTTATCTTCTTCCGGAAGTATTTTATCCCAAAATCAGCCCGGATTCTTCTATGGTAATATAAGAGCTATTGAAAATCCTAACGAAAAAGTAATTGGTTTTTTTGACGTTTCATCCGTTTCAACAAAAAGAATGTTTTTTAATTATGCCGATTTATTTCCAGATGAACCATTACCGCCTTACTTTAATGATTGTCATATTGTTACTTTTAACCTTACAGATCCAGGCCCTCCTTCAACGACATCAGAACTTATAAATGCAATAGAGAATAACACCGTTCGCTATTTTGCTCACGGCTATCCAGAATATCATATGGTTATACCTGTATGTGGCGACTGCACTTCTTTTTCATCTAACATAATCCCTTCATTTTGGATAGAATAAAACACCTATTACTTTTATCATTTTTGATGATTTTAAGTCCAGAAAGCCGGGCTCAAAAAACTGTTGTTTCAGCGGAAAATAAGTCTTTTATAAATGCTTTCAATGAAACCATTTACGTTCATTCCAACGCGACGACCTTTGTTTCAGGCGAGACTTTATACTATAAACTTTATTGTTTAAATCCTGTAAATTATAACATCAGTACACTTAGCAAAATAGCTTATGTAGAACTTATTGATAGTAATAAAGAAAATGTATTTAAACAAAAGTTTTTCCTTAAAAACGGAACCGGCCAGGGTGATTTTTTCATCCCTACCACACTTCAAACTGGTAATTATAAACTAATTGCATATACGAACTGGATGCTTAACAAATCGGAAGAGGCATGTTATCAAATGGATATAACTATAATCAATCCATTCCAGGTTAGTCAGGAAATGAGTATCAAGCCAGCCAATCCTTCCATTTCATCAGGCGAAAACAAATCGGAAAATCAATCTGCGAATGAATTAAACACCTCTGAAAATAAAATTTTCTCAATAGGGTTGGATAAAAAAACATATACAAATAGAGAACTTGTTAATTTAAATATTAAAACTTCTAACATTGATTTTGAAAACGGCAGTTATTCCCTATCGGTAAGAAAAGTCGAAAACTTACCTTCAAAAAAACAATTAAATTCAATCGATTTTGCTAAGTCTTTTATAAATCCAACAAAAAACTTTCAAGGCAACGAAAATGAAATTTTTCTACCGGAACTCCGTGGAGAAGTTATTTCAGGAAAAATAGCATCAAAAACCGGACAAGAACGGATTGAAAATATAGCTATAGCTTTATCGCTTCCGGGAAAGCCTTTTGTCTTTAAAATCATTAAAACTAATGCATCCGGTGAATTCATTTTTAATCTTGAAAAAGCTTATTTCAATTCAAATATGGTTATTCAGGTTATGGATAAAAACAAAGAAAATTTTATTGTAACTCTTGATAAACCTCGTACTATCGATTATTCAAAATTCTCATCACAACCATTTAAAGATTTATCGACTGAATTAAAAGAAAGTCTCGAAAAAAGATCAATTGCAAGCCAAATTGAAAATGCTTATTACACTAAGAAATCAGATTCCATTGCTAAATCAGAAAATTATAAAACTTTTTATGATCCTTTAGCCAAAGATTATATTCTTGATGATTACAGCCGTTTCCCAACTATAAAAGAAACTATTGTCGAAGTTATTAACGATGTGTATTTCACCAAAGAAAATAACAAATATTCCATACGCATAGAGGATCACGATCCCCTTAATGAGCTTCCGCAACCCACATTGGTTTTGGTTGACGGATTATTAATTCAGGACATCGATGAACTTTTTGATTTTAAAGCCGAAAACATCTATAAAGTAAGTTTTATTGCCGGTGGTTATTATTATGGAACCAGTATTTTTAATGGCCTATTAAATTTTATTACTAAAAACGGTAATTATGAATCCAAACTTAGTGGCGATTACATTATAAAACCTAAAATCATACGGCCTTTTATCAATAAAAAATATTACCAGCCTGATTATTCGGCCAGCTCTAAAAACGATAGAATTCCAGATTACCGTTATCAATTGCTATGGATTCCTGATCTAAAATTGGAAAGCAAGGAAAGTTTAACTTCATTTTATACTTCCGATGTGTCTGGAATATTTGAAATAACAATAGAAGGCTTTACAGCAAAAGGAACTCCTATCTCGCTAAAAGACATCATAGAAGTAAAGTAAAACAGTATCTTTAAGGTAGAATCAACATCCCGTTTCATCCATTTGAAACGGGATTGTTTTTTTATTATTAAAATATTTTCATAACTCCTGTAACTTTTTGTTCACTCCCTACGTATAATCACTTGTACACTTTAAAATTGAGGAGACAAAAATATGAGACAACTTAAAATCACCAAGCAGGTAACGAACCGTGAAACTGCTTCATTAGACAAGTATTTACAAGAAATTGGAAAAGTTGACCTTATTACCGCTGACGAAGAGGTAGAATTAGCACAAAAAATTAAAGCCGGAGACCAGAAAGCATTAGAGAAATTGACGAAAGCCAATTTACGTTTCGTGGTTTCTGTTGCAAAACAATACCAAAATCAAGGACTTACCCTTCCCGATTTAATCAACGAAGGAAATTTAGGATTAATCAAAGCAGCACAACGTTTTGATGAAACGCGTGGTTTCAAATTCATCTCATACGCTGTATGGTGGATTCGTCAATCGATTTTGCAAGCATTGGCTGAACAATCCCGTATCGTTCGTTTGCCTTTGAACAAAATTGGTTCTATCAATAAAATCAACAAAATGTATGCTTTGTTAGAGCAATCTAACGAAAGACCACCTTCTGCTGAGGAAATTGCAAAAGAGCTTGACATGACCGTAAATGACGTGAAAGAGAGCATGAAAAACTCTGGTCGCCACTTATCAATGGATGCACCTCTTGTAGAAGGAGAAGATTCTAACCTTTATGACGTTTTACGTTCAGGTGAATCTCCAAATCCAGACAGAGAATTAATCCACGAATCATTGCGTACCGAAATCGAGCGTTCATTGGAAACATTGACTCCTAGAGAAGCTGATGTAGTTCGTTTGTACTTTGGTCTTGGCGATCAACACCCAATGACTTTAGAGGAAATCGGAGAAACTTTCGACCTGACTCGTGAGCGTGTGCGTCAGATTAAAGAAAAAGCGATCCGCAGATTGAAACACACTTCAAGAAGTAAAATATTAAAAACATATTTAGGTTAATCCTAAATTACCACAACAACAGTCTCATGACTGTTCGTTTTTTGATTGATGATTGAAACTCCGGCTGATTACCGGAGTTTTACTTTTTAGGAATCTATCCTAATTTTTTTTAAAATAAAAAATCAACAAATCCACGAATAAACTACTTTTGCACAAACAACACAACTACACCATGAACAATACCATTATTGCCCCTTCCGTACTAGCGGCAGATTTCGCCAATTTGCAACGTGACATCGAAATGATCAACAACAGCGAAGCCGACTGGTTTCACATAGACATTATGGATGGCGTTTTTGTTCCTAATATTTCTTTCGGGATGCCTGTTTTGGAAGCAATTACAAAACATGCCAAAAAAACAATCGACGTACATTTAATGATTGTAGATCCGGATCGATATATCAAAACATTTGCAGATTTAGGCGCAAATATATTATCCGTTCATTACGAAGCCTGCAACCATTTACACCGCACATTACAGGCTATAAAAGCCGAAGGTATGAAAGCCGGAGTGGTACTTAATCCGCATACGAATGTAAGTTTACTGGAAGATATCATAAAAGACATTGATTTGGTTTGCATCATGAGTGTAAATCCTGGTTTTGGCGGACAATCTTTTATCGAAAATACTTATAAAAAAGTAAGAGATCTAAAAGAAATCATCACTAGAAATGGTGCTACAACCCTAATTGAAATTGATGGCGGCGTTACCGATAAAAATGCCGTTCAGCTGGTAGAAGCTGGCGCAGATGCATTAGTGGCAGGAAATTATGTATTTAAGGCAGAAAATCCAACCCAGACGATTTCGGATTTGAAGAAATTGACAACAATTTAAAAAATAATAAAAAAGGCTCCCAAAAATATCGGAGCCTTTTTTCATTAATCAATACTGATCGATTAAATATTTAATTAAATCGGTGGTGGTCACAATCCCGACCAACAGATTTCCTTCGCAAACAGGCAAGGCATGGAATTCTCTGGTTGACAGAATTTCTGCCGTTTCTTTAATTGTAGTTTCGGGACTTACGGTAACTAATTTTTTCGCCATAACCTGCTCAACTGTAAACATATTATAAACCGTAGTGTCCACTATTTCTGAGTCATCATCAACGGCGTCTACAAAAGAAATCCTTAACAAATCGGTATAACTCAACATTCCTAAAACTATATTTCCGTCTACTACAGGAATATGCCTTATTTTATTTTGTTTAAAAAGCAATTCGGCTCTTGTTAAATCATCAGCTATATTTAATTTAATTACATTTTTGGACATAATGGCTGATACTGGTTCGCTATGTTTCATAACTTTTAGTTTTAGATTACACTCAAAGTTATTCGATAATAAAAAACAAAAACATGATGTTTATCAGTAAATCTGATTAAATATATTTATTATTTTCAAATCCTAAATCTTGATTTGATATTTATGCCTTGAGCTGACCAAAAGCAGAATTAATAGATTACCCAGAATCTTTTTAAATTCAAATCAATACTGGTCGATTAAATATTTGATTAAATCAGTGGTGGTAACAATCCCGACTAACAGATTTCCTTCGCAAACTGGCAAGGCATGGAACTCTCTTGTAGACAGAATTTGTGCGGTTTCTTTAATTGTGGTTTCGGGACTTACGGTAACTAATTTTTTTGCCATAACCTGCTCAACAGTAAATAAATTATAAACTGTAGTATCTACGTCTTCGTCATCATCATCGACTGCATCCACAAAACTAATTCGAAGTAAATCGGTATAACTCAACATCCCTAAAATCACATTCCCATCAACTACCGGAATATGTCTTATTTTATGTTTTTTGAAAAGAGTTTCGGCCTTTGTTAAGTCATCTGACAGATTAAGCTTAATCACATTCTTAGACATGATTGAAGCAATGGGGACATGTTGTTTCATGATCGTAATCTTTTGAACGTAAGCAACTTACGTATTGTAAAATTACAAAAAAAATTGTTCTAAAATCGTAACAAACCAATTATTTATCATTATAATTAATCATTAGCCGTACTTTCTCAAAAAGTTCAGGAAATTCTTTCTTGAAAATCTGAGGCGTTTCGAAGAAATGTTCTAAAACTACAGCCAAAAATTCCATTTGATTAGTGTAGGCGTAAATCCTGAAATAATTCGATGCCACGAGATGGTTTAGAATATTGGGCTGGACCAGATATTCTTTTATTTTGACATAGGTATCCGAAAATACTATGCTACTTTGATCGTTACACTTTAATCCATGAAAATGTAAAGCATGCGCAAATTCGTGCAACCCGAGATTTAGATTGTCTTTTTCAAATTGAAAACCTTGCTGAAAATCTTCCCATGAAAAAACCAAGGCTTTCATTCTAGGATTAAATTCCCCTTTCTGATATTCTTGATTGACTGTTGAAAAATAGGGTTTTGGATAAATAATGATTTTATCAAAAACATCAATCAGATAGAAACGCATTCCAAAAGTCAGCATCACAGAAGTTGCAGAAACCAGCACCAAAATTTGATCTGTAATCACCAAATCATCCTTTCCGATAAATTGATACTTATTAATAAATGAAGCCATCCGATGCTCAAAAAATCGCTTCCTTTTATCAGATAATTTCCGATAGAAAATGAATTCCTGTTCTAGAATATATCTTTGTGATTGTGTAAGTTTTCTTGGAAACGGATAACAGTGTACATAAAGCGGTTTATTAAAAATAAACACATACAAAGGTTCAATAATAATATTGAAAGATCCAACGACAACAAATAAACCAAATAATGCTAAAAATAAAATTTGAAATATATTCATCTTTTATAAATTAAAAAAAACTGTTTGAATCAATTCTGAAAAGTAATGTTTTTAAAATAAAAAACGCAAAACCATAAAAGTAAACTTTGCGGTTTTGCGTTTTTCAATAATAATTGTGACCTCGGAGGGGTTCGAACCCCCAACCCTCAGAGCCGAAATCTGATATTCTATCCAGTTGAACTACGAGGCCATTTTTATCGATTGTTAGATTTTTTTGATTATTCGAATTATCAAAAAATCTAACAATCGAACTATCTATATTTATACTAAAAGTTTCTTAACGATGGTAGAAATGGTTTTCCCTTCAGCAGTTCCTGCTAATTGTGCCGAAGCCAATCCCATTACTTTTCCCATGGAAGCAATTCCTGACGCTCCGGTTTCTGCAATGATCTTAGCAATAACTGCTTCTACTTCTTCTTCGCTTAATTGAGCTGGAAGGAACTTTTCGATTACGGCGATTTGTGCCAATTCAGGTTCAGCAAGATCGGGACGATTTTGTTCGGTAAAAATTTTCGCGCTGTCTTTTCGCATTTTTACCAGTTTTTGCAATAACTTAATTTCTTCGTCTTCTGATATTTCTTCTTTAGCTCCTGAGGATGTTTGCGCCAATAATATTTCAGATTTTATGGCACGCAATGCTTCTAAGGCAACGGTATCTTTGGCTCTCATGGCTGTTTTAATATCTTCCATGATTTGTGTTGATAAACTCATATTCTTTGTTTATTTGGTTATTCGTTTTAGAATTCCTAAAACTTATAAATATTAAAATGATTTGTCTTATAGCCCCGATCGGAGCGGCATCCTTTTTTATACCTGACAGGTATAAAAAAGATATAGCGGACAGCGGGAAAATGATTTATAAAAAAGCACTTACTTTTCGCTCCAAAAAAAATTTAAAATATTTACTGCGAAGGTAAAAAAAATAACCCGAAAATCACATTGATTATTCGGGTTAAAAAGGGTTTTTTTTGGTTTTTGATTAATCTACATTGTCATGCAAAAAAGAGTTGTTTGATCGCAATTGAATATCGTTATTACTATCCATTCCCAATGAAATACGGGAATTCAAGTTGTTTGTCTGTGTGTTTGAAATGTCAATTCCGGATCTTTTGTAGGCTGGCTCTTTCTCGAACTCTTCTACTCTTGATGGATTATTATGGAATTTATAATTGAAATCTTTCAGTTTTCTTCTTCTTTCGTCAGCTCTGAATTTCAAGGTTTCTTCGATTGACATGTCTACCGGAGAAATTGCTTCGAAGCTGGTATTGAAGTTTGAATCCAAATCTACCTGCTTCATTGTTATTTTTAACTCTTCGGCAATTTGTTCCACTTTCGCAGCTACTGGTTTTGATTCCAATAAATCGTTCTCTTTCTCCATATATTCTTCCAAAGAATATTTGATGATTCCACTTTCATTTAACTCGGTCATTGGAATTACCTGAACCGGCTGATTTACTATGATTTCTTTGGTTTCTTCAGTTAATTCAAAAAGAATTTGCTCCGCTTTTGGCGTTTCAACTTCCACTTTTTTAATCGGTAAATCGAAAGAAAACGTGATTTGTTCTTCTTCATAAGCTACGAATTCCGGCTCACGAACTTCAATTTCTTTTACTTCCGGAGTCGTAAAATAAAAATCCTGATCCTGAGTTGGCGAAACGATTTCGAAAGTCACCTCGATATTCTTGATGAATTCCGATGTTGGCACCATTTCAATTTCGAAAGTTGGCTCAACCACAACCGCAGCTTCGATCACTTTATCTTCCATTAAATCGTAAATAATTTTGGCTTCAGTTGGAGAAATTTCTTTCTCAATCGCCAAAAAATCGAATGAAGGTATTGTTTTGTTTTTTGATAAATCCTGAACCAATTGTTGATCTCCATCCAAAGTATGAATGATTTTCTTAGGCTCGGTATTTACAATTTCATTTTGTTGTTCGACATTGAATCCAGTAGCAATAATAGTTACCGCTACAGCATCTCCAAGCGATTCGTCTTCACCAACACCCATAATAATATTGGCGCTGTGACCTGCTTCGGCTTGAATATGGTCATTGATTTCACCGATTTCATCAATCGTAATTTCATTGGTTCCAGAAACGATAAGCAACAATACGTTTTTGGCACCTGATATTTTGTTGTCATTTAACAAAGGAGAATCCAATGCCGAAACGATAGCTTCTTTAGCACGATTTTCCCCGCTAGCCGTCGCAGACCCCATAATGGCAGTTCCGCTGTTTGACAATACGGTTTTGGCATCTTTTAAATCGATATTTTGTGTATAGTGATGCGTAATTACTTCGGCAATACCACGAGAGGCGGTGGCCAAAACTTCATCCGCTTTAGAGAAACCGGCTTTGAAACCAAGATTCCCGTAAACTTCTCTTAATTTATTGTTGTTGATAACAATTAAGGAATCGACTTGTTTTCTTAATTTCTCAACACCTAATAATGCTTGTTCCTGACGCACTTTCCCTTCGAATTGGAAAGGAATGGTTACGATTCCGACAGTCAGAATATCTCTTTCTTTGGCTAATTGTGCAATTACCGGCGCAGCACCTGTTCCGGTTCCTCCACCCATTCCTGCGGTGATAAAAACCATTTTGGTGTTGCTGTCCAACATTTTTTCGATGTCTGCAATGCTTTCAATTGCAGATTGTTGACCTACTTCCGGGTTAGCACCAGCGCCAAGACCTTCAGTCAAATTAACTCCTAATTGAATTTTATTAGGCACCGGGCTGCTTTGCAAAGCTTGTGAATCGGTATTACAAACGATAAAATCCACACCTTTAATCCCTTGTTTAAACATGTGGTTGATTGCGTTGCTTCCGCCTCCGCCTACACCTATAACTTTAATTACATTTGATTGGTTTTTTGGTAAATCAAATGAAATACTTCCAAATTCTGAGTTGCTCATCATAATATTTGGTTTTTGAATTCTTGTTTAGTACTAATTTTTTTTACTTCTTTTGACTTGGGACAAAAGGAGAACAGATAACATTTTTATTATTGATAATACTATTCGGCGTTATCTAAAAAATCTTTAATCTTATCTACATATTTATCAAAAAATGATCTTCTGATTTTTGTTTCTGTAGATTCTTCATGCTGCATTTTTTCTTCGGCTTCTACGGGAATCTCAACTGGAGACTCAGGAGCCTGAACAATCGGCGCTCTGTAAACGGGAACTTTTTCAGGTTCCTGGATATAGAATTTCACGGCACTTTGTGTTTTATTTTCGATGCTGTTCATTACCAATCCAACTGCGGTGGCATATAATGGACTTGAAATTTCTTCATCAGAATTCCCAGCCAAATGTTCGTTTGGATAACCAATTCTGGTATCCATACCTGTGATATATTCTACCAATTGTTTGATGTGGTTCAATTGTGCTCCACCTCCGGTAAGGACGATTCCTGCAATTAATTTCCTGCGCGGATCATCATGTCCGTATGCTTTTATTTCTGTAAAAACCTGCTCGATAATTTCCACCACACGGGCGTGAATTATTTTAGACAAGTTCTTTAACGAAATCTCTTTCGGTTCCCTTCCTCTTAAACCTGGAATAGAAACAATTTCGTTGTCTTTATTTTCTCCTGGCCAAGCCGATCCGAATTTTACTTTTAATAACTCCGCTTGCTTTTCAATGATAGAACAACCTTCTTTAATATCATCGGTAATTACGTTTCCTCCGAAAGGAATAACGGCAGTATGACGAATGATTCCATCTTTGAAAATAGCCAAATCCGTTGTTCCTCCACCAATATCAATCAAGGCCACACCGGCTTCTTTTTCTTCCTGGCTTAAAACCGCATCAGCTGAAGCTAAAGGTTCTAAGGTCAATCCCGATAATTCAATTCCGGAACTTTGGATGCATCTTCCCACATTTCTGATGGATGAAGCCTGGCCCACCACTACGTGAAAACTGGATTCTAATCTACCGCCACACATTCCGATTGGTTCTTTAATCTCCGATTGCCCGTCGATTTTGAATTCTTGTGGCAAAACGTGGATGATTTCTTCACCTGGAAGCATCGCTAATTTATGCACCTGATTGATTAACAAGTCAATATCTTTATCGCCGATTACTTCTTCCGCATTACTTCTGCTGATGTAATCGCTGTGTTGAATACTGCGTATGTGCTGTCCTGCAATACCTACCACTACGTCTTTTATTTTGTAACCTGAATTATTTTCCGCTTCCTGAACCGCTTGCTGAATCGATTGGATCGTTTGGGTAATATTATCAACCACACCTCTTTTTACGCCAAGGCTTTTGGATTTTCCAATTCCCAAAATCTCTAGCTTCCCATACTCATTTTTCCTGCCAATCATGGCAACAATCTTGGTTGTCCCAATGTCTAAACCTACTGCAATGTTCTCTTTTTCCATAACCTCCTTTTATTTTGTGCACACTACCTGCTGCGTAAACTTCAGATTTATTTTTTTGTAATGATATAACGAACTATCTAAAACTGCTTTTTGAAAAAACGCTTTATAATTGTTGAATTTCTTCTCCATATTTATCGTTTTGCCAAAATCGATTTCATAATTAAAATTCCTGTTCATCATTTTTAAGCTCCCATTTGGCAAAATCTGTATGCCAATAATGTTTTTTTTCAAAAATGCATCGTCAAAAATAAAGCGCAATAATTCGTTTAAATCTTTGCTGTTTTTATCATTTATTTCCCCTGAAACCAGCGGAACTCTTGCCGTAAAATTATCCGAAAGCGGCATTTTATTCCCTTGATAATCATAATAAAAAGACCCGTTTTCACCAAAAACCCTTGCTATTGGTGTCTTTTGTTTTACTACAACTTTTAGGACACCATCAATACTGACAAACACCTGAGATTTTTCAATCATATGGTGGTTGTCGATGGATTTTTCCAGCTTATTCAAATCTAATTTATCTTTTCTTATGGTTTGCGCCTTTTGATTATTTTCTATTAACAATTTATTAACCGTTTCATGGGTTACAAAAAGGTTGTCATCCCCAAGAAAAACCACGGCCGATTTGGTCAATTTTCTATCTGAATTTCGCTTAGAAGTGAAAGAAAATAGAAAAATAACTACTGAAAACATCAGTACTAATCTTACGTTTATCCAAATATTTGTCCAATTAAACTTTCTCATTTAATGCTTTTTTAATTGGTTTGACAAATTCTCCAATATCACCTGCTCCGATGGTCACAATTATTTTGGCATCACTTTGCAAAATTGTCGGAATTAAATCCGATTTAGAAACCAATTTTTTATGATTATTGGTCATTTTATCCATCAACCAAGCTGATGTAATTCCTTCCATTGGCAATTCGCGTGCAGGATAAATATCCAATAAAATCACTTCATCAAAAGCAGAAAGACTTTTAGCGAAATCATCCGCAAAATCTTTTGTTCTGCTGAACAAATGCGGCTGAAAAATAGCCAGCACTTTTTGGTTCGGATACAATTCAGTAACCGCCTGATGCACTGCATTTATTTCGGTTGGATGATGTGCATAATCATCAATATAAACTAAATTTTCTTCTTTTATCTGATAAGAAAATCGTCTTTTTATTCCTTTGAAGGATAATAAAGCTTTAGCAATCGCCTGGGTTGGGGTGCCAAAAGTTTTTGCCATTGCCAAAGCCATTAATGCATTCATTAAATTATGTTTGCCAGGTAGTGCAAATTGTAAATTTTGAATCGTTTCCGTTGGCGTTTGCACATCAAAAACATATTGACTGTTTTCTATTCTGACATTAAAAGCTTTGAAATTTGCGTCTTCATTTACCGCAACGGTAATTCCTTCCAATGGTAAATCTTTGGTTATAAAAAGCTTGCTCTTATCTTCTACTTTATTTGCAAATTCAACAAACGAAGCTTCAATAGCGGCGCTGTCTCCGTAAATATCCAAATGATCGGCATCCATTGAAGTGATGCAAGCAATATTGGGATGCAAATGCAGGAACGAACGGTCGAATTCATCTGCTTCAACAACGGTAATCGTTTTTCCGTTTCCTATTAAATTCGAATTATAATTTTCGACAATTCCGCCTAGGAAAGAAGTTACATCTGCTCCACTTTCGTATAAAATATGTCCTAAAATACTTGAAGTTGTTGTTTTTCCGTGTGTCCCGGCAACTGCAAAACAGAAGGTATCTTTGGTAATGATTCCTAAAACTTCGGCTCTTTTCTTTACTACAAAGGCTCTTTCCAGAAAATAATTCCATTCGGAATGATGGATTGGAACCGCCGGCGTAATAATCACCAAGGTGTTTTCAGTATAAAAATCGGATGGAATTAAATCGATATTATCTTCGAAATGAATCGAGATTCCGATGCTTTGCAATTCTTTTGTAAGTTCGGTTTCGGTTTTATCATAACCAGATACGTTTTTTCCGATGGCTTTGAAATAACGCGCTAAAGCACTCATTCCGATTCCTCCGATTCCTATAAAATAGACGTTATGTATTTGGTTTAGATTCATTTTATTTTTAAATATTGAATATTAAATGATTGAAAAGATTATTATTTACTAATCAGCTTTACAATTTCATCTACTATATCTTTTGTTGCATTAACTTTTGCTAATTTTTTGATATTTTCGGATAACTCTTTTTGCAAATTTTCATTTGACAATAAATTGTTGAAAACGATATTGAATTGTGTATCCAATTCATTTTCTTTAATCATTAACGCGCCATTTTTTTCAACAATGGCTAATGCATTTTTGGTTTGATGGTCTTCGCTGACATTTGGAGATGGAATAAAAATCACTGGTTTTCCAACCACACATAATTCCGAAACCGATGAAGCGCCAGCACGCGAAATCACGATATCTGCCGCAGCATAAACCAAATCCATCCGGTCTATAAACGATAAAACCTGAATATTTTCGTTATCGCTAAAATGTTTGTATTCTTCAAAATACAACTTACCGCACTGCCAAATCACTTGTACATTTTGAGCTGAGAATGCTAAAATTTCTTTTGCAATCAATTGGTTTATTCTTCTTGCCCCAAGGCTTCCGCCGAGAACCAAGAGTGTTTTTTTATTGGCATCCAAATTAAAATATTTGAGAGCTTCTGCTCTTTTGCTTTTAATATCAATTAAATCCTGACGTATTGGATTTCCGGTCAGAATCATTTTCCCTTTCGGAAAAAAACGTTCCAGATTTTCGTAAGCCACGCAAATTTTATTGGCTCTTTTGCTCAATAATTTATTGGTAATTCCCGGAAAGGAATTTTGTTCCTGAATTACTGTCGGGATTCCGGCAATTGCCGCTACCTGCAATAAGGGTCCACTTGCGAAACCACCTGTTCCAATAACTACATCGGGTTTAAAATCACTGATTATGGTTCTTGACTTCAATAAACTGCTTAATAATTTTATTGGAAAAAGCGTATTATCAAAAGTCAGTCTTCGTTGTAAACCGGCAATCCAAAGTCCAATTATTTTATAACCGGCCTGAGGCACTTTTTGCATTTCCATTTTGTCTTTTGCACCAACAAAAAGAAATTCAGCATCGGGAAAACGAGATTTCAATTCATTGGCAATAGCGATTGCCGGGTAGATATGTCCACCGGTTCCGCCGCCGCTTAATATGAATTTTAACTTTTTCATTTTCTATTTATTTAAAACCGCATTCATCGGATTAGCAGCTTTATCTTCTATTGAAT
Source organism: Flavobacterium sp. (assembly GCF_035292545.1). GTDB lineage: Bacteria > Bacteroidota > Bacteroidia > Flavobacteriales > Flavobacteriaceae > Flavobacterium. The sequence continues at coordinate 11,113 of NZ_DATDPV010000046.1, read as the reverse complement.
AATCATTAGCTAACGCATAATCTTCGTTGAAAGCATCTTCTTCTTCTAATTGCTTATCTATTAATTTTTGAAGCGCATCTGCTCTTCGTTCTTTATTTTTTAATTCTTCTGCAATTTCCTCGTCTTTCTTGGTTACCCCGATAATGATTCCAAGCGAAACACAAGTCATCCAGATGGAACTTCCTCCGCTACTGATTAACGGCAAGGTCTGTCCAGTTACCGGCAATAATTCGACGGCAACCGCCATATTAATCAGCGCCTGAAAAATCATTGGAAATCCTAACCCCACAACCAGTAATTTTCCGAAAAGTGAATTGGTTTTATGTGCTGCAACGATAAATCTAAAGAACAGCAATAAATACAATCCAAGAACCAGTAAGCCACCAATTAATCCATATTCTTCGACAATTATCGCGAAAATAAAATCGGAAGACGATTGAGGTAACAAGTTTTTCTGTACACTTTTACCCGGTCCTAAACCGTAAACACCACCGGATGCAATGGCAATTTTCGCTTGTTCTATTTGATAAATATCTTCATCAGGCTTATCGGTGGTGAAATTTTCAATTCTATTGGTCCAGGTTCCGACTCTGCTAAAAAAGCGAGAATCCGGAAATGACTTGGCCACCAAAATAAAAAACATTAGAAACACGACTCCGGTTCCAATAACAAAACCTATATATTTCAACGGGTATTTCCCAACAAAAGCCAACATGACAACCATAGCAAAAATCAGTGCAGTAGTGGAGAAATTCGCAGGAAGAATAAGCATCAAAGTGACAAAAACCGGCGCCCAAAGTTCCCACAGGGAAGATTTGAAAGTCATTGGTACATCATTCTTTTTGGATAAATATCTCGCCACAAAAACCATTAAAACTACAAAAGCGAACGTTGATGTTTGAAATGTAATTCCAATAAACGGCACTTTTATCCAACGACTGGCATTCGCACCGGCAATAACCGTTCCTTTTATCAATGTAAAAGCCAATAAAATCCAAACAATTGGCAAAGCAAATTTGGAAATCCCTCTAAAATAATGATATGGCACTTTATGAACCGCATAAATAATTATAAAACCCATAAAAATATGAGCCAAATGGGTAAACAAGAAACTGATTGTGTTCCCGGTTCCATGGTTCATATAGGCCAAATTACTACTTGCACTAAAAACAGGCATAAACGAAAACAAGGCTAATAAAGCCACGAATGACCATATTCCTTTGTCTCCTTTTAGTTTACTGATTAGTTCTTTCATCTGGAATTTTTGGGTTTACTTTTTAAAGTTTATTTATAAATTTTGGACTGCATTTTTAAACTGTTTTCCTCTGTCTTCGTAGTTTTCGAATAAATCGAAACTGGCACAAGCTGGAGACAATAAAACGGTGTCACCTTTTTCTGTTAATCGCTGCGCCATTTTTACGGCATCATTCATATTGGTCACTTCAATCATTACGTCAACTACGTTACCGAAAGCATCAATTATTTTTTTATTATCGACACCAAGACAGATAATCGCTTTCACTTTTTCGCGAACCATGGGCATCAGTTCCGAATAGTCATTTCCTTTATCTACACCACCTACAATCCAAACTGTTGGTGTGTTCATGCTGTCTAAAGCAAAATAAGTAGCATTTACATTGGTCGCTTTAGAATCGTTAATATATTGGACGTTTTGAATTTTCAAGACTTTTTCCAAACGATGCTCCACCCCTTGAAAATTAGACAAACTTTCGCGAATGGTCGCTTTACGAATTTGCATCAATTTTGCTACAGAGGTTGCCGCCATTGCATTTTTCAAATTGTGTTTACCTTCTAATGCGATGTGTTCTGTTTCCATTACAAATTCTTCGTCGTTGATCTTGATCTCCATATTGTTGTCTTTTATAAATGCTCCTTGTTCAAAAGTTTTTGTCAATGAAAAAGGAATTAGTTGGGCTTTAGTTTTATTGTTTTTGAACCATTCTGCAATCGCCTGGTCATCAGCGTCATAAATGAGAAAATCTTCCTCAGTTTGGTTCATTGTCACTCTGAATTTCGATTCAATATAATTTTCAAATTTATAATCGTATCTGTCCAAATGATCCGGGCTTATGTTGGTAATAATGGCAATGTGTGGTTTGTAATTTATGATTCCGTCTAATTGAAAACTGCTTAACTCCAACACATAGCAATCAAATTTATCTTCGGCAACCTGCCAGGCAAAACTCTTTCCGATATTTCCTCCAAGACCTACATTGACACCAGCTGATTTTAACAAATGATACGTCAGCATTGTCGTTGTCGTTTTCCCGTTACTGCCTGTAATTCCGATTGTTTTTGCTTTTGTAAAAGGGGCTGCAAATTCAATTTCAGAAATTACCGGAATATTGTTTTTAATAAGTTTTTTGATAATCGGCGATTTATCAGGAATTCCGGGACTTTTCATAACCACATCGGCATTCAAAATCTTTTTTTCCGTATGGGCTTCTTCTTCCCATTTGATACCATTTATATTAAGAACTTCCTTATAATTTTCTTTTATTTTCCCGAAATCGGATACAAAAACTTCATATCCTTGCTTTTTTCCGAGAATTGCGGTTCCAACTCCGCTTTCGCCTCCACCTAAAATTACTAATCTCATACTATCTTAATTTTAGTGTGACAATGGATAAAATGGCCAATAAAATTCCAACAATCCAAAAACGGGTTACAATCTTACTTTCATGATAGCCTTTCTTTTGATAATGATGGTGCAAAGGTGACATGAGAAAAATTCTTTGTCCTTCTCCAAAGCGTTTTTTGGTATATTTAAAATAACTGACTTGTAAAACCACCGATAAATTTTCGGCCAGAAAGATTCCGCATAATAATGGAATCAATAATTCTTTTCTAACAGAAATGGCCAGAACCGCGATGATACCACCAATAGTTAAACTTCCCGTATCGCCCATAAAAACAGATGCCGGATAGGAATTATACCAAAGAAATCCGACCAAGGCTCCGACAAATGCCGCAATAAAAACCGTCATTTCACCCGAATTGGGGATATACATAATATCCAAATAACTAGAAAAAATAATATTCCCTGAAACGAAAGTAAAAATCCCGAGTGCGAGTACTGAAATAGCCGAAGTTCCTGCTGCCAATCCATCGATACCATCCGTTAAATTCGCTCCGTTTGAAACCGCCGTAATAATAAAAATAACTACCGGAATAAAAATTAACCAAGCCCATTTTTCATAACCATCACCCATCCATGCTAATAATTCGGCATAATTAAATTCGTTATTTTTAAGAAATGGAATTGTTGTAGCAGTCGATTTCTCTTCAATAGGCACCTCATTGATTACATTTTCAGTTTGATTGATCATAATACTGCCCTTAAGTGTATCCTGTCTAACCGTAACTCCCGGATGTATATACAAAACAGAACCTACAATTATCCCTAAACCAACTTGTCCGATAACTTTGAAAATACCTTTAAGTCCTGCTTTATCTTTTTTGAAAATTTTAATATAATCATCAACAAAACCAATGGTTCCCATCCAAAGTGTGGTAACTATTAATAAAATGATATAAATATTATTCAGTTTTGTAAACAACAGCACCGGAATTAAAGTGGCAATGATGATGATTAAACCACCCATTGTTGGCGTTCCCGCTTTTTGCGTTTGACCTTGAAGACCTAATTCCCTAACCGTCTCACCTACTTGCTGGTTTCTAAGAAAGTTGATGATTTTCTTACCAAAAATAGTAGAGATCAACAATGACAATAAAAAAGCCAATGCGGATCTAAAAGTGATATACTGAAAAACTCCAGCACCTGGCATGTTTAGTGTTTTGTCTAAATATTCAAATAAATAATACAGCATATATTTCTATTTTTGGAGTTGATCTAAAATTTCTGTAACGATTTTCATATCGTCAAAATCATGGCGAACACCTTGAATTTCCTGATAAGTTTCATGTCCTTTTCCTGCAATTAGGATAATATCATTAGGCTGGGCCAATTGGCAGGCAGTTTTTATCGCTTGTTTTCTATCGGTAATTGCCACCGTTTTTTTATAATTATGAGCTTCCACGCCTTGTTCCATTTCGGCAATAATCGTTTCCGGATTTTCTGTTCTTGGATTATCCGAAGTCAAAATCACCTTATCGCTTAATGTTGTCGCAATGTTTGCCATTATGGGACGCTTGGTTTTATCTCTATCGCCACCACAACCAACAACGGTAATCAATTGTTCGTTCTTGGTTCGGATATCATTGATGGTTTTCAATACATTTTCCAATGCATCCGGTGTGTGTGCATAATCAACAATTACGGTGACATTTCCTTTAGAAACAATAAATTGAAACCTTCCGGAAACACTTTCTAATTCTGATAATAATCGCAAGACTTCAAAACTGTCTAATCCTAATTCAACCGCAGTTCCATAAATCGCCAACAAATTATAAGCGTTAAACGTGCCTATTAATCGAACCCAAACTTCGTTATCATTAATTTTCAACAGCAATCCTGATAATTGATTTTCGAGAATCTGTGCTTTATAATTGGCATAGGATTTTAAGGCATATGTCAATTTTCTGGCTTGGGTATTTTGCAACATCACCTGGCCGTTTTTATCATCGACATTGGATAATGCAAAAGCCGTTTTTGGCAAATTGTCAAAAAACGATTTCTTTACATCTCTGTATTCCGCAAAAGTGGCATGATAGTCCAAATGGTCATGAGACAAATTCGTAAAAACGCCACCTGCAAAATGCAAAGCTTCCGTTCTTTTTTGATGAATTCCGTGCGAACTCACTTCCATAAAACAATAGTCAACTCCTGCATCATTCATCTCTTTTAGATACTGATTGATGGTAATGGAATCCGGTGTAGTATGCGTGGCCTTATATTCTTTATCGTCCACCAAAATTTTAACCGTAGAAAGCAAACCTACTTTGAAACCCGCTTTTTTAAACAATTGATATAATAAAGAAGCAATGGTTGTTTTTCCATTGGTTCCTGTAATTCCTACTAATTTTAAGTTCTGAGAAGGATTTCCAAAATAATTCGCAGCCATAAAAGCCATCGCTTTATTGGTGTCTTTCACCTGAACATAAGTTATTCCGCTAACAATTACTTCCGGAAAAGTATCGCAAACAACTGCAATTGCACCGTTGTTGATTGCTTTTTCAATAAACTCGTGACCATCGGAAACGGAACCTCGAATGGCTACAAAAACATCATTCTTAGAAATTTTTCTAGAATCGAAATCCATTTTATCGATAGCAATATCCGTCGGTCCTTTTACGGCTTCGATGGCTACTTTGTATAATATGTCTTTTAAAATAATCACGATAATTCCAGTGTTATGGTTGTGTTTTTATTTAAACTTTCTCCCGGTTGAAGCGATTGTGTTTTTACTTTTCCCACCCCAATTACTTTGACTTTTATTTTGAGATTTCCCAATAATGCTACAGCATCCATTCCTGACATGCCTTTTACATTTGGAACAACATGATGTTTTTGTTGGGATTTGGTATAATAATCGGAATAGTTTTTTTCTTGTTTACGATTCTTTTTATCCAAATTTTTAATCTCATTCATTGATGGCGCATCGGTGAAAATCTTTTGCGCAATTCTTTTGAAAACCGGTCCCGCAACATCGGCTCCGTAATAATTATTCTTGGATGTATTCGGTTCATGAACTACTACAATACAAGAATATTTAGGCGTGTCAGCAGGAAAATAACCCACAAATGAAGAAATATAATGTTTCTCAGAACCTCCTTTTGTAGCATAATTTGCTTGAGCTGTTCCTGTTTTTCCGGCCATCGAAAAATCTTTCGAATATAGTTTTGAACCCGTACCTCTTTTAACTGCGTTTTCCAGAACAGCTTTCAATTTCAGGATGGTTTCTTCTGAACACACTTTAGGGTTGATCACTTCTTTATTGTATTTTTTAATGGTTCTGTTCCATGCTTTAATTTCTGAAACAAACTGAGGCTTTACCATTTCTCCATTATTTGCAACTGCATTATAATAGGTCAATGTTTGTAAAGGTGTGATAGAAACTCCATATCCAAAAGCCATCCACGGCAGTGAAATATTCGACCAGTCTTTATCTGTTGGTTGTGGTACACGTGGTTTTCCTTCTCCTTCAAATTGCAATCCCAAACGATTATTTAATCCGTATGAATTCAAATGATTTACAAATTTTGATGGATCATTTTTATAATTCTCATAAACGGCCTGAACCATAATGGTATTAGACGAAACTTCAAAACCCCTTGCCAATGAAATTTTTCCATATCCGCCTTCGTGAGAATCGCGGACTTTTTTCCCTGAATAGGTAATTACGCCACCTTTACTGTCAAAAACAGCACTGGTATCGACTTTTTTGTCATCAAGAAGTGCCATTAAATCGGCTAATTTGTAGGTAGAACCCGGTTCATGTGATTCAGCTACAGCATAATTTGTGGTTTCATAATAAGAACCATTAGCATGTCTTCCTAAATTTGAAATGGCTTTTACCTGGCCTGTTTTGGTTTCCATTACTACAACACAACCATGATCGGCTTCAAAAAGCTCTAATTGCTTCAACAAAGCATGATGGGCAATATCCTGGATGTAAACATCTATAGTCGAAATAATGTCGTAACCATCTTGCGGCTCGACTTCATTGACATCTCTAATCGGTTTCCATTGTCCTTTGGCAATTTTTTGTTTGAGTATTTTTCCGTCTTTTCCGTTTAAATATTTTCTAAAAGCCCATTCGATGCCTTTTCCGTCAGGATTTCCGTTGGGTGTAATTCTTTCATAACCAATCGTTCTTTCGGCAATTTCGCCAATTGGATGTTCGCGAATGGTTCTTTGATCTGTAATAATTCCACCTTTATAAGCGCCCAGATTGAATAATGGAAAACTCTTAATTCGCATATATTCGGTAAAACTCAAATCACGTGCAATCAAATAATACCTGTTTTTATTCGCTCTTGCTTTTCTTAATTCCGATTGAAAATAGCTGCTTGGTTTTCCTAATAAAACAGCTAATGAATCGGCTAATGGTTTTACATTTTTCTGAAAAGCTTCCGATTTTGGTGTCACTGCATCGAATCGAATGTTGTAATTCGGGATTGAGGTGGCCAATAAACTTCCGTCGGCTGAATAAATATTTCCTTTATTGGCAGGAATTACAAAATTCCTTACGGTTCTTTCTTTTGCTAATTTTCTATAATAGTTTCCTTCAACCCACTGGATATTGGTGAGTTTAACGGTAATTGCGATTGCCATTATAAAAACAGCAACTGCAACCAGATAAATTCTGTACGTAATATGTTTATCTTCTACTACCATACTTTTTTAAGGAAACTTTTTTCTTCTGTTTTTTTTACTTTTATTTTTGTTGGAGGAACTGATGACGGGAAAATTCCTTTTTCTTCCATTTTAGCGGAAACTGTCGATTCCATTTTTAATTTCATTAATTCCGAACGCCTGTCTACAAATTCGGAGCGTAATTCTTTTACTTCGTTTGTTAAAGCAATAATTTTAAACACTTTTTGGTCGAAATGATTGTTGTTTCCAATCATTATAATAGCAAGAAGAATCAGAAAAATGATGAATCGCCAGTTTTTTGTGGCATTTGCTTCTTCATTAATCAGAAATCTGGCTTTTAATATGCTGTAAACTCCATTTTTCATCTTTATCTCTTTTCGGCTATTCTCAATTTCGCGCTACGGGCTCTGTTATTAATCTTGATTTCCTGAAAATCAGGAACAATTAATTTCCCGATGGTTTTGAATGGAACGGAGAAGTTTCCAAAGAAATCTTTCTCTGGCTCTCCTTCAAACATGCCGTTTTTCATAAATCTTTTTACCAATCGGTCTTCCAAAGAGTGATACGAAATCACGCTTAATCTTCCGCCCGGCTTCAAAATCTCTAAGGATTGTTCTAAAAACTCTTTCAAAACATCCATTTCCTGATTTACTTCAATTCGGATGGCCTGATACATTTGGGCCAAAATCTTATGGCTTTTATGCGCCGGCAAAAAACGCCCTAAAACCGTTTTCAATTGCTCGGTGTTTCTTATCGGACTTTCTTCTCTAGCCTCTAAAATCACTCTTGCAATAGCCGGAGCGTTTTTTAATTCGCCATAGTCCAAAAACACGCGTCGCAAATTGGCTTCATCGTATTCATTTACGACTCTGTAAGCGTTCAAATCATTTTTCTGACTCATTCTCATATCCAATTCGGCATCAAAACGAGTTGAAAATCCTCTTTCAGCCACATCGAACTGATGCGATGAAACGCCTAAATCGGCCAGAATTCCATCGACACTTTTTATATTATGAAAACGCAAAAAACGTTTTATGAACCTGAAATTTTCATTAATCAAAATGAACCTTTCGTCCGGAATAGTATTTGCCAAAGCATCTTCATCCTGGTCGAATGCAAAGAGTCTTCCGTTTGGTCCCAGTCGGCTCAAAATTTCCCTTGAATGTCCGCCACCACCGAAAGTCACATCAACATAAATACCGTCAGGCTTGATATTTAAGCCGTCAACTGATTCTTTTAATAAAACCGGATTATGATATTCCATTGTCATTGTCATTTATGTTTCCCATTACCTCTTCTGCTAAATCCGCAAAATCTACATCTTCACCGGAAATCGATTTTTCATATAAATCCTTATCCCAAATTTCTACAATATTCACTGCCGAGGACAACACCAAATCTTTCGAAATAGATGCAAATCCCACTAAATCTTTAGGAACTAATAATCTCCCCAAATTGTCAATTTCAACCACTTTTACACCAGCCGTAAATCGTCGGATGAAGTCGTTATTTTTTTTACTAAATCGGTTGAGTTTATTGATTTTCTCCATCATCAAATTCCATTCTGCCATCGGATATAACTCCAGACAAGGCTGAAAAACAGAACGTTTCAAGACGAAACCGTCCTGAAGAGAAGCCGTCAATTGCTTTTTTAAAGGCGCTGGCAAAAGCAGCCTTCCTTTAGCATCGACTTTACATTCATATGTTCCAACTATTGTATTCAAAGAATTGTTATTTGAAATGGTTTTGACAAAAATATAAAAAATATTACCACTTTTTACCACAATATACCACTTTGTTGATAAGTTTTACCACTTACCCAAGTAAACAAGCAATTAACAAGTTTTTTAGCATAAGAGCTTATTTGACAAATTGTTAAGAAATATTCAATAATCGAAAACTATGGTTATAAAAAGGGTTAAGATTTAATATAATTTTGCGTTTTTTACAATTATAAAGCTTGAAAAAAGAAATTAAATATTGAGAATTAAATAATTAGGCATTTGTTTAGAAATGACTTCATAAAAATTCTCCAAAAATTCATTTTAAGCTATAAAATCTTATATTTGTGGAAATTTGAAATGCCAAAAAAAGACAATGGATCACAATTTAAAAAAAGAAGGAAAATATACTTATTTTGAAGCTGGAGAAGGAACGCCAATTATAATACTACACGGCTTAATGGGCGGGTTGAGTAACTTTGAAGCTGTCGCAGATTATTTTTCTGAAAAAGGATACAAAGTTGTTATTCCAGAACTACCTATTTATACGCAAAACATTCTAAAAACCAACGTAAAGGCTTTTGCCAAATACGTGAAAGACTTTATTACTTACAAAGGTTTTGACCGGGTGATTCTACTTGGGAACTCCCTTGGAGGACACATTGCTTTGTATCATGCTAAAATGTATCCGGAAAAAATGCTGGGATTAGTCATTACCGGAAGTTCCGGCTTGTATGAAAGCGCTATGGGTGACAGTTACCCAAGACGCGGAGATTATGAATACATTAAGCAAAAAGCCGAGTCTGTTTTTTATGATCCGAAAACAGCCACAAAAGAAATGATTGACGAAGTATTCAGCATGGCGAATGACAGAATTAAACTGATCAAAACGTTAACCATTGCTAAAAGCGCCATTCGTCATAATATGGCTAAGGATTTACCAAAAATGCACGTCCCAACTTGTATCATTTGGGGGAAAAATGACAATGTAACGCCTCCTGATGTTGCTGAAGAATTCCATAAATTATTACCAAATTCCTCTTTATATTGGATTGACAAATGCGGTCATGCCGCCATGATGGAACGTCCCGATGAATTTAACGATTTAATGTTCGAATGGTTAAAAGAAACCCATTTGTAACATTCTAAAACTATTTTTAACCACAACTTTTCCTGAATTTATTCCAGAAAAGTTGTGGTTCTTTTTTTTAACTACCTTTGCAAAAATTAATACCTGTTATGAAAATCAATACTGCCGAATTTATAATCAGCAATTCAGAAGTTGACAAATGCCCGAAAGATTTCCTGCCCGAATATGCATTTATAGGCCGTTCCAATGTTGGAAAGTCCTCGTTAATCAATATGTTGACCAACCATAAAAATTTGGCGAAAACTTCCGGAAGACCTGGAAAGACCCAGTTAATTAATCATTTTTTGATTAACAACAATTGGTTTTTGGTCGATTTACCAGGTTATGGTTATGCCAAAGTATCCAAGAAAACAAAATCTGTTTTTCAGCAATTCATTACCGATTATTTTGAAACCAGAGAACAACTCGTTTGTGCTTTTGTGCTGATAGATATTCGCCACGAAGCCCAGAACATTGACATTGAATTTATGTCGTATATGGGAGAAAGTGAAATTCCTTTTTGCATTGTTTTTACCAAAGCTGATAAAATAAGTAAAGTAAAAATCGATTCTCATATTGCGGCATACAAAAAACAAATGTTTGCAAACAATTGGGCCGAAATGCCACAATATTTCGTGACTTCAGCAACAGAATCAACTGGAAAATTGGAATTACTTACTTATATTGACGAAGTAAATCAAGAGGTTTTCAAAAATAATAATCAGTTTTAGAAAACACGTTTTTTAAATAAATAAGCAAATAAAAATCCCAAACTGAAATTGCAGTTTGGGATTTTTTATTTTAAAATTATTGGAGAATTACTTCTTCAAATCTAATTTTTCTGCAAAATAATCGCAGAAATCTTTCATCGTATCGGCCATTTTCTCGTCATCAGTAGCACGCTTAAATGTATCGGACATAGCCACTAAAGTTTGATGAAAGAAAATCTTCATTTCATCTACC
>NZ_DATDPV010000045.1:0-23306 GCF_035292545.1 Flavobacterium sp. | reverse complement strand
ATCTCCCCTATCTCTTTTTACGATTTAGAAACGTTGATAGAAACTGTGGTCGAAAACGGAAAAATGCCTTTGTTTTTGGTTTTAGATCAAATTTCAGATGCCCGTAATTTTGGAGCGATTATCAGAACGGCAGAATGTACTGGTGTCAATGGCATTATAGTTCAAAAAGCGGGTTCAGCACCTGTTAACGGCGATACGGTAAAAACATCTGCTGGAGCTGTTTTCAATATTCCAATTTGTAAAGTAGAACACATTAAAGACGCGATTTTCTTACTGCAAGGAAGCGGAATTAAAACGGTTGCCGCGACAGAAAAAACAGATCAAACCATTTATGATATTTCTTTAAACGAGCCTGTCGCCATCATTATGGGATCGGAAGATCGCGGAGTAAATCCATCCGTTTTGAAAATTGTGGATGAAAAAGCTAAATTACCAATGTTCGGATCTATCGGTTCGTTGAATGTTTCTGTAGCTTGTGGCGCTTTTTTATACGAAGCGGTACGCCAAAGAAGTTAATTAGAAAATACTTTTTAATAAAAACACGAAAGACCTGGAGCGAAAGTTCCGGGTCTTTTTCTTTTTGCAATTCCCGCTTTCCCCTTTAGTCCTCCACTACGTTCCGGAGCGAGCTATCGGCTCTATCGGGGCTAATAGAGAAATCATTTGCTTTTTTATTATTTTCCTTTTTTTCCATGATCTCATATAGAATCGGAAAATTCGAAGTAAAATAGGATTCAAATTCCTCTACAGGCTCTTCTTTAGGTAAATTCACAAAATTTCCATTGGCATCGAAACGCTGTAAAAACTTATCTTCTTCCGGATTGAAATCTGGTTTTTCCCAATCGTATTTTATCATTTTTTTATATTCTGGCGTTTTAAAGCTTACCGCAAAAACAAAGCCTGTAATTAAACCCGCCAAGTGACCTTCCCAGGAAATTCCTTCTTCAACATTGGGAAAAACATACCAAACCAAACTGCCATAAACCACTACCACCAAAAGTGATAAAGCTACCAATCGGTAATATTTGGTCATCATTCCTTTGAAAAAAATAAAACTGACCAAAACATAGATTAAGCCACTGGCACCAATATGATAGGATTCCCGACCTATAATCCAGGTTAATAATCCTGAAAATAAAATGCCAAGTCCCAAAATTTTCAAAGAATGTTCTCTATAAAAAAAACGCAAAGCGGCAACTAAAATCAGTAATGGAATGGAGTTATTATAAAGGTGTTCAATGTTTCCGTGAATAAAAGGGCTAAAAAAGACACCTCGCAATCCTTCTAAAGTTCTGGGGTGAATTCCCCATTCTCCAAAATCGAAATGAAAACGTATTTCTACCCAAAAAACTGTCCAGATTAGCAACACCGAGAACAATGGCAATATCAAAACGGAAGGCGAGAATTTGAAATGGTTGTCGTTCATTTACAGTTTTTGATTTAGAAATGATGATTAGGACTCCTCTACAGAACTCAAAAATACAACCAAAAAAATTTTAATGCTATTTTGTCAGTTGCTGTGATTTACTTCCTATTTAAAGCAATACTAGAAATTCCCAAAAATAGTCTTTAGCCCTGATTACTTCACAATATTTTTATTTCCACTTGAGTTCAGTGAACTTCGTTTGCAGTGGAAATCCTTTTCATTGCGAACTCAAAAATCCTTTCGTTACACACAATGCCAATCGCAATGAAAAGATTGCAGCGTAAAGCAGGAAAAGGAATTATAAAAATGCCGAAAATTACTGCCACAAAAAATAAATAAATGAGTAATTTTACAACATGGAAGCACCTTTAGCAGAACGAATCCGTCCGCAAAAATTAGAAGATTATTTGAGTCAGTTGCATTTGGTTGGCCCAAATGGGTCGTTGACGCAACAAATTGCCAAAGGGATTATTCCTTCCCTGATCTTTTGGGGACCTCCAGGAACGGGAAAAACGACGTTGGCACAAATTATTGCGCAGGAATCGAAACGACCGTTTTATATTTTAAGTGCTATCAATTCGGGTGTAAAAGACATTCGTGATGTGATCGAAAAAGCCAAACAAAGCGGCGGATTGTTTACAGCAAAAAACCCGATTTTATTTATTGATGAGATTCATCGTTTCAGCAAATCGCAGCAAGATTCGTTGTTGGCGGCTGTCGAAAAAGGATGGATTACGCTGATTGGTGCCACTACCGAAAATCCGAGTTTTGAAGTCATTCCGGCGTTACTGTCGCGTTGTCAGGTTTACATCTTAAATCCATTTTCGAGAGCAGATTTGGAAGCTTTATTGCAACGTGCGATGACCAATGATGTTTTTTTGAAGGATAAAAAAATAAATTTAAAGGAATCAGAAGCCATATTAAGCCTTTCGGGTGGCGACGGACGCAAACTATTGAATATTTTCGAACTCGTCGTAAACGCCTCTAATGAAGACGAGATTTTAATCACAAACGAGAAAGTATTGCAACTGGTTCAGCAAAATACAGTTTTATATGACAAAACGGGTGAGCAGCATTATGATATTGTTTCGGCTTTTATAAAATCGATTCGCGGAAGCGATCCAAACGGTGCGGTTTATTGGCTGGCCAGAATGATTGAAGGCGGCGAAGAAGTGAAATTTATTGCCCGCAGAATGTTAATTCTCTCGAGCGAAGATATTGGAATAGCGAATCCGACGGCTTTTATTATGGCAAACAATACTTTTCAGGCGGTTTCTACCATTGGCTATCCCGAGAGCAGAATCCTTTTGAGCCAGTGTGCGATTTATTTGGCAACTTCTCCCAAAAGCAATGCGAGTTATCTGGCAATTGGTCAAGCGCAGCAATTGGTAAAACAAACTGGTGATTTGCCGGTTCCAATTCATTTACGCAATGCTCCGACAAAATTGATGAAGGAATTGGCTTATGGTGAGGAATATAAATATTCGCATGATTATGCTAATAATTTTGCAGAGCAGGAATTTTTACCAGATGCCATTTCCGAAACAGTGCTTTATAATCCCGGAAACAATTCCCGGGAAAATTCTACTCGTGAGTTTTTAAAAAATCGATGGAAAGATAAATATGGGTATTAAGATTTAAGATTAAAATTTAATCTTAAAAGCTTCGGTAATTAATTTTCCTGCTACGTAATATTCAAAAATCCAGTTTTCATTTTTCAGATACAGAATCCCTTTTCCCTGATTATTTTCTGCAATAAAAACATCTTTCACCGAAGTATTGAATATTTTCAACATCACTTTTGGAGTGCTGTCTATCAATTGGAATCCATTTTCTATAGGTTGTGCAAAAAGTGAATTGTTATTTGAAGCAGTTAAAGTATTAATACTTTCCTTTTTTTGCGTTATTACCGGAAGCTCTTCTTTTTTTATAGTTGAGCCATCGTTTGTTGTTTTTACAATTACAGTTTGAATATCTGTAACTGTTCCGTTATATTTATAATTTAATGCATCAAATGAATTGAAAGCTTCTCTCAAGGCAAGATTATAGGCGATTTTGAATTCCTTTTCTTTGCTTATTCCTTCCGATGATGTAAATAAAATGTTGTTTTTGCAGTCTTTCATAACAACAGTCAGCTTTGTCGCAAATACGTTTCCATTACTCAAAACATCAACAAATACTTTATTGCAGTTTTGACGGGATACTTCATCTGGAAGAATATCTGTGTCAAAATAGGTCACAAAGCCATATTTCTCCATGAACATTTTTGTTATTGTATTCAATCTATACTGGTCTTTTTCCTTTAAAAAACTGAATTTTGAGGGTACAATCGCGTATTTATAATCGTTTATAGATTGCGAATATCCAATACTTGAAGCCAATAACAAAAGTAAAACTATATATTTTTTCATGTTTTAAAGGTATTTTTTTAATTCTAATAAATGAGACACTTGTTTGATATCCTGAAGGATTTCAGCACAATTTTCATTAAATAATATCGCATCCAGTCCGAAATCTAAAGCGCCGTTTATATCTGCTTCCATGCAGTCTCCAATCATGATGCTATTTTCCTTTTTTGCATTTGCTTTATTCAATGCATATTCAAAAATGAGCGGATTGGGTTTCTTTACGCCTGCCATTTCCGAATTGGTTATCGTTTGAAAATAATGTCCGATATTCGAGTTATTCAATTTATTATTTTGAATTTCGTGGAATCCATTGGTTATGATATGTAAATTATATTTGGGTTTTAAATAATCTAAAAGCTCAATAGCACCGTCAAAGAGGTGGTTGAATTGTGGTAAATAACAAACATATTCCTCGGACAAAAACACTACGCTCTCGTCTTCAATTTTGTAATCCAGTAAATCAAAAGTATCTTTCAGTCTGCCGTATCGCAGTTGACTTTGCGAGATGATTTCTTTTCGATATCTCTCCCAATATTCTAGATTTATGGGAACATAATGTCCCAGAAAATGTTCGAGATTAACCTCGATTTTATGTTTTTCGAAAATCGTTTCGAAAGCTAAAGCAGAATTTTTTTCAAAATCCCAAAGCGTATGATCTAAATCGAAAAAAACATCTGAAACACTCATGGCTTATTATTTGTTAGAATTAACGTTTAACTGATAATCAAGTTTTTCAAAAAGAAAATCACCTCTTATATTTACTGCCAGTATTTTTCCTTCTTTGTCTAAAAGAATGTTCAATGGAATTCCTTTGATTTCAAATTGTTTGGTAACTTTTCCATGCCAGCCTCCGGTCTCGATTAAATTGCTCCAGGTTAATTGGTCTTTTTCTATGGCAGTTTTCCAATTGCCAGCATAGGTATCAATGGAGATGCTGACAATTTCAAAATTTTTATTCTTATATTTCTCATAAACCTTCACCAGCTCTTTGTTATTGAGCCTTGACGGTTTGTACCAAGATGCCCAGAAATCGATTAAAACATATTTTCCTCTAAAATCATTGATGCTTATTTTTTTTCCGGTTTGGTTTGGCAATGTAAAATTTTCCAATTTTGTTCCAACCATTAACTTTTTAGAAATTTTTGGATCATTTTTTATTACTAAACTGTCTTTCTCTTGTTCTATTTTCTTCTTAGCGACCACGACTGAGGACAAATCTTTCACTTGATCTACGGTCAGCAAACCGCTTTTTTTAGACTTAGTAATCAAAAGATCCAGAATGGGATAATCTGGATTTCCGATAACCAATTCGTAATATTTTTTGTATATTTTTTTATTTTTATCCTCCTTAGAAAGTGCACTTTTTTCAATTGTTTTCTGATATGCATCAACTGCAGACATCAACTCCTGGGTTTTAGAGCCTGTAATTTTTTTAATTTCTATATCATTGATATCTTCATTACCATTCTTAAAAACTGAAGTGGAAACTGTTATATCAATAACGCTATTCTCCAAATAGAAAAAAGCTACTGTAGAAGTTGGTTTCAAAGTCAAAGAAGCTTGTGCTGAATTTCCTAATTTCCCGAAAAAATTGAATTTTTTATCTGCGACCAAACAGCTGTCTTTTATGTTGTCCATTCCCAAAGTGCGGAGATAAATGTATCCGGTGTAATCGCCTTCAACCTGTCCTTTTATGGTAAAGGTGCTTTTAATTTCTTGCGCATTCGTAGCAATGGAAAACCATAGAAATAATGCTGAGAATATATATTTAATCATGGCTATTTCTGTTTGAATTCTATAAAATTCCTTCATCTGCAAAGCTAAAGTAATTGCGCTCTGTTACAATCAAATGGTCCAAAACTTTTATATCCAAACTTTCTCCTGCAAGTTTTAATTTTTTGGTGATTTGCTTATCCGCATCACTTGCAGTTAATGCTCCCGACGGATGATTATGACATAAGATGACACTTGTTGCTCCCATTTCTAAAGCCGTTTTAAATACCAAACGAACGTCAACCAAAGTTCCTGTAATGCCGCCTTTACTCAATTGCGATTTCGAAATGACCTTATTGGAATTATTCAAATAAACAATCCAAAATTCCTCGTGAGGCAATTCACCAATAATAGGCTGCATCATTTCGAAAATCATTTTGCTTGAGGTAATTTTCAGTAATTCTAATGCGTCTTCTCCCCTTCTTCTTCGACCTAATTCCATTGCCGCAACAATTGAAATTGCTTTGGCTTCCCCAATTCCCTTGAAAGTCATCAATTGTTGAATTGATAATTTCCCTAAAGCATTTAGATTATTATCGATGCTGGCAAGAATTCTTTTACTCAATTCCACGGCACTTTCATTACGACTTCCGGAACCGATAAGAATAGCAATCAACTCGGCATCACTGAGTGCAGATTTGCCTTTGAGCATCAGTTTTTCTCTGGGCTTATCGTCTTCTGCCCAATTTGTAATCGGGAACGGTGAATTTTCGGACATTGGTAACTCTTTTTAATTCGTAATCAGACCTTTCACCTCATCAAAATTCAATCCACCATAATTTCCTGAACTCATCAACAATAAAGCTGAATTATCTAAATTTAAATTAAACAGATAATCCTTGAAATCTTTTGGATTCGTATAAATGATTAAATCTTCCCGGTTGAACGATTGTGCAATCTGTTCGTAAGTCACTTCCTCCAGTTGTTTGATTTTTACCGCATCGGGCGAATAGAAAACCACAGCGACATCAGCAAATTCTAGTGCGCCTTGATATTCTTTCAGGAATTCTGCGTTTAAGCTGCTGTAGGTATGCAATTCTAAACAAGCGACTAACTTTCTATTTGGGTATTGTTCTTTTACTGCTTTTGTAGTGGCTGCCACTTTACTTGGCGAATGGGCAAAGTCCTTGTAAGCCACTTTCGTTTTGCTTTCTGCAATTTTTTCTAATCTTTTCGAAGCGCCTTTAAAACTGGCAATCGCTTCATAAAAATCGGCTTCATCCACACCCATGTTTTGGCAAATCCATTTGGCGCCGGCCAAGTTGTTCAAATTGTGTGCTCCAAAGACTTCAATTGGCATGGCTCCCTCCGGAGTTTCCAATAATGTTACGCCATTTTCGACTGCATATTTTGGGGTATTGTAAGCTAATTTTCGAATTGGATTGGTTGCTGCTTCGGCTACTTTTTTTACTTCAGCATCATCTTCGTTGTAAACCAAAATACCGCCATTGGTGATTAGTTTAATGAAGATTTCAAATTGTTCCACATAGTTTTCATACGTTGGAAACACATTAATATGATCCCATGCAATCCCTGAAATCAAGGCAATATTTGGCTGGTATAAATGAAATTTTGGGCGTCTGTCCATTGGCGAAGACAAATATTCATCGCCTTCCAAAACGATAAAATCATTTTCTTCGGTAAGATGCACCATTGTCTCGAAACCTTCGAGTTGTGCGCCAACCATATAATCGACTTCAATATTATGAAAATGCATCACGTGTAAAACCATTGAAGTAATGGTCGTTTTCCCATGGGAACCTCCGATGACTACACGGGTTTTATTTTTGGATTGTTCGTATAAAAATTCAGGATAGGAATAAATTTTCAACCCTAATTCTTGAGCCTTCAATAATTCCGGATTATCAGCTTTGGCATGCATTCCCAATATAACTGATTCTATATCCGAGGTAATTTTTTCCGGAAACCAACCGAGTTCGTTTGGCATTAAGCCTTTTTTTTCTAATCGGGATTTTGATGGTTCAAAAATAGCATCGTCGCTTCCGGTAACCTGATATCCTTTATTGTGCAATGCAAGGGCTAAATTGTGCATTGCGCTTCCGCCAATGGCTATAAAATGAGTACGCATTATTTTGATTGTTTGACTATTGAATTATTAGATTGTTGGATTATTTACTTTGGTTTTTGTCAAAAAAATTATCCTTTTTGTTTTGCAAAATCTTCTAAAACTGATTTTGCTTTTTCGGGCATATTCATTTTATTTTTATACAAATTGGCTAACTTTTGGTATGATTTCTTTGAATGTCCAATTTCTACGGCTTTCTTATAGTTTTTTTCTGCTTCTGAAAATCGTTTGAAATGTTCGGCTATATGTCCTTTAGAAAGAAAACCATCCACGGGAGACAATTTGGCTAACTCATTAGCATAATTTGTCGCTTTTGTTTCACTACCGCCAACAATTGTGGGTAAATGTATGTACATTTCTATGAGTGCCCAGCGTGCCTCAATATGTTTGGGATTAAGTATTATGGCTTTTTCAAACGAAGTTCTCACTTCGCCAATCATTCCTAAAGCGATAAACCTATTGCTGTCTTTGGCTTTCATTCCTAACGCTCCACCGTATTTGTAATGATAATTGGCCTCCGATGGTTTTAGCTTCTTGAGTTTTTTATAATAGAAAATAGCGTTATCCCACGATTTACTTTGACCCCAAATATCACCCAGATATTCAATGGTTTCAGTGTGGTTTGGATTTTCTTTTAGATAATTTTCAAAATAAGGTTTAGCCGATTCATATTTGCCGTCTTCGAATAGCTTTTCTGCTTTTTCGAAATTGGTTTGCGACCAAAGGAGTATTGGCATCAAAAGAAAAATATAAAAGATTGACTTCATTCTTCAAAAATAGTGAAATGAAACTAATAAAAAAAACCGCTCCTTTCGGAACGGTTTTTTAAATTCAAATATTATAAAAATTATTTAACCAAAGTCATTTCATCTACAATATGTTTAGCGCCTGAGAAATTCTCAATTACCCATAAAACATAACGAATATCAACATTGATTGTTCTTTGCAATTTTGGATCGAAGATTACATCACCAGCCATCGCTTCAATGTTACCATCAAATGCTAAACCGATTAATTCTCCTTTTCCGTTTAATACCGGTGAACCTGAGTTACCACCTGTGATATCATTATCAGTTAAGAAATTAACGTGCATAGAACCATCTTTATCTTCAAAACGGCCATAGTTTCTCTCTTTGTTCATGTCGATTAAACGCGTTGGCAAATCGAATTCCTGATCTCCTTTTTTGTATTTTTTAACCATACCGTCCATGGTAGTATAGTTATTGATTTTGGCATCATTACGTTTGTCAGC
Organism: Flavobacterium sp.; assembly: GCF_035292545.1. Classification (GTDB taxonomy): domain Bacteria; phylum Bacteroidota; class Bacteroidia; order Flavobacteriales; family Flavobacteriaceae; genus Flavobacterium. The sequence goes on along the minus strand of NZ_DATDPV010000045.1, from coordinate 14,361 downwards.
TGGCAACGAACGTACTTTTCCGTAAGTTAAACGCAAAGTAGAGTTAGCATCCGGATATTTGATAGTTCCAATTTTTGATTCACGTAATCCTTCCACTAACAAACGGAAAGAAGATCCGAAATCATTTTGAGCTTTTGCTACCTCATCTGATTTTGCATTGAAATGAGACACCATATCATTAGATAACACATACAATGGATCATTTGCCAACATTGCTTCACTTGGTAAGTCTAAAAAGGCAATTACTCTTTCTTTTGAAGTTAGAATACTTAAGTCTAAAGCAGCATTTACATATTTAGTGTAATCGTAGTTGTTTGCTGCACCGATTTTTTCTACAGCCGGAGCAATAGCATATCCTTTAGATTTTGTTGCATACAATTTCAATTGCGCAGCTAAAATATCTTTTTCAGCCGGAAGGTAAAGTTCTTTGAACATACCATCAGCCATTTCGGTAATAGCAGGAGCCATTTCAGCACGTTTTGCAGCATCCGCCTTAACGTAATTATCCAATTGTTTCCCTAAAGTTCTGCCTATGGTTCCAAAAGCAGAAGTTCTGAACAATTGTTGCAAATAGTTATCATGACGCGTTTTTTCGTTTGTTAAAGCGTAGTATTTATTAATATTGCTGATTACGTTTCCGTATTTTGCTTTATTCTCTTTCTTATTGGCCCATTTATTGAACTTTTTTTCCTGACCTGCTTTTGATTTTGCTGTGCCGAATTTGGTTAAGGCATCAATCATTCCCTGACGGTTTTTCCAGTAATTTGCGGTTCCGGCAAATTTTGAAGCATACACCAGATTCAAAGCATCACTTTGATCCATGTATTTTTTCATTTGATCCATTCCTGTTTTGGCTCCTTCAACCCAAGCAGGATAAGCAAACTTCACGTTTTGTTCAATTCCACCCGCTGGCATCCAACGATTAGTTCTTCCAGGATAACCTAAAATCATGGCAAAATCATTTTCTTTTACACCACCTAAACTAACTGGCAAATAGTGTTTTGGCTGTAATGGCACATTATTTTGAGAATAATCCGCTGGATTTCCTTTCGCATCTGCATAAATTCTGAACATAGAGAAATCGGCAGTGTGACGTGGCCATTCCCAGTTGTCAGTATCTCCACCAAATTTCCCTAAACTTTCCGGAGGTGTACCAACTAAACGAACGTCTTTATAATCTTGGTAAACGAAATAGTAATATTCATTTCCTTGGAAAAAAGGACGAACAGAAACAGTATATTTTCCGCCTTCGTTATTTTCTTTTTCAATTAAAGCAATTTCTTGATTGACTGCTTTTTCTCTTTCTGCTTCCGTCATTTTATCATTTACTTTTGATAAAATACGTTTTGAAACATCATCCATACGGACAAAGAAACGAACATATAGACTGGAAGGTTTAATTTCTTCTTTTCTGTTTTGTGCCCAAAAACCATTTTTCAAAAGGTTTTTCTCCGATGTCGATAGTTCTGCAATTGCATCATATCCACAGTGGTGGTTGGTTAACACCAAGCCGTCTTTTGAGATTACTTCAGCAGTACAACCTCCGTTGAACTGAACGATAGCATCTTTCAAACTGTGGTGATTAACACTATAGATTTCTTCGGCTGTAAGTTGCAAACCCATTTTTTGCATGTCGCGGTGGTTTAAACGCTCAATGAACATTAAAAACCACATTCCTTCGTCAGCTTTTACGCTTGAAGGAATTAGCATAATACCCATAATTAAGGATAAAATAATTTTTTTCATTTTTTTAATTTATAAAAGTTAATTGATATCTGTTAATAGTCTGTCGAACGTTGTAATTGTTACAATCAAAGTCGATATTAACATCACTTTTTGGAAATGCGAATATAATTCATTTTTAAATCATTGGGAATAACATTACTATTAAATAATTTACTCAAAAATATAAACTTTTAAAATAAACCAAAGACACAAATTAAAAAACATTGATATTGTTTGATAGGTTATAATCGCATTTTTTCCTAAATTTAGTTTCTAATTAAATAAAAACAATAACTATGGGATTATTTTCATTTATCAAAGGAGTCGGAGCCAAACTTTTCGGAAAGAAAGAAGAGGAAGCGCCGGCAGAAGAGAAAGCACAATTAAAAGCCAGCGCTTTGTTGAGTTATGTGCAAGGATTAGGCTTGCCGTTTAAAACAATCAAGATTTCACTAAGAGGTGACGATGTTGTATTAACAGGCGAAGTGGAAAACCAGGCTGATTCAGAAAAAATTGTTTTGGCTATAGGCAATGTGGAAGGCGTGGACACTGTTGACAACCAAATGACCGTTAAAGCACCGGCACCTGAATCCCAATATCACACCGTAGAAAAAGGCGATTGGTTATCTAAAATCGCCGAAAAATATTATGGAGATGCTAAAAAATTCGATGTTATTTTTGAAGCTAACAGACCTATGCTTTCAGATCCGGATAAAATTTACCCTGGTCAAGTGCTGAGGATTCCAAATTTAGTCTAAAGATTAGACGTAAAAAAAGGGTTTCAATAAATTTGAAACCCTTTTTTTATCTTAAAATTTTTTTACTCTTATTAATCATTCAACATCTGCCACAATTTGTCTTTCAACTCTTGTAGTCCTTGCTGCGCCACAGACGAAATAAACATGTAAGGAACTCCTTTAAAGGTAACATCCAATTCTGCTTTTAATTCTGCTTTTAAATCATCATCCAGCATATCGCATTTTGAAATCACGACCATACGCTCCTTATCTAACATTTCCGGATTATACTTTGTCAATTCGTTGACTAAAATATCATATTCTCCTTTAATATCCGGTGTATCGACCGGTACTAAAAACAGTAACGTTGAGTTTCTTTCGATATGGCGTAAGAAGTAATGTCCTAATCCTTTTCCTTCGGCTGCACCTTCAATAATCCCCGGAATATCGGCAATTACAAATGATTGAAAATCTCTGTAAGCTACAATTCCAAGATTGGGTTTTAAAGTTGTAAACGGGTAATCGGCAATTTTTGGTTTCGCAGAAGTCAATACTGAAAGTAAAGTTGACTTTCCGGCATTAGGAAAACCTACCAAACCAACATCGGCCAATACTTTCAACTCCAAAATCATATCAATCTCTTCCGAAGGCAATCCCGGTTGAGAATATCTAGGTGTTTGATTGGTTGAAGATCTGAAATGCCAGTTTCCTAAACCCCCTTTTCCACCACGAGCAACAATTCTTTTCTCGCCATGTTCGGTAATTTCAAATAGAATTTCATTGGTTTCTTTATCGCGAACTACAGTTCCTAATGGCACTTCAATAAACTTATCATCTCCATCGGCTCCTGTACTTCTATCTCCTCCACCATCACCACCGTGACCGGCTTTTACGTGTCTGGCAAATTTCAAATGGAATAAAGTCCATAATCCTTTGTTTCCAACCAAATATACATGTCCACCGCGACCACCATCTCCTCCATCAGGTCCCCCTTTTTCAATAAATTTTTCTCTATGTAAATGCGTAGATCCTTTTCCGCCCTTTCCAGATGAAACGTATATTTTTACGTAATCAACAAAATTTCCTTCAGTCATTTTTTTTAGTATTCCGTTTTCAGATTTTAGTTTAACTATATCCGTCCACTATTTTATTATTGTAATGCTTTCACCATTACCTTATCAATCTTCACACCATCCATATCGATCACTTCGAGCTCAAATTTTTGCCAGATCAGCTTTTCTCCTTGTTTTGGAATATGAGAAAGTTCCGTCATTATCAATCCACTCACAGTAGTTACTTCGTAATCATTGATTAATTCATCCAGTTCGAAATAAGTTAAGAAATCGTGTAGCGAATAATGTCCGTCCACCAACCAAGTCCCGTCTTCTCTTTCCACCAAATGAAAATCATCTTTATAAAAATCTGATGCATCACCAACCAAAGCTTCCAAAATATCATTCAACGTGATAATTCCCTGAAAAACGCCATATTCATCAGAAACAAAAGCATAATGAATTCCGCTATTTTTGAAATTTTCCAATGCTTTATAAGCAGTCGTCTGTTCCATAATAAACGGTGCATCGGTCATAATTGCTTCTAAATTGAAATGGTCATCATCAATATGAGAGAATATATTTTTCAGATTGACAACCCCAACAATATCGTCATAATTATCGCCATATACCGGATAAACCGAATGCAATTCTTTCGACATAAACTCTTTAACCTGAGTTTTATTGGAATGCAATGGCAAGAAAACCACCGATTTTCTATGGGTCATCAAAGAATTTACTTTTCTGTCGCCAATATGAAACACACGTTCCACAATGTCTTGCTCAATTTCCTGTACTTCGCCGCCTTCGGTTCCTTCTTTGATAATGGCTTTGATTTCTTCTTCGGTCACTTTTCCGTCAGCCGAAGGTTTTATCATCAATACTTTTAATAAAAATTCAGTCGAAATGGTCAACAACCAAATAAAAGGCGCTGTAATTATAGAAATCACTTTCATCGGCAGCGCTACTGCTTTCGCAATTGCTTCCGGGTGATTTAATCCGATTCTTTTGGGTAATAATTCCCCTAAAACTAAGGAGAAAAAAGTCAGTGTCACCACCACAATCCCAACAGCAATAGAATCTGCAAAGGGTTTTAAACTCTCAAATCCTTCCACAAACAACTGAACATCCGTCGTGATTTTTTTACCACTGAAAATACCCGTTAAAATTCCAATTAAGGTAATTCCGATTTGAACAGTTGACAAAAATTTATTTGGTGAATTGGCCAAATCTAATGCTGCTTTCGCACTTGGATTTCCTTTTTTGGCCGCGTTTTCCAGTCGGTTTTTTCGAGCCGAAATCAATGCGATTTCCGACATCGAGAAAACGCCATTCAGTAGAATTAAAAAAAATATTATTGCTATTTCCATAGTTGATTAGAAAACGTATGTTCTTTACAAACTTTCGATTACAGCGCTCAAACGCTCCGTAATTTCAGCTATAGAACCAATCCCATTTACTGGATAAAATTTATTCTGTTTGTTGTAATACTCCATTAACGGAGCCGTTTTTTCATTATATTCCTGGTAACGATTTCTGATTTTGTCCTCATCCTGATCGTCAGGTCTTCCGCTGGTTTTTCCTCTTTCCAGCAATCTTTTTACTAAAATTTCATCATCTGCTTCCAATGCAATTGTAGCGGTAACTTCCCATTTTTTAGTGGCTAAAAAAGCATCCAAAGCTTCGGCTTGTGCCAAAGTTCTTGGAAAACCATCAAATAGAAAACCTTTAGTTTCCGGATGTCTTTCGACCTCATCCTGCAACATTTTGATAGTTAAACTATCTGGAACCAAATCACCTTTGTTGATATAACTTTTGGCCTCAAGCCCTAGAGCTGTTTCGTTTTTAATATTATAACGAAATATATCACCCGTTGAAATGTGTGTTAAATTATATTTTTCTTTTAAAAATTCTGCCTGCGTTCCTTTTCCTGCGCCTGGCTTTCCAAATAATACAATATTAATCATGATTGTGTGTTGGGTAGTTAAATTTTATTTTAGTTGATATACTTCTGCTAAATTTCTGCCTAATCCGTCATAATCCAATCCAAAACCTACAATAAATTTGTTTGGAATTCGAATACCAACATAGTCAATTTTGACATCTTTTTTGTAAGCATCCGGTTTAAAAAACAACGTAGCTATTTTAAGATGTTTTACATTTTGTTTTTTGAACAATTCTTTCAGTTCGACCACTGTATTACCTGTATCAACGATATCTTCAATAATGACAACCGATCTTCCGGTCAAATCCTGATTCAAACCAATCAGTTGTTTAACCTCATGAGTGGTAGAAGTTCCTTCGTAAGACGCTAATTTAATAAAACTCACTTCACAAGGTTTTTTATAGTGTTTCATAAAATCAGAAACGACCATAAAAGAACCATTCAAAACACCTACAAAAACGGGCGTTTCATCAGCAAAGTCGGCTTCAACCTGAGCGGCCATTGTCGCTATCGCAAAGTCTATTTCTGAGGCAGAAATAAACGGAACAAATTGTTTATCGTGAAGTTGTATCACTTTTTTCGGTTTTAAAATAATTCGCAAAGATAGCGATTTCAACATTCAGATTAGAGATTTAAAAATTAAGAATGCCGTACATTTGAAAATAAATTTATTTTTTGACCTAAAGATGGATTCTGAACTTTATAAAAACATAGCAAACAGTACCGCACATCGGGCAAGTCGGGAGCAAAATGCCGATTTCATTCTGAACAATCCCGAATTGTTTTCAGACTTTTTAAAATTAGCTTTTGACACCAATGACAAAAACCATCACAAGGCGTGTTGGATTTTGGAATTGGTTTTGGAAGAAAAAATCCATTTCCTTACACCATTTCTAAATCAATTTTGCAATAAAATTACAAATTACACTAATGAAAGTGCGTTACGTTCCATTTCTAAAATTTGCCTGTTTTTGGCAAAACACATTTCATTATCTAAAATTCAAGATCAAAAAATAATTGAAGCTTGTTTCGATTGGCTTATTATTGAAAACGGAAAAGTCGCTACCAAAGCTTATTCTATCCGTGCCTTGTTTGAATTCGGCAAAAAGAGCGACTGGATTTATCCCGAATTGCAGCGAATCCTGTCTGAAGATTATGTGAAACATTCCGCCGCTTACAAGGCAGTTGCAAGAGAAGTTTTGAAGAAAATAAAATAGCATTTTCCTATTCAATCATTATAAAGTATCTTTGCCCACAACAAACGACAACAAAATGAATTATTTTTCTTCCGATTTTAAATTGGGAATTTTAGGTGGCGGACAACTCGGCAAAATGATGTTGTTTGACACCCGAAAATTTGACATCCAGACTTATGTTCTAGACCCAAGCGATGAAGCGCCTTGCAAAATAGCATGTAATCACTTCTTCAAAGGCGATTTGATGGATTTTGAAACGGTGTATAATTTTGGAAAAAAAGTCGATGTTTTGACTTTCGAAATTGAACTCGTAAATCTCGAAGCTTTAGAAAAATTAGAAAATGAAGGAATTAAAGTTTATCCTTCGCCAAAAACCTTGAAACTCATCCAAAACAAAGGGATTCAGAAAGATTTTTATAAAAAAAATAATATTCCAACAGCTGATTACAAACGTTTTCATACGTTAAAAGAATTAGTAATCGACTTAGTGGATTCTAAACTGGATTTGCCTTTTGTATGGAAATGCACTGAATTTGGTTACGACGGAAATGGCGTAAAAGTGATTCGACAAATCTCAGATTTAGACCATTTACCCAACGTGGAATGCATCGCCGAAACAATGGTTCCTTTCAAAAATGAATTGGCCGTAATTGTTGCACGAAATGTTTCAGGTGAAATAAAAACGTACCCTGTGGTTGAAATGGAATTTCATCCCGAAGCAAATCAAGTGGAATATGTGATTTGTCCAGCCCGAATTGATGAAACTGTGGCGGATAAAGCAAGATCCATCGCCTTAAATGTTTCCGAAAAATTCAACCACGTGGGTTTATTAGCCGTGGAAATGTTTCAGACTAATGACGATGAAATTCTGGTAAACGAAGTTGCTCCTCGCCCACACAATTCGGGACATCACACTATTGAAGCCAGTTACACTTCGCAATTTGAACAGCATTTACGCGCTATTTTAAATTTGCCTCTTGGAAATACCGATAGTAAAGTGGCTGGAATCATGGTGAATTTGGTTGGCGAAGAAGGTTTTTCAGGTAATGTAATTTATAAAAATATCGAAAAGATTTTATCTTGGGATGGCGTTACGCCGCATATTTACGGTAAAAAACAAACCCGACCGTTCCGAAAAATGGGTCATGTCACGATTGTAAACAAAGACATCAGAGAAGCTAGAAGAATTGCCGAAGAAGTAAAGAACACCATTAGAGTGATTAGTCAATAAGAATTCAATAATTGAAAAGTTTTATAACTAATTTTTCAATCTTTAAATAATATAAAAATGAAAGTAGCCATCATAATGGGAAGCATTTCTGACATGCCTGTCATGCAGGAAGCCATCGATATCTTAAAAGAATTTGACATCGAAACTGAAGTCGATATCGTTTCGGCACATCGCACACCCGAAAAGCTGTTTGATTTTAGCAAAAATGCGCACCACCGCGGTATTTCTGTTATTATTGCCGGTGCTGGCGGTGCGGCACATTTACCTGGAATGGTAGCCTCCATGTCACCACTTCCCGTAATTGGCGTTCCTGTTAAATCGAGTAATTCTATCGATGGCTGGGACAGTATTTTGTCGATATTACAAATGCCCGGCGGAGTTCCAGTGGCAACAGTCGCTTTGAATGGCGCTAAAAATGCCGGTATTCTTGCCGCACAGATTATTGGAAGTCACAACAATATTGTTTTGGATAAAATTGTTTTGTACAAAGAAGAATTGAAATTAGCTGTAGAGAAAGCTTCCGAAAATTTAAATAAATAAAAAAAGCTCCAATTGGAGCTTTTTTAAAAAGTTGTAAATACTAAGCTCGGGGAAACTTAAATTCAAATTAATCATTTATGGATTATAACTTGTTTTTGATTTGGGACAAAAAGAGCTTATAAAACCCTGAAAATTAATTTGTTACATTCACATCTTCATCGACAAAAGTATGTAAAAAATCGACAAAGTGTATATTTTTTATAAGATTTATTTCTTTTTTCGTTCAAAAAAAGTAAAAATTAGCGAAAAACTTACAAAAAAGTCCTGTAAATGAGTCAGTTAAGTTGTTTTATACCTCATCCTTCACTTCTTCTAAAGCACTTTCAAATTCCCAATCGATGAAATCTTCTTTTTTCAGCCAATTTTCAGAAGTGTTCATGGTATAATTGATATTATCCGTCGTAGACAAATCCCATAATATGTCTTCCGCTTCCGGAAAAGGGGTATTTTCATGCATTTGTTGGTCAAACAATCTATTGATAATATTGCTGCCCGAAAGTCCTTTGCTAAATAGTTTTAAAACATTTTCTTTTGACAATGCTTTGTCGGCTTCTCCTTCCGAAGGCGTAATAGAACATTTGACAATGGTCGCTTTGGCATTTGGAAATTTCCCGTTGTACGCTTTAAAAAGCAATTGATTGGTATTATATAAAGTAGCATGCAGTCCAATTTCAGGATATTCCTCACACACTTTATCAATAAGCATATCGTTTGAAATCTGCTGAATTTGCCCATCGTTCAAATGGTCTGCTAATTTATATTCTAATACAATGGCAGCAGCTTCTTTAGGTTCGAAATCGGTTATCGCCATTGAAAGCAAATCATTTAAACTTTCCTTTTCTGCATCGGAAGCATCCGGAAAACCAAACTTACCTAATAATTGAACGATGTCGTTTTCAGTCCAATAGCCTTCAATTTTATCAACAGTATTGACATTCTTTATTTTTATCTGATAGTTCATTTTAGTATTCAATTTAATTTATTGTTACAATTTAGGCATAACATAAATGCTTTAAAAGTTTCAATGACAATTTTGTGATTACTTTGGCAGACGAATTTTTAATAGCCGATTTTTAATCTGGCCACATTAAAATACATTTTTATAAATCCTTACCTTTGTTATCTTAAAAAATAAAACTGTTTTTCTTAAATAAACCACAATGACTATACTTACAAAAAAATTCACCACCAAATACGATACGGCTCCGTTTTCGAAAATCAAAAACGAAGATTTTTTTCCTGCTTTTCAAAAAGGAATTGAATTGGCAAAAGCTGAAATTGATGCCATTGTGAGGAATCCAATAAAACCGACTTTCGAAAACACAATTGAAGCTTTAGCTTTCAGCGGGCATATTTTGGATCGGATTTCGAGTATCTTTTTTAATCTGAATTCAGCCGAAACCAATGATGAAATTCAAAAAATTGCTCAGGAAGTTTCTCCGTTATTATCAGAATTTGGTAATGATGTGCGACTTAATGCCGATTTATTTGCTAGAGTAAAAGCGGTTTACGAACAAAAAGAGCACTTAAATCTAAACCCGGAACAAACTACGCTTTTAGATAAAAAATACAAAAGTTTTACCCGAAACGGCGCCAATTTACCAGAAGACAAAAAGTTGGAATTGCGTGAAATCGACAAAGAATTATCGAAGTTGAGTTTGCAGTTTGGCGAAAATGTTTTGGCCGAAACCCAAGCTTACCAAATGCACATTACTGATGAAAAGGAATTGTCAGGACTACCGGAAGGAACTATGGAGGAAGCTCGTTCTTTGGCTAAAAACCAGGAAAAAGAAGGCTGGATTTTTACTTTGGATTATCCAAGCTACATCCCGTTTGTTACTTATGCCGATAATCGCGAATTGCGCAAAAAAATAGCCATTGCTTCCGGTGCCAGAGGTTTCCAGAACAACGAATTCGACAATCAGAAAATCGTTCTTAAAATTGCCAAACTGCGTTTTGACAGAGCACAGGTTTTAGGTTATGCGACCCATGCCCATTTTGTTCTCGAAGAACGAATGGCGGAAAGTCCCGAAAAAGTAAAAACTTTCTCCAATGATTTATTAGCCAAAGCAAAACCGGCTGCTCAAAAAGAATTTGACCAATTGACAGCTTTCGCTAAAGAATTGGATGGCATTGAACAACTCGAGAAATGGGACGGCGCCTATTATTCAGAAAAATTGAAAAAGCAATTGTTCAATCTGGATGATGAAAAACTGAAACCTTTTTTCCAATTGGAGAAAGTCTTGGATGGTGTTTTTACCGTGGCACAAAAATTATATGGTATTACATTCGAGGAAATTTTCGAAATTGACAAATACCATGACGATGTAAAAACCTATGAAGTAAAAGACGAAGACAACAATTTAGTCGCCATTTTCTATGCTGATTTCTTTCCGAGAAAAGGGAAACGAAACGGTGCCTGGATGACTTCATTCAAATCACAATATATAAAGAAAGGCACCAACGAAAGACCGCACATTTCGATTGTATGTAATTTCACCAAACCGACAGAAACCAAACCCTCTTTATTAACTTTTAATGAAGTAACGACTTTATTTCATGAATTTGGTCACGCTTTACACGGGATGTTGGCGAACACCACTTATCCGAGTTTATCAGGAACGAATGTCTATTGGGATTTTGTGGAACTGCCAAGCCAGATTTTGGAAAACTGGTGCTATGAACCGGAAGCATTGGCTTTGTTTGCCTATCATTACCAGACCGACGAAATGATTCCGATGGAATTGGTTCATAAAATCAAGGAAAGCGCGAGTTTTCAGGAAGGCATGGCAACTATGCGCCAATTGAGTTTTGGATTGTTGGACATGGGTTGGCATGCACAGGATCCATCCAATATCAAAGACATCAAAACTTTTGAAAACGAACAATTTGCGGACACCCAATTGTATCCTGACGTTAAAGAAAACGCGATGAGTACCGCTTTTTCGCATATTTTCCAAGGCGGATATTCTTCGGGCTATTACAGTTATAAATGGGCGGAAGTGCTGGATGCCGATGCCTTTGAATATTTTCAGGAAAAAGGGATTTTCAACAAAGAAGTAGCTACAAAATTCAAGGAAAATGTACTTTCTAAAGGCGGAACGGAACATCCGATGATTTTGTACAAACGCTTTAGAGGACAAGAACCGAAACCTGAAGCGTTGTTGAGACGTGCGGGATTGTTATAGATTATTAGAAAAACCGGAGTTTTATAGCTTCGGTTTTTTTATTGAAATAAAACTACCATCAACCACCAAAAAACAGGAATACTCTCCACCCAAAAAGAAGTATAATACTTCGAACGGTTCGGATTGGCAAAAATGGTAAACAAAGCGGTGATCACAATCAAAATCAAATTAATCCAAAGCTGGTTTTCATTAAAGTCGCTTTTAAAAAATTCTAAAAAATAAAACGGTAGTAATAATGACAAACCCAAAACCTTAGTTAGCTTCACGCCAATTTTTTGCGGAACAGTCCTTAAGGATGGAGCGTCTTTTTTTAAATCGATAATTTCAAAAATCAGGATTAGAATAATGACCAATAGGAATCGTTGCCCAAATTTCAAAAAGACATCGGTTGAAATACTGGTTCCGGCATTTATCAATGGAAGTAAAATAGTAATTCCTGCCCAACAAAAAGCTACAATATAAATTTTGACACCGCTCCAATTTCGGAGATTATCTTTATTTGGAAAAAACGGGACGGTATACAGCAAGGTCAAGCCAAAAAAGACAACGGCTGCAATTTGTGTGTTAAATTCCAATTTAAAAAAACAAAAAACCGATATCAAAAAAGAAAGCAGACTCAAGACAAGCATGGCTTTCAGTTGTTTTCGAATGGGTTTTTTATTTCTAAACAGACTTTCGTATTTTACAAAATTATAGCCGAAAATAGTCCCGAAAAAAGCAAAACCTGCCATCGCCAAATCCATTGGATTATGAAACATGTGATTCGTCATCAAAACCAGCGACAGGACAGCAACAGCAACGTGTATGCTGCTGTTTATATAAAAATCAAATGCCTGTTGGATAATCCTCATAACTACAAAATTAATCAAACTGTTAACAACAAGCTCTTTTAGTTGAAAAATTCATAAAAATTGCTGTTAAAAAAGGGTTTAATTATGTAATTAATATTTAATTTTACGCACTTTAAAAACACAACTTATTTTACCTCAATGAGAACAGATGCTTTTGCTTTAAGACACATAGGCCCGAGAGAAAATGACCTACAACATATGTTGAAAACTATTGGTGTTAATGATATGGATCGTTTAATTTACGAGACACTTCCGGACGATATTCGTTTGAAAGCACCATTGAATTTAGATCCGGCAATGACTGAATATGAATATCTGAATCATATTCAACAATTGGGAAATAAAAATAAAGTATTCCAATCCTATATCGGTTTAGGCTATCATCCGGCAATTGTCCCTGCAGTTATCCAAAGAAATATTTTTGAAAACCCGGGATGGTACACGGCATATACACCGTACCAAGCCGAAATTGCACAAGGTCGTTTAGAAGCTATTTTGAATTTCCAAACCATGGTTATTGAATTAACCGGAATGGAAATAGCTAATGCCTCTTTATTGGACGAAGCCACTGCGGCTGCTGAAGCGATGGCATTATTGTTTGATGTTCGTTCTCGTGACCAAAAGAAAAATAACATTAATAAATTCTTCGTTTCAGAAGAAATACTACCTCAAACTTTATCGGTTTTACAAACCCGTTCTACTCCAATTGGTGTGGAATTAGTAATAGGAAATCATGAAACTTTCGATTTTTCAACGGAATTTTTCGGAGCTATGCTTCAATATCCAGGAAAATACGGACAAGTTTATGATTATGCCGGTTTTATCGCTAAAGCAAAATCAAACGAAATAAAAGTAGCTGTTGCTGCCGATATTTTGAGTTTGGTAAAATTGACGCCTCCAGGAGAAATGGGTGCCGATGTTGTACTTGGAACTACGCAACGTTTCGGAATTCCGTTAGGTTACGGTGGCCCTCACGCGGCTTATTTTGCCACAAAAGACGAATTCAAAAGAAGCATGCCAGGAAGAATCATCGGTGTAACGGTTGATACTAATGGAAATCGTGCGCTTCGCATGGCTTTGCAGACCCGTGAGCAGCACATCAAACGCGATAAAGCGACTTCAAATATTTGTACTGCACAAGTTCTATTGTCAGTTATGGCAGGAATGTACTCGGTATACCACGGTCCAAAAGGATTGCAATATATTGCTGACAAAGTACATGCTTCGGCGGTAACTACAGCTGAAGGCTTGAAAAAATTAGGGATTTCCCAAATCAATTCGGCTTTCTTCGACACAATTGTTGTAAAAGGTGATGTGAAAAAAGTACGTGCCATTGCAGAGAAAAACGAAGTGAATTTCTATTATATTGATGGGGAAACGATTTCGATTTCATTCAACGAAACAACCAGTTTGGCTAACATCAATACCATCCTTTCTATTTTTGCGGAAGCGACAGGAAAAGAAACCGTAAAAGTTTCTGAATTGTCAGATCAAACGAACTATCCACAAAATCTGAACAGAACGAGTTTGTTCTTACAGCATGATGTGTTTAACAAATACCATTCTGAAACAGCTTTGATGCGTTACATGAAAATGTTGGAACGTAAAGATTTAGCCTTGAATCATTCCATGATTTCTTTGGGTTCTTGTACCATGAAATTAAATGCTGCAGCAGAAATGTTGCCTTTGAGCATGGCCAACTGGAACAACATCCATCCATTTGCTCCATTGGAACAAGCAGAAGGATATCAGGAAATGTTGAAAAAACTGGAACAACAATTAAATGTGATTACTGGTTTTGCAGGAACTACTTTACAACCAAACTCTGGCGCACAAGGGGAATATGCCGGATTAATGGTTATTCGTGCTTATCACCAATCAAGAGGGGATCACCAC
>NZ_DATDPV010000044.1:0-5708 GCF_035292545.1 Flavobacterium sp. | reverse complement strand
GGTAATAAACGATGCTTTTTTACTCACATTTTCAAAATCAACATCACCGGTAATCACATAGCCTTTTTCGGTAGTTTCATCGGCAACACGCGTAATACCCACATCGATTACAACGGCACCATCTTTTACCATTTCAGCTTTCAGGTAATTGGGAACGCCTAGAGCAGTGATGATAATATCGGCTTGTGTGGTGATTTGGGCAATATTTTTGGTATAACTGTGCGTTAACGTAACAGTGGAATTCCCAGGAAAACCTTTTCTTCCCATCAAAATACTCATCGGACGACCAACAATATGGCTACGGCCAATAACTACGGTATGTTTTCCTTTGGTTTCTACATTATATCTTTCCAATAATTCCAAAATTCCGAAAGGCGTTGCCGGAATAAAAGTGGTCATATCTAAAGCCATTTTCCCGAAATTCTCAGGATGAAATCCGTCCACATCTTTGCTCGGATCAATAGCCATCAAAACTTTTTGGGTATCGATTTGTTCCGGCAAAGGCAGTTGAACAATAAAACCGTCGATGTTATCGTCTTCGTTTAATTGCTTTATTTTTTTCAAAAGCTCGGTTTCAGAAGTGGTGCTTGGCATTTTTACCAAGGTGGATTCAAAACCTACACGTTCGCACGCTTTTACTTTGCTCCCCACATAAGTTAAACTCGCGCCATCATTACCAACGATAATGGCAGCAAGATGAGGCACTTTTTCATTGTTTTTTTTCATCAAATCGACCTCGGCAGTGATTTCGACTTTAATGTCTTCGGATACTTTTTTCCCGTCTAGTAGTTGCATCTTTAAATTGGTTTAGAGTTTAAAAGTTTAAAGTTCTGTTGAGAACTAGAAAAATAAAACTGAATAGTTGTTGTAGTTGTTTTTAATCGTATTGTAAAAATTAAGGTTTAAAGTTTCATCCATTTGAAACTTTAAACCTTAAAAATATTATCTCATTCCTTTCATGCCGCCCATCATTTTCATCAGGTTTTTTCCGCCCGGACCTTGCATCATTTTCATCATTTTGCTCATTTGGTCGAACTGTTTCATCAACTGATTGACTTGCTCGATTTTAGTTCCGGATCCTTTGGCGATTCTGGCTTTTCTTTTCACATCGATGAGGGCCGGTTTGCTTCTCTCGATTGGTGTCATTGAATGAATGATGGCTTCAATGTGTTTGAAAGCATCATCTTCTATTTCTACATCTTTCATTGCTTTTGAAGCTCCGGGAATCATTCCGACTAAGTCTTTCATGTTACCCATTTTCTTCACTTGCTGAATTTGGGTTAAGAAATCATCAAAACCGAATTCATTTTTAGCAATTTTCTTTTGTAATTTTCTTGATTCTTCTTCATCAAATTGCTCATGCGCTCTTTCTACCAAAGACACAACATCTCCCATTCCGAGAATACGTTCTGCCATACGAACGGGATAGAATACATCAATGGCATCCATTTTCTCCCCTGTTCCCACAAATTTAATCGGTTTATTAACCACCGATTTGATAGAAATTGCTGCTCCACCTCGAGTATCACCGTCTAATTTGGTAAGGATTACACCATCAAAATTCAATATGTCATTGAACGCTTTTGCAGTATTCACGGCATCCTGACCCGTCATGGCATCAACAACAAACAAGGTTTCTTGGGGTTGGATTGCTTTGTGAACACGGGCAATTTCATCCATCATCTCTTTATCAACAGCCAAACGACCGGCGGTATCGACAATTACAACATTGAAACCATTCGCTTTGGCATGTTTGATCGCGTTTTGGGCAATTTCAACAGGATTTTTATTGTCCGGTTCAGAGTAAACCTCTACGCCTATTTGCTCCCCGACCACGTGCAACTGGTTGATTGCCGCCGGACGGTAGATATCACACGCTACTAAAAGCGGTTTTTTGTTCTTTTTTGTTTTAAGGAAATTAGCCAATTTTCCGGAAAAAGTCGTTTTCCCAGAACCTTGTAAACCAGACATTAAAATCACGGTTGGTGCTCCGGAAAGATTAATACCGGCTACTTCGCCACCCATTAATTCCGTTAGTTCATCCTTAACCAACTTTACCAATAACTGTCCTGGCTGAAGCGTGGTTAATACATTTTGGCCAATCGCTTTTTCTTTTACTTTAGTGGTAAAATCTTTCGCAATCTTAAAATTCACATCGGCATCCAATAAAGCACGACGTACTTCTTTTAGAGTTTCAGCTACGTTTATTTCGGTTATTTTTCCGTGTCCTTTTAGGACATGAAAGGCTTTGTCTAGTTTATCGCTTAAATTATCGAACATATTGGTGTCTTTTATTGAAGTGCAAATTTAAGGATTTGATTTTTAAGTTTTACGGATTATTTTAATAAAAAAACCAGTCTAAAAATAGACTGGTTATATTACAGAACAAAAACTTTTTAAAATTTTTATTTTAGTTTTTCGTAAATGTTAAATAATCTACTTCCCCATTTTCTCCGCTTACGTCTTTAAGACGAATTAAGGTTGGTGTATATTCAATAATTTCCCAATCATCACCCAATTCTTCCAATTGTGAAGCTGAAAAATCCAATTCTAGTGTATTTTCATTATCATCAACATAGGCACTCCAAACACCAGATAAATTCAATCCGTTTCCTATAACATTTATTGAGCCGTTTACATTGAACGTAAATGCATAGTTTGTATAATTCGCAGTTTCATTTACTTCATCAAAGAAATAAGTAACTGACCAGGATCCAGCCGTTAGTGCAGCAGTGAAATTTGGAGAAATTGGTGTGTTGTCTGAATCATCATTGTCATCATCATCAACATCCTCATCATTATTACAAGTGTCTTCAGCTGCTTCTATCGCATCTTCTAATTGATCATTGTTACTTATAGTTGTTTGCTGTCCATTCGAAGTTGTTACAGCTATCGGATAATTAATTTGTGCATAATCATCATCATCAAAATCATTAAAGAAATTATACAATTCTGCATCATTATTGATTGTTATTGACGAAGGAGTCTGATTTGCTGCATCGTAAAATGAAATTGTTATTGGATAATTAATTAACAAACACTCGATTTCATCAATATCATTATCTTCACCACAGCCATCTATAACATTCTCTAATTGATCTGCATTAGCAATTATTTGAGTACTATAATTAGCGTAAGTGATTGTTATCGGATAAACAAAAGTTAATGAATCGTCATCTTCATTAAACTCATTTAAAATATTTTGAACAATTGCATAATCAGCGGCTGTTTCCACCACTACTTGCTGACCATTAACAAAAACAGTCGCGGGAAGATTTACATTAAAACAACTGCTACTGTCCAAAACGTTATCTTGAGAAGTTGAGCTTTGTGCAACTCTGGAAATTAACATAGTTAATGGCGCAATTTTAGTTAAATTTTGCGGACTATCAATTACTACATTTTCTTCAGTTTGACATGAAGTAAACATTAAGGTCGAAAAAAGACCTAATACTGAAATGGATTTTAGAAGCTTTTTCATAATGGAAAATATTTATAGTTTGATAGTAAAACAAATTAAAACAAAAATACCCTACCACAGAACTATTTTTTTTTAATTTTACTCGTAAATATTTTTTAAGTTTATGGAAAAATCCTCATTTTTAGGCATTTGTGATGAAATAATTTTTCTGAACTTTTTTAAAAGTAATGCAAAAGTTTTACAAAACTACCTGTACTACAAATTTGGGAACAGCGAACAAGCCCAAGACATTTGTCAAGAAGCATTTATAAAGCTTTGGCAAAATTGTGCTAATGTACCATCGGACAAAGCCAAATCTTTTCTATATACAGTTGCCAATAATATTTCATTAAACCAAATCGCACATAAAAAAGTAGTTTTAGAATATGCAAAAAATTCAAATCCGATTCAGCATACTTCGGAAAGTCCCGAATTTATTTTAGAAGAAAATGAATTTAAAATTAAGCTTCTAAAAGCAATAGACAACTTAACAGAAGCACAACGAACCGCTTTTTTATTGCATAGAATCGAAGGAAAGAAATACAAAGAAATTTCAGAAATATTAAATATTAGCATAAAAGCCGTAGAGAAAAGGATTCACGGTGCCTTAGTATCCCTTAGAAAAGAAATTGACAACATTAGGTAGGGTTTTGGAAAACTTATCTGTTTAATATAAAATCAGAAATGATGAAAGAGAATTATTATTTAGCAAAATGGTTGGCTGGAGAAATGACAGAGAGCGAGTTAGATGCTTTCGAGAAAACGCCAGAGTATCATACTTATAAGAAAATAAAGGATTATTCAGGCGAGTTTAAAGCGCCTGAATTTGATATTGACGCCACTTATCAAAAAGTGCTGCAATCCAAAAAAAGCAGGCCCGTTTTTTCGCTTCAAAATCATTGGATATGGAAAGTTGCCGCTATGATTATCCTATTTATCGGGATTGGATTTCTTTATTCAAACCTTGACTCAAAAACCCAAATAGCCGAAGC
Organism: Flavobacterium sp.; assembly: GCF_035292545.1. Classification (GTDB taxonomy): domain Bacteria; phylum Bacteroidota; class Bacteroidia; order Flavobacteriales; family Flavobacteriaceae; genus Flavobacterium. The sequence goes on along the minus strand of NZ_DATDPV010000044.1, from coordinate 1,256 downwards.
AGGAACAAGAAATTCCTTTTTATTGCCTGATAATTCCCAAGTGGTCTTAAACGCAGTTTCTGAATTGACCTACAAAAAAAACAATTGGAAAAATAGTCGGGAATGTAGTCTCCGTGGCGAAGCCTTTTTTAAAGTAGCCGAAGGAAAAACATTTGACGTGAATACTCCCTTGGGAAAAGTAACGGTTATAGGGACACAATTTAATGTAAAATCGAGAAAAAACCGTTTTGAAGTAGAATGTTTTGAAGGCAAAGTGAAAGTACAATTCAATGGAAAAAAGACATTTATTACAAAAGGTCAGATCGTAGTGGTTCAAGATGGAAAAGAAATTGATGCTTTGTCTTCAAATCAATCACAACCAAGCTGGATGAAGAACGAAATGAAATTTAATTCCGAACATCTGGTCGATGTTATTGCAGAAATTGAAAGACAATACAACATTACTATTGTACTAAAAAATATCACCTCTGAACAAAAATTTTCGGGAACGCTCCCAACAAATGATATAGAGGTAGCGTTAAAAATTATAAGTACAACTTATCATTTAAAACCAATGAAAACTGATAAAAAATTGATCCTACTATCAAATGACCCAAAAAATCAATAAGTATTTTTTACAACTTTTGTTATTCCTTATTGTTTTTCAATCTGTTTTTTCACAAGAAAAAAAGAACGCAGGAGTGCCGCTCCAGGAGATTCTTACGGCCATTTCTAATCAGCATGGTGTGGAATTTAATTCTATCGATGAAGAAATTTCAATTTTCAAATTAACACCGCCAAGTACTGCTTTTTCATTAACTGAAAAACTAAACTATATTAGACAAAATACCCTGCTTTCTATAGAAGTTTTAGATGAAAAATACATCACAATTTCAAATAAGAAATCGCTTTGTGGTTATGTTTTTGACGCGGAAACAAATACACCTATAGAAAATGCAATATTAAAAATTCCCAATGAAAATCAATATATAGTTTCGAACAAAAATGGTTATTTTAAGTTTAATAAACATACCGTTAGTGATATTCAAATCAGTTGTATGGGTTATAGTTCCAAAACAATAACTGCCAAAAGTTTGCTTCAAGAAAACTGTCCTAAAATATACCTCAATCCTTTTATTGAAACCCTGACAGAAGTGATTGCACAACACTATCTGACTTCCGGAATCTCAAAAAATGAAGATGGCTCATTAGAGGTAAAACCAAAGAAATTTGGCATTTTACCCGGATTGATTGAACCAGACGTTTTACAAACAATG
>NZ_DATDPV010000043.1:0-57047 GCF_035292545.1 Flavobacterium sp. | reverse complement strand
ATCATCTTCAATAACTGATTTTGCACCAAGGGCACAACAAGCCGCAATTAATGTAGCTGTTTTCTTTCGGATAATTTCGTAATAAATGTCTTCGGTAATGTCTAATCTTCGTGCTTTTTCGATTTGGAGTAGCTCGCCTTCGCTCATTTCACGAACCGCCACCGAAATAATTCTCAATAAATCGAAATCTCCGTTATCAATAGATAGCAACAGTCCTTTAGATAATAAATAATCACCAACTAAAACGGCTATTTTATTTTTCCAAAGTGCATTAATCGAGAAAAAACCTCTTCTGCGATTACTGTCATCAACCACATCATCGTGGACTAAAGTTGCAGTGTGAATCAACTCAATCACTGAAGCTCCTCGATAGGTTCTCTCATTTGCCGTGCCGTCGTCGGAAAGCATTTTGGCAGTCAGAAAAACAAACATCGGACGCATTTGTTTTCCTTTTCGATTAACGATATAATAGGTGATTCGGTTGAGCAGCGCCACATTTGAAGTCATCGATTCATGAAACTTCTTTTCAAAAAGTTCCATTTCCTGAAGGATGGGCTGTTTTATTTGCTCTGTGATTTTCATTGATTTTTCAAAGATACAATATTAAGGAGTAAAGTTGCAAAAGTTAAAATTTGTAATTTATTTTATTGACATTAAACCTTTTATGCTTAAATTAGTCTTAAATTAAACTTAAAAAATTAATAAATTATGAAAACAAAAATTTTATTATTCGGAATGTTGCTTTTTTTATTAACTTTTAACAGTTGTGACACTAAAGATGATGCAGGAAATTCTTCCACTTTATCTGCTGATGAAGCGAATGTAAATGCAAAAATTGATGAAATTACTGATGATGTCTCAAAAATTGTTGAAGACCAATATAATGTTCAAGAAAATTCCGGAGATGCTCCGCAAAGTATTCTCCCTGCTTGCGCAACCTTAACAACGGTCGTTTCGGGAAATACCTGGACCAGAACAATTGATTTTGGAACTACCGGTTGTGCCATGCCAAACGGAAATATTTTAACAGGAATAATAATTGTGAGCGGAAGCACTGATTTCAATCAACCCTCACATACTATAACCTATAGTTTTATAGATTTCTATCACAATGCGAAACTGATCCAAGGAAACAAAACTATTGTAAGATCTTTGCAAAGCACAACTGCAAACCAAGCCATCCATCCTGTTGCCAACATGACTATTGATATGAGCGTAACTTATCCGAACGGAAATGTTTATACTCGCGTTGGAACTCGTGTCAGAGAAATGGTTGAAGGTTTTGACACGCCATTGGTTTGGATAGACAATGTATTTGTAATTACCGGAAATTGGACTACCACTTTACCAAACGCAGCCGTTCAAACGTCTACAATTACAACACCTTTGACAGTTCGTATGAATTGCAATTATATCGTTAGCGGGGCAATTACAATTGTAAGAAACAATGTAACTGCCGTGTTAGATTATGGAAATGGCGTTTGTGATAATGTAGCCACTGTTACCATCAACGGTGTTACAAATACAATTACTTTAGGAAACTAAGATATATATTGATTCATAAAAAAACGTCCTGAAGAATCAGGACGTTTTTTTATACTTCTTTATTTGCTAATTGCCCGCAGGCCGCATCAATGTCTTTCCCTCGACTTCTCCTTACTTTAACTACAATCCCACTTGTTTCAAGCGCTTTTATGTAGGCGTCTATTGCTTCTGGGGATGCTTGTTGAAATTCTCCATCATCAATTGGATTATATTCAATAAGATTCACTTTGCAAGGAACATATTTACAGAATTTGACCAAGGCATCAATAGACTCTTTATTATCGTTAATTCCTTCCCAAACCACATACTCGTAGGATATTTTACTTTTTGTTTTTCTGTACCAATATTCTAATGACTCCCTCAAATCTGCTAAAGGAAAATTAGCGCTAAACGGCATAATTCTGGAACGGATTTCATCGATGGCTGAATGTAAAGAAACAGCGAGTTTGAATTTCACTTCATCATCGGCGAGTTTTTTTATCATTTTGGGCACTCCCGAAGTCGAAACCATAATTCTTTTTGGCGACATTCCTAAACCTTCCGGTGAAGTTATCATGTCGATTGCTTTCAAAACATTGTTATAATTCATTAACGGCTCGCCCATTCCCATGAAAACAATATTCGATAAAGGATGATTGTAATACAATCGACTTTCTTTATCTATAGCTAAAACCTGATCGTAGATTTCTCCCGGCTCCAAATTTCGCATTCTTTTTAATCGTGCTGTGGCACAGAAGTTACAGTCTAAGCTACAGCCAACCTGGCTGGAAACACAAGCAGTGGTTCTGGTATTAGTTGGAATCAAAACCGATTCGACCACCAAACCATCATGCAAACGAACGGCATTTTTCACCGTTCCGTCTTCACTGCGTTGCATCGTATCGACTTTGATGTGATTGATAACAAAGCTGGTTTCCAGCATGGCACGGGTTTCTTTCGAAACATTGGTCATATCTTCAAAACTGTGTGCACCTTTGCTCCACAACCATTCATAGACTTGATTGCCCCGAAAGGCTTTGTCGTTATTGGCAACAAAAAAATCACGTAATTGTTCTTTTGATAATGCCCGTATGTCTTTTTTCTCGATTTGCATGGTGCAAAGTTAGCAAGTATTTTGAGGTTTTGGTTATTTGTGAATTTGGTTATTTGTAATTTTGTGAAAAATTTAGAACAATGCACTTCATTTCCCAAGACCTAGAAGATTATATCGAACAGCATTCTCAAAAAGAACCTGCATTACTAGCTGCTCTGAACAAAGAAACGTACCAGAAAATTTTGTTGCCCAGAATGTTGAGCGGTCATTTTCAAGGGCGTGTTTTGAGTATGTTGTCTAAATTGATTCGTCCGGTAAATATTCTTGAAATTGGCACTTATACGGGTTATGCGGCTTTGTGTCTTTGCGAAGGCATGCAGGAGAATGGAATGCTTCATACCATTGACATTAAAGAAGAGTTGGTTGATTTTCAGCGAAAATATTTTGACAAATCGCCTTGGGGAAGTCAAATTGTACAACATTTGGGTGAAGCGATTGACATTATCCCGACACTTGATGTGAAATTCGATTTGGTTTTTATTGATGCTGACAAAGAAAACTACCTCAACTATTTTGAATTGATGGTTCCGAAAATGAACAAAGGCGGAATTATCCTTTCGGACAATGTATTGTGGAGCGGTAAAGTTTTAGAACCTTTGCATCCCAATGATTTGAGTACGAAAGTGCTTTTGGAATACAACCAATTATTGAATAGCGATCCAAGAGTAGAAACTGTTTTATTGCCTATTCGCGATGGATTGACGGTGAGTAGGGTTCTTTAGTCCAGACAATTCGGAAGTTAAAATGATTCGTCTTTTAGCCCTGATGTCAGCGGCATCCTTTTTCTTTTTTATTTAAAAAGAAAAAGATATAGCGTACAGCAGGAATATGATTTATTGAAAAATCCCAAGCTTTTCGCTCCTTATGTTCTTTCCGGGAAATATTTTTTTTGTGCTGCCTGATGCAATTTATACATCAAAAAACCAAGAATTGCGCCAAACAAATACCCGCTAATTATATCTATTGGATAATGCAATCCGAGGTATATTCTGCTGTAAGCAAAGATTAATGGCCACAAAAACAATACTCCGAAGTATTTAAAATAGCGTTTCATTATTAGAAATAAAAACGTGGCAACAGCCATTGTATTTGCGGCGTGACCGGAGAAAAAACTGAATGAATCCCTTTGCTGCACTACTCTGATAAAGGAATTTATTTCCGGATTATTGCAAGGCCGCAGTCTTTGGGTTGCGTTTTTGGAAAAGTTGGTCGCCTGGTCTGTTACTGTAACCAAAAGGGCTACAAATAGCAGTAGAAGTAAGGCTTGTTTTGTTCCTAATTTTTTAAAAATAAGATAGGCCAACAGTATGAAAAGTGGAATCCAATTGATTTGTTTGGTAATTAATAACCAAAGCCCGTCATAGGTTTCGGAACCCAGACTGTTTAGGTAAATAAATAATTCGGTATCGAGAGCTAATATTTTTTCCAACATTACATCTGACGTTTTATAGGGCCTGTAATGTCGTCAATTTCTTCTTTTGCTTTCTCGATTTGGGCTGTTGTATCGCCCAGAAGACTGTCTTTTGCTTTGTTGATTTCTGAGGTTATATCACCAGTGAAACTCGTCAGGGTTTTCGTGTCGAAACCATTGGCTTCGGCCCCTTTTTGGATTTCGCTTTTAATGTCGTTTGTTGCATTTTTTAATTGTGCCATTGCTTTTCCCATGGTACGTGCGATTTCAGGAATTTTGTCAGACCCGAAAAGCATTAGTACTACAAATAGGATGAAAATTAATTCCCCTCCGCCAATTCCAAACATATCAATTTATTTTGTTGCAAAGTTACAAAGTTTTTGAGAAGCAATTTTTTAAAAAATAATAATTAATTGTTAATCAAATTTAGATTTCACTTCTCCTTTTGGCCAGATATTATTTGAAGTATCAATATCGGCAGTTTCTTCTTTTGGATCAACCACTATTTTTGAAATCGCTTTTTGAGTGGCGAAAGTGCGGGATACTTCAGAGTCATTCATATTCCAAATTTGTGCCGGGAAAGTATGATTTTCTTTGGTTCCGTCTTCAAAAGTAATTTCAACAATAATCGGCATTACCAATCCTCCGGGTTTATTGAAGGTCACTTGATAAAAATGCTTTGGCGTGGTTAATTTTGCTCTTTCGTCTGAAGAAAAATTCGCCTGAAGATAGTCGGCTAAAGTTTGAACGGCTGACGTATCGAATGCTTTGTCCATTTCAGGTTTAAAATCGGCGCTTCCTTCGGCAATCATATAGACTAAAGGTCCAGCCGGAGCAGGTCTTCTTCTTCGGGTTGGTTTTTTATCGACAGCTTCTTTTGGAGTTTCACTGCTTACAAAATATCTTTTTACTTCTTTTATTCCAATATCATTAAAATCAGTGGTGTAAAACCAACCTCTGAAAAACCAATCCAAATCGACTGCCGAAGCATCTTCCATGGTTCTAAAGAAATCTTCTGGTGTTGGATGTTTGAATTTCCATCGGTTTGCAAAGGTTTTGAAAGCAAAATCAAACAATTCTCTACCCATGATGGTTTCTCTCAAAATATTTAAAGCTGCCGCAGGTTTTCCGTAAGCGTTATTCCCAAACTGACGAAGACTTTCAGAATTCGACATAATAGGCTCTAATCCTTTCTGGTCGCCGCTCATGTAAGGAACAATCATTTTGGCAGGACCGCGATCTACAGGAAATGTGGCTTCCCATTCGATTTCTGCTAAATATTCCATAAAAGTATTCAATCCTTCGTCCATCCAGGTCCATTGACGCTCATCTGAATTGACAATCATTGGAAAGAAGTTATGTCCCACTTCGTGAATAATCACACCCAACATACCATATTTTACCCGGTCAGAATATTTTCCGTCTTCATCAGGACGACCAAAATTCCAGCAAATCATTGGATATTCCATTCCCTGGTCTTGTGCGTTAACTGAAACTGCTTTCGGATAAGGATAATCAAAAGTATGGCTTGAATAACTTTTTAAAGTATGTGCCACTGCTCTTGTCGAGTATTGTTCCCATAATGGATTTCCTTCTTTCGGATATAATGAAGTTGCCATCACGGTTTTGCCTCCTAATTGTACGGCCATCGCATCAAAAATAAATTTTCTTGAGGTGGCAATTCCAAAATCTCTTACGTTTTCCGCTTTATATTTCCATGTTTTCTTCTTGTCGGAAAACGATTTTTCAGCTACTGTTGCTTCGGCTTGCGTAACAATTATTACAGGCTTTTCGAATGATTTTTCGGCTAAAGCATATCTTTTCACTTGTTCTGCGGTAAAGACGTCACTTCTGTTTTGTAAAACTCCGGTTGCTTCCATCACGTGATCTGCCGGAACAGTAATATTCACTTCGAAGTTTCCGAAAGGCAACGCAAATTCTCCATTACCCCAAAACTGCATGTTTTGCCAGCCTTCAACATCATTGTAAACTGCCATTCTTGGATAGAATTGGGCGATTACATATAGATTATTTTTGTCTTTCGGGAAATGTTCGTATCCTGAACGACCGCCTTCAACCATATAATTATTGATATTATACCACCATTTTATAGAAAAAGAAATGGTCGCTCCGTGCTTTAATGGTTTTGGCAAATCGATACGCATCATGGTTTGATTCGTTGTAAAAGGCAATGCTTTACCATTGGCATCTTTTACATATTCAATTTTAAAACCACCATCGAATTTTTCTTCCATGTATTTTCTGGAAAAATCATCAAGCCCAAATGACTGATTCATTTTTTCGTTTACCACCAATGGTGATTTCGAGGTTTTTGCTTTTTGATTTTGATCCAATTGAACCCATAAATAATCCAAAGATTCTTTGGCATTATTATGATAAGTAATGGTTTCAACACCGTACAACTTTGTGTTTTTATCATCCAGCTCGATATCCATTTTGTAATCTACCTGTTGCTGATAATATTCAGGACCAGGAGCACCCGAAGCGGTTCTGTACATATTTGGCGTAGCTAACAAATCATACATTTGTCTGAATTTGTTAACGTCTTCGTGTCCTGATTCTTTTGGTTTCGTGGTCTCTTTTATTTCCTGTGCAAAAGTTGCGACAGAAATCAATGTAAAAAATAAGAGGAAAACGGATGCAATCTTTTTCATAAATTGAGATATATAAATGACAAAATAACTTTCGGGTGTTAAAAGTAATTATTTTTATTGAAGTAAATTAATTTGCTAGTATTTTAAAAACCCTTTAATTTCTCCATCAGTCAACAATAAATTTTGTTTTTTTCCGGAAATCGTAGTCTGGATAATGTTTTGCTGTTCTGAATTCAAATCGATTAAAACGGTATTTTGAATCTCTAAGGTCTTAATTTTTGAAATATCTTTGATGTTATAATAACAAATAACCACATTGCCTTCGAGTTCTTTACTCAAATAATTGATGGCTTTTTGCTGACCATTTACCTTTATGGAAAAATGATCAGAAATGTATTTTTTCATTAAAATAATATCTTCCGGAGATTCATTTTGTTCACCCAAATGCGTTTTTTTGTTGAAGTTTCTAAACAAAACATCATTCAGATCATCAATAAAAATGCGCGACGTGATTTGAAGCATTTTCTTCTCGGGAGCATAATTAATCTGATAAATGGACACGTAAAATTTATGAACACCAAATGAGGTTAATGTCAAAAAAACTAGGCCTAACAAGGTATATGAGATTATCTTTTTCATTTTTCAAATGTAGTTAAACTTTTAAATTCCTTGCTTTTCGTAATTAGAAAATCAATCAATTCAAATTCGGATTCAGATGTTAAGAGTGTTCTTGATTTGGAATCATTCTCACAAAAGATAAGAAAAAGTCCAATTTCGTCCTCTTTCAGCTTCAATGTATTGGTAAAAAAGACTTGTTTGATTGCTTGTTTAGTAACTTCAATGAAATTTTTATCCGAGACAAATTCTTTTTCCTTTTTGCTCTCCCCTTTAATTAATCCAACTATATCCGAAAAGAGCCGGACAAAGTTTACTCCATTTTCAATACTTCCATCTGGCGGCATTAATCTGTTTTTGGGAGAAGATTTTTCATCATCAAAAAATTCCATGTCTGCAATTGCTTTTAAATCAAAAACAGGACCTACATTTCGCTTTTTAGAAACAATTACCTCTTCTAACTGATTTGTAAAGGCTTGTAGTTTTACGATTAAAAGTGTCGCGGTAAAATCTTTTTCTGAAAGAACTATTGATTTAGATTTAAATGCAAAACCTGAAAAAAGCAACGTGTCTTTTTCTTTTGCCATCAAATCAAAAAAACCATCCGGACTGATGAATGTTCTTTTCTTCGAATTTATATTATAAACAGAGCCGTTCTCTAACTGAATCGAATCGTTTACAACCTGCCCATGCAATGGTTTTCTGTCTGATGCCTGACTAAAACAAAATTGACAAAACAAACACAAAATAAGGATTTCAAACTTACTTTTCATTTGCAATGATTTGGTTATAAGTTACTGCCAATTTTCCAATCAAAAAACGCATCATGCCTTTATTTTTGGCTTTTAAAGCGGCAACAAAACTAGCGTCTTCTATGCTATAATATTGAAAATCTCTAATGTAATGAGAGGGGATTTTCAGGGTTTCTATATAATATTTATCTTCATAAAGTATTTCTATTTTAGACAATAATCGTTCTTTTCGTTCTACCACGACCTCTTTTTCCAGCATGGCGGTTCGTCCTGATATCCAGTTTATTGGCCGATCTAAAATTCCTGATTTTGCAGTGTATAATTTTCTTTCGGCAGGAGTATAGCTTTTTTGTCCACTTATAATACTTATCCCTTCAGTGGATTTGTTTTTTACAATTACTTCGTTGAGTTCCTCGATTTTAGGAGTCATATTTATAATGACTACATCCAATTTTAAATCTTCTTCTTCAATTACTTTACGTTTGAAATCTAAATTTATAGCCGAAAAAACCAATACATCACCGGCTTTCGCTAAAATAAAAAAGTCTCCATTTTTATCGGTTCTGGTTACTTTTTCGTTTACTAAATTCACCACATCAATTCTATCGACAGAAGTAGAATCAGCGAAAATTTTTCCATGAATTAACTTCTCGCCGTCCGTTTGCCCAAAGGCAATTTGAGTCAGCAAAAACAAAACCAACAGTAAAGTATTATTCGAGTTCACAAGCTATCATTTCGTTATATTGTACTGCCAATTCTCCCATCAAAAAATTAGTCATTGATTTATTTTTAGATTTTAGTGTTTCTATGAATCTATTATTTTCAACAATATAATACTCAAACCCTTTGACATAATCAACTGGTATTTTTAGTTTTTGGACAAAATAATTTTCATCAAACATTTGATTAATTTTTTCCATCCAAAACTCTTTTCGTTCCACTTCGAGTTCTTTTTTCAGCATTGCTGTTTTTCCGGAAAGCAAATTCAACAATGGATCCGCAGAAAATGCAACACCCGAAGTTCCATCTGAGTTTCCGGCAAAATCAAGTCCGTTTGCGGCTTTGAGTTTTCTTTCTGCCGGTGTATATGATTTTTGCCCTTTTGGAATAATCCCTAATGACACCGCATTAATATTTTTGTGTTGAAAAATCATGACTTCTTTCAATTGATTCACTATCATTTCCATTTTGATAAAAACCAAATCTTTTTCTAAATCAGCTTTTGTAATCACCATTCTTTTCCCTTTGAACTCAACCGCAGTAAACATTAAAGTATCTCCTTCAACAGCCGGAATAGTAAAATAACCGCCATTTTTTGTGATTACTGTTTTTTCGGTTTTCAAATTAACTACATAAATCCCTTCCAAGTCAGCAGCTTCTGCCGTTACTTTTCCTTGTATTGTTTTACGAACCTCTTCTTGCGACCACAAAGTATGGGATCCGAAAATTAAAATTAAAAACGCAACTACAAATTTTTTCATAAATCATACTCAAAACCAAATTGGTTTGAGTTGTAAAAGTATCCTAATGCCTTCCAAATTAAATATTAACGACTTGGTAAAATTGTGTTAATAAATAAAGTAGTCCGATTTTAGAACTGTCATTTAAAAAATACCGTAATTTTGACGTAATCCCATTTATCCGAAAAAAATGAAAAATTGTATTATTGCCAGCACTTCAACTGTCCACGGTGGGGACTATCTGGAATATATTTTACCCGAATTGGTTCCTCATTTCGAAAATTGCAAAACACTGCTTTTCATTCCGTATGCCAGACCAAGTGGTATTTCGCATGATGAATATACCGAAAAGGTACGTTCGGCTTTCGCCAAAATAAACATAGCAGTCAAAGGAATTCACGAATTTGAAAACCCAACAGAGGCTATCGAAAATGCTGAAGGTATTTTCACTGGCGGCGGTAATACATTTTTACTGGTCAGCCAATTGTATAAAAACAAGGCCATGACTGTTCTTGCCGAAACTGTAAAAAAAGGAACGCCTTATTTGGGAACAAGTGCCGGAAGCAACATTTGCGGACTTACGATGCAAACTACGAATGACATGCCTATTATTTATCCGCCGAGCTTTCAGACTTTGGGATTGATTCCCTTTAATTTAAATGTACATTATATTGATGCTGATTCACAATCGACACATATGGGTGAAACGCGTGAAACCCGGATTAAAGAATTCCATCAGTTTAATACTTTGCCCGTTTTAGGATTGCGTGAAGGAAGCTGGCTAGAGGTGAAAGACGAAAAAATAACCTTAAAAGGAAATCTGGCGGCAAGCCTTTTTAGACAAAACCAAATCCCTGAAGAATTAGAAAGCGGAAGTGATTTGAGTTTTATTAAATAATAAAACCCGGCAGGATTGAAAAATCTGACGGGTTTATAACAAAAAAAAAAAACCGAAACAAATGTTTCGGTTTTTATAAAGAGCGAAAGACGAGGCTCGAACTCGCGACAACCAGCTTGGAAGGCTGGAGCTCTACCAACTGAGCTACTTTCGCATTAACAACGGTGCAAATATAAATAATAATTCAGCTTAGATGCAAGTTTTTTTCAATAAAAATAACAAACTTATGCGTGAAGCCTCATTTAAAACAGTGTATTTAGAGCATAAATAATTTAATACTAAATTGTTATCTCTTTATTCACACCAAAAAAATAATTTTAAAATAATGCAAAACATCAGAGAAATTCCTTCAATCGAAACATTTTCGGTAAGACATCCAGTCCTGCGAGCAGGTAAACCGATAGAAAGCTGTCATTTTGATGGCGATGATTTAGAAACCACGAGACATTTTGGATTCTTTCAAGAAAACAACCTAATAGGTGTGATTTCGATATTTAAAGCGCAAAACAAGTTATTTGACGAAGAAAGCCAATTTCAAATTCGTGGGATGGCTGTTTTAGAGGATCATCAGAAGAAAGGCTTTGGGGAAACATTGGTCAGACATGCCGAAAATTATATTAAAGGGCAAAACGGAGCGATGATTTGGTTTAATGCCCGAATTGTTGCTGTGGGATTTTATGAAAAATTAGGCTATCAAATTATTGGAGACTCTTTTGATATTGCAGATGTCGGTGAGCATTATATACAATTTAAAAAAATAGGGTAATGGTTAAATTAAACCATTACCCTATTTTTATCTTCTCTAAAAAATTGTAACCTAAATTAAGAAACTAATTTAGAAGCTGATTTTGCGCTTCTTGACGGATGATAGATAAACAAACACGATTTGTTTTTAATCGTATTGATGATATCTTTTGATAATTCTGCCGGTAAAGCAGGACAACCTTGGCTTCTTCCTAATCTGCTATGGTTTTTAACAAATGAATTAGAAACATAATCCGCTGCATGCATTACCACGCCTCTTCCTCTTGCGTTGTCATTTACGCCTCTTTCTAAACCGTCTAGTCTTAAAGACATGCCGTGTTTTCCGCTATAAATTTCTCCTGTAGCGTAGAAACCCAGACTGCTTTTGAAAGATTGTGCAGAATTCGAAAAGCTATTTGCAAATTCATCCCCTGTATTTCTTCCGTGTGCCACTAGAGAATGGTATAAAATGGTGTTGGTAGTCAAATCGATTACCCAAAGTCTTTTAACGTTAGATGATAAACTAAAATCAATTAAGGTTAAAACATTTTTTTGAATCAATCCTTTTTCTTTCAAATCATAAAATCCTTCTAAAGCTTTGGAGAAACTTTCCAGTTTTGGCAATGCAAAATTATTGGAGTGTAACTTACTATATATTGCTTCCACTTTCATTTCGAAATTGGATTTAGTAGTACTCGCGATTAATTTTGGTTTTGCTGTGTGTTTTAGATGCGCATCATTTGATGAAAATGATGATAAAAAGAAAACTAAAACGGGAAGGATTTTGTAAATAATTGAAAATGTATGCATTGTGTGGTTGTTTTATTTAAGTCAAAAATATAAAAATAATAATAACATCAGGAATTTTTATGCCTTTTATCGGTAAAATTTAACACTTTATCGATATTTTTTAGATTTCTATGCTATTAAATAAGCTTTATTCTGGTTTAAATCTAAAACTAAATCTTTCAATACTATACGGATAACGGGTACTTTGACAGATTTATTGCTCAACAAGGCGTTAAATAATTTAAAAATGTTTTTTTGAATAAATAAATTCAGCTTTTTAACATTTAAAATGATGTTTATGAATTGGTTACAATGAGACTAACTATCACTCTGACTGAAAATACTTTCTGAAAATTGTAACAATAAATATTTCGGAAGACTATTAATAAGAACCATGCCACATTTTCTTAATAAAATTATAAAATAATTGTGATTGCTGGTTTTATAGATAATTTTGCCCCATCAATCATCAATCAATCAAATGAAAAAAATTTTAATGCTCAGCTTTATCCTTTTCTGCTCCATCAGCTATGGTCAGAAAAAGATATTAAAAACCATGTCCACTCCCGGCGATATTACGATCGATGGAAATCTGGATGAAGAAATTTGGAAAACCGTTCCTATTGCCACCGATTTTGTCATGTTCGAACCCGATAACGGGAAACCCATTGCAGAAAATAAAAAAACCGAAGTGAAAGTTGTATATGATAATGATGCCATATATGTTGGTGCTTTATTATATGATGACGAACCTGAAAAAATTCTAAAAGAAATTGTGCAACGCGATAACTTCGGAGCCTGCGATTTTTTTGGAATTTTTATAAACGGATTTAACGACGGACAACAGGATTTTCGATTTTTTGTTACCGCTGCCGACGGGCAATCAGATTGTTTAGCGACAGATACAAATGGGGAAGATTACTCTTGGGATGCCATTTGGAAAAGTAAAGCCACCATCACCAAATTTGGCTGGGTTGTCGAAATGCGTATTCCTTATGCTGCCTTGCGCTTTTCCGGGGAGAATAAACAAACCTGGGGTGTCAACTTTTTCAGGGAAATAAAACGGGATCGCCAAAAGTATTCCTGGAACTTTATTGATTCAAAAATTGGGACTTTCACACAACAAACAGGAACTCTGGAAGGAATCGAGAATATTAAAACGCCCACAAGGCTTTTCCTGATGCCGTATTCTTCTTTTTATTTGAATGCAGGCCAAGAAAAAACCAAAGGAACACTCAAAGGCGGATTAGACATTAAATACGGAATTAATGATGCCTTCACGCTCGATATGATTCTTGTTCCTGATTTTGGACAAACAAAATACGATGATCAAATCTTAAACTTAGGCCCTTTTGAACAGCAATTCAACGAGAACCGCGCCTTTTTTACCGAAGGAACGGATTTGTTCAATAAAGGAAACCTATTATATTCCCGAAGAATCGGCGGAAGTCCATCAACCTATCCAGAAACAGCTACCGATGAAGTAGTTGAAGAATATCCAAATAATATAAGTCTAATCAATGCTTTAAAAGTTTCAGGCAGAACAAAGGATGGATTAGGAATTGGAATTTTGAATGCGGTAACAGAGAAAACAACAGTAATCGTCCGCAATACCGACACTCAAGAATCACGAAGAGTTGAAATAGAACCTTTGACCAATTATAATGTGTTAGTTTTGGACCAACGTTTCCGTAAAAATTCGTCAGTTTCATTTGTAAATACAAATGTGACGCGAAACGGAGAATTTCGTGACGCGAATGTTTCTGCTTTGGTTTGGGATTTAAACACCAAGAAAAACACCTACAATGTCAGCGGAAATCTTAAATACAGTTACGTTAACGCTATCGAGGACAAAAAAGGAGTTTCCTCTACATTGAATTTTGCCGAAACCAGCGGAAAATACCGCTACAGTTTTGGTGGCGATTTGGTAACAAAGGATTATGACAACAATGACCTTGGAATTAATTTCGAAACCAATTATTATGTCTTATATGGTAATACAAATTATAGAATCCTAAATCCAACCAAGTATTTCAATTCCTTTAATACCAATATTAATGTATTTTCCCAATTTCAAAAAGAAACAGGAAAAATCCAAGGAAGCAATATTAACGTAAACGTAAATTTGAACAATAAGAAAAATCATTATTTTGGATTCGGAATCGATTATAATCCATTGGAATCATACAATTATTACGAACCAAGAGCCGAAAACAGATATGTAATTACGCCAACAAAAATGGGTGGGTGGTTTTATTTTTCATCCAATTACAACAACAAGTTTGCTATCGATTTTAATCCGTCTTATGCTATTTTTAACGAAACTGGCAGGAATTCTTATGGTTTTTCCCTTGGCCCGAGATTTAGATTCAATGATAAGTTTTCGATGAATTATAATTTTAACTTTTTTCGCCAAAACAACAACAAAGGGTATGTAAACACAGATGACATTGATATGGATAATAATCCTGCAACATCAAATGATATGATTGTCTTTGGCAACAGGAATGTAATTACTTACTCCAACTCGATTTCCGGAAAATACTCGATTAACAGCCGAATGAATTTCAATCTTTCGGTGCGCCAATATTGGTCTTTTTCAGAAAACAAAAACTTTCTGACATTGGAACAAAACGGCAGACTTATTGATTATTCCGGTAATACGCCTATCGAAAATAAAAACAAAAACCTCAACTCCTGGAATTTAGATTTATCGTATTCCTGGTGGTTTGCTCCCGGAAGTCAAATATCCGTTTTGTACCGAAACAATGCCTTTAATTACGAAACTGATATCAACAAAGATTTTGAGAAAAACGTGACCAATTTGCTTAACAATGATGCCTTAAGCCATGTCTTTTCCGTAAGCGTAAAATATTTTATCGATTACAATCAGGCCAAAAATTGGTTATAATTCCTTAAATTTGAAGCCTAAACCTGCTATCCGCTATAGCTTTTGCAAAAAATCTATTTTTCTAAAGCACAAAAGGAGCTTCCTTGGGTCGCTCTTTTCCGCTAAGAAAAAATTAGTTTTTTACGCAAAAGGCTGCCGCTGCCATCAGGGCTAAAAAATAAGACCATGAATAAAAAAGTGATTTTAATGATTCTCGACGGCTGGGGAAAATCGCCAGACCCGAAAGTATCTGCTCCGGACAATGCAAATATTCCTTTCATAAATAGTTTGTACCGAATCTATCCCAATGCACAGCTCCGAACCGATGGGCTCAACGTAGGTTTACCTGAAGGACAAATGGGAAATTCCGAAGTAGGCCACATGAATTTGGGCGCCGGACGCATTATCTACCAGGATTTGCCTAAAATAAATCTTGCCGTTCAAAACAAAACTTTAAATCGGGAAAAAGTATTGGTTGATGCATTTCAATATGCAAAAGACAACAACAAAAATGTTCATTTGCTGGGATTGGTTTCCGATGGCGGTGTACATTCACATATAGAACACCTAAAAGGATTGGTTGATGCCACTCAGGAATTCGGATTAGAAAAAGTTTTCATTCATGCCTTCACCGATGGCCGTGATGTAGATCCAAAATCAGGTGTGTTTTTTATCTCGGCTTTAGAAAATCACATCAAAAATACCACCGTAAAATTAGCATCCGTAATCGGAAGATATTATGCCATGGATCGCGACCGACGTTGGGAAAGAATCAAACTGGCTTATGATTTGCTAGTGAACGGAATCGGAGCACATTCTAAAAATACAGTGGATAGTATTCAGGACGATTATCTTAAAGAGATTACCGACGAGTTTATCCAACCGATTATTATGGTTGATGATAATGACAAACCGTTAGCCACCATTCAGGAAAATGATGTGGTGATATTCTTCAATTTCAGAACCGACAGAGGTCGACAACTGACAGAAGTGTTAACCCAAATGGATTGTCACGAACACAACATGCACAAATTGAATTTGTATTATGTTACCATGACCAATTATGACAGTACATTTAAAGGAATGCATGTAATTTATGAAAAAGACAATATCACGGAAACCCTCGGAGAAGTTTTAGAAAAAAACCATAAAAAGCAAATCCGAATAGCCGAAACCGAGAAATATCCACACGTAACTTTTTTCTTTTCCGGCGGAAGAGAAGAACCTTTTATTGGCGAAACCAGAATTTTAAGATTTTCGCCAAAAGTCGCCACCTATGACTTGAAACCCGAAATGAGCGCCTTTGAATTAACAGATGCTTTAGTTCCGGAACTCGAAAAAGGCGAAGTGGATTTTGTGTGTTTGAATTTTGCCAATGGCGATATGGTAGGGCATACCGGAGTTATGGAAGCCGCTATAAAAGCTTGCGAAGCTGTGGATAAATGTGTCGAAAGAGTAGTCAAAACCGCTTTGGCGAATAATTACACTACAATCGTAATTGCCGATCACGGAAATTGTGAAACCATGATCAATCCTGACGGAAGTCCAAACACGGCCCACACCACAAATCCGGTTCCGTTTATATTAGTCGACAAAGATTTAATCCCTGTCCAGGATGGAGTGTTAGGAGATATCGCTCCTACTGTTTTGGATTTAATGGGAATTGAAAAACCGGAAGTCATGAACAGACATTCGTTAATTTTATAAGTTTAAAATGAAAAAAATACTAATTGCCAGTTTACTATTTGCCTTTATCGGATGTAAATCCACTCAAAAAGTAGTGGGAACACCAACTGAAAAAACACCTGAAAAACCTATGGAGAATCAAGAACCAAAACCAATTGCACCTGAATTTTTAACAGGCGAAAAAACAATGAACGATTTACAACAAGCTCCTTGTGACGTTTGGTTTACTCCGGGTTATGAAAATTACAATCCAGATTCGGAAACGATTATTAAATTAAAAAATTTACCGGAGGATATTACAATAAAAATAGTCATGGGAACCTGGTGTGAAGACAGCCAGAATCAAGTTCCCCGTTTTTATAAGATTTTAAAACAAATTAATTTTGATTTAAAAAAGGCAATATTAATCACGGTAGACCGAAGTAAAACAACTCCGGAACATCTTGAAGCACGATTGAATATTACTAATGTCCCAACTTTTATTATCTACAAAAATGAAAAAGAAATTAACCGAATTGTAGAAACTCCTATTGAAACTTTAGAAAAGGACTTACTGAAAATCCTTTCTGGTCAACCCTATAAACATGCTTACGAAAAGTAAAAAAACAAAAAAGCTCCAAATTGGAGCTTTTTTTATTTACAATTTGTCATTTCAAAATACGTTTTGTCAATCCATTCCTGATGGTTTGGATGTGCAATTTTGACCATCTCGACTGCTCGTTGTTTTAAAGTCTTACCGTACAAATCGGCAATTCCGTTTTCGGTAATAATATATTGAACATGGGAACGCGTTGTTACTACCCCAGCCCCTTGCTTTAAAAAAGGAACAATTCTACTTTCTCCATTTTTAGTAATTGAAGGCAAGGCAATAATCGCTTTTCCACCGTCGCTCAAAGAAGCGCCTCGGATAAAATCCATCTGGCCCCCTACTCCCGAATACATTCTGGCACCAATAGAATCGGCACAAACTTGTCCCGTAACATCGACTTCGATAGCGGAATTGATAGCTACCATTTTTGGATTTTTTCTAATCTTAGATGTGTCATTTACATAGGATGATTCTCTCATTTCTACAAACGGATTATCATTTACAAAATCATACAATCGTTGCGAACCAATTAAAAAAGTCGCCAAAGCACGACCACGATTAACCCCTTTAAAATTACAATTAATCACATCTTTCTCAATTAAATCGATTACACCATCCGAAAACATTTCGGTATGCAATCCTAAGTTTTTATGATTTGATAGTTTGGTTAAAGCGGCATTCGGGATAGAACCAATTCCCATTTGTAAGGTACTTTCGTCTTCAATCAAACTGGCTACAAAACTTCCAATTTTATCTTCTATTGGAGAAATAACCTCCATTTCATGACCAAATATTGGTAAATCAACTTCAACCAAATAATCGATTTCGGATACATGAAGGATTCCGTCACCAAAAGTTCGTGGCATTCGCGGATTCACTTGTGCAACAACTGTCTTTGCACTTTCTATAGCTGCTAAAGTGGCTTCTACAGAAACTCCAAGCGAACAATACCCGTGAATGTCCGGCGGCGAAACATGAATAAACACAACATCAAGCGAAACTACTTTTTTTCTAAACAAATAAGGCAATTCACTCAGGAAAACAGGCGTGTAAGAACCATTTCCTGCGGCTAAAGTATGCCTTACATTTTTACCGATGAAAAAAGAATTGACATGAAAACTTTCTGAAAGTTCCGGATTGGCATAGGGTGCATCTCCTTCGGTATGTAAATGACAAACCTCAACATTTTTCAATTCGGAAGCCCGTTCTGCTAAAGCTTTGGTCAAAACCGTTGGCGCAGCCGCAGCAGCTTGCACATATATTCTATCGTCTGATTTTACAATTTTGACAGCCTCGGCTGCTGAAACATATTTACTCATACCTCTATAATTTTAAGACAAAATTAATTCTTCAAAAGATACAAAAATATGACAAAACTCATGTTGGAATTTCAATTAAAGAATTATCAATAGAATGTTGTATTTTTGCAATCAGAAAAATACGCCTTATGATTATCCAAAAAACTCGTGAAGAAATAGAATTAATGCGCGAAAGTGCCTTAATAGTCTCCAAAACATTAGGAATGATTGCCAGGGAAATAAAACCTGGCGTGACTACTTTATATTTAGACAAATTAGCCGAAGAATTCATCAGAGATCACGGTGCTGTCCCAAGCTTCCTTGGATTATATGGTTTCCCAAACTCCCTTTGTATGAGTCCGAATGCACAAGTGGTTCACGGAATTCCGAATGACAAACCCTTAGAAAGCGGCGATGTTATTTCGGTAGATTGCGGTGCTTATAAAAACGGATACCATGGCGATCACGCTTATTCTTTTGAAATTGGCGAAGTAGCTCCGGAAACTAAAAAATTATTACAAATTACCAAAGAGTCCTTATATATCGGAATCCGTGAATTCAAAATTGGAAATCGTGTGGAAGACGTAGGTAATGCGATTCAAAAATATACCGAAAGTCACGGTTATGGTGTCGTTCGTGAATTAGTAGGACACGGTTTGGGTCAAAAAATGCACGAAGACCCGGAAATGCCCAACTACGGAAAACGAGGTCGCGGAAAACTTTTCGTAGAAGGAATGGTGGTTGCCATCGAACCGATGATTAACATGGGAACCAAAAACATCAAACAACTTAAAGACGGTTGGACAATCCTGACTGCTGATGGTAAACCTTCGGCACATTATGAACATGATGTGGCCATCATTGACGGAAAACCAGAATTGCTTTCAACTTTTGCTTATGTATACGAGGCTTTAGGAATTGTGAGTAATGAAGAAGATGAATTCAGAAGACAACCTTTAGTACTATAATGAAGAAAGTTTTTAAATTTATCCTCAATACTATTCCAAGACCTTTACTAATCAGGCTGAGTTATGTGGCTCGCCCTATTTTAGCTTTTGTCTTAAAAGGAAATAAATTCACTGACCCGATTGACGGGAAAAGTTTCAGCATGTTCTTGCCTTATGGTTACGGAACACAACGAAATAATGTGCTTTCGCCAAGCACACTTTCATTGGAAAGACATCGATTATTGTGGTTGTATTTAAAAAATGAAACTGATTTCTTTACTTCAACAGAAAAAAAGAAAGTATTGCATTTTGCTCCGGAACAGGCATTTTATAAATTGTTCCGAAATCAAAAAAATCTGGACTATACCACTACCGATCTATTTTCGCCTTTGGCCGATGTGAAAGCGGACATTTGCAATTTGCCTTTTGATGACAATTTGTATGATATTATTTTGTGCAATCACGTTTTGGAACATATTCCGGACGACACCAAAGCCATGCAGGAATTGTATCGCGTGTTAAAACCCGGCGGCATGGGAATTTTCCAGATTCCGCAAGACTTATCAAGAGCCACAACATTTTCTGATGACACCATTACAGACCAGAAAGAACGCGCCAAAATCTTCGGGCAATACGACCATGTTCGCATTTACGGAAGAGATTATTTTGATAAATTGCATAGCATTGGCTTTACCGTAATTGAAGAAGATTATACCAAAAAAATCAGTCCCGAATTAGTCGAAAAATATTGTTTGGCCAAAGGTGAAATTATTCCCGTTTGTTTTAAATAAGAATTATTTGCGATGGGCTAAATCTTTGGCATAATTTAGGTTACGATAATTCGTTATATTTACCAAAGTGAAAATCTATAAATATGTCAAATCATTTTCTGTTAAAATTAATTCTTGTCTTGATTTCTTTTTCTGCTTTTGCACAAGTAGAAACCGAAATTGCGCCTCCATATAATATTAAAACGGTGACTTTTGTTCAAAACGGACAAAATAGCATTCCGCTTTTTGGATTAAATGATCCTTTCCAAATTGAATTTGATGATCTTTTTGGCAATGAAGCCAATTATTACTACGAATTAATCCATTGCAATTACGACTGGAAACCATCAGAT
Organism: Flavobacterium sp.; assembly: GCF_035292545.1. Lineage (GTDB taxonomy): Bacteria > Bacteroidota > Bacteroidia > Flavobacteriales > Flavobacteriaceae > Flavobacterium. Next base: position 36,592 of record NZ_DATDPV010000043.1, on the reverse strand, counting down.
TTATCAAAAAATGAATATTTACGAGGATTTGACGGGCAACGCATTCAGGATTATTCCAACTCCTTCAATACTTTACAACTATATTCTCATTATAAATTGCCCTTTCCAAACCGAAATACACAATTTCTGGTGAGCGGGAATTATATCATAAAAATCTTAAATGAAGATAAAGAAGTTGTTTTCTCCAGAAAATTTATTCTTTTTGAAAATTTGGTTTCGGTTCCGATGCAAATAAAAAGAGCGAGAGATTTGAGTGTTATCAATTTCAAACAGAATTTAGATTTTACAATAAAATCAAATACCATTTTATTTCAAAGCCCGTTACAAAACGTTAAGGTTTTATTGCTTCAAAACGGTCAGTTGAACACTGCCATTTCAAATATAAAACCGATGTACACCATTGGCAATGATCTGATTTATAAATATGACACAGAAACACAATTTTGGGGTGGAAACGAATTCTTATATTTTGAAAATAAAGATGTAAGAGCCGCAACAAATAATGTGGCGCGTATTGATTCGGACAACAATGTTTACAATACGCATTTATATACTAACAATGCGCGGGCAAACAACCCATATACTTATTTTCCCGACACCAATGGAAATTTCATTGTCCGCAATATCAATGCAGAAAAAAACGAAATTGAAGCCGATTATACCTGGGTATTTTTCAGTCTTTCTGCCCCAGCATTTTTTGAAAAAAAGAACATTTATATTAATGGAATGTTTAATAATTTTGCATTAATTCCAGAAAATAAAATGGATTATAATGAAGCCAAAGGCATTTATGAAAAAGCAATAATGATTAAACAGGGATTTACTAATTACCAATATGTTGTTGCTGACAATAAAGGAAATATAGATTCCGAAAAGGCCATTGACGGAAATTTTTATCAAACGGAAAATAACTATTTTGCCATTGTTTATTACAGAGAAAACAATCAGCGATACGACAGAGTTATCGGAAAAGGAGTGGCCAGTTCGGTGGACATCACGAATTAATAATTTTTTATGGGTCAAAAGTATTTCTGATTGCTAAAATTTGTAAATTTGACGTTAGGTAAAAATACCATTTTGAAATAATAGTATGGTTTCACAGATTACAAGAGGCATTAAGATTTCCGTTTTGACTAGTTTTGAAGGCACTTACTTCAAAAACTACAAGATTCACTTTGCCTTTAGTTACGAGGTTACTATTGAAAATCACAGTAAAGATTCCGTTCAATTAATTTCTCGTCATTGGGAAATTTTCGATTCTCTAAATCATGTTGAAATTGTGGATGGCGAAGGCGTTATAGGAAAAAAACCGGTCCTCAAGCCAGGCGAAACCCATACCTATAGTTCCGGTTGTTTATTATCTTCCCCATTTGGCGCTATGTCCGGTTATTTTAATATGATTAATTTCACCTCTACCCGAAATTTTAGAGTCGTAGTCCCAACGTTTAGACTGAGTGCCCCTTTTGCACTGAATTAAATTCCAAAAATTCTCTTTTTCATTTTCATAAGTTATCAAATTCCCAATTTTTTATATTTTCAAATTATCATTTCGTATCTTCGCATCACGAAAATTTGATCATTCATAAAAACTTAAATATCATGCTAAAAGGATTTTTTCATGTACCAAAAGCGGTAAACGAACCCGTAAAATTATACGCCCCAAACTCACCTGAAAAAGCTGCCGTTCTTGCAACTTACAAAGAAATGTGGAATTCCAAAATCGACGTTCCTTTATACATTGGCAGCGAAGAAATCAGAACTGGGAATACCAAAAACATGACTGCGCCTCATGATCACAAACATATTGTTGGAACCTATCATTTAGCCGAAAAATCTCATGTAGAAAAAGCCATTGCCAATGCTTTAGAAAGCAGAACCGCTTGGGCTAACATGGCCTGGGAACAACGGGCAGCTATTTTCCTAAAAGCTGCCGAATTAATCGCTGGCCCATACAGAGCCAAAATTAATGCAGCAACCATGATTGCTCAATCTAAGAGTATTCATCAGGCAGAAATTGATGCTTCTTGCGAATTGATTGACTTTTTACGTTTCAATGTAGAATTCATGACGCAAATTTATAACGATCAGCCGAATTCGGATTCTACTGTTTGGAACCGATTGGAATACCGTCCTTTGGAAGGTTTCGTATATGCCATTACCCCATTTAACTTTACTGCAATTGCAGCCAATCTTCCGGCAAGTGCTGCGATGATGGGTAATGTTGTAGTTTGGAAACCAAGCGACAGCCAGGTGTTTTCTGCAAAAATAATTATTGACGTGTTCAAAGAAGCAGGTGTTCCTGACGGGGTTATCAACGTAGTTTTTGGTGACGCCTTAATGATTACCGATACTGTTTTGGCAAGTCGTGATTTTGCTGGAATCCACTTTACAGGCTCTACTCATGTATTCAAAGATATTTGGGCAAAAATCGGAACCAACATTCACCACTATAAAACTTACCCAAGAATTGTTGGGGAAACTGGTGGAAAAGATTTTATCATAGCGCATCCAAGTGCAAATGTAAAACAAGTGGTAACCGGAATCACTCGTGGTGCTTTCGAATTTCAAGGTCAAAAATGTTCTGCCGCTTCAAGATCTTACATTCCTCAAAGCATGTGGCCAGCGGTAAAAAAACAATTGATCACCGATGTGAAATCTATGAAAATGGGTTCTCCGGAAGATTTTGGAAACTTCATCACAGCGGTTATTCACGAAGGTTCTTTTGATAAATTGGCAAGCTTTATCGACCAGGCCAAAAAAGATACGGATGCCGAAATTATTGTTGGAGGAAATTATGACAAATCCGTTGGTTACTTTATAGAACCAACCATTATCGTGACTACAAACCCAAAATACTCGACAATGGAAACCGAATTATTCGGACCGGTAATGACTATTTATGTTTATGAAGATGCCCAATGGGAAGAAACATTAAAATTAGTAGACGCTACTTCTGAATATGCTTTAACAGGCGCCATTTTTAGCCAGGACCGTTATGCCATTGAGCAAGCCACAGTTGCGTTGCAAAATGCTGCCGGAAATTTCTATATCAATGACAAACCAACCGGAGCCGTTGTGGGAATGCAGCCTTTCGGTGGCGCAAGAGCTTCGGGAACCAATGACAAAGCAGGTTCAGCATTGAACTTATTGCGTTGGGCTTCGCCAAGAACCATCAAAGAAACATTTGTTACTCCGGAAAATTACAGATATCCGTTTTTAGGAGAATAGTCTAAAGTTTAGACTTAGAATTAAAAAACCACAAGCATTCAAATTAGTTTGAATACTTGTGGTTTTTTTTTATAAAAGCTAAAACTTTGAAATTTGAACAAATTTTAAGCCTTAAACTTCAAAGGTACGTGCACCACTTTTTTGGTTTCGAAAAATTCGTTGTCAAAAAAATCGGAAATGTTATACTCTGTTGCTTTAGGAAAATCTTGTAATTCCTCAGTCAAATCACCGCCTTTTAGATATAAAATTCCATTTTTCAATTCATGTTTGTTTTGCTTTTTTATTTTATCTTTTATCCAGGATACAAAATCCGGCATATTCGTAACCGCTCTACTTACGATAAAATCAAAATCGCCTTTTACACTTTCGGCGCGCATTTGCTCGGCTTTTACATTTTTCAGTTCTAATGCTTCGGCAACGGCTTTGACTACATTGATTTTTTTCAGGATAACGTCAATCAGATAAAATCGGGTTTCCGGAAAAAGTATCGCCAATGGGATTCCTGGAAATCCTCCACCTGTACCAACATCCAAAACGTAAGTTCCAGGTTCGAATTTTGTGATTTTGGCAATAGCCAAAGAATGTAAAACGTGCTTAACATACAACTCATCAATGTCTTTACGGGAAATCACATTGATTTTTGAGTTCCAATCGTGGTATAATGCTTCTAATTTTTGGAACTGTTTTTGCTGAATCTCCGTTAAATTAGGGAAATACTTAATGATTTCTTCCATCTTCTTAATTTTCGACAAAAGTAATGATTTTTAAGATGAAAATATTTAACTGTTTTTTGGGTTCAGAAAATTTAATAATAATTATCTTTGAAACCATTTCAATACCAGAATTATTATGAATCCGAATGCCCCAACTTTTTCAAGACAAGACTCGTTGAAATTTTTTAGAACGTTGAATTCTCGCGTGAATGATTATTTCAAAGACAACAATATCAAAAAAACCGGAAACTGGAAACTTCATTTGAAAACTATCGTGATGTTTTGTCTTTTCTTAACCCCCTATTTCTTGATTCTAACTTTAGACATGCCTTTTTGGTTATATATTGTTTCAAGTATTTTCATCGGAATCGGAATGGCTGGCGTTGGAATGAATGTCATGCATGATGGGAATCACGGTTCTTATTCTTCAAAACCATGGCTGAACAAAATCATGGGATCCAGCATTTATATTTTGGCAGGAAATGTTTACAATTGGCAGGTTCAACACAATGTCTTACATCATACTTATACCAATATTCCCGGTCACGACGAAGATTTGGATGCCGGAAGAGTAATCCGTTTTACCAAAGACGCCAAATGGTATAGTTTTCATAGATTTCAACATTATTATTCCGTTTTCTTATATGGTTTATTGACTTTCAACTGGTCTATAACTACCGATTTCAAACAGATGAGAAATTATCTGAAAAGAAAATTATCCTACGGAGAAGCCAAAAAATCAAAGATTCTTTGGACTACTTTAATCATCACAAAAATCATTTATTTCTCTATTTGGATTGTACTTCCAATGGTATTGGGAATCACTTGGTGGAAAGTCCTTATCGGATTTTTTATCATGCATTATACCGCAGGATTAATTTTAAGCATTGTATTCCAATTGGCACATGTCGTGGAAGAAACTACCAATCCTTCTCCGAACGAATTAGGAGAAATGGACAATACCTGGGCTATCCATCAATTGTACACCACGACGAATTTTGCTCCAAAAAACTGGATTGTCAACTGGTATACCGGAGGTTTAAACCATCAGATTGAGCACCATATTTTTCCAAATATCAGTCATGTTCATTATGGTAAAATTGCAAAAATCGTAAAGGAAACAGCCCAAGAATGTAATTTACCTTATTACGAATACAAAACAATGACCAGTGCCGTTATTGCACATTTCAAACATTTAAAAGACTTAGGAACAAATCCGGCACTTAGCGCATAATTGCAACGATTTAAGTTATTGCTTTTCATAAAAACTAACTACAACCCATCATAAAATGAACCCACTTTCGGATAGAATTAACAACTTATCAACTTCACAAACGCTTGCCATGGCTGCCTTGGCAAGAGAATTAAAAGCCCAAGGAAGAGACATTATCAGTTTAAGTTTGGGGGAGCCCGATTTCAATACGCCGGACTTCGTAAAAGAAGCGGCTAAAAAAGCAATCGACGAAAACTACAGCACGTACACACCAGTTGAAGGGTATTTGGAATTAAAAGAAGCCATCTGCCGAAAGTTCAAAAGAGATAACAATTTAGATTATAAACCATCTCAAATCGTAGTTTCAACCGGAGCAAAACAATCACTGTACAACATTGCGCAAGTAATAATTAATCCGGGTGATGAAGTAATTTTACCTGCACCTTATTGGGTTAGTTATTTCGAAATTATCAAAATGGCCGATGGAATTCCAGTAGAAGTACCAACTTCAATCGACAGCGATTTCAAAATCACACCTGAACAATTGGAAGCGGCCATCACGCCAAAAACAAAAATGATGTGGTTCAGTTCTCCTTGCAATCCAAGCGGTTCGGTATACAACAGAGAAGAATTAACTGCTTTGGCTAAAGTTTTAGAAAAGCATCCAAACATATACATCGTTTCAGACGAAATCTACGAACACATCAATTTCTCCGGAACTTTCTGCAGCATTGCCTCTATTCCTGGAATGTTGGAAAGAACGATTACTGTAAATGGAGTTTCCAAAGCCTTCGCCATGACCGGCTGGAGAATTGGATATATCGGTGCCACGGAAGAAATCGCAAAAGCCTGTACTAAAATGCAAGGGCAAGTAACCAGCGGCCCCAACAGTATCGCACAACGCGCTACCATTGCTGCTGTCGATGCAGATCCTGCAGTTTTGAAACACATGGTCGATGCATTTCACAGTCGTCGTGATTTAGTGGTAGGACTTTTAAAAGAAATTCCAGGAATAAAAATCAACGTTCCGGAAGGCGCATTTTATGTATTTCCTGATGTTTCCTCCTACTTTGGAAAAACATTAAGAGGAACGCTCATCAAAGATGCCAATGACTTCTCCATGTATCTTTTGGCAGAAGCCAATGTGGCTACCGTAACAGGAGACGCATTCGGAAATCCGGATTGCATCCGTTTCTCCTATGCCACCAGCGAAGATTTACTTACTGAAGCATTACGCCGAATTAAGGAAGCTGTGACGACCACGGAAGTTCCAGCCTAAAAAATTAACGCCTCAAGATTTCTTGGGGCTTTTTTATTTATATTTGGGCGTGACCGCAAGGGTCGGGCTTTCCGTTGCAATCTTTTTTATCACACTCCGCTATCGCTCCGTGCGATAAAAAAGGATTTCCACTGCAATCCCTCACGCAAACCAACAAACACTAACTACAAACACTAACTACAAACATAAAACAATGTCAAAAATACTACTCTTAGGTTCAGGCGAACTAGGAAAAGAATTTGCAATCGCCGCACAACGCATCGGACAAACCGTAATTGCGGTCGACAGTTATGAAAACGCTCCAGCCATGCAAGTGGCCCACGGTTTCGAAATCATCAACATGCTAGATGGCGCCGAATTAGACCGAATTGTCGCCAAACACCAACCCGATTTCATCGTTCCCGAAATTGAAGCCATCCGTACCGAACGTTTTTACGATTACGAAAAACAAGGCATCACCGTAGTTCCCTCTGCGAAAGCAGCGAACTTCACGATGAACAGAAAAGCCATCCGTGATTTAGCCGCCAAAGAATTAGGATTAAAAACCGCCGATTACCGTTATGCTACCACTGCCATAGAATTACAAAAAGGAGTCGAAGCAGTCGGAATGCCCTGCGTGGTAAAACCCTTAATGTCTTCGTCCGGAAAAGGACAATCGACCATAAAAACCGAAGCCGATATTGAAAAAGCATGGAATTATGCCGTTGAAGGTTCTCGTGGTGATGTTGTTGAAGTGATTGTTGAAGCGTTTGTAAAATTCAATTCGGAAATAACTTTATTAACCGTTACCCAAAATAATAATCCAACCTTATTCTGCGCACCAATTGGTCACCGACAAGAACGCGGCGATTATCAGGAAAGCTGGCAGCCTGCAAGAGTTTCCGACAAAGACTTATTCGAAGCACAGGACATGGCCGAAAAAGTAACCGAAGCCTTAGGAGGCGCAGGACTTTTTGGTGTGGAATTTTTCCTGACGGATGAAGGCGTTTATTTTTCTGAATTATCTCCTCGCCCACATGATACCGGAATGGTAACTTTGGCCAATACACAAAATTTCAACGAATTTGAATTGCATTTACGTGCGATTCTGAGTTTACCGATTGCGGAAATCACTTTAGAAAAAGCGGGAGCCAGTGCCGTAATTTTAGCTTCTGAAAATTCAAATCATCCAACCTATACAGGAATCGAAAAGGTTGCCGCTTTACCCAAAACCGATTTTAGGATTTTTGGCAAACCAACTTCAAGACCTTATAGAAGAATGGGAGTTGTTTTAACCAATGACAAATTAGAAACTCCAATTGAAGAAATTGTGGAACGTGCCAAAAAAACGGCTATCTTAGTAAACGTAAATTCTTAAAATAATAAAAATGAAAAACTTAATATCCGTAGTATTCTTGTTCATAGCAGTTTTAGCAAATGCCCAAGATAAAAAAGAAATAAAAACGCAAATTGTAGATGCCTCTTGCGGACAATGTCAATTTGGAATGAAAGCAAAAGGGTGTGATTTAGCTGTTCGCATTGACGGAAAATCTTATTTTGTAGATGGAACTTCCCTAGATTCTCATGGTGATGCTCACGCGGAAGATGGTTTTTGCTCGGTAGTTAGAAAAGCGGAAGTTGCAGGTACAATTGTAGACAATCGTTTTAAAGCAACTTCGTTCCAGTTACTTCCAGAAAAAAAAGCGGCCAAAAAATAATTCTTGAATTTACTCCTCGAAAATATTGCCAAGCATGTTTCATTAACACCGGAAGAGCAAACCCATTTTCTATCTTTAACAGAAACCAAAAGCTATAAAGCTAAGACCATTCTGTTGAAAGAAGGAGAAGTTTGCACGTATTCATTTTTTGTGACTAAAGGCATTTTACGGAGCTACACCATTGATGAAAATGGTGTCGAACATGTGGTAAGTTTTGCCTGCCCGGGTTGGTGGATTGCAGATATGTACAGTTATCTTTCGCAACGCCCCGGACAATTGTATATCGAAGTCAACGAAGATGCAGAAGTTTTTTTGCTTTCAAAAGAAAATCAGGAACAGTTGTATCATGATATTCCAAAAATAGAACGTTTTTTCAGGATTCTCATCGAAAATTCTTTAGTGGCCAACCAGCAACGATTAATTGATAATTTGACTTTCACCGCGGAAGCGCGTTATGATAAGTTTTCCAAAAAATATGCTGATTTAGTACATTGCCTTCCACAAAAGCAAATTGCTTCGTATATTGGGGTTACACCAGAATTTTTCAGTAAAATGAAAGCAAGGATGCTCAAAAAATAATAATCCCAAACAGCAAAAAAAATTAAATCCGACAGATCTTGTAATCTGTCGGATTTTTCATTTCTTAATCTAGGTTAAGTATCTTACAAATCAATCGGTTGTATCTTTGCTATATCAAAATAACAGTTAGGAATCGGAAGGATTTATTAAAAAATTCCATTCCAAACACAAATATAAAATATTATGGAAAATACTGTATTACATAAAGCGAATACTCGTGGAAACGCAAATCATGGCTGGCTTAACGCTTATCATACTTTTAGTTTTGCCAGTTATAATAATCCTGACAGGAATCATTTTGGAGTGCTAAGGGTTTTAAACGATGACACCATTGCTGCAGGAATGGGATTTGGCGAACACCCACATGACAATATGGAAATCATCACCATTCCGCTGGAAGGCGATTTGGCTCATAAAGACAGTATGGGAAATTCCGAAACCATAAAAAATGGTGATGTGCAAGTGATGAGTGCCGGAACCGGGATTAGACACAGTGAATTTAATCCTAATGAGGACCAACAAACAAAACTACTCCAGATTTGGCTTTTCCCAAACAAAAGAAATGTTGAACCGAGATACCAACAAATTACTTTAAATCCCGAAGACCGAAAAAACAAATTACAACAAATTCTTTCACCAAATCCGGAAGATGCGGGTGTTTGGATTCATCAGGACGCTTGGTTTCATTTAGGGAATTTTGATGCAAATATGGAAGCACCATATGCAATCAAGAAAAAAGGAAACGGTTTATATGTATTTGTTCTTAAAGGAGATATCACGGTAAACGGACAAGAATTAAACACCCGAGACGGTTTTGGAATTTGGGATATTGATTCCGTAAATATCAAAGCGACTTCTGATGCAGAGTTTCTATTGATGGAAGTTCCAATGGCAATTTAATAATACGAGCATAGAAAAAATTAAAAAACAAACAACAAAAATAATTATGCCAACAACAAAATGGGCTATAGACCCAACACACTCAGAAATAGGTTTTAAAGTAAAACACATGATGTTTACTAATGTATCCGGTAATTTCGAAAAATATGATGCTACAATCACCTGGGAAGATGATAACTTCGAGAATGCAGCTATTGAATTTTCAGCCGACATCAATTCTATTAATACCCGAAATGCAGACAGGGATACTCATTTAAAAAGTGCTGACTTTTTTGATGTGGAAAATTATCCGAAACTATTCTTCAAAGCCTCTTCTTTCACGAAAGTGGATGGTGAAAATTATGAATTAGCCGGTGATTTGGAAATTCATGGCGTGAAAAAATTCGTTAAATTTCCGGTAGATTTCAGTGGACTGATGACGGATCCTTGGGGAAACACCAAAGCAGGATTGACCATTTCAGGAAAAATAAACCGTAAAGACTGGGGATTGAATTGGAACTCTGCCTTAGAAACCGGCGGTGTTTTAGTGAGTGAAGATGTTCGACTAAACATCGAATTGCAATTAATAAAACAATAAATAATTTCATAATATTGGTTTTTGGTTGAATGCAAACCCTATACTTCGAAATGAAGTGTGGGGTTTTGCTTTTATACCTGTCTTTTATCTTTTCGAATAAATCCTAAAAAAATACTATTTTTGCCTTTCGATTGAGACTAATTTTTCAATCATTCAATCTTTAAATTAAAAATATGAAGGCATACGTATTTCCAGGTCAAGGCGCACAGTTCACAGGAATGGGCAAAGACTTATATGAATCGTCAGAAATGGCGGCAGCATTATTTGAAAAAGCAAATGAAATATTAGGTTTCCGCATCACCGATATCATGTTTGAAGGTACGGCAGAGGAATTGAAAGAAACCAAAGTAACGCAGCCAGCTGTTTTTTTACATTCGGTGATTTTAGCAAAAACGTTGGGAGGCAGTTTCAAACCGGAAATGGTGGCGGGACATTCCTTGGGAGAATTTTCGGCTTTGGTGGCCAATGGCGCTTTATCGTTTGAAGATGGATTGAAATTGGTTTCAAAACGGGCGATGGCGATGCAAAAAGCCTGCGAAATCAAACCTTCAACCATGGCAGCGGTTTTAGGATTGGCTGACAATATTGTGGAAGACGTTTGTGCTTCGATTGATGGAATTGTTGTTGCTGCCAATTATAACTGTCCGGGGCAATTGGTGATTTCAGGAGAATTCACGGCAGTGGAAAAAGCCTGTGAAGCCATGAAAGCCGCCGGTGCAAAACGTGCCTTGTTATTACCTGTTGGAGGGGCTTTTCACTCGCCGATGATGGAACCGGCAAGAGAAGAATTGGCCGCCGCGATTGAAGCAACGACTTTCTCTACTCCGATTTGTCCGGTATATCAAAACGTAACGGCTAGCGCAGTTTCTGACCCTACGGAAATCAAGAAAAACTTAATCATTCAATTGACGGCTCCGGTAAAATGGACACAATCGGTACAACAAATGATTGCCGATGGCGCGACTTCATTTACGGAAGTAGGGCCAGGAAAAGTGTTGGTTGGATTGGTGAATAAAACCAATAAAGAAGTGGAGACGATTTCGGCTTAATTTCAAAAGAGAAAATTTAAGCATATAAAACAAAACCCCAAATCATCTCACGATAATTTGGGGTTTTGTCATCTTAAATTTCTTATTTCACAACATCCTCTTTCATATCAATATCATATTTTGCTTCTTTTTGCTTGGCTTGTTCCAGCCTTTTTGGGCCGATTGGGAAACGAACATCCACGTGTTTAGAAGCTATATTCCCATTGGCTTCTTTTTCATCAGCTCGGTTAGCCACAATATTCCATGAAAAGGAAACATTCGATCTTCCGTTTTTCAGTTCTTTTACAGTAAAACCTTCTTTAGATTTTAAAGTAACATACACCCCGTTGCAATCGCCTTCCAATTGGATAAAAACTTTCATTGGGTGTTTTTCATCCACAAAAATATGATCGGATAATAATGGATCTAATGTAATTCTGGCTTCTCCATTTTGTAATTTGCCTATACCAAAATCTTCAAAAAGAATTTCCGGTGTTTCTGTAGCATGAAGAATTCTGTTGTTTCCTTCTTTATCTTCAATCATTGTGGATACAGAACCACCTCCTAAAACTTTATAAGAAGTTCCATTGTTTTTTGCTCCTACAAAAACATAATCCGTAGCCGAAGTATTCGCATCAAAATACCCGCCATAGACTACATCTCGTCTAGCCGCTGTTCCTCCTGTAAAATAATTCACATCTTTTCCTGCTATTCTGGCAAAAGGGCCTGAACTGGTATTCAAATCATCGTCCTCATCATATTCAAAATAAGCTGCATTAAAATCTACTGTTGTATTTTTACCAACTCCACGAACATGTAATCCCGTAGTACCGGAAGCGGCAACCCCAACTGCTTCTCCGGCAAGTTCGGTAAAAGTAGTTCTTCCAGCAACTCCTCTTACACCAACAACCGTTGAACTGGTATTCGCAACCGGATTAGCACTGATTCCTATAACACCATTACCTCCGGTAGCATCTAAATTTCCTCCATCAATCACAAATTGTGAATTTGAGGCAGATAATGCCCGAATGGTTCTTTGCGAATTAGTACTCGAAACAAACAAACCCACTTGTCCGCTGGCTGGATAAACACTCATTAAAGTATTGGCTAATGGTGTGGTATTACTTCCTACTATAACCTGACCGTCATTTTCAACAGTCATACGCAAAGCATTGTTCGTTTTAATTTGAAGGTTCGTATTATCGGAAGTTCCTAAATAATTGGTACCTGGTGTAGTTCCTGTGTTTCCGGATAATGACCAATTTTGTCCTGATGTTCCTTTCAAAGAGGTCCAAATTGTTCCTGTCCAATAATAAAATCCCGGAGTTACAGCTGTTCCGTCAGAACCATTATTGGCTGTATTATAAATTAAAACTCCAATGGCAATAGGCGAAGGTCCAACCGGTGCCTCAGTCGCAGTTGAAGTTAAAGCCACTCTTGGAATCAGTAATCCTTTTGAATTGCTTTCAATTTGCAATTGCACGCCGTTTCCAATATTGGTTGTTCCAATTCCGACTTGTGCCTGTGAAGACGTTAAACTGACTAAAGCAATTAACAAGGGTATAATTTTTTTCATACTTTGGAAGATTTATCATTTATGCTTCCAATTACGTGGGAAAGTTTACTTTGGTTTTATTATCGATATAAAACCAAAAAAGCCGACGAAATACAGCTTTTAGCTTTTTTATGAAATAAAATCTGTAATGACCATTAAACGACTCAACTTCAAAAACTGAAGTTCCGAGTAATTTAAAAGCAGCAAAAATCCCAAACTATTATTTCGACAATTTGGGATTTTTTAATTATTATTGAACTTTTAATCATCAATCGGCTTTCGATTTTTCTTGTAATTTGTAATAAAAACACCCGTAATTATTAAACTTGTAGCTATAATAAAATCAAAAGTAACCACTTCATTTAGCAGCAGCCATCCCAAGAAAACGGCAATTATAGTATTGAAATAAGAAAGTATAGAAACCTGAACGGCTGATACTCTTTTTAACGCATAATAATAACAGAAAAATGCAATTACAGATCCAAAAACAGCCAGATAAATCACCGCCAGAATACTTGTCGCACTCCAAAGACTTACGTTAATGTTTTCAGAAAAAACAAACGCCAACACCAATTGAATAACTGTAGAAATCATAAATTGATAAAATAAATTCAGCGCAATACTTGTTGTTTTATGAACATGTTTTTTAGAATAAATAGTCCCTAAAGCCCAACCTAATATGGCCATTCCAATAAAGAGAATACCTTTCATATAATTGGGATCCAAAATATCACCCAAACCTTCCCTGAAAATAAAAAGAACACCCAAGAAACCAATGATAACTCCGACAAATCCTTTTAAACTGGGTTGTTGCAGACCAAATATAATGCTTCCGATAAATATTACCAACGGAGACAATGCACTCAATATTGAAGTCAGTCCACTTGGCAGGGTTTGTTCTGCAATGGTGGTAAAACCATTGGCAATTACAATCATCAAAATGGATGGAATCAGTTGTTGTTTAAAATTTTCCCAGCCAATCCAAACGAATTCTTTTTTATACAGTAGAATCATAAAAACAATCAAAGCGGCAATTCCTTGTCTTATGGAAGTCACAAACCAAGGCGGGATAGTTTCGACAGCAATTCGAATTCCGAAAAAAGTGGTTCCCCAAACAATCGCAACAGTAATTAAACAAAACAGTAATTTATAATCCGGACTTTGGTTCATTTTTTATAAGGCTATTTAAATTTAGAAATCCCAAATCATCAGTTTGACCATTTGGGATTTCTTATTTCTATGAAAATTGTAAATTCTTAAGAACGAATCTTCTGTTCCCATTTCCAAGCACTAGCCAGCGATTCCTCTAAAGTAGATTGAGCACTCCAGCCCAAAATGGTATTGGCTTTATCGGTATTGGCATAAGCCGAAGTAATATCGCCTTCTCTCCTGTCCACAATTTTATAGGGTAATTTTTGTCCGCTTACTTTCTCGAAAGTATGAATTACTTCCAAAACTGAACTTCCGGTTCCGGTTCCCAGATTAAAAGTTTCGACTTTAGCGGCATTCTTTTTATTCAATAGACGCTGTAAAGCCACCACATGGGCTTTCGCCAAATCAACAACGTGAATATAATCCCGGATGCATGTTCCGTCTGGAGTAGGATAATCATCGCCGTAAACCGACAATTCTTTTCGCAAACCAAAACCGGTTTGGGTAATAAACGGCACTAAATTTTGTGGTACTCCAATAGGCAGTTCCCCAATTTCAGCCGATGAATGCGCTCCAATCGGGTTGAAATAACGCAATAAAATAGCATTGATATTGGTTACCTTGGTCACATCGGTAATGATTTCTTCACCAATTTGTTTCGTGTTTCCATAAGGCGACATCGCTATCTGAATGGAGGCGTCTTCGGTAATCGGCATTTTTTCGGCTTGGCCGTAAACGGTACAAGACGAACTGAAAATAAAGTTGGCTTCCGGTTTTTGTTGTAATTCATGTAAAATGTAAACTAACGTATTGATGTTGTTTTCATAATACAATAACGGATTTTCGACACTTTCGCCTACTGCTTTGCTAGCGGCAAAATGAATGACTCCTGCAATATCAGTATGCCTTTGGAAGAAATCCTGAACAGACCCTTTTTCTCTTAAATCTAATTTTTCAAAAACGGGTGATTTTCCCGTAATGGCAACAATTCCTTTTAAAACTTCCTCCGAAGAATTAGAAAGATTATCGATGATTACAACTTCAAAACCTTCATTTTGCAATTCGACAACGGTATGCGAACCTATAAAACCTAAACCGCCTGTAACTAATATTTTCATGATACGCTTATTTGTGCATTCTTTAATCGGTGAGTTTTAAATTATCTGTTCAAGAATTCTAAAACGCTATCCGTAATAAATTTAATTTGCTCATCATCCAATTCGGTATGCATAGGCAATGAAATCACTTCTTTTACCAATTGATTGGTTACCGGAAAATTTTCTTCTTTATATCTTGAATCTAAATATGCTTTTTGCAAATGCAATGGAATTGGATAATAAATAGCACAAGGAATGCCTTTATCTAATAAATATTCCATCAAACCGAATCTATCGGCATCAATAATTCTTAAAGTATATTGATGAAAAACATGATCGTCACCGTTTAAATCAAATGCCGGAACTACTATATTGGCGTGTGCTGCAAAAGCATCATTATATTTTCGGGCGGCTCTTTTTCTTGCTTCATTATAGGTGTCTAAAAGTGGCAACTTCGCATTTAAGACTGCTGCCTGAATGCTGTCCAATCTCGAATTCACACCTACAATATCGTGATGATAACGCACATACATTCCGTGGTTTACAATCCCACGAAGTTTATGAGCCAAGGCGTCATCATTGGTAAATATAGCGCCACCATCTCCATAACATCCTAAATTTTTAGAAGGAAAAAAGGAAGTCGAAGCTACATGTCCAATGGTTCCAACTTTTCTTTTTACTTTATTTCTTGAAATATAATTGGCCCCAATAGCCTGTGCATTATCCTCAATAACATATAAATTATGCTCCTTGGCAATTTCCATAATCGCATCCATATTGGCAGCTTTACCAAATAAATGAACCGGAACAATCGCTTTGGTTTTTGGTGTAATCGCATTTTTAATGGCTTCAATAGAAATATTAAAAGTATCGATTTCTACATCGACCAAAACTGGTGTCAATTGCAATAACGCAATCACTTCAACGGTTGCTGCAAAAGTAAAATCAGCAGTGATTACCTCATCACCGGGTTTTAAATCCAATCCCATCATGGCAATTTGCAACGCATCCGTTCCGTTGGCACATGGAATAACGTGTTTTACATCGAGGTATTCTTCTAATGATTTTTGAAATTGGTGAACTTGCGGTCCATTAATATAGGTATTCGTATCCAAAACTTCTTGAATAGAATGGTTTACGGTTTCTTTGATACGTTCGTATTGGCCTTTCAGGTCGACCATTTGGATTTTTTTCATCTACTTTTTGTTAAAAATTTAAAGTTTAAAGTTTAAGGTTTAAGGCTTAGGAAAACCGACTTTATCTTCAAACTAAAAGCAAAAATAATCAATTAATGAATTAACACCAATCAAATTTATATAAAGAAAGTGTAATTTAGCAACCAATTCAACGCCTATGTTTTTTCTGTACAATCTAATGGTGATTTTCGCCTCGCAAATCCTAAAATTGTTGGCTCTTTTCAGTCCGAAAATGAAACTTTTTGTTGATGGCCGGAAAACAATTTTCACGACTTTAACTGAAAAAATCAAATCTTCAGACCAAACGATTTGGTTTCATGCCGCTTCTTTGGGTGAATATGAGCAGGGTTTGCCAGTGATTGAAAAAATCAAAGAAAGATTTCCCAACCATAAAATTGTTTTGACTTTCTTCTCTCCATCGGGTTTTGAAGTTCGCAAGCACAATACCGTTGCCGATGTAACTGTTTATTTGCCATTGGATACGAAAAGGAATGCGCACAAATTCGTAGAAATCGTTCATCCTGAAATGGCCTTTTTTATCAAATATGAATATTGGCCGAATTATTTGAATGAATTGAAAAAAGGTCAAATTCCAACCTATCTGATTTCAGGAATTTTTAGAGAAAATCAACTGTTCTTTAAATGGTATGGCGGGTTTTACAGAAAAGCTTTAAACACTTTCAGTCATTTTTTTGTGCAAAATTCAAAATCAAAAGAGTTACTCCTGCAACTTGGGAAAACAAATGTTACCGTTTCGGGCGATACCCGTTTTGACCGGGTTGCCGCAATTTTAGAAAAAAACAATACATTGGATTTTATTGCCGATTTCAAAAATGATACTTTGACGATTGTTGTGGGAAGTTCCTGGCCGAAAGATGAAAATCTACTTATTGATTTTATCAATTCGACACCTCATAAAGTGAAATTTATTATTGCACCACACAATATAAAAACGGAGCAAATTCAGCAACTGAAAAACAGCATTACTAAAAAAACAGTTTTGTTTTCGGAAAAAGAAAATGAAAATTTATCAGATTTTGATGTTTTCATCATTGACACAGTTGGAATTTTGACCAAAATTTACAGCTATGCCGATATCGCTTATGTGGGCGGTGGTTTCGGAAACCCGGGCGTACATAATATTTTAGAACCCGCCACTTTTGGTGTTCCGATTGTCATTGGTCCAAACTTTTCTCATTTTGCGGAAGCAATGGCTTTGGTCAATATGGAAGGTTGCATTTCGATTTCGAATCAAAAGGAATTGAATGAAACTTTTGAAAATCTGATTCAAAATGAAGACATTCGATATGAAAAAGGACATGTTTGCAGCACTTTCGTGCAGATGAATAAAAATGCGACAACTACTATTTTGAAACATATTTTAAATGACAACCTTTAAACCTTTAGAAAATTCGGATATTGAAATCATTGTTCAGATGCAGCACGATTTCTATGCTATTGACAATTATCCTATTGACACGGAAGTTTCAAAAAAATTGTTTTTCGAATTTATTGAAAATGAAAACCTCGGAAAAGCCTGGTTGATTTTGGAAAACAAAATTCCGGTAGGCTACGTCATTTTAACCTTTAGTTTCATGTTTGAATACCAGGGAAAAATTGGCATTTTAGACGAATTGTATCTTTCAGAAAAAGCGCGCGGAAAAGGAATTGGCAAAAAAGCGATTGATTTTGTCAAAACCGAAGCTCTTAAATTAAAGTTAAAAGTACTCTATCTTGAAGTCGAAAATCACAACGAAAACGCTCAAAAATTGTATATTGCCAGCGATTTTATATTCCATCACCGAAAATTGATGAAATATACTGTTAAATAAAAACCCCAATTAAATTACAACTATGAAATTTTTAAGAGTACTCCTTTTACTATTTGTCGTTCAAACTCAGGCCCAACAAGGCGGTATGTGGATTCCTTCGCTTTTGGAGGGAATGAATGAAAAAGAAATGAAAAGCCTGGGCATGAAAATGTCAGCGAAAGACATTTACGATGTAAATCATTCCAGTTTAAAAGATGCCGTTCCGCATTTTAACGGAGGTTGTACCTCGGAAGTAATTTCTCCTAAAGGCTTGATTTTAACCAACCATCATTGCGGTTTTAGTCAAATTCAGTCGCATTCTTCAGTAGAAAACGATTATCTGACCAATGGTTTTTGGGCCTATAAAATGGAAGAAGAATTGCCTAATGAAAATTTAGTGGTGACTTTTATCGTAAAAATAGAAGATGTAACGACTCAGGTTTTAAACGGTGTAGCCTCATTAACTTCGGAAGCTGAAAAACAAAAGAAAATTCAGGAAAACATTACTTCTTTGTCCAATTCCTTGCCTAAAGAAAGCTGGCAGGAAAATAAAATCCGCACCTTTTTTGAAGGGAATCAATACATGCTTTTCTTAACAGAAACCTTTAAAGATGTCCGTTTGGTAGGTGCTCCGCCATCGGCTATTGGGAAATTTGGTTCGGATACAGACAATTGGGTTTGGCCGCGTCATACCGGAGATTTTTCTTTGTTCAGAATTTATGCTGACAAGAACAACCATCCTGCAGCTTATTCAAAAGATAACGTGCCTTATACACCAAAACACTTCTTGCCTATTTCATTAGACGGAGTAGCTGAAGATGACTTTACATTAGTTTTTGGTTACCCTGGAAAAACGAATGAATACTTGCCAGCAGTGGCAATTGAGCAAATCGTAAAGGAATTGAATCCTGCAAAAATCGAAATCAGAGACCGCGCTTTGAAAGTGGCTGATGGTTTTATGAGAAAAGACAATGCGATTAAAATTCAATACGCCTCAAAATACGCAGGAATTGCGAATTATTGGAAAAAATGGATTGGCGAAACGCAAGGTTTAAAGAAATCAAATGCCGTTGCCATTAAAAGAGAAGCTGAAAAAGCATTCCAACAAAAAGTCATCAAGGCAGGAAAACAAGCGGAATACGGTAATTTACTTTCTGATTTTGAAAAAAATTATGCCGAAATCGCTCCTTATGCTTCAGCCAGGGATTATTTTATGGAAGTGGTTCAGAAAAACACCGAATTATTGAGCGTTGGCTTCAAATTATACCAATTAGAACAAGTTTACAACACTAAAGGAGAACAATCTTTTACCGATAGAAAAAACAACCTAGCAACCGGTTTGGACGAATTCTATAAAGATTTTAATGCAACTGTAGACAGAAATGTTTTTGAGCAATTGATTGAATTGTATGCTACAAAATCTCCGAAACAATTTTTACCTGCGAGTTTATCAAATGTAAATGCTAAAAAATTGACCGCAGACATCTACGATAAATCCAAATTAGTAAATTATAGCGGTTTGAAAGAATTGCTGACTGGCGATACCAAAACTGTTTTAGCTAATTTAAACAATGACAAAGGATACCAACTCGTAAAAGAACTAGCAGACAAATACAACAAAGAAGTAGCTCCAAAATACGACGAAATCAATTTAAGGATTACCGCTTTGCAACGCACCTATATGAAAGCGCAATTGGAATTGAATAAAGATTCCCGAATATTTCCGGATGCCAACAGTACTTTACGTGTTACTTACGGAAAAGTAAAAGGGTATGCGCCAAAAGATGCTACGTTATACACACCGGTAACGTATTTAGACGGTGTTATGGAAAAATACATTCCGGGTGATTATGAATTCGATGTTCCTTCAAAATTGATAGACTTGTACAATACCAAAGATTATGGTCCATACGGTGAAAACGGCAAAATGCCGGTTTGCTTTATCGGAACCAATCACACTACGGGAGGAAACTCAGGGAGTCCGGCAATTGATGCAAAGGGAAACCTTATCGGTTTGAACTTCGACAGGGTTTGGGAAGGAACGATGAGCGACATTTATTATGACCCAAGCATCTGCAGAAACGTAATGGTTGACATTCGTTATGTTTTATTTATTATGGATAAATATGCTGGCGCAAAAAACTTAATTAATGAGTTAAAATTAGTTCATCCAAAAAAGAGTAAGACATTGAAAAAGAAACGTTTCAGAAAAAAATAGCCATTTATAAGGTGTCAGAAATAAAACAGTTGAATTTTTAAATGTTTTTATGTTTTTGGCATAGTAATTGTAATCACCAGTGACGTTGCAATAGATTATTATTTTTGAAAAAAAAATTAAAAAATAATTTTACATATTAAAAAATTTATATCTTTGCATCGAATTAATAATTAACCTTTTATAATTAAGTAAGATGAAAAAAGTATTTTTAAGTTTAGCAGTTATCGCTGCATTGACAGTTGTATCTTGTAAACAAGCTGAAACAACTACTGACGAAACTGCTGTAGAAGCTACTGAAGCTAATGTAGAAGCTACTGAAGAAGCTGCTGTTGTTGCTGATTCAGCTGCTACTGAAGCTACTGATGCTGCTGCAACTGCTACTGATGCTGCTGCAACTGCTACTGAAGCTGCAAAAAAATAATTAGAATTTATTCTAAAAATTTTAAAGCCATCCGCGCAAGCGAGATGGCTTTTTTAATGATCAAAAATATCCTCTTCTTTTAAAAAGCGGATTCAGATATAAAAAAGAGCGCCATCAAAATTTTGATGGCGCTCTTTTTATTATATAAATTAATTTTAAAGATTTAATCCGGGAAAATAAAGTCGTCCTCTGAAAAATCCAATATTTCCGCTATTGAAGCATATTTAACAATTTCATCTATTCCTTTCTTTAGCCGCAACGAAGTAGTGTACTTCCTGCTTGTTGCAAAATGACAATCCCCAAACATCAATTTAAAAAAGAACTTCCCACTAGAGGACTTAAATTTTAAAAAGTCAGCTGATCCTATATCGCCTTTAAACTTTTCAATATCTTCTTCACATTCAAACTTAAGTTCATAACTCAAACTTGTAAAAACAATCTTTCCCTTTCTAGAAGTAAAAACAAATTTATACTCGTCGTTATATCTTTTACTAATTACAAAAGCGCCCATAATTTACTTGAAATGAATTGTATCATTAAAACCATACCGTAATGATGTTTTTTAGTTTACGCCAAAAAAATTACCCCCTTTAAGCGTTTTAATTAATGTTATAAAATTTGAATAGATTTATTACAAAATAAAAAAAGCTCCAAACATAGTTTGAAGCTTTTTAGTACTCAGAGCGGGACTTGAACCCGCACGAACATTGCTGTTCACTGGATTTTAAGTCCAGCGTGTCTACCAATTTCACCATCCGAGCATTATCTTTTTAAATGTTTGGATAATTTTTATAAAAAATTAATTAAATCCAACCATCCGAGTAATTTGGTGTTTGAGCGAAAAACGGGGCTCGAACCCGCGACCTCGACCTTGGCAAGGTCGCGCTCTACCAACTGAGCTATTTTCGCATTTCAATTTTTAGAAAGAGCTGCGATACTTGTTCCGTATTGCGGTGGCAAATTTAATACATTAATTCAATTATACAAGCCTTTTTTACAAAAAAATTACACTAAAAATTTAACCTTCTGATAACGTAACCTTTAATCTGAAAAAAAATTATTTCTTTGTTAACATTCTTTTGATTTCATTGAGCTTCATCATGGCTTCAATTGGCGTCAGCGTATTGATATCCAAATTTAAAATCTCCTCTTTGATTTCTTCCAATAAAGGATCATCGAGATTAAAGAAACTCATTTGCATTTCGTCTTTTCCTGATTTAATTCCGCTTAAAGCCTCACTGGAATGGTCTTTTTCTAATTTCTTCAACAACTTTTGAGCTTTCAGAATAACGGTTTGTGGCATTCCGGCCATTTTTGCCACATGAATTCCAAAACTGTGTGCGCTTCCGCCTTTGACTAACTTTCTAATGAAAAGCACGGTGTCTTTCAGTTCTTTTACCGAAACGTTGTAGTTTTGAATTCTTGGCAGCAAATCTGTCATTTCATTTAACTCATGATAATGTGTTGCGAACAATGTTTTAGGTCTCGACGGATGTTCATGTAAAAACTCCGCAATGGCCCAAGCGATAGAAATTCCGTCATAGGTACTGGTTCCTCTACCGATTTCATCTAATAACACCAAACTTCTATCGGAAATGTTATTCAAAATCGAAGCCGTCTCATTCATTTCGACCATAAAAGTAGATTCGCCCATCGAAATATTATCCGACGCGCCTACTCTGGTGAAAATTTTATCGATAATCCCGATTCTAACGCTATCCGCAGGGACAAAACTTCCCATCTGCGCTAAGAGCACAATTAATGCCGTTTGCCTTAGAATAGCCGACTTCCCAGACATATTTGGACCGGTAATCATAATCAATTGCTGCGTTTCCCGATCCAAAAAGACATCGTTGGCTATGTATGGTGTTCCAACCGGCAATTGTTTTTCGATAACCGGGTGTCTTCCGTTTTTAATTTCCAACTCAAATGTTTCATCTAATTCCGGGCACACATATTTATTCTCAATTGCCAATTGTGCAAAGGAGGTCAAACAATCCAATTGCGCGACTAAATTAGCGTTCAACTGTACTGGTTTGATATAAGTAGTAATCCAGGCAACCAATTGCTCAAATAATTCTAATTCCAGTTTATGGATTTTTTCTTCGGCGCCAAGGATTTTGGTTTCGTATTCTTTAAGTTCTTCTGTAATGTAGCGTTCTGCGTTGACTAAGGTTTGCTTACGAATCCATTCAGTCGGAACTTTATCTTTATGCGTATTCCTTACTTCTATATAATATCCAAAAACATTATTGAAAGAGATTTTCAAAGAAGTAATTCCAGTTCTTTCGGATTCTCTTTTTTCAATTCCTTCGAGATATTCTTTTCCGGAGGTTGAAATGGATCTCAAATCATCCAGTTCTTCGTTAATTCCTTTGGCAATCGCGTTTCCTTTTGCAATAGCAACCGGCGCATCCTGATTTAATGTGGTTTTAATTTTTTCTCGCAACAATTCACAACTGTGTAAACTGTCGCCAATAATTTTCATGGCTTCCTGCGGGCTGGCCAATGCTAAAGTCTTTATCGGAATAATCGCATCCAGGGATTCTTTCAAATAAACCACTTCACGAGGCGATACTTTTCCGGCAGCAATTTTAGAAATCAACCGTTCTAAATCAGAAATCTGTTTAATTTGATGTTGAATATTTTTTAAAACATCCTTATTCTCTTTTAAATAGGAAACGACCTCATGGCGATTTCTAATTTTATGAATGTCTTTCAATGGCAATGCCAGCCAACGTTTCAGTAAACGACCACCCATTGGCGAAAGCGTTCTGTCGATAACGTCCAATAGTGTAACTGCGTTCGGATTATAGCTGTGATATAATTCCAAATTCCTAATCGTAAACCGATCCATCCAGACATAAGCATCTTCGGCAATACGCTGAATGGCCGTGATATGCTGCACTCTATTGTGCTGTGTTTCGGATAAATAATATAAAATCGCCCCCGAGGCTATAATGCCTTCGAGCAATTCTTCAATTCCGAAACCTTTTAAGGATGTGGTTTGAAAATGATTCGTTAAGGTTTCAAATGCATAATCTTCTTTGTAAATCCAATCTTCGAGATAAAAATTATGATAATCCTCTCCGAAAATTTCTCTGAAATCATTCTTATTATTCTTCGGAATTAAAACTTCACTCGGATTGAAGTTTTGCAACAATTTATCGATGTACTCTTCATTACCCTGCGCTGTCAAAAATTCTCCGGTAGAAACATCCAAAAAAGAAATTCCAATATTTTTCTTGCCAAAATAGATTGACGCCAGAAAATTATTTGACTTAGACTGCAATACCTCATCGTTCATCGAAACGCCGGGAGTTACTAATTCGGTTACGCCTCGTTTAACAATGGTTTTGGTCATCTTCGGATCTTCGAGCTGATCGCAAATAGCCACGCGAAGTCCTGCTTTTACTAATTTTGGTAAATAGGTATTTATGGAATGGTGCGGAAATCCGGCCAAAGCAGTTTCGGTTTCAGAGCCTGCACCACGTTTGGTCAAGGTAATCCCCAGAATCTTAGAAGCACGAACCGCATCTTCACCAAAAGTTTCGTAAAAATCCCCCACTCTAAACAACAAACATGCATCAGGATATTTCCTTTTGATTTCATTGTATTGCTTCATTAACGGCGTTTCTTTGGGTAAATTTTCTTTGGCTGCCAAGGTTTTTCTGTTTAAAAAATGAGTAAAAAAATTATGACAGCGAATTTAAATATTTTATAATGAATAAAGAACAATAGAAAAATTAATTTAATTTTAAGACAAATTTATATTTTGATTTCTTTTTTTTATATAGATTTGCTATATCATTTAAAATAAACACAATGAAAAAAATATTTTTATTAGTAGCGCTTACAGTTTTAGGAGTAACTACTTCTAATGCGCAAACTGCAAAAAAAGCAACAAAAAAAGCGGTGGAAGCAAAAATTGCGACTCCAAAAGTAGAAGGAGCTGGAATGGTTTTCGAATCTGAAACTATTGATTACGGAACAATTGCACACAATGCTGATGGAAAACGTGAATTTGTTTTTGTAAACAACGGAAACAAACCATTAATTATTACTAACGCTACTGGTTCTTGTGGTTGTACAGTTCCAACATATCCAAAAGAGCCGATTGCTCCTGGAGCAAAAGCTATCATTGGTGTGAAATATGCTACTGACAGAGTTGGTGCATTTACAAAAACAGTGACTTTGACTTCCAATGCAGTTGAGCCAACTAAAACATTAACTATTAAAGGTACTGTTGCAGCTGATGCAAGTCCTGCGACTCCAAAAAGCTAGTACTTTATCCTATAAATACATCAAAGCTTCCTATAATTTAGGAAGCTTTTTTTATAAAATTATTTTATCAAAAAAATATGCGAAAGCTCGAAAACAGTGAATTAGAAAGAAAATCTATTGAAGATTTTAAAGAAGCACCAAAGACCCCAATTATCATTATTCTTGATGATATAAGAAGTTTGCACAATATCGGTTCGGTTTTCAGAACAGCGGATGCTTTTTTGATTGAAAAAATATATTTGTGTGGTATTACGGCAACACCTCCAAACAAGGAAATCCATAAAACTGCTTTGGGAGCAACTGAAACTGTAGCTTGGGAACATCACAAAGATGTTTTGGAAGTGATTGAAAATCTACAAAAAGACAAGGTCACTGTTTTAGCAATTGAACAAGTACAAAGTGCGGTTTTGCTTCAGGATTTCGAAGTTGACACTACTAAAAAGTACGCTTTGGTTTTTGGAAATGAAGTATTTGGCGTTTCTCAAAAAGCTGTAGAATTATGCGATGGCTGTATCGAGATTCCGCAATTGGGAACGAAACATTCATTGAATATTTCGGTAAGTGCCGGTATCGTAATTTGGGATTTATTTGCTAAAATGAAGTTTTAAAAAATTATTACAATCTTATTTTTCCGAATTATTTATTTGGCTGATTTTTTTTGAATCTCTTCTAAAATAAAAAGGTAATCACTCTGGTTTTTAACAAAATCCAAATCAGAAACATCAATGATTAAAACATTTAATCCAATTTGCGATTTGATATAATCCAGATAACCTTTATTGATTTTGTCCAGATATTCCGCCGGAATTTCCTGTTCGTAGGACCGGCCTCTTTGCTTGATGTTTTGCAATAACCTTTCCGTATTTTGATACAAATAGACATACAAATCGGGTTTTGGCATTTCTTTGTAGATGATTTCAAACAGCTTTCTATACAACCGAAATTCATCATCAGGCAGGGTAACTTTGGCAAAAATCAAGGATTTAAAAATGTGATAATCTCCCACCACAAAATCTTTAAACAAATCAAATTGCGCCAAATCGTCTGATAACTGCTGGTATCTGTCGGCCAGAAAAGACATTTCCAACGAAAAGGCATACCGGTTTTGATCTTTGTAAAATTTGGGTAAAAACGGATTATCCGCAAATCGTTCCAATACAATTTTCGCATTAAAATCTTCTGCAATATTTGTCGCCAACGTGGTTTTTCCCGCGCCAATGTTCCCTTCAATGGCAATATAATTGAATTGTTCTAAATGAAATTTATCTAATGGCGATTTCAAATCAGATATTACTTTACACTCACTTTTATCCTGACATTCCCTGATTAAATCTGAAATCGTTTTGTTCAAAATCGGATGAATAATATCCAACTGCAAGTCCATCATCGGCAACAAAACAAACAACCTGTTTTGCATTTGCGGATGCGGAATCTGGAGGTTTTCGGTTTCAATTATTTCATCATTAAAACTTAATATGTCAATATCAATCGTTCGTGCCTGATAACCCAGTTGGTTTTTCCGGACTCTTCCTAGTTTTTTTTCAATTTTGAGAATCGCCGACAGTACTTCTTGCGGAGATTTGTTCGTATGAATCGCAACCGCACCATTATAGAACGCATCGCTTTCAAAACCCCAGGAAGGCGTCTCATACAACTTGGATACCCTTATAACAGTCCCGATTTCCTGATGTATCAAATCGACACATTGCTTTATGTTTTCAAGTCTTTCGCCCTGATTACTTCCTATCGATAAAATGACCTGATTTTGCGATTTCATATTAACCACAAATTAACTAAAAGAATTTTAGAATAGAAGTATATTTGCAAAGACTGTTGATAAATTTATTTTTCACGATTTCTGATTGTCATTAGTAACATTTTTAACAATAGTAAGTCTTATTATAAAAAAATTATATGAAATTTTTAGGAAATGTATTAGCCACCATTGTGGGATTATTTGTGTTTTGTATGTTATTCTTTTTTGGAATACTACTAATTGCAGCCATTTTTGGCGGAAGTTCAGATAACGTTGCTGTCGAAAACAATTCGGTTATTGAACTGGACTTGTCAAAAATAAAAAATGATTATGCCGGTAAATTCAACTTCAAGGATTTCGATTATTTCGAAGTGAATCATAACGGTTTATCCGATGTAATTCGTGCCATTAACGAAGCAAAAACAGATAACCAAATCAAAGGAATTTCAATTTTAAATGATGAATCTCGTTTAGGAATGGCGCAAAGCAAAGCCTTAAGAGATGAATTGGAGGATTTTAAAAAATCAGGGAAATTCGTTTTGGCTTACTCGAATACTTATACTCAAAAAGAATATTATTTGAATTCCGTTGCCGATACGATTTACATTAATCCTGTTGGGGAATTGGAATTTAAAGGATTGTCTTCAGAGATTTTGTTTTTCAAAGATTTCCAGGATAAATCAGGACTAAAAATGGAAGTGATTCGTCACGGAAAATACAAAAGCGCAGTGGAACCCTTTCTTGAAAATAAAATGAGCGATGCAAATAGAGAGCAGATTTCGGCATTATTGAATTCCGTTTGGAATTCGGTGGTAACTGACATTTCAAAAAGCAGAAATATTTCTGTTGCCAATCTGAATCTTATCGCTAACGGCCTTTTGGCCCGAACACCCGAAATGGCAAAAGCACAAAAATTAGTCGACAAAATCGTTTACGAAGATGTTTATCACGATGACATCAGAAAAATATTAAAGGTCGACAAAGATGAAGATTACAACAAAATAAGCATTTTAGATTATACTGAAAACGTAGCTACAACCTCTAAAACGCACAAAACCAAAAATAAAATCGCCATCATTTATGCGCAAGGCGAAATTGGAAGCGGTGAAGGCGATGTGAATTATATTGGCGAAGGTTCGATGCGTCGTTCTTTACAAGAAGCCCGAAAAGACAAAAATGTAAAAGCCATTGTATTGCGAATTGACAGTCCGGGCGGAAATGCACTGACGTCAGATTTGATTTGGAGAGAAATTGAACTGACTAAAAAAACAAAACCCGTTGTTGTTTCTATGGGAAATTTAGCTGCTTCCGGCGGTTATTATATTGCGTGTAATGCCAATACTATTTTTGCCGAAGCCAATACCATTACGGGTTCGATTGGTGTTTTTGGCACATTGCCTAATTTCGCGCAATTGACCGATAAAATCGGAATCGATGTCGAACAAGTAAACACCCATGAAAACGCAGCGGATTACAGTGTTTTCAGACCATTGGATGACAAATTCAGAGCCGTAACGCAAGAAACTGTGGAACGAATTTATAACACTTTCGTGAATCGCGTGGCCAATGGCAGAAAAATGACTTTCGCACAAGTGGACGCCATTGCACAAGGAAGAGTCTGGTCTGGTACTGAAGCTATAAAAATTGGACTAGTGGATAAAATCGGCGGAATGGATGATGCATTGAAACAAGCGGCAAGTTTGGCTAAAATCAAAAATTACAAAACCCAAAACTTCCCGGAATACGAGAAAAATCTAATGGATTTATTGTCCAATCTTGGCGTTCCATTTATAAAATCGAAAGAAAGTTTTATTAAAGAAGAAGTTGGCGAAGAAAACTATAGAGTGATCGAGCAAATTCGAAGAATGAGTGCCAAAAAAGGCGCACAAACGCTGATGCCTTTTGAAATTAATATAAAATAGACACCCGAACATGTTCATTTTAAGCCAACTTATTTATTATTTTTTAGATAAGTTGGCTTATTATTTGATAAATTAGCCATAGTCCAAAATTTCACAACCATGATAAAGACCATTTTTAAAATATTAGGAATCCTTATATTACTGCTTACGGTATCCTTGTTCGCTATTCCTTATTTTTTCAAAGATCAGATAAAAGCAAAAATCACCGCAACCATCAATAAAAATCTGGACGCAACGGTTGCATTTGCCGATGCTGATTTGAGTTTATTCAAAAGTTTCCCCCAAGCCAATGTCACGATTGATAAATTGAGCATCATCAACAAAGCGCCATTTGCAGGAGATACTTTGGTTTATTTGGGCGAGTTGAATTTAAAAATGTCTATCAAAGAACTATTCAAAGGTAAAACGGAACCGATGAATATTGAAGCGATTTCTTCTAAAAACGGACTGATTAATATCATTTACAATAAAGACGGGATTGGAAATTTTGATATTGCCTTAAAAGACCAAGACGAAAAAGGAGGTAAAAGCGATCCGTTAACATTGAAAATCAAAGAATACAATGTCGAGAATTACACCTTTAAATATTTTGACGAAAGTTCGAAAATCAAAATGGTGATTGACAGCATAGACCATTCGGGAACGGGTGATTTTGCTTCTTCCAAATTAGATTTGGTTACAAAATCTACCGCAAAAATGTCATTAGACATGGACAAAATCAATTACATGAACAAAGTGCCCTTGACATTGGATGCGATTTTGGGAATTGATTTAGACAAAAGCAAATACACTTTTAAAGAAAATAAAGCGCTGGTAAACCAATTGCCATTGGAATTCGATGGATTTATTCAATTAGTCGACGCAGGTCAGGAATATGATTTGAAATTCAAAACACCAACATCATCGTTCCAAAACTTCTTAGGATTAATTCCTTCGACTTATGCCGGACAATTAAAAGACGTGAAAACAACTGGGGATTTCACCGTTTCCGGATTTGCAAAAGGATTATATTCGGACACCACTGTTCCTAAATTCAATGTGGCCATAGCTTCCAATAATGCCTCCTTCAAATATCCGAACTTACCGAAGACTGTACAAAATATCATTATTGATACAAAAATCATCAATGAAACGGGGATTCTGAACGACACGTATGTGAATTTGGATCAATTATCATTCAAAATTGATCAGGATGTTTTTAATGCAAAAGCCAATATTAGAAACATTACCGCAAATCCTTTGGTAAATGCGGCTTTAAAAGGAACCATCAATTTGGCGAATGTATCAAAAGCCTATCCGATAAAAATGGATCAGACTTTAACAGGGATTTTGAATGCGGATGTTGTGACGAAATTCGACATGCAATCAGTAGAAAAAAGTCAGTATGAGAATATTGACAATTCAGGAACGATGAGTTTGTCCCAGTTTAATTATACCGATGTGAACGGAAAAACATTGCATATCAATCAGGCATTAGTTCAATTCAATCCAAGTCACGTGAATTTACAACAATTTAATGCTACTACTGGTAAAAGTGATTTGAACGTAACAGGGATTTTGGAAAATTTCTATGGCTTTATGTTTAAAGATCAAGAGCTAAAAGGAAACTTCAACATGCAATCGAATCAATTGTTGGTTTCTGATTTTATTACCACGGAGGAAGCACCAAAAGGCGGTACGAAAACTAAAGAAGCGATGAAAATCCCAGCTTTTCTGAATTGTTCGCTTACAGCAAAAGCCAATACGGTAATTTATGACAATCTGACTTTGAAAGATGTTTCAGGAAAATTAATCGTGAAAGATGAAAAAGTAACGTTACAAAATGTAAAAACATCCATCTTCGGAGGAACAATCGGGGTAAATGGCGATGTTTCGACAAAAGGGAAAACACCGGTTTTCAATATGGATTTGGGTTTAAATTCGGTTGATATCGCCCAGACTTTTACTCAATTGGATATGCTGAAAAAAATTGCACCCATTGCCGGAATAATTAATGGGAAGCTAAACTCAACCATCAAATTATCAGGGAATTTAGATGCTAAGGAAATGACGCCTGATTTAAAAACCATCACAGGAGATTTATTAGGCCAATTGCTTTCTACTACTATAAATGCACAGAATTCTCAAATATTAACTGCTTTAAGTTCCAACTTAAAATTCATTGACCTCAGTAAATTGAATTTGAATGATTTAAAAGCAGCCATATCCTTTACAGACGGAAAAGTAAACGTGAAGCCTTTTGATATCAAATATCAGGATATCAAAATTAATGTCGGGGGTTCTCATGGCTTTGACCAAAGTATGAATTACAATGTGAAATTTGATGTCCCGGCCAAATATATGGGGCCAGAAGTGAATAAATTCATTGCCAAATTAAGTCCGGCAGATGCCAAAAAAGTAGAAAATGTTCCAATCAATGCTGTCCTGACGGGGAATTTTAAAAACCCAAAAGTTACTACTGATATGAAACAAGCGGTAAACAACCTGGCCACACAATTAGTCAAACAACAAAAAGACAAATTGATTAATCAGGGAACCACTGCTTTAGGCAATTTGCTGAACAATAACAATCCGAAAGACACTACAAAAACTGGAACACCTACAGCACCGGAAAAAGATATTAAAACCCAGGCAGCAGATGTGATAAAAGGATTGTTTGGAAAAAAGAAAAAAGAAGAACCGAAGCCGACACCGACACCGACACCTTAACCATATTATAGAATAAATTAAAGAGAACGCCTAACCCATTTTAGAAATGAATTAGGCGTTTTTTTTATACCTCAATCTTCACCACATACCCTTCATAATTCCGGATATTAAAAACTGTTCCGTTTTCAAAGATTAAATATTGTCCTTTAATCCCCATCAGTTTACCTTTGAAGTTGGTTGTATTTTCTAAATTCAAACTGTTGATTTTTTTCGGGTATTGCAACACCGGATATTCCATAACATAAACGTCATTTTTTTGCAAATAAAAATATTCCTGAACCTCAGCCGGAATTAAATTTTCCAACTTCAGCCGTTCTTGAATTAAATCTACTTGCTCAACCTCATTCTGAAGCATTTTTCGCCAATTGGTTTTATCGGCATAATGATTTTTTAACGCTACTTCGGTAATCCCGGCTAAATACCTGTTAGGAACTTCTACGACCGCTAAAGCTTCGGTTGCGCCCTGATCAATCCAACGCGTAGGCACTTGTGTTTTTCGGGTCACCCCTACTTTCACTTCGCTTGACAAAGCCAAATAGACAATATGAGGCTGCAACTGCACTTTTTCCTCATAAGCCAAATCCCGATCCTGAATACCAAGATGCGCCGTGCTCAGTTCAGGTTTCATAATCCAGTCCCCTACCGATGCGCTACTGTAAAAACAGTCATAACAACATCCCTGACGGTAAATTTTCTTCTTTTTCCCACAATTCAAACATTGATACCCTAAAAAAGTAATTTCAATTTCTTTGTTTAATAACTGATTGATATTCAGAAAATTATTTTCGAAAATTAAATAATATTGAATAGGGTTTTCAAACTCCGTTTGCATTTTTGTAAGTACACCTTCGTAAGTCATTTGAGAATTAGGATTTGAGAATTAGGATATCTTTAAATTTTTGTTATTTTTGATGAAGTTGTAAAGTTATGGTTTTGTAATCAGATTTTTCAAATCGCAATTCCTAAATCTAAAATCCGAATTTAATTTATGGCACTATCAATAATCAATTCCTTTGCCTCATGGTTTTTAAAACAACGCATTCATCAGATTGAATTGTTTTTAAAATATCCAAACGAAGTACAGGAAGAATTGCTGATGAACTTATTACGTTCCTCAGAATACACGATTGTTGGCAAAAAATACGAATATGCTTCCATAAGATCCTATAGGACTTTTTCAGAAAGGGTTCCAATTTCCACTTATGAAGATCTCGAGCCTTTGATTGAGCAAACCCGCAAAGGAGAACAAAATGTTTTTTGGAGTACCCCTATAAAATGGTTTGCTAAATCCAGCGGAACCACTAATGCTAAAAGCAAATTCATTCCTGTCAGTAATGAAGCGTTAGAAGATTGTCACTATAAAGGAAGTAAAGATTTATTGTGTTTGTATTTGAATAACAACGAAAATTCGGAGCTTTTTACTGGTAAAAGTCTACGCCTTGGCGGAAGCAAACAAATTTACCAAGACAACAATACCTTTTTTGGAGACTTGTCCGCTATTTTAATTGAAAACATGCCGATTTGGGCAGAATATAGCAGTACCCCAAGTAATAAAGTTTCACTGATGAGTGAATGGGAAACTAAAATAGCCGCCATTATCAATGAAACCAAAAATGAAAATGTAACCAGTTTTGCCGGCGTACCTTCCTGGATGCTGGTACTGATGAATAAAGTTCTTGATGAAACAGGCAAAGGAAATTTGCTGGAAGTTTGGCCAAACCTGGAAGTTTATTTTCATGGCGGCGTGAGTTTTGATCCATACAGAGAGCAATATCAAAAAATATTACCCAAAAAAGATTTCAAATACTATGAAATATACAATGCTTCCGAAGGTTTTTTCGCGATTCAGGATCAGAATGATTCGAATGATTTATTATTGATGTTGGATTATGGTATCTTTTATGAATTTATCCCGATGGACACTTTTGGGACTCTAAATCAAAAAACCATTCGATTATCGGAAGTGGCATTGAATAAAAATTATGCTATCGTAATTACTACAAATTCTGGCTTATGGCGTTACATGATCGGCGATACCGTTCGTTTTACTTCTTTAAATCCTTATAGAATTCGGGTAACCGGAAGAACAAAACACCATATCAATGTTTTTGGTGAAGAATTAATGGTTGAAAACACCGATCAGGCTATTGCCAAAACCTGTCAAATTACCCAAGCCGAAGTAGTCGATTATACTGTAGCTCCCATTTTTATGGTTGACAAAGAAAAAGGCGCTCACGAATGGGTGATTGAGTTTAAGAAAGAACCGGCTGATATTGCCACATTTCAAAAAGTGCTTGATGAAATGTTACAAGCCGCAAATTCCGACTATGAAGCCAAACGTTATAACAACATGACACTTAATCCGTTAATATTGAATGTTGCAAGGCCAAACTTATTTTATGATTGGTTAAAAAATCAGGATAAATTAGGAGGTCAGCATAAAATTCCGAGATTGTCGAACCAAAGAGATTATTTGGAACAGTTATTGGACATGCAGATTTGCATAAAATAGCAAAAAATGAAAAAAATACTTTTAGTTGCGTTTGTCCTTACTATTTTGGTCTCCTGCGGTCCTCACCGAATGAAATGTGGTCCGGGAAGAAGATGCATGCAAGTTCCTGAAAAAGAAATAACTACCGTAATAAGGGATGTGTAAAAAATCCTATCCCATTTCCTGATTAATTCAGTTCATTGTACATTAAATAAAAAGAGCCTTTTTCTAGCGAAAAGGCTCTTTTTATGTTACTCCATTTTTTTTAAAAAAACCACTTTTAAAACAAATATCATTAAAAAAGTTATTTTATCCTGTTAAATCTACAACAAAGATGTATTTCGTCGACTATTATTGTCACTTGTCTAAAAAATAGTTTAAAAATCAAACAATACTATATTTTCGTGCGGTAAAAAATTTAACCCTCTATTGACTTTTATTTAATGAAAAATATTACTGTAGTATTAGTATTTCTTATAAGCCTTTCTGCACTTGCCCAAGACTCATTTCAAAATAATGAAAACCCTACTGCATTCAATGATACAAAACCAGGAGTTATTGAAAGCAATTTAAATTTCATTTTATCTAATACTGGCATTAACACCAAATTATCCGAAGTAGGTTCTGCCTTTTTCAAAAACAAATATATCATGTATTCGTCAAGAAAAACAGGAGAAATTGGCGCTGGAAGGGACAATGCTACCAACGAACCCTACACCAATTTGTATTGTTTGGATATAGATAAATATGGGAATCTCTCTAAAGCATTATTCTTTTCAAGACTAATTAGATCCAATGGAAATCAAGGCGGATTGACTTTTTCTCCTGATGAAAATATAATTTATTACACTAAAAGTGAAAAAGAAAACGCCAGTAACTATCAGTTATACAAATCTGATTTTGACCCGGTTTGCAGATGCAAATGGATAAATGAAGAACCAGTTGCTTTCAACAGCGTCAATTATTCAATCGAAAACCCGGTGGTAACTTCTGATGGAAAAAAAATGTATTTTTCATCAAATATGCCAGGCGGTTTTGGTGGTTATGATATATATGTAGCTGAAATCAATGAATTTGGAGATCCTGAAAATCCAATCAACTTAGGAAAAGACATCAATACTTCTGGTAATGAGACCCATCCATATATTTCTCGAAATTTAAAAACCATTTATTTTTCTTCAAATGGCCACAATGGTTTTGGTGGACAGGATGTGTTTTTTTCAAAAATTAAAAAAAATGGCTTTACTGTTCCTTTAAATTTAGGCAAAACCATCAATACTGCTGGTGACGAAATTGCATTTATTTTGGCTTCAAAAAGCTATGGCTACGTTTCTTCTAACAGAGTAAATACAGTTGGATCATTTGATATTTACAAATTTGAATTTGTGGAAATCGACTTAAAACTAAGCGGAATTGTTCATGAAACTATAAGTAAAATAGCTTTACCAAATGCTAAAATCACTTTACTGGATGATGAAGGAACGGTAGTTGACGATCAAACAGTTGGTGAAAATGGTATTTTCAATTTTGACATTGAGCCTTCACAAAAATATACCATCGTTGCAAATAAGGATGGCTATGAAAAATTTGAAAAACCGATTATTACTTCTGACAAAGGAGATTCAAGAATTGACATTGCCTTAAATCAAGACAAACCTTTAATTGTTGTAACAGAAAACAAAACGATTATTTCAATTGAGAAAATTTATTTTGATTTTGATAAATCAACTCTAAAAAAAGAATCCACTTTGTCTTTGAACAAAATCGTGAAAGTATTGTCTGAAAATCCAGCAATGAAAATCAATATCAATGCACATACTGATAATAAAGGTTCTGATAAATATAATTTAGTACTATCAGAAAAAAGAGCGCAGGAAACCAAACTTTACCTTATTAAAAACGGGATTGATGGCACCAGAGTTAACGCAAAAGGGTTAGGCGAAACGCAATCATTGTCTAACTGCAAAGAAAACTGCACCATAACTGAGTTAGATGCTGACCGACGTGTAGAATTTATCATTCAATAAAAATTCATCTGTTTAATTCATAAAAAAATCCTGCAATTGCAGGATTTTTTGTTTTTTATAAAATGTTATTTATGAAGCAATTTCCAATCGTTTCAATAAATTTTTACTGAGCGTGTGTTGGGCATATTCTCTGTCGATAGTCAAAATTTTCTCGTCAGAACTTGGCAAATCATACATCGCATCGGTAAGGATAGCTTCACATAAAGAACGTAATCCACGAGCGCCTAATTTGTACTCCAAAGCTTTATCTACAACAAAATCCAAAGCTTCTTCGGTAATCGTAAACTCAACATCATCCATCAAAAATAATTTTTGATATTGTTTGATCAAGGCATTTTTAGGTTCCGTCAAAATGGCTCTTAAGGTTTCTCTGTCCAAAGGATCCATGTGTGTTAACACTGGCAAACGACCTATAATTTCAGGAATCAATCCAAAATCCTTGATGTCTTTCGGAATGATGTATTGCAGTAAATTGTCTTTGTCAATATTGTCCACATTTTTTGAGGTACTGTATCCAACAGCCTGACGGTTCAATCTTTTTGAAATGATTCGTTCGATGCCATCAAAAGCACCCCCGGCAATAAACAAAATATTTTGTGTATTGACTTCTACGAATTTCTGGTCCGGATGTTTTCTTCCTCCTTTTGGCGGAACATTGACAACCGTACCTTCCAATAATTTCAACAAGGCTTGTTGCACGCCTTCTCCCGAAACATCACGAGTGATGGATGGATTATCC
>NZ_DATDPV010000042.1:0-2607 GCF_035292545.1 Flavobacterium sp. | reverse complement strand
ACAGAAACGCAAGTAGAATACAAAAATTTAATTGCTGAAATGAATGGTTCACTGTAGCATGGTTTTAGTAATAATTTGATTGTAAAATTCGCATGTGAAATTTTAATTTTTCCTAAATTTTGGAGGTTAGTAAAAGGTTTAAAATTCAATTTGTCGTAGCTTTTTTAGATTTAATCGCCTAATAACAAAAATTTAACGATAAATATTTGTTTGATATTTATAAAAGTGTAATTTTGCAGAATAATTGAAGAGCTGGAGATAGGTGGTGTGCTGTAAAGTGCTTGATTTTGTTAGGATTTTTCTTTCGTTTAAGTCAATTTTATAGTTCAAAATTTGTTTGTGTAAAATTAAGAGTATTGCCTTAGGCAATTTTGATAATTAGATTTAGTTTAGAGAGATTTATCTAATTAATAGAAAGCCCGTTACAGAAATGTGACGGGTTTTTTATTGTTCCGTTTTTTTAACAATTTTATGGGTAAAAAATCAAAATATGATAATGCCGATTATTGAGTTAGTAATATGATTATAGAAGTGTTTGGGTAAGCCATAACTATATTTACGATGCCCTTAGCCCAACCACCTTTGATGAAGAAGAGACTGAAGAAATATACATGATGAAAGAAATGATGGAGGATATGTTTAAGGCAGAATTTGGAATGGATGTAGATTTTTCAGATATGGACATTAGCGATGAAGCAATCGCAAGAAAAATGGCGGAATTGAAAGGTCAATTTGAATACCAACAAGAAGAACGAAATAGAAAACAGGAAACCAGAAAAAACAAAAAAGGAAATTGAATTAGAAATTAAAAATAAACTTGCCGAAGAGTTACAAAATAAAACCATTCGAAGCATCTATATGTCGTTGGCTAAAATGTTGCATTCTGACTTAGAAACGGATGAAACACTGAAACTCGAAAGAGAGGAGCTGATGAAAAAAGTTACGGCAGCCTATCAAGATAAAGATTTGAACACCCTACTTAAATTAGAGATTGAAATTATTGGCTCTAAGTGGTATATAGTGGGTAATCAAATTTGAGTTTACCACAAGTAAAATATATCATACTAATAAAGTTGTCAATATTTCTATAACCCCGAGCTCTTTTTTTAGCTAATTGGATTTTACTATTTATCCCTTCCAATATTCCATTATTTATTTTGCTTTCAATGTAATTTATTATTCCAGTCCAATGTGCTTTTATTGTTTTCACAACCGTTCTGAATGGAAATATTCCTGTATCCATAGCCACATCACACCAAAAAGCCAGGTATCCTTCTGCCTCTTGTTTATCTTCTATGTCCCAAAAATCTTTAAACAATTGCACTAGCCGATAACCCTCTCCTAGCTTTGGGTACATCTCCATTAACAGGTCTCTTTCTGTTTCAATTTTTGGACTTATTTTATTAGTAAGGAAAGTATATTTGTGTCCTTTAAGCATGTCATTTCCTCTTCTCTCTAATTTTCTAAGTTCGTCCATTGCTTTGTTTACTTCTTTTACAACATGAAATTTATCGAATGTTATTGCTGCTTGAGGAAGGTGTTTTGAACATCCCGAAATAAAGGCTGGGGACATATCTATGCATACCTGATTAATTGCCTGAACAGCTACCTCTTTTTCTTTTAAATAATCTACTGTCTTTTCAATACAATCGGCTCCTTTTCCTTCGGTAGCAAATAGCACTCTTCTTTGTTTTAAATCTACAGCTATAGTTACATACTTATGACCTTTTCTACTTGATGTTTCATCAAAACCAAGTTGGGTTAAATCTTTCACTTCATCAGCCTGATGCGCTTTAGACACCCAGTATTTAAATACATTCCAAAGCCTTTGCGAATACACTCCCATTATTTTAGCAGCTTTACTTACTGGCATTTCACATTCTATTAATAACATTGAATAGGCTTCGAATAATAAGGTAAAACCACTCCCTGCTCTTGCCCATGGTACCGGCTGTGTAATTACCCTACCGTCTGCTTGCCGTATTCGTGGAACTTTAGCATGTATATAACACTTGTGTTGAAAAAAATTAAGATGCTGCCATTTTCTTTCAACAGTATCATGAGCAGTGTATTCTTTATTGTCTTCACCTATAAACTTACTCCCTTTAATAAACGACAAATAAAGGTGTAGTTCACGCTGTTTATTCACTTCTTCAAATACTACTGATGTTACTTGCCAAGGAAAACTTAAACCTAATGCAATGTTAAATATCTCTGTGCTGTTGTTTTCCATGAGACAAAAATAAATATTACTTTTACCCACTACAAGTCATAAAGCACCTATTACTTCTTCTTATAAAGCTCCAATAAATAATTAGCTGCAGCAAAGGAGCTGATTTTGTTTTCTAAAAGGTGGGATTCAATTTCAGGAATTACCTTCATAATCTCAGGATGGTGATAAAAAGAGTTCTTTAATGATTCGTTGATGGTTTCATACATCCAATATTTGGTTTGTTCATGGCGTCTTTGCTCAAAAAAACCGTTTGTTTTGGTGTGATTGAAATTGGATTGTATGATTTCCCACAATTTGTCTATTCCTTTACGGGTAACAGAAGAACAGGTGGTAACCTGAGGTATCCATCCTGAATCGGAAGGTGGAAACAAATG
>NZ_DATDPV010000041.1:0-4370 GCF_035292545.1 Flavobacterium sp. | reverse complement strand
CCCTTTACTTGTAGTTTTTACTTTAGTAGTTTTAATTTCTTTTCCCTCTTTAAAACCTTTTGCAACCAAAGTTCCCGGCTCATATTTTATATTCCATTCGGCGTATTCGTTCAAAGCTATACTTTTTCTGCCGAAACTTTTATCATTAAGTAGCAACTCAACCTCATCACAATTGCTAAACACTTTCACACTCATTTCTTTACCTTCATTTCCAACCCAGTTCCAATGCGGCAGGATGTGAAGTACCGGATCTTTTCCCCACCAGGATTTAAGATAATAGAAAATATCTTTTGGGTATCCGCACAAGTCTATCATTCCTGATTGATTGATAATCGCAGGCCATACATAAGGATTCGATTCGCCTCGGTAATCAAAACCTGTCCAGTAAAATATTCCGGCAAGAAAAGGACGTTCTGCAAAAAATTTCCAGCCTCGCTCTGTAATTATTTTCCCATCTATAAAATAAGTCGGCTGCATGTGAGCTTTTTCTTCAATTGTTTCATAAATGCCTCTTGACTGCTTGATATTACTTTCTTCAGTTCCTACAGCAGGCTGCCAGGGAAATTTGGAATGATGTTCATCAATATCGCCTTGTGATAAATAGTTAAAGCCCATAACTTCAGCAACAGTTCCGATACCGGTGTCCCATCCTCCGCTGCATGCCGTTGTAAAAGCACGCGAAGAATCGAGCCTTTGAGCGAATGTTTGCATTGTTGAAGTAATCCTTGCACCAGTTATTGTACCTTCAATTTCCCATTCTTCGTTACCAAGAGACCATAAAATAACAGATGGATGATTACGATCGCGTTTTATTAATCTTTCAAGACAGCTAAAATGTTCTTCATTAGTTCCCATTAAACGGTTCTCATCTAATACCAGCATACCAAGTCTGTTGCAAATGTCCAATAACTCAGGCGACGGTGGATTATGTGAAGTTCGGATTGCATTGCTCCCCATCTCCAGTAATTTTTTAATTCTGAATTCGTACAAAGCATCCGGGATCGCAGTTCCAACTCCGGCGTGATCCTGATGAATGTTTGTTCCCAACAATTTTATATTCTTTTCATTCAGGAAAAATCCTTTATCTGGGTCAAACCTTACCGTTCTGATTCCAAATGTAGTTTCATAAGTATCGATCACTTTTTCTTCCGATCGAATTACAGTTTTTAATTTATGCAGATAAGGATTTTCAATTGACCAGAGTTTAGGATTTTTAACATCGAAAAAACTAAAAAATTCCTTTTCTTCACCTGGATTCAAAATCAATTTTTTATTCGAGCCTGAAGCAACTATTTTTCTCTCAGCATCAATTATTGTTTCTTCAATATCAAAAACCGATTTTTCTTTTGATTCATTTATAACTGTTGTTCTTGAAGTGACAAGTGCAGCTTCGTCTTTTAAATCTGTTGTAATGAAAGTTCCATACCTGGTAACATGCAGCGGAGACGTTTTTGTAAGCCAGGTATGACGGTAAATTCCTGCGCCTTCATAATACCAGCCTTCTTCCATCGTGGCATCGACACGAACGGCAACAACGTTATCGCTGCCGTAGTTTAAATAATCCGTAATGTCATAACTGAAACTTGTATAGCCGCTATGTTCTGTTCCCAGGTAAAACCCGTTTATCCAAACAATAGAATTACGGTGAACGCCATCAAATTCAATCGAGATGCGTCTACCAAGATCTGATTCAGGAATAAAAAAATTTTTACGATACCATCCGACGCTGTTTTCAGGAAAATTTCTTCCAATTGCTTTGTAGCCATGGCTGTGTCCGCCAAGAGAATCGAATGGAAGTTCTACACACCAATCGTGCGGCAAATCTAAAGTCCGCCAGGCACGGTCATCAAAATCTTTATCTGCGGCACCATCACCATAACCGGCTTTAGCAAAATAAGAAAAGTAACCGCTTCCGTTATCAAAATCCTGTTCCGTATTATAAGAATGTCCTAAAGCAAAGCGCCAGCCGAAATCCATTAGCAGCTGTTCGCGTGGTGAAACCCCTTCTGTTGTCTTGTTTTCTGCTATACTTTTATTAAAGTCAATATTTGTGATAAGACAAATAAAGATGAAAAACGGGATAAAATTTTTGAATATCATGACTTTTTAGTGTTTGGTTTTATGATTAGGGAAATGACGATTTGTTCATCTTACAAACGAAACAGAGAAAATGATAGTTTATTACTTATGAATCTTACGAATTTCTAAAGTAATTTTCATACCAAATACGGTATTTTAAGCTTGACATTCCTTAACTTTAGCTCTAAATTTGTGCGGGATAATAAATGGAAAATAAACATTACGAATTTCTTACCGACGAAAAAATGACCTTAATTATGAAAATGAAACATCGAAATTGGGAAAGCTTGGGAACTAATTAAGTGAATTTATGGTAAAATCTAATGATTAAGATACATGATAAATGGTATATGAGTTGATTATATAATTTTATAATTTTAAATAAATAGTGCCCTTGGCGACACACTTCTAATTGGTAATTGGGTTACAAAAATGTAACTCAAAAAATCAAAATTTAATCAATAGCAGAAGTGTCAACCCAAGGGCAATTTTTTTATGAAACACTTATCTACTCCCTTCAATTCAATTTCAACCGCAATTTTGGTAGATGGAGGATTCTTTATTAATCGGTATAGAAAAGTCTTCCGAAATGGGAACTATCATAATCCAAAGACAATCATAGAAAATCTATATAGAATGATTATGAGGCATTTAGACAATGATTATCTATATAGAATTTTATATTATGATTGTAATCCAATTCTTAAGAAAGCACACAATCCTATTAGTAATAAAGCTATTGATTTTTCAAAAACCAAACAGGCTACATTTAGAGTAGAGCTTTTAAATGAATTAAAGAAAAGAAGAAAAGTAGCCATTAGGCTTGGGGATTTAAAAGAATCAGGAGCTTGGTTAATTAAACCAGAGCAAACTAAAATGTTATTAAATAAAACTTTAAAAATTGAGGAGTTAAAAGAGTATCATGTTTTTTATGAACTTCGCCAAAAAGGAGTTGATATTAAAATTGGATTAGATATAGCTTCGATGGCTTATAAAAAATCCGTTAATCGCATCATATTAATTTCTGGAGATGGAGATTTTGTTCCTGCCGCTAAACTTGCAAGGAGAGAGGGTATAGATTTTATTTTAGATCCAATGTGGAATGCAATTAATCCTTCATTACACGAACATATTGATGGTTTAAAATCAACTTGTGAAAATCCTAAAGTGCAATATGAGAAATATCCTTACCTCATCAATAATCCTTAATTAAATTGAAACTGAGACATACCAAATAAGCTTATTCAAAAATATTTATTATGAATTTAATATGTTTGTGAAGGTTGATTAAAGTGAATTAATGTTAACAGATTTTCCCTTCCAAAATTTTCCGATGAGGCAAAGATGAAAACCAGAATTATAATTTTATTTGCATTTTTCTTTTTTATACCGGCTGTTGCCCAGGACATTGTTAAAGAGACGAAAGAAGAACGTGATAAAAGAATGGAGTGGTGGCGTGATGCACGTTTTGGTTTATTTATACACTGGGGATTGTATGCGATACCTGCCGGTGAATGGAATGGTAAAACAAATTATGCCGAATGGATTCGCAACCAGGCGGAAATCCCGATTGATGAGTATGATAAATTTGTTGGGCAATTCAACCCCGTAAAATTTGATGCCGACAAATGGGTTAGCACTGCAAAAAATGCCGGGATGAAATACATCGTTATAACATCGAAACATCACGATGGCTTTTGCTTGTTCGATTCTAAGTTTACCGATTATGATGTTATGTCTACCCCTTTCAAAAGGGATATTCTCAAAGATCTTTCCGAAGCATGTAGAAATGAGGGAATAAAATTATGCTTCTACTATTCAATAATGGATTGGCATCATCCCGACTATTTGCCGGGGAGAGATTGGGAAAACAGATCTTCTGAAGGAGCTGACTTTGATGGTTATATTCAGCATATGAAAAATCAATTGAAAGAATTAGTGATAAACTATGGAGATATTGGTATTCTCTGGTTTGATGGTGAATGGGAAAATACCTGGAATGAAGAACGTGGTATCGATCTGTATAATTATGTTCGCAGTTTACAACCAGATATTATAGTTAACAATCGTGTCGATCCAAACAGGGGAGGATTGGAAGGATTTGCACCTGAAGGCGTGACGATGGGTGATTTCGGAACACCGGAACAGCAAATTCCATCTACAGGTTTACCCGGTATTGACTGGGAATCCTGTATGACAATGAATGACCATTGGGGATACAATAAGAACGATAAGAATTTTAAATCCACAAAGGATATTTTGCAAATGCTTGCAGATATTGCATCAAAAGG
>NZ_DATDPV010000040.1:0-175801 GCF_035292545.1 Flavobacterium sp. | reverse complement strand
AGAGTTGTCCACCACCTCATAAACCAAGTGATGCAAACCTCTAACTCCCACATCTCCAATATACATCGAAGGACGCATTCTTACGTGCTCCATTCCCTCTAATGCCTGAATACTATCTGCTGAATAATTATCCTTCTTGATTTCTTCGCTCATATAATTTTATTCTAAAAAATGTAATTTTTGTCTAACAGGCAAATATATAAAAACGAGAATGATTTAATGATAAAAACAGCATATTTAGTAGTGAAGTTATTAACATTATGTTGATTAATTTAAACAAAAAAACGCCCACTCGAAAGTGAACGTTTTCAACAATAAAACTATGTAAAAATCATGAACTTATACCGCAACATTTGATTTTGCTATCTCAACATCAGCCTGAACATGAGCCGCATTGGCTCTACCGCTCGGATCTTGGTTTTCTTGCCATTTTGGAATCCATTTACGCACGGTTTGCGCTGCACTTACCTGTGGATAATATTTATGGAAAATGGTTCTGTAATAATAAGCTTCTTTAGTTGTTGGCGTGTTGTAAGGGAATTTTACTGCAGCCGTTTCCAATTCTTCATCCGTAACCCTCGTGGCGCAATATTCGATTAATTGGTCAATCCAGTTGTATCCCACTCCATCCGAAAACTGTTCTTTTTGTCTCCACAAAACTTCTT
Organism: Flavobacterium sp.; assembly: GCF_035292545.1. Taxonomy (GTDB): domain Bacteria; phylum Bacteroidota; class Bacteroidia; order Flavobacteriales; family Flavobacteriaceae; genus Flavobacterium. The sequence goes on along the minus strand of NZ_DATDPV010000040.1, from coordinate 175,136 downwards.
GCGGTAAATATGGACTTTCAGGTGTATCGAATGCTTTTCTAAGGATATATTTTTCTATGCCATCATATGTTTTAGGCTGTTTTTCTTCAGGTTTAATTTGGATTGCCATTTCCAGGAAAGCTTTATCCAAAAATGGAACTCTGGCTTCCAATCCATGCGCCATTGTTGATTTATCGGCTCTTAATAAATCGGCGGTAAATAATTTCTGTACTCTTTCGATGGTTTCTTTTTGGAATTCCTCGGTTGATGGTGCATTTCTAAAATACAAATAGCCACCAAAAATTTCGTCTGCTCCTTCACCTGACAAAACCACTTTTATCCCTAAATCGGCGATGGCTTTTGATAAGAAATACATCGGTGTACTGGCTCTTACCGAAGTTACATCGTAGGTTTCTAAATGCCAGATTAATTTATCCAGAATTTCGATTCCGTGTTCGATGGTGAAATGGATTTCGTGGTGTTCAGTTCCTAAAAATTCCGCTACTTTTCTCGCCGCTTTTGCATCTGGCGCTTCGGCATCCAAACCAATGGAGAAAGAATGCAGTTTCTTGCCGTTTTCCGCTAATAATCGGGAAGCAATGGCGGATGTCAATGACGAGTCCAATCCGCCCGAAAGCAATACGCCAATGGGTACATCGCTCATTAATCTTTTTCGGGTGGCTTCGGTTAAGGTTTCTCTGATTAATGCCAAATCCAATTCTTGGGTAGCTTTCGTATAATCTTCATAAACTGGTGTGTAATATTTTACAAATCCTGTTTTTTGGGTATAAAAATGTCCCGGAGGAAAAGTCGAGAAGGTTTTACATTGGTCGGCAATGGGTTTCATTTCTGAAGCAAAATAAATTCGGCCTCTTTCATCCAGACCATAATATAACGGCTTCACTCCCATTGGGTCACGGCCGGCAATGTAATCATCGCCGTCAATCACCACAAAAGCAAAATCGCCATCTAATTTATCGCAAAAATCATAACCAAATTCTTCGTACAAATGAACAATTACTTCCGAATCAGATTTGGTTCTGAACGTATGGTGTTTTAAAACCGTTTCTCTTAATTCCTGGTGGTTATAGATTTCCCCATTGTGAACCATATAGGCGGATTTCGTTCCTTTTATCGGTTGACGACCGGAATGCAAATCAATGATTGACAAGCGCTCGTGGCTTAGGATATGCCCGTTTTCAGTAATATACATATCGCTTTCATCAGGTCCGCGATGTGACATTCTTTTAGAAAGTGTTTTTACTAATTCTTCGTCTTTCCCTTTTCCTATAATGGCTAATATTCCACACATAACTGTTTTACTTTGATTATTAATACAAAGCAAAGATGTGGTATATCGTATTAATTGGAAAGCAAATAATTTACTTCAGTTGTAAATTTATACTAAAAAACAACATTTAAGTAAAAATTGTAATTTAAAAACCAATAAATTAAACATTAGATTATGAATTGTAAATTTTAATTTTCCAATGATTCATTTATTTTACTATCTTCCCTTTTAAATAAGTATGCAATGGTTTCATTTTCACGATTTGATTCTCATTGACCTTCATTAAATCTTGGTTGTAAATTACAAAATCAGCCCATTTTCCAACTTCAAGACTTCCTTTTTCCTTTTCTTCAAAATTAGAGTACGCAGCCCAGATTGTCATCCCCCTTAAAGTCTCTTCTCTAGTCAATGCATTTTCCATTTGAAAACCATCTTTTGGATAGTTCTTACTATCTTTTCTGGCCACGGCAGCATGAAATGTCAACATCGGGTTGACTTCTTCTACAGGAAAATCAGTGCCCAAAGCAATGATTCCCGCTTTTTGAAGTAATTTTTTATAAGCATAAGCATTTTTCAAACGATCTTTTCCTAATCGTTCACCTGCCCAATACATATCCGAAGTAGCATGTGTAGGTTGTACTGAAGGAATGATTCCCAATTTGAAATAATCAAAATCTTCTTCCCGCAAAACTTGGGCATGTTCAATTTTCCATCTTCGGTCTTTTTTACCAGCCAAAACTTCTTTGTATATTTTCAACAAAACCGTATTTGCAGAGTCCCCAATAGCATGCGAATTCAATTGAAAATCAGAAGCCGCAATTTGTTGTGCTATCGATTTAAATTCTGAAATGGGTGCTCCCAAAGCCCCGAACTGTTTTGGCATATCCGAATATCCTTTATGCAGGCAAGCGCCACGAGAACCTAAAGCGCCATCGCCATACATTTTGAAGGAACGTACATCTAAATTATCCGTTTTATAAATGCCCTTTTTAAGATATAAATCGATGTTCTTTTGGTTTGCAGTAATCATTGCATATACATTAAGTTTCATTGCCTTTGCTTTTTGCAAACTATCAATTAAATTAATAATATCAGGATCTAAACCTGCATCATTTACTGTTGTCAATCCATAATCATACATTACTTTTTCGGCATCCAATAAAGCTGAAATTTGTGTTTTACGGCTTGGTTTTGGAATTATTTTATAAATTAAATTCATTGGATTGTCTACTAAGATACCGGTTGGTTCATCATTAGCCATTTCAATTCGACCGCCTGTAGTTTTTGTGTCTTTTGTAATTCCAGCTAATTTCAATGCTTTGCTATTGACAATCATTGCATGAAAATCCACTCGATTCAAAACTACCGGGATATTTGGAAAATGAGCATCTAAGTCTGCCTTTGTCGGGAATTTTTTAACGTCCCAATCATTCTGATCCCAACCATTTCCGACGATAAACGTCGGGTTTTTTTCTTTTTGAAAAGTCTTTATTCGCGCTATTACTTCAGCCATACTTTTAGTTCCTCGCAAGTCAACTTCTTGTAAACTGAGGCCAAAACCATAAAAATGACAATGCGCATCAATCAAGCCTGGATAGATGAATTTACCTTTGGCTTCTATCGTATTTTTAGATTCATAATTACTTGTGATTTCATCATTGGTACCAATAGCTACAATTTTACCTTCATTGATTGCCATGGCCGAAGCCGTTCCAAACGTTTTGTTGACAGTGTAAATAGTTGCATTAGTGATAATGGTATCAACGGAAATTTTATTTTTTTGATTGCAGGAAATCAATAAAAACAAAGCAAGAAGTAAGACGATAGGTTTCATTGTACACAATTTAGTTGGGCTAATATAAAAAAAAGCTCAAACAATTGTAAAGTACAAACGAATAAATTAGATTGAAGAAACTTATAAAATTTCTTCTATAGTGTATTTTGTGGTATTGATTTCAAAAGTAAATCCTACTTCATTCCCCAATAATTTGTTTCCTAATGGTGATTGAGGCGATAAAGCAATCACATTTGTCCCTTCAATAGAGATTTTGGTAAGTGCCAAACTTACATACAAATAGATTCCATTGGCCTGAACCAGACTTCCCAAAGCAATTTTATTTAAAACAGAAGTCGCATCAATCTTATCCAAAACCGCTTTTTGCTCTAAAGCTTCCTTGAGTTTATAATTGAGTTTTTCCTGTTCGATATGCATCATTGACAAAGCCGTTTCGTGCTTGTCTCCGGCGGAACCTTTGGCATCGTTTTTTGAATCTTCAGTTAAAGCAGAAATCATGTCACGAAAAACATCGATTTTGTCCTGGACTTGCTGAAGATAGTATTGGTGTATTTTTTGTTTGAAAGTCATAGTTTTATTTATAAAAAAGAAACCTATAAGAAGATTCACTTATAGGTTTCTTTACAAATATTATCAAATTTTTCTTAGAAATCAAATTTATAACTCGCCCCTAAAATAACCTGAAAACTTTGAACCGGATAATTCATCCATTTTTCATAGGCTTGATTCGCGATATTATTAAATTTTAGAAAACCGGTTAATCTTTCGTTGTGTTTGTATCCAATATGTGCATTCGCATCAAAATAACTTTCTAAAGTCGTTGGCGTTAATGTAATAATATTACTATTTAATTGCATGTCTTTTCTTTCGCCTACGAAAAAGACATTGGCTCCGGCATACCATTTTTTAGTAATATTCACGTCTAAACTAGAACCAAGTTTTATAGCTGGTAAATTCCAGGCTTCTTCCTGAATATCATTCTGGAAACTGTTGTAAGTTCCGTTTATTCCAAAAGATACATTTTTAGAGAAATCAGCTTTCAATTCTCCATAAAAGTTAAGGGTTTTCATATCGTCATAAACTACGTCGAAGGAATTTCCGAAAGCATAATCTTCATTTGCAAAATTTTCTGTATAATCATGGCTTTTGAACAAGGCTTTGTTTTTCTCACTTTTATACGAACCACGAATGTTATAACTCACACTGTTCGCTAATTTCCCTTTTAGACCTGCAAAGACATCATATTGTTTGTCTGTTGGCGCAATGTTCAATGTTGGAGAAACAAATGGATTATCATTAGTAAAATCACGATATGAGTTTTGTTCCAAACCTCCTTCGGCTCCCGCGTAGAACACCATTAAATCACCCACCACTTTTAACGAAGCATTTATTTGCGGGTAAACAAATAATTTATTGTTATTGTCGTGTTCCATATCTAAGCTATAAAAAACGGCAGCACCTACATTTACCGACCAATCATTTTTGTTGATTACAATACTGGGATGAATTCCAAAATTGGTATACCCGTATTTAATTGCTGTTGTTCCCAAGTAATCTTTTTCGAAAGTACCACCAACATAATCTACGATGAAATTGGTTTTGATTTTTTCATCCATTACGTCAAATGCAAAGGAAGGCTTTACATAAAATCTATTTTCGGCTGAACCACGGGCATCCCAAAAACGATTGTATTTCAGACTCGCTTCGCTAAAAATACTTTCATTGAAATTGAATTTGGCTCCGGCATAGGCATTGTGAAACATGTGTTGCGGATCCATTCCGTTGATTAAAGCTGCTCTGTCCTCAGGCAACAAAGTCGCACCAAATTCTGTAGGCAAACCATACCAATTATACACTTGATTCTGATAACCCAAATCGGCATTCCACGACATGTTTTCTTGTTGGTTTCCGTAAGTCAAATCCAAAGAAGTATCGTAGAATTTATCATCCAATTCCACTCCTTTTATTCCGCCTTGTGACGAAAGATGACGCAACATTCCACCAACATATTCATTGTCGCTGATGTTTTCGGTAATAAAAAGTTCCGCGTTGATGGTGGCATAATTTCCGAAACCTAAAGTCGCATAGTTTTTGAATAGTTTTTCGGCTTCCGATTTATCTACGCTTGCGGCTCTTCCTTTTGATGGTGTAAAAGTCGAAGCTACCGGAAAAGAGAAAATATTGTATTTAATCACTTCCTTTTTGGTATTGTCTTCATCTTCCAGCGCAGGCGTTTCCTTTACTTTGAAAGCATCCGAAATTGTTGGGGTGTATGGTTTTACAACGTTTACTACTTCCGTTCCGATGTTTTCATCTTTCTTTTGCGCCATTGCGGTTTGCAAACCGGCAAATAATAAGATGAAAGCGATTTTATATTGAATTTTGAATGTCATATTTTAATAGCTTAAGTATTGAGAAATAAGATTAGCTCTAATTAATTTTGAATGGATGAATTTGTTTTGGCTTCCTGCGATTTGATGCTATCCAATTCTGTTTGCGCCTCTTCCACTACATCTGGATACGCTGAGAAATTTTTAATCACACTTTCCAAAATGTACGTTGCCTGAAAACTGTCTTTCAATCCGTAGAAGTTTTTCGCCATCACGACCAACCCTTTGGCACCAAAATATTTATAACCTGAATAATCTTTAGTCAATTTTTGAACAGCCGTATTGGATGCTTCAAATTTCCCGTCTTTATTTTTAAAATAAGCATCATAATACAAGGCTTCCGCTGCCAATTCTCCTTTGGCAATCGTTAATAATTTGGCGTAAGCTGATCGGGCTTTTGTTTCATCATTCGATTTCATTGCCGAACGGGCCACGATAATCTGTGCGTCACTTTTTACTTTATCATCCGTTTTTGGATTGCTCAATACTTTATCGGCATAAACCACCGCATTTGGATAATCCTTTTGTTCGTAATAGGATTTCATCAAATTGGCTTGCGCAAAAGTGACGTTTTGAGGAAAATCAGCTTCGGTTTCCAATCTTTTTAAAACCGGAACGGCTTTTACAAAATCCTCTTTTTTCAAATGAATTGATGCTAGTCTTGCCAATGATTGCTCGGTAAATTCATTTCTTGGTTTAGCAATGACAAATTCATAATTTGGAATCGAATTGCTTTCCAATCCATCAGCAAAATACGATTGCGCTAAATAAAAGTTAGCTTTCAAACTATGAATTCCGTTTGGAAATTTAGAAACATAACCGCTAAAAGCTGAAATTGATTGTTTCGTATTGTTCTGCAAATATTGTTTTTCCGCCGCTTCATAAGTATCATTATCTAAATCCGCATCAGAAACATCAACAAAATCCAATGTTCTTACCCAAGATGCATATTCATCTACTCTTCCGTTGTCTACATATATGATACGTGCTGTCGAAACTGCTTCTAAAGCTTCCGGAGTTTTAGGATATTCTGCCGCAACTTTTTTGAATTTGGTTAAGGCCAAATCATCTTTTTCGCCATTATAATAAACCAATCCCTGACGTAAAATCGCTTTCGAAGCATAAGAACCTTTTTTGAATTCGCTGATTAACTGGTCGTAAGTTTTAATGGCTAAATCTGTTTTCTTTTCCGTAACATACGTATTTCCAAGTTCGAACAACGCATCATCACGATATTGAGATTTTGGATATAAAGAAATGAATTTATTCAAATCTTCAATTTTCTTGTCGTTTTTGGCAACAAAACCATAACTAATCGCTTTTTGAAATTGGGCATAATCCGAATCGATGCTTTTCAATTCAATCGCTTTGTTGTAAGCATCCATAGCCGGCCAATATTTTGCAGTTACAAAACGGCTGTCGCCCAAACGCAAATAGGAATCATTCAAACGTACTTTGTCCTCTTTTACCGCATCAATTTGATTTTGGAAATAATTTCCGGCCTGCTCATATTCCTTTTGTTTGAAATAACAATAGGCAATATTATAATTGATATTTTTGATTTCGGGCGTGTTTTTTGCCTCAGCGTAACCGGTAAATTGCTTGAAACTAATCAAAGCTTCTTTAAAATTATCCAAAACATATTCCGTTTCGCCTTTCCAGAAAGTGGCACGAGCGGTGAATTTAGCATCTTTTGGTTCGGCAATTGACTTTTTGAACATTGCCAAAGCTTCCTGATAATTTCCGTCAGTATATAATTCCAAACCTCTGTAGAAAGTTACTTTCTGATAAATTTGTTTGTTGGCAAAATTCTTATTTTTCTCCAATAAATCTAAAGCCCCCTTGTAATTTTTTGAAGTAATATAAGAACTGATCAATATGGTTTCAACCTCAGTTTTGCTTGGAGAATTTGGATATTTTTCCAAGAAAGCCGACAATACATCCGGAACACTTTGGTAGGAATTTCCGATTTCATAACTCAGTTTGGCATAATTTAGATTAGCATCTTCCTGAATTTTTTCGTCAAATGACATTTCAGAAGCATTTTTGAAAGCATTTAAAGCCTGTTGTTTTTTATCCGTTTTCAGGTAACTTTCCCCTAAATGATAATAGGCGTTTTGTGCTACCGAATCATTCCCATTAATGATTTTATTGAATTGAGCTATCGCATTTTCATAATCGTTTTGCTTGTAATACGCATAACCTAATTGATAGAAATCAGTATTGTTCCACCTGCCTTTTTTGCCTTTATACAATGTTAAATATGGAATCGCTTTGTCGTATTGTTTTAAATTGAAATAACTTTCTCCAATAATTTTATTCAATTCCGATTTCTCTAAAGCATTTGATTTTGGCATGGCAGCCAATCCTAAATCAATCGCTTTTTGAAAATTTCCTAATTTGAAATTCATATCCGCCTGAAAATAAGAAAGCTTTTCTTTGTATTTCTCTTCTCCGGAAACTTCATCAAAATATTTGGTAGCTTTTTTATAATCATCGCCTTCATAGGCCATAAAACCCAAATAATACTTGGCTTGAGAACCATATATTTGCGAATTAACTACTTTATTGAAGTAAGTCGTGGCCTCTTTTTTATTATTAGCGCTGAAAAAAGCATAGCCTTTCTGGAAATTGAATTTTTCTATATCGTCATTACTCAAAGTGCTCTCATCGACTTTATCAAAATATTGCAAAGCTTGAGGAAATCTTCCTTGCTCAAAATAATAATGTGCGACTTCAATATACGCCTGGTTTTGTTTGGTACTCGTTGGATAATCGGCAACGAAATTTTCTATCATCACATCGGCATTAGCCTGATTAAGATGAATGGCGCAAATAGCACTGTAATAAGCACAATCGGACTTCACTTCGGTGTTTTTGTTCTCCGATTTTACTTTGTCAAAAATAATTTGCGCGGATTGGTATTGATTGTTATTGAATAAGGAAAGTGCCCTGTTGTAATCTTCTAAATCGTGGGTATAAATCGCTGATTTTTGGGCCGAAATGGTTGTTATTCCAATGAAAAATAACAATAAAAATAGCCAAGATTGTTTGCGCATAGTCGTTTTTGTTTTTTAATAATTTCAAATATATCGTATTCTACAGTGTATAACGGTGCTTTTTTGGTTTTTATTATGAACATTTTTCTAACAAACGTAAAAAATCTGATAATTGTTAATTGTCAATTGCTAATTGATTAAATCTTATTACTTTTACCCCATAAACAAAATTACTTATGTCACAGCCAGTTCTCTTTTTAAGAAATGTAACGATTTACCAAGAAAATAAAGTCATTTTATCCAACATTAACCTTGAAGTTAATCACGGCGAATTTATTTATATTATCGGAAAAACGGGTTCAGGAAAAAGTAGTTTTATGAAAACACTATATGCTGATTTACCTTTAACAGAAGGTCAGGCTAGCATTGTTGATTTTGATTTGGCGACTTTAAAAGAAGATAATATTCCGTATTTGAGAAGAAAAATAGGGATTGTTTTTCAGGACTTTAAATTATTACCGGACAGAAGTGTCAATGAAAACATGATGTTTGTACTCAAAGCAACCGGCTGGACTGATAAAACCGAAATGCAGGTAAAAATTGATGAAGTTTTGGACAAAGTGGACATGAAGTCTTTTGCTTCAAAAATGCCGCATCAACTATCAGGTGGGGAACAACAACGTGTGGCTATTGCCCGCGCTTTATTGAATGATCCCGAATTAATCCTTGCCGACGAACCAACGGGAAACCTTGATCCTCAAACAAGCGCCGAAGTTTTGGAAGTATTACGAAAAATTAATGCTAACGGAAAAACAGTAATTATGGCCACGCATGATTATGCCCTTTTGATGAAATTCCCATCGAAAACATTGAAATGTGAGGACAATACTATTTTTGAGGTAGTGCAGAGAACAGTTTAAATCGAAATTTTTCGAAAAATAATATTGTGACGGAATCGAACTAGTTTATTTTTCAATGATTTCAATGATTTCAATCATTTTCATCGCATTTATTTTGTCATTCAAAATCTGGTTTAAAACCCATTTCCTTTTATCAAAACCCAAATAAGGTTGATTTTTTAATCGATTCACAACATTGATAAACTCAGCTTGTGTTTCCGCCATTTCGCATAAATTCCTGATATTTTCATCATCAACCATATTGCTATTAATAATGCAAAAACGGCTCTTATATAGGGAATTAATTAGCTTTAATTTGGTTCCTGATTGCTGAAAAGACAGCATCACGTTGAGATGGGCTTCTTCTAACAATTGATTCAAATATTCCTGGTTTTCAATAGAAACATATGAAATATTTGATGCTGATACTATTTTATTTTTTACAAAATCGGCTCCGCAACCTGAGGCAATTACCAGCTTATAATCAGGAATTTTTTTAAATACTTTTATTAAGAAAGCCACTGCTCTTTTGTTATCTGCCATTCGTAAATCGCCATGATAAAAGGCATATTTTCCAAATTCAGAAAGTTTAACAATCGTTTCATTTCCATGAAAAACAGGAATATAATTCGCATTGCCAAAATGTTCCTCAACATAATCGGTTTCAGAAACTGAAAGGGTAAATGTCGCATCAAACTTTGATATGATTTTCTGGTATGATTTGTATTTAGTCGCTTCCAGTCCGAAAAGTGTCTTTTTGGCCAAATTAGTTTCACTTTTTGCCAATCCTGAAAAATAATTCGCTTCCAAATTATGCAATCTCAACATCAATTTTCTATTTTTGAAATGATGTTGATGCATCGCGAAAGTAGTCTGCAAACCTTCGAAAAGAATGGGCGCTTCAACTTTATTGATATTAGAAACTAAAGCTGTATCGTAACGGGAAGCTACCGCAAAAGGAAATCTGGAAAGCAGTTTGAATATGTTTTTTTTATTCCTTTTATAATAGTAGACTTCTTTAACATGTTGCTTTAAAACTGAATTCTCCTCCGTAATTTCATCAACAAAGCAATGCAAATAGATTTCGATTCCTAATTCATGTAATGCTTTTATTTTATAAAAAACATCAATTACACCGCCGTAAACAGGTGGAAATGGATTGTCGAAACTAATAATATGAAGTTTTTTATTTTGCATACATCTAAAAACAAAAATAGAATATTTTAAGTTATCAAAACGTACTAAAATCAGTATATTTGAAATCAATTCATCCATTTATGCCTTTTTTTTCAGTTATTATTCCATTATACAACAAAGAAAAGTTTGTAGAAAATACACTAAAAAGTGTCTTATCTCAAACCTTTTCCGACTTTGAAATAATTATTATAAATGATGGTTCGACTGACTATAGTGAACAAAAAGTACAGCAATTTCAGGATTCGCGAATTCGGTATTACTCCAAAAAAAATGAAGGCGTTTCTGTAGCCCGAAATCTCGGAATAAGCCTGGCTCAATCCAATTACATTACTTTTATTGATGCCGATGATTATTGGTATCCGGACTTTTTGAAAACCATGTTTGAAAATATTAATCGATTTCCAGAACAAAGGGTATTTGCGGCCGCTTTCGAAATAGAAACCTCAAAAAATGTATTTCCAGCTCAATATTCGATACAAAAAACTAAGGATTGTGAACTTGTAAATTACTTTAATGCCAGTTCAAGGGAATCTGTTATCTGGACTTCCTGTGCCGTTTTTCATAAAAACGTTTTTGAAAAAACAGGTGTTTTTGATGTGGCTATTAAAAGCGGTCAGGATACCGATTTATGGATTCGGATTGGGTTGGTTTATCCTGTTTTATTTTCTTGGAAAATTTTGGCCCGATATATTTTTGATGCTGAGAGTCTTTCCAAAAATAAAAATTACACGACTACAAAAATCAATTTTTCTAAGTTTTCTACTTTAGAAAAAACAAATATGGATTTAAAAAAATTCCTGGATTTTAATCGGTTTTCGCTAGCTATAAAATCAAAACTGAACGGAGATAATGTAAATTTTAATCTATTTTACAAAGCCATTGATTTAAAAAATTTAACGTTTAAAAAAAGAGTGCTATTATTACTTCCTTCTTTTGTTTTAAAAAAAATGATTGGTTTACAACAAGTTTTGGCGAACTTAGGTTTAGCACATTCCGTCTTTAAATAAAACAAAATCAGCATATTCCCGAATATAATCTTTTTCGCTAAAAACATCCGAAGCGAGAACCAAACAAACGGAACCCGAAGAAAAATTTTGTAATTCTCTCCAAATTCCAATTGGAATCAATAGCCCCTGATTGGGTTTGTTGAGTGTTACGGTTCTATTTTTACTGCCATCTTTTAAAACCACTTCAAAACTTCCGCTCAAAGCAATCAATAATTCAAGTTGTTCGATATGAGAATGTCCGCCTCTTTCCGAACCACTTGGAACATCATATAGATAATAAACCCGTTTTATTTCAAATGGAATTGTATTTCCTTCAACAACAGAGAGATTGCCCCGAATGTCGTGAATTTTCGGAATATCAATAATTTGAATATCATCAATTGTAGTTCTCATTTTATTAAGATAAAATTTGTTGCCATTGCTTTGAAATATTTTCTAAAGACAAATATCCCACACTCTTTGAAGCATTTTCTTTACAAATATGATATAATTTATCATCTTCTGCAAGCCTGATCATCGCATTTGCCAATGCGGCACTGTTATAATTTTCGACCAATAATCCGTTTTGTTCATTTACAATTATTTCGGCCGGACCTGAATTACAATTAACGGAAACAACAGGAGTTGCTAATGCCAAGGATTCAATTATCGACATAGGAAAACCTTCGTAATGACTTGTTAAAACAGTAAATCTGGCCTTTTTAACATATCCGAACGGATTCTTTTGAAAAGGAATACTTTTTACTGCATCATGCAAGTTGAATTTTGCAATGGTTTTTTGAATAAAATCAGCATCTGGTCCATTCCCCATAATTAGCAATTTATATCCTTTTTCATAGATTTTTGAAATGGAAAAGGCTTCCAGCATTAAACTGAAATTTTTCACTTTTTCTTCCAATCTTCCATAAAACAAAATGTATTTTTCCGGTACTTCAATTGTATCTTCGGTCTTTATTTGAGATAAATCTATCGGATTGTATATCGTAATGGTATTTTTGAAATTATATTTTTCTTTTACTTTAGCTTCAATTGCTTTTGAAACACAAATTAATTTTTCGGCCTTTTTGTATAATAATTTTGCAAGAAAAACAGAATCCGGCAAATAGTTTTTTAAATTGTAACTGTGAATAACATAAAATGTTTTTCTTTTACCGTAAATCCACTTGGCAATCCATTCCCGTAAAAAAACATTTCTGGATCGGTTATCTATGATGATATCAATTTTATGATTTTGAAGATAGCGTTTCAACAAAATGCCTTTTCTGATTTTACCCGTCAAAACGGCTTCATTTTTACAGATTTCACCTAAATTGTATAATACCCCGCAATAATCATAATCTACCTTTTCGGTTATAATTATATTGTGGATTTCATATCCTAAATTATTTAAAATACAACTCAATAAACCACCAAAACGCTCTGCACCGCCTCCACCAAGTGAGTAGGAAATAATTGCTATTTTAGTTTTGGATGCACTCATTATTGCAAAATTGTAAATATATTTGTCAAATATAACAATATATGAACATCTTACTCATAGGAGAATACAGCCGGCTTCACAATTCTTTGAAAGAAGGACTGCAAAAACTAGGGCATCATGTTGTCATTCTCGGTTTTAATGATGGTTTTAAAGACTTTCCGGTAGATTTTAAGCTTGAAAAAAAGTGGAATGAAGGCTGGCTGAAAAAAATCAAAGTAGGCATCTATAAACTCACTAATTTTGATGTCACTTCTTATTTAATCTATCAGCAATTCCTGAAAAACAAATCACAGTTTACTGGTTTTGATGTCGTGCAGCTTATCAATGAAAACAGTTTTTATTGCGAGCCTTATTTCGAAAAAAAGATTCTGAATTTTTTATTCCAAAATAATAAAAAAGCTTTTTTGCTATCCTGTGGCGATGATTATCTGAATGTAAAATACAATTTTGAAAATCCTGAAATAAAATCGGTAGTTCAGCCCTATTTAATGGGTAAAATTAGACGTAAAAACTTTTTGGGCGTCTTAAAATTTAGAAAAAAGTCATTTGAAAAACTGCATGATTTTATATATAAAAACATTGCCGGCGTCATTGCTTCCGATATGGATTATCATTTGCCCTTAATTGATAATCCGAAGTATTTAGGATTAATTCCCAATCCAATTAATGTTGAAAAAATAGTTTTTCAGCCCCTGATAATTTCGAATAAAATCGTCCTTTTTCTTGGAATAAATAAGGAGAGTTATTATAAAAAAGGAAGTGATTATTTTGAAAAGGCATTGGAGATTATTGAAGCAAAATATCCCGAAAAAGTCTCCATTATCATAACCCGAAGCATTCCTTATAATCAATACATAAAGTTGTATGATGAAGCTCATATTTTATTAGATCAGGTGTATGCTTTCGACCAAGGTTATAACGCTTTGGAAGCTATGGCAAAAGGGAAAGTGGTTTTTACCGGTGCTGAAAAAGAGTTTGAGAAATATTATAATCTAACCGAAAAAGTAGCGGTTAATGCTTTACCAGATGTAGCTTATTTGGTTAACCAATTGTCCTTTTTAATTGAAAACCCTAAGGAAATTGTAGCCATTGGAAAACGAGCCAGGACTTTTGTTGAAAAGGAACATGATTATGTTAGAATTGCTGAGAAATATTTGAAGGTTTGGAAAGCTATTTAGTAACTGAAAACATTTTTCTAAACATTCCCAGAATCACTATGAATGTAATTAAATTGGCTATGAAATAAGCTTGTAAAACTCCTTCAACAGAGAACTGTTTGACTAAATAAAAAGAAAGCAATAAATAAGATAAATTGAAAACAATTTCAATTATAAAATATCTTTTTATCATTGTTTTTACTAAGATCTGAAACCCAAAAGCCAAAGTCAGTATTCTGAAAAAATCGCCTAAAAGCTGCCAGATTAACACATCTTTAATCTTTGAAAATTCATCTGTAAAAGCGGCTTTCAAAATAATTCCCTTGAGTAAAAATATTGCAATTAGCATGATTAAGAACAAAGGAACAAAGGTTTTAAGATAGGATTTCAGTTCGATTTTAAATTCGGCATCGGTATTTAGAGAAGCTAACTTTGGCATATAATATAACGATAAGCCAGAACTAAAAAACAGCATGTAAAAACCAGATAATCGGTTTACTGCATCCCAAATTCCTGCTGTTTCTATTGAATGGGAATCAACAATAAAATTCCGGATAAGTATCAATGTTAATGGCACTAAAATCGCACTCAACAAAGCCATTACAGAAAATTTCCTGATAACCTCCAGGTATTGTTTATCAATGATTTTTTGCAAATCAAACCGGAAATAGCTTTTATCTTTTCGTACAAATAAAAAAGTGACAATTACCATCAGGAATTCGCCCAAAGCTATCGACAGGAGTCCTCCATAAATATGCTGTTTCCAGATTAAAACTGCGGTCAATCCAAAAGTTAAAACATTGGAAATGATTTGGATAAAAATAATTTTTTTGAATTTTTCCAATCCATTATAAATAGCAATCCAAAAAGTATTGATGACCATCAAAGGCAGCAACAATCCGAAAAATCGTATCGGGCTTGTATAAGAAATAGTGAAAAATAAAAATTCAGAAATAGGCTTTGCAAAGACCAAAATCAGAGTCCCTAAAAGTGTTGAAACCAATAGAAATAGCCAAAAAAAAGTAGAATAAATAACGGAAAGTTCTTTTTTGTCATCCTTATTCTCAACAAATAATTTCACTAACGAATTGTTTATTCCTAACGTGGCCATTGATTTTGACATAGTCGAAAAGTTCCTGAAACTTCCCAACAAAGCCATCCCTGAAGCACCCAAAAATACCGACACGATTTTTGTCGAAATTATTCCTAAAAAAAAACTCACAACCACCGAAATGGAATTCAGTGATAATACTTTTAGTAAGGTATTTTGTTTTAAGATTTTCAATATTATAAATTTCTAATCACTTTGGCGGGATTTCCGGCAGCAATTACATTTTCCGGAATGTTCTGAGTCACAACAGATCCATTTCCAATAACTGAATTCTTACCGATAGTGACTCCCTTTAAAATTGAAACATTCGAACCCAAAAATACATTTTCATGAATATGAACTTCCGCAGTTTTAGGGTTTCCGGTATTTCTTTCCATAATAGCTAAATCATGTCCGTCATTATCAATAATGGAACAATTCACACCTATTAAAACATGATCTTCAATAACAATTTTGCAAAAAGCAACGACAGAAAAAGCATTATTTATCGCTACATTATTACCAATAAAAATTTCACTGGCTTCTTCTCTGGCTTCTAAGTAAGTATAATGAGAATAATAATTTGGTGATCTTACCACACCTATTTGAACGTTTTTACCAAAAGTGATTTTCCCTTTTCCTTTTAATAATAAGGGATGATAACAGTTTGGGATTCCCGAGACTCTTTTACAATCGGATAACAATTGGTACTTTTTAATTCGTAAAGTAACAAAGCAAAATTGTTTTATTCTGTCGATTATTCCCATTTAATACTCGTTTAAAATTTTCACCACAAAATCAACTTCTTCCATTGTCATTACCGGACTAATTGGAATGCTCAATACTTCACGATGGATTTTTTCTGTCATCGGAAATGATAAATTATTCCAGGCTACTAATGCTTTTTGCTGATGCGGCGGAATCGGGTAATGAATCAATGTTTCTATCCCGTTATCCTTTAAATAATTTTGAAGTGCTTCCCTTTTTTCGGTTCTGATTACAAACAAATGAAAAACATGATGGGATCCGCCATTAAATTCAGGTAAAATAATTTTCGGATTAATAATGGTGCTCAAATATCGATTGGCAATAACCATTCTTTTATCATTATCGGAATCCAGATATGGTAATTTCACATTTAAAAAAGCGGCCTGCAATTCATCTAAACGACTGTTTACACCAATAAAATCATTTTGATATTTGGTTTCCGAGCCATAATTGCGAAGTGAAAATATCGTTTTAGCAAGTTCATCATCGTTTGTGGTTACTGCACCGGCATCGCCTAAAGCGCCGAGGTTTTTTCCCGGATAAAAACTAAATCCAGCGGCATCACTTAAGTTTCCCGCTCTGAAATTTTCTGTATTTGCAGCACCATGAGCCTGAGCTGCATCTTCAACAACCAATAGCTTATTTTGTTTTGCAATCGCTGAAATGGCATTCATTTCAGCCAATTGTCCATATAAATGAACGGCAAGAATTGCTTTAGTTTTCAAAGTGATTTTATCGGTAATCAAATCAGGATTGATGTTGTAAGTCTCTAATTTTGGCTCGACCAAAACCGGAACTAAATCTGCCTGAAAAACAGCCAAAATACTGGCAATGTAGGTATTTGCAGGAACAATAACTTCATCGCCTTTTTGCAATTTTCCCAATTGAATATATGCTTTAAAAATCAGCGTTAAAGCATCCAAACCATTCCCTACACCGATGCAATGTTTTGCCCCGCAATAAAGAGCGAAATTTTTCTCAAAAAGCTGCACTTCATCGCCCAGAATATACCAACCTTTATCTAAGAACACTTTCAACTTTTGCTGAAAGCGTTCTTCATATGGTTTATTGATTTTATGTAAATCTAAAAATGGTATCATATAATTATATTGTCCAATTTGGAAAAATTTGTGGTTGCTACTTCATAAAAATCATGAACAATTGTGCTTGCACCAAAGCTTTCTTTCCAAAAAAGCAAACCTCCGTTCAGCTTTTTTCCTTGTTCTTCATTAGAAATTCCAAAATCGAAAAATCGCTTTTCTTTAAAAACTTCAGTCAATAAATAATAATGTAAAAAATCCAGACTGCCATTTTCGTTTTTAGTTTCATTGGCAGAAATATATTGTGAATGAGCGACATTTTTGCTTTCGAAAACAGTGGCTCCTGCTACAATATTCTCGTTATCAAAAACATTAAATTGACGAATATTTTCAGGAAACTGCATTTTCAGTTTTGTAATTTCCTGTAAGCTATGTACCGGATTGGCTTTGTGTTTATTTTTTAAATTTGGGATTAATATTTTGTTCCAAAAATCATCAAAACCATCCACCTCCTTAATTTGTAAATTATTATTAGTTCCTTTTTTTATGCCTTCTTTTCTTCCATTTGCTATGAAATAAGGCTTTGATAAATCAATAACCGCTAAGGAATCTCTTCTTTCTAACTTGGCTTCCGCCAAAAATAGTGCGTAATTTAATTCTTCGGCTGGTTTATCATGATAAATGGACGGCATGGTTTTGATATGAATTTTCTCGATTTTATTTTCATTTAAAAAGAATAAAACACTTCTGAAGATAGCAATCACAGCCACTAGTTTTATTTTTTCGTCATAAACCAATCCGCCATAAGTCAATCCTTGATGAGAGAAAACTTCGCTTCCTAAAATATTTGCAGGAAGCACCGAAACCCATTTTTCGCCTTCCATAACAATCAGCGAATAATCCTGAAAACGGTCGGAATGATAGTCCATAAAATCACGATGAAACAGGAATGTGGCATTTTTGGATTTGCTGATAAAAGCATTCCAATCGCTGTAATCTTTAGTTTCGTATCGTTTTACGGTATAGTTTTTCAAGGTCGGTTTTTAAACATTGGAAAATTAATCAAATTATTTAATAAGAACATTCTTTTTTTATAAAATTAGATTTTTAAAAATAATTCACTAATTTTAAAACCGTTAACTAAATCTACGTGAAACAACAATTACATTACACTCTTTTTAGCGTTATTTTGTTTTTATCCTGTTCTGTTTTTGGACAAGATATTTCATTGTATCAGCAATTTAACGGACGATACGATTTTGTTTTTTTTGGAAACACACTCAATACTATCGAAAACAACAATATTAATGGTCTACCAGCACCACCATGTACTATTTTAACCAGTTCATCTGCTGACTTAAGTTTAAATTCTGACGATGTCATAGAAAGCGCTTATTTATATTGGGCGGGTTCTGGAACTGGGGATTTTCAGGTAAAACTCAACGGCCAGGATATTACACCCCAGCGCACTTTTAGCATTATCAATTCATCGGGACTGCCTTGTTTTAGTGCTTTTTCAAATATAACTTCTTTAGTTCTTTCTGCTGGAAATGGAACCTATACTTTTTCGGATTTAGATTTAACCTCTATTATCGCAGATTATTGTCCGCACGGAGGCAATTTTGGCGGTTGGGCAATTGTAGTTATTTATAAGAATAATGTTTTGCCATTAAATCAACTTAATATTTATGATGGGATGCAAGCTGTTCCCAGTGCCATCAATATCACTTTAAACAGTTTGAATGTTATTGACAATCAAGACGCGAAAATTGGTTTTGTAGCCTGGGAAGGGGATAAAAATATTTCAGTTACCGAGTCGCTTCGCATTAATGGAAATCTCATTGGTAATCCGCCTTTAAATCCAGTTAATAATGCGTTTAACGGCACCAATAGTTTTACAGATTCAAGTACTATGTACAATATGGATTTAGATGTTTATAACATTCAAAACAACATTAATATTGGAGATACATCGGCACAAATTCAACTAACTTCCGGACAGGATTTTGTAATGATTAATGCCATTGTCACCAAATTGAACAGCCAATTGCCCGATGCTACAATTGCTATAAATAATGTAGATTTAAGCTGTAATTCAAGACAAATAGTAGTTGATTATACGGTTTCGAATTTTAACAGCACCAATATTTTACCTTCAGGAACTCCAATTGCCATTTATGCAAACGGGATCTTTATACAACCAACGGTAACTTTAACCACAATTCCAATTGATGGGAGTGAAAATGGTCAAATTTCAATTCTAATTCCCGATAGTATTCCTGCTGATTTTGATTTACAATTTGTTGTCGATGATAATGGAAGCGGAATTGGTGTGGTAACGGAATTAAATGAAAATAACAATATCGATTTAATGCCAATATCGTTATGGCTTTCGCCAATTTTTAATTTAATGCCAAATAAAGAAGCTTGCAATGAAGGTTTAGGACGCGGAACTTTCGATTTCTCTGATTATGAGGAATTGGTAAAAGTAAATCTAACCGATTCCGTTAGTTTTTATGCCACTCAGGAAGATGCTGAAAATGAAGTAAATCCCATTTTTAATACGAATAATTATATAGCCGTAACCACTCCTGCAACCATTTTCATTCGAATCGAAAACGAACATTGTTTTAGTATCACTTCTTTTTTACTAACCACAAAAAATTGTCCGCCGATAGTTCACAATTTTGTTTCGGCAAATAATGATCCGTACAATGATACTTTTTTTGTTGAAGGCCTGCGTGATATCTTCTTAAATTTTAAAACTTCCATTTACAACCGTTGGGGCGCTTTGGTTTGGACCGGAAATAACAATACTGAGGATTGGAACGGATTTGCCACCAAAGGAATCCTTTTGGATAATCATCAAATTCCGGCTGGAACTTATTATTATGTTATCGAATTAAATGATCCGGATTATCAAAGTCCATTAGTAGGTTATTTGTATTTGACGAGGTAATATTTCTGTTATAGAATTTATTCTTTTTCTAAAGCGGGTAAATACCATTTAAACTTCACGGCCATCAATCGGATAACAATGATAATCAATGAGGTGATTAAATACAAAATATCATTGTCAAGATTTAATTTTCTTAAAGCAAAAAACACAATTCCACCAATAATACAAATCGTCGCATAAATTTCTTTTCTGAAAATCACCGGAATCTCAGTGCATAAAATATCCCGAATAACGCCGCCAAAACAAGCCGTCATCGTTCCTAAAGCAATACAAATCACAGGATGCAGATTAATTTCAATTCCCTTTTCAAGTCCTATAATAGTAAAAACCCCCAGACCGATGGTATCGAATAGAAACAAAGAGGTTCGAAGTTTATCCAGTTTTTTTCTAAAAAGCAAAGCCAGAAAAAATCCAATTAAAATCACGTAAACATAATTCAAATCACGCATCCATCCTACTGGCGTTCTTCCAATCATGATATCCCGTAAGGTTCCGCCTCCAACTGCAGTCGCAAATGCAATGATGAAAACGCCAAAAGGATCCATTTTTTTATGCATCGCCGTCAAGACTCCTGAAATGGCAAAAGCCATTGTTCCTAAAATATCTAAAAGGTAAAACATCTTTATTTTGGGTATAAATTGGAAAAATTGAAATTGTTTTTTATAGAAAATAATTCGGGTAAAATTAAAGAAAAACTCCTGAAATGATTGGTTATAAATGCAATTAATCAATCATTTTTCAATTAAATTAAATATTTTAAAATTAATATTGTTCAATTTTATCCCCTCTTAGTTTTTTGCTATACCTCCAATATGATTATTTAAGATTGGATAAATTCACAACTTGCTTAAAGTTGATGCATATTAATTATAATTCTAAATTTTTAAGTAAAAACTTATTAATTTAAAAAACAAAACATTAAGTTTGAAAAATTTTAATAAAGTTTAACAGTAATAAACTTATAAAAAATAATTTACAATAATTCAAAATTAAAACAACTATTTAAAACCTTATTTATGAGAAAATCATTACTTATTTTTATATTACTTTTTGGCATTACATTTCTTGGTTATGCTCAGAATGAAGACAGTACAGCTGTGAAAATTGCTGATATTGAAAAATCATTAGTATATCAAACGGGGATAATAAAATTAACTTCCGGAAATGCGACATTGAATGTTCCGAAAGGATTTAAATTTTTAGATGCAAAACAAGCGCAGTACGTGATGAAAGATTTATGGGGCAACCCGGAAGATTTAACACTTTTAGGAGCATTAGTCCCGGAAAGTAAAGGGGTTTTAGGCGAAAACAGTTGGTTGTTTACCATCAATTATGACGAAATGGGATTTGTGAAAGATGATGATGCAAAAGACGTAGATTATGACGATTTATTGAAAGACATACAAGAGGATGTAAAAAATGAAAACATAGAAAGAAAAAAACTAAATTTTCCAACTGCAGAATTAATCGGATGGGCTTCCAAACCTTATTATGATGAAGATAAAAAAATATTGCATTGGGCAAAAGAATTTCATTTTGAAAATGAAACTGCCAATACATTAAATTATGATTTGAGAGTCCTTGGCAGAAAGGGCGTTTTTATATTTTCAGCTGTTGCGCCAATCAAACAATTACCGGAAGTAAAAGCCAATATCAATAATGTTATTTCGAGCATTGAATTTGACAAAGGAAGCAATTATGCAGATTTTGATGCCGATACAGATACAGTTGCTGCTTGGACTATTGGTGGTCTTGTTGCCGGAAAAGTATTGGCGAAAGTTGGTTTTTTTGCTTTAATATTAAAATTCTGGAAGGTAGGAATGCTTGCTATTGCTGCCGGATGGGCTGCTTTCAAACGATTTTACAAAGGCAAAAAAGATCCCATATCTTCTGATCTTTCAAAGAATACTGAATCAAAAGATTCCGACTCGAACGAAGAATAAATAAAAACATATATCTTAATAAAAATTTTTATTTTACATAAGGTTTAAAATTTTCAATAGAAACTCAACTTTTATGTGTTTGAAAACTATAAACCTTTGTAAATTTGACGTTTTGTAACTTGTCAATTCTCTAAATGAAACAAATCACTTCACTTCAAAACCCTTTTATAAAATCTTTGGTTTTATTACAGGAAAAAGCAAAAGCCAGAAAACAAACAGGCACTTTTTTAATTGAAGGCCAAAGGGAAATAACTCTTGCTATCAAAGGCGGATATGAAGTAGAAATGATTTTGTTTTATCCCGAGATCTGTTCTGAAACGGAAGCCAAAAAATTATCAAGACATGCCGAGTTAATTGAAATTAATAAAGAAGTTTTTGAAAAACTAGCCTACCGCGACACTACCGAAGGCGTAATTGGAATTGCAAAGAGCAAAAGCTTACTTTTATCTGATTTAAAATTAAGCGAAAACCCTTTAATTCTAATTGCTGAAGCACCAGAAAAACCGGGGAATATTGGTGCTTTATTACGTACTGCCGATGCCGCAAATCTTGATGCGGTGATTATCGCTAATCCAAAAGGCGATTTATTCAACCCAAATGTGGTGCGTTCCAGTGTGGGTTGTTTATTTACAAACCAAATTGCTACAGGAACAACTCAGGAAATTATTACGTTTTTGAAAGACAATAAAATCAACTTTTACTGCGCCACTTTGCAAAATTCAACTTCATACCATACACAGGATTATACGCTGCCAACAGCTTTGGTTGTTGGAACTGAAGCTACCGGACTAACTCAAGAATGGCGGGACGCTGCCACGCAAAAT
This sequence comes from Flavobacterium sp., assembly GCF_035292545.1. Taxonomy (GTDB): domain Bacteria; phylum Bacteroidota; class Bacteroidia; order Flavobacteriales; family Flavobacteriaceae; genus Flavobacterium. Next base: position 152,318 of record NZ_DATDPV010000040.1, on the reverse strand, counting down.
ATCATTATACCCATGCAGGGTGAAATCGACTCTATGAATGTTTCGGTAGCAGCCGCAATTTTGATATTTGAAGCTAAAAGACAGCGAAATTTTAACTAATTAAATTTATAAACTTCTTGCATATTCCATTTCTTATTGTTATTTTTAAAAAAATGAACTTGACGGATTATGGTAGAGATTGATATTGAAAAAGAAAATAAAGCAATTGCACAAGAATATAAAGAATTACTTCGAATAAGTTATCAAACCTTGACGGATGCAGATAAAAAACTCATTCGCAAAGCATTTGATGTGTCTGTTGAAGCGCATCAGGAACAACGACGAAAATCGGGCGAAGCCTATATCTTCCATCCTATTGCTGTGGCAAAAATTGTTGCTTCACAAATTGGTCTGGGAGCTACCTCTATTGCGGCGGCGTTATTGCATGACGTAGTCGAAGATACAGACATCACCGTTGCTGACATTGAGCGAATGTTTAATCCAAAAATAGCTCAAATCGTTGAAGGTTTAACCAAAATCGCACAGGTTCAAAAAGACATGAATGTTTCGATGCAAGCGGAAAATTTTCGTAAAATGCTACTTACACTCAATGATGATGTCCGTGTCATTCTGATAAAATTGGCCGATCGTTTGCACAATATGCAAACAATGGATTCGATGGCAGAATCTAAACAGACCAAAATAGCCTCTGAAACTTTATATATTTATGCCCCGCTCGCCCATCGTTTGGGTCTGTATAATATTAAAACCCAACTCGAAGATTTAGGGCTGAAATATACCGAACCCACCGTTTATAATGAGATTGTAAGCAAAATTAAAGAAACCAAGGAGGAACAGGACGAGTACATAAAAAACATTTCAGATGTTCTAAAAAAATCGATGGATGCCGAAGGTATTGAATATGTTATCAAAGGCCGTCCAAAATCGATTTATTCCATTCGTAGAAAAATGCAGGCTCAAAATGTAAGCTTCGATGAAGTTTATGACAAATTTGCGCTTCGAATTGTCTACAAATCAAATCCACACGATGAAAAATTTATCGCCTGGAAAATATACTCCATCGTCACCGATCATTACAGACCAAGTCCAAGCCGATTGCGAGATTGGATTTCGTCACCAAAATCAACCGGTTACGAAGCCTTACATATTACTGTTATGGGACCCAAAGGCCGTTGGGTAGAAATACAGGTTCGAAGTGAGCGCATGAATGAAATTGCCGAAAAAGGATATGCGGCGCATTACAAATACAAACAAGGCGCTACTGAAGAAAGCGGTTTAGACGTTTGGTTGAATTTATTGAAAGAAGCACTGGAAAATCAGGAAACCAATGCGGTAGATTTTGTAGAAGATTTCAAAATGAATTTGTATGCCAAAGAAATCTACGTGTTTACACCAAAAGGAGAAATCAAATCCTTGCCGAAAGGTGCCACTTCCCTTGATTTTGCTTTTAGTATCCACTCAGCCATCGGTGTTCGTACCCGAGGAACAAGGGTCAACGGAAAATTAGTTCCGCTAAATTACGAATTGAAAAGTGGTGATCAGGTGGAAGTAATTACTTCGGCCAATCAAAAACCAACTTCACATTGGTTGGATTATGTAACTACTTCAAGAGCTAAAAATAAAATCAGAAGTGTTCTGAACGAGAATACCAAAAAAGCAGCCGAAGACGGTAAAGAAATATTAACCCGAAAGTTGCGTCATCTAAAAGTTACTTTAAATGAAAGTACTATTAATGAATTGGTCAATTTCTTCAAGTTAAAAACCAGTTTAGATTTATTCTATCGTGTTGGAATTGGTTCTATAGAAAACCAACAACTCAAGGAATTTGCTGCTTTAAAGAGCAATACGATAATGAATTTCTTTAAAAGCAAAATAAAAAGAACCCCAAGTTATCAACCGGAACAAATTCAGAAAGAAGAGTTAAGCAGTAACTACGACATGCTTGTTTTTGGAATTGACCAGGATAAACTGGATTATAAATTATCAAGCTGTTGCAGTCCAATTCCCGGTGATGATGTTTTTGGATTCGTTACCATCAATGAAGGAATAAAAGTACATAAGAAAGATTGCCCAAATGCCATCAGTATGCAATCGAACTATGCTTATCGTATTATTCTGGCCAGATGGATCGATTCTTCTCAACAGGAATTCAAGGCACTTTTGGATATTACAGGAATGGATACTTTAGGTTTAACTAATGAACTGACAAAAGTGATTTCTAACAATATGAGTGTAAATATTCAGAGTATTTCTTTGAGTGGCGAAGCAGGAATTTTTAACGGACAAGTGGCTGTCATCGTTCCAAACAATACTATTTTGAAAAAACTGATTGATAATATCAAAAAAATTGACGGTATCGATAAAGTGACTCGGGTTTATAAGAATTAGAGTTTATAATTGCTACTTTTCTAAAAACTACGAGTCTATAGTAGAAGGCATTTAAACTTTGAACCTTAAACTTTAAACTTTCAAAATAAAAAATTTATCTTTGCCAGATATGACACTAATATCCGTTGATAACAGCAAGAACCAAGAAATTGTAAAAAATGTTTTTACAATGTATCTTGAAAACAAAGGACATCGTAAAACACCTGAACGCTATGCTATTCTTCAGGAAATCTACGAAAGCGAAGAACATTTTGATATAGAAAATCTATATATCAAGATGAAAAACAAAAACTACCGTGTCAGCAGGGCAACACTTTACAATACTATCGAATTACTTCTGGATTGTGCCTTGGTTCGCAAACACCAGTTTGGACAAAATCAGGCGCATTACGAAAAATCTTATTTCGACAAACAGCACGATCATATTATCATGACTGATACTGGCGAAGTAATCGAATTTTGTGATCCACGTATACAAATGATCAAAAAAACGATTGAGGAAATTTTCGATATCGATATCCACAATCACTCTTTATATCTTTACGGAAGTAAAAAAATACCAAAATCGGATAGCGACATTCCAGAAGAAAAAAACAACTAACTACAAATAATAAACAACAAACAGAATGACCGTAGATTTATTACTAGGATTACAATGGGGCGATGAAGGCAAAGGAAAAATTGTTGACGTTCTTACTTCAAAATACGATATTATTGCTCGCTTTCAAGGTGGACCAAATGCCGGACACACTTTAGAATTTGACGGAATAAAACACGTTTTAAGAACAATTCCATCTGGAATATTTCATAAAAATTCTATCAATATCATCGGAAACGGTGTGGTGATTGACCCGGTTGTTTTTCAAAAAGAAATCGAAGGTTTAGAGAAATTTAATTTAGACATTAAGAATAAATTAATCATTTCGAGAAAAGCGCATCTAATTCTGCCTACTCATCGTTTGCTTGATGCAGCTTCAGAAGCTTCGAAAGGAAAAGCGAAAATCGGTTCTACTTTAAAAGGAATTGGTCCAACTTATATGGACAAAACCGGTAGAAACGGAATCCGTGTTGGTGATATTGAATTGGAAGATTTCAAGGAACGCTACAGAGCTTTAGCTGACAAGCATGAAGCAATGATTAAATTCTATGATGTTGCTATTCAGTACAATTTAAAAGAATTGGAAATTGAGTTTTTTGAGGCGATTGAAGAATTAAAAAAACTGACTTTTATTGACAGTGAAGAATATTTGCACCAAGCTCAAAAAGCCGGAAAATCGATTTTATGTGAAGGTGCGCAAGGATCTTTATTAGATGTTGATTTTGGAACCTATCCTTTTGTAACCTCTTCCAATACTACTGCTGCGGGCGCCTGTACCGGTTTGGGAATTGCACCGAATAAAATCAAAGAAGTATACGGAATTTTCAAAGCTTATGTTACCCGTGTTGGTAGCGGCCCATTCCCTACGGAAGATTTTGAAGAAGCCGGTGCTACAATGGCAAAAGTCGGAAACGAATTTGGTTCAGTTACAGGAAGACAAAGACGTTGTGGCTGGTTGGATTTAGTTGCCTTAAAATATGCTGTTCAAGTGAATGGCGTTACGCAATTGATGATGATGAAAGGGGATGTTTTATCCGGATTTGCTACTTTAAAAGTGTGTACAGGTTACGAATATAAAGGGGAAATAATTTCACATTTTCCATACAATATTGAACCTGAAAATGTAACTCCAGTTTACAAAGAATTCAAAGGCTGGAAAGCCGATTTAACAGGAATGACCACTTATGAGGAGTTACCAACAGAATTAAAAGAATACATCGAATTTATCGAAACAGAAGTTGAAGTGCCGATAAAAATCGTTTCTGTCGGACCAGATAGAAAGCAAACGATTATGAAATAATTATTGAAACGCTTTGAGAAATCAAGGCGTTTTTTCTGTTAGAAAATAGTTAAAAAAATACAAGCCTTAATAAAAAATTGAAAGATTAACAATGAAAACGAAACTAACCAAAACATTTACGGCATTCTTTGAAAGCGAAAAAGCAGGCGGACTCATTTTAGTTTTCGTAACGTTACTTTCCCTTGTATTGGCCAATTCAATGTGGCAAACGGAATATCTCAACCTTTGGCATTTTGGTTTTGCAGGACACAGCGTGGTTCATTGGATTAATGATGGTTTGATGACTATTTTTTTCCTGCTCATCGGTTTAGAGTTAGAACGGGAAATTTATCAGGGAGAGCTTTCGAGTATTAAAAATGCAGCTTTGCCCCTTTTTGGTGCTTTCGGAGGAATGCTTGTTCCGGCAGGTATTTTTTTATTATTTAATTTCGGGACCGCAACCCAAGCGGGAGCCGGAATTCCGATGGCTACAGATATTGCATTCGCCATTGGTATTTTATCGCTTTTAGGTAATCGGGTTCCGGTTTCTTTAAAAATATTCCTAACCGCATTAGCCGTAATTGATGATTTGGGTGCAATTATTGTCATCGCCATTTTCTATACATCAACTATAGCATTTGTGAATTTGGCAATTGCATTGGGTATAATGGGCTTTTTGTTTATTTTAAATCGTTTAAGAATAAATAACTTAATTCCGTATTTAATCGGAGGCATTTTTATGTGGTATTTCATGTTGAATTCAGGAATTCATGCCGCCATTACTGGTGTTTTATTGGCATTTGTTATTCCGTTTGGTGACGGGAGTAAAAAATCTATCTCGTACATACTTCAACATTTCCTGCACAAACCGGTAGCTTTTTTCATTTTGCCGTTATTTGCCTTGGCAAACACTTGTATCGCAATTGGCGATGATTGGCAAAGCAGTTTAGGACATTCCAACAGCATAGGAATTATTACGGGACTGGTAATTGGAAAACCATTGGGAATTTGGTTGCTTTCTTATATTGGAGTCGGATTGGGACTTTGCGTTTTGCCAAGGGGCTTAAAATGGATAAATATCATTGGCGCAGGACTTTTAGGCGGAATTGGTTTTACGATGTCTATCTTTATAACGCTGCTGGCTTTTGAGGATTCGGATGTAATCAACAACTCAAAAATAGCTATACTGGTTGCTTCTTTAATTGCAGGAATTTTTGGTTTTATGACCTTGAAACTGACCTTGAAAAATAAAAAATAAGTCCTCTTTTTGATAACTTATAAATAATTCTTAATAAAGAGTATCCTTGTTTCCTTTTTCCTAAATTTGGCAAAAAATATATCCATTGAAGAAGCAACTATATTTCATCCAATTTTGTTTAATTCTGTTCAGTTTCAATACGATTTTGGCACAAACACCAAAGAAAATCATAATTGAACACTCCGATTTTGCAGATATCAACCAACTCGAAACTCCCGATGCGGCTTTGCTTACTGGAAACGTACGGGTCAATCATGATGGTGCGATTTTGACTTGCAACAAAGCCTACTATTTTCAAAAAGAAAATTATATAAAAGCATTTGGAAATGTAAGAATCGTACAAGGTGACACGCTTACCATGAGCAGCAAGTACGCCGAATATAATGGGGAAAACAAACAAGCTTTTGCGACTGGAAATGTAGTATTGCAATCTCCGGAAATGTCAATGGTAACCGATACCTTAAATTTTGACCGAAACAGCCAGGAAGCCTATTATACTACTTACGGAACCATTACCAACAAAGGAAATACACTCCGAAGTAAGTCAGGAAGATATTTTGTAAATCAAAAAAAATACCAGTTCCTTACTGCCGTTACCATCACCACTCCCGAAAATGTAATCAAATCCAATCATTTGGATTATTATACCAACTCAGGACATTCCTATCTTTTGGGGCCTTCCACCATCGTTGGAAAAGACAATAAAATCTATACTGAAAACGGATTTTATGATACAAAAAAAGACATTGCCCGTTTACAGCGAAATTCAACTATAAGGTACAACAATCTGTTAGTCAAAGGTGATAGTTTGTTTTATAATAAAAAAACAGGTTTTGCTTCTGGCGTTAATAATGTAAAAATTACCGATTCTATTAACAAAACCATCATCAAAGGGCATTACGCAGAAATTTATAAGTTCAAAGATTCTATGTTTGTTACTAAAAGAGCAGTTGCTGTAAGCCTTGTTGACAAAGATTCCGTTTATATACACGCCAAAAAACTGATGGTAACCGGAAAAGAAGGCAATCGAATCGTCAGAGGTTTTAACAATGCCCGTTTTTTCAAAACCGATTTAAGCGGAAAATGTGATTCTATCCATTCCGATCAAACAAAAGGTTTGACCCAATTAATTGGAAAACCCATTCTTTGGAATTTTGACAACCAAATGACCGGCGATGTCATTCATCTTGTCGGAAATAATAAAACAGAAAAACTCGATTCGCTCAAAGTGCTCAACAATGCGTTTATCGTTTCGAAAGATACTGTTGGAACTGGTTTCAATCAGGTAAAAGGGCAAAATCTTTACGGAAAATTCAAAGACAATGCGCTTCAGGAAGTCGATATTGTCAAAAATACCGAAGTCATTTATTATATGCGAAGTGAAGAACAGGAACTCATCGGCATCAATAAAAGCGTGGGAAGTAAAATTAATTTGATTTTAGACAAAAACAAAATCGACACCCTGACGATTTTCGAAAAGCCAGAAGGTGAAATTTATCCCGAAAAAGATTTACCGGAAAACGCCAGAAAACTTCGTGGATTTATATGGCGTGGTGATGAACGAATCAAAAGCAAAGACGATATTTTTCCATCCGAAGAAAACGAACTCAACGACAAAATCGTCAAAGAAAGCAAAGCCAAAAATGCGAAAGAAGATGTTCCGATGGAAGTGTTGAAAGAAACTCTGGATTACGACAAAAACAATCCGAAACCTAAGGTGCAATAAGCGACTTTCCAACAGCAATAATCAACGAATTAACTTCATAAAAGTGAATCAAGATTTCCTAAAATACCAAGCGCAAACCTCTCCCTATCCACTCGGAATGGAAGTGTCTCACGCTTTTGGTTCCTATATATACGACACCAACAATAAAAAATACCTGGATTTTGTTGCCGGAGTTTCTGCCTGCACGCTTGGCCATCAGCATCCGAGAGTAAATAATGCCATCAAAGACCAATTGGACAAATATTCGCACGTAATGGTTTATGGCGAATATTCACAGAATCCAGCCGTTCAATATTGCAAATTATTAGCCTCTCACTTGCCTTATCCACTGGAAAAAACCTATTTGGTCAATTCCGGAACCGAAGCTACCGAAGGCGCCTTAAAATTAGCCCGAAGAGTCACCGGAAGAAGCCAGTTTATCTCCTGTCATAACGCCTATCATGGCAATACCATGGGCTCCATGAGCGTCATGGGATTCGAAGAACGCAAACAAATTTTTCGTCCGCTGATTCCCGATGTCGATTTCATCACCTTCAATAACGAAGAAGACTTACAAAAGATAACGACCAAAACCGCAGGAATAATTCTCGAAACCATCCAAGGCGGCGCAGGATTTATACAACCCCATAACGATTTTCTCAAAAAAGTCAGACAACGTTGCTCTGATGTTGGCGCTTTAATGATACTTGACGAAATCCAACCGGGATTCGGAAGAACCGGAAAATTATTCGGTTTTCAAAACTATGATGTCGTTCCCGATATCATCGTCATGGGAAAAGGAATGGGCGGCGGAATGCCCGTTGGAGCCTTCACCGCATCGGCAGCACACATGGATTTATTGAGCGACAACCCAAAATTAGGTCACATCACGACCTTCGGCGGTCACCCTGTCATTGCGTCAGCCTGTTTGGCAACATTGCAGGAAATTACCGAGACGGAACTCATGTCAGAAGCTTTAGAAAAAGAAAAACTCTTCCGAACACTTTTGGTACACCCTTTGATACAAGAAGTTAGAGGCGAAGGATTAATGTTAGCCGCAATGACCGAGAATGCCGAAATCACGAATAAAGTGATTTTCAAATGTCAAGACAAAGGTCTGATATTATTTTGGTTATTGTTCGAAGGTTGCGCTATTCGAATTACACCGCCCCTAACGATTTCTAACGAAGAAATTAAAGAAGGTTGCGCGATAATTCTGGAAGCAATGGATGAAATATTGAACGAGAAGTAGTGTTTTTTGGAGCTATTTCCAGCTATCCGTTCCAATCTTTTTGTTTTTAAAGAAAAAACAAAAAGGATTTCCTCTCCTATCTGGGCTAGGCCTTTGATATTCAAGAACAAACAATTAAATATTGTTAATTAAATTGTTCACAACAAATCTCTTTCCCTCCCAAAACAAGAATTAAATCCTTAACTTTATTAAGGATAATATTAAAACCTACGATCATGCAATTGAACGACGAAGAAGAAAATTATAACTTATCCTTATCAAAGTTTGAGTCCATGTTGAAAACCAACAAAGTGCTCTTCTTTGACTCCGAAGAATTTGAAGAAATTATCCTTCATTATTTGGACATGGGTAAAGCTGCTTTGGCCAAAAAAGCCTTAAAATTAGCCCTTGAACAACATCCTAAATCTACTGGCTTAAAACTGGTTCAGGTAGAAATGCTGGTGTATGATGACAAACTCGACATAGCCGAAAAGCTATTGAACGAGCTATACGCCATTGAGCCTACTAATGAAGAAATCTATATTCAAAAAGCCAATATTTATTCCAAAAGAGACAACCACGAAAAAGCAGTCGAACTATTAAAAACCGCTTTGAAATATACCGATGATTATGCCGATGTGTACAATTTAATCGGAATGGAATACCTCTTTATGGACAATCTGGAATTGGCCAAAGAAAACTTCATCAAATGTCTTGAAGAAGATACCGAAGACCAGGCCGCATTGTATAATGTGGTGTATTGCTTTGAGTTTTTAGACCAAAATCAGGAAGCCATCGATTACCTAAACAAGTATATCGATAAGAATCCATACAGCGAAATCGCGTGGCATCAAATGGGCCGATTGTATTATGGCTTAAAAAACTATGAAGAAGCCTTACGTGCTTTTGATTACGCTACTTTAATCGATGATGAATTTCTTGGCGCTTTTATGGAAAAAGCAAAAACATACGAAAGACTCAAAAAATACGAAGAAGCAATCGAAAGTTACAACCGTACCATTGAGTTAGACGATGCAACTTCCTATGCTTTACTGAGAATTGGAAAGTGTTATGAGAAGTTAGGAAAAAAAGTTTTAGCACTGAAATATTTCAATAAAACCGTTCATGAAGACCCGCTTTTAGACAAAGGCTGGATTGCCATTACCGATTTTTATGTACGTCAGAAAAACTACCAAAAAGCATTGTTTTATGTAAACAAAGCATTGAGTATCGACAATCAAAACCGTTTGTACTGGAAACGATATGCAACCATTAACAAAGAATTGAGCTTCTTTGAAGAAGCGGAATTCGGATATAGAAAAGCAGTTGAGTTTGGTGATTACCAATTGGATACCTGGTTGTTTTGGGTAGACATCCTTCAGTTTTTGGGTGAATTCGAAAGTGCAATTCAGACTTTATTGCAAGCTTCGGAATACTTCCCGGAAGAATACGAAGTAGAATATCGTTTGGCAGGATTGTATTTTATGATACACGACGACAAAAAGGGGAAATTCCATTTGAGTAATGGTCTTCGTCTAAATTTCAAAAACCATATAATGCTGGAAGAATTATTTCCTGTTGTTTGGGCACGAAAAATGGTTCAGAATGCTATTAATAAAAATAGATAAATTAAAAACAAACCTAATCTAATCCATTAGGTTTGTTTGTTTTTATAAAAATTCACTTTCAGGTTAACTGTTATTTTAACAGTTTTTGCCTGTTTTCAAAAATTACCAATTTGTTCTAAATGGAAAAAAGTCACCAGTTCGGTTTAATCGGAAAAAATATCAGTTATTCTTTTTCAAAAACTTATTTTTCAAAGAAATTCGAAGACAACAATTTGGTCGATTATTCCTATGAAAATTTTGACATTCAAAACATTGAGGAGTTTCCGCAGATCATAAAAAGCAATCCCAATCTTAAAGGATTAAACGTAACGATTCCGTATAAAGAAACCGTGATTCCTTTTTTAGATAAATTATCAGAAAAAGCTTTGAAAATTGGTGCTGTAAACACAATTAAGTTTACCAAAAAAGGAAAACTAAAAGGCTACAATACCGATTATTATGGTTTCCAAAAATCATTGAAACCATTATTGGAAGGCCATCATAAAAAAGCGTTAATACTCGGAACTGGCGGCGCTTCTAAGGCAGTAGCTTTTGCATTGGAACAGTTAGGGATATTATACACTTTTGTATCCCGCGAAGCCACCGAAAACACCATCGATTACAACCGAATTAATGCCACCACATTTGATAATTACCAAATCATAATCAATTGTACGCCATTAGGAACCAGTCCGAATGTGGCTGTTTGCCCTGATCTTCCTTATGAAAATTTCACTTCAAAACACATCGCTTTCGATTTGATTTACAATCCTGAAGAAACCCTTTTCCTTCAAAAAGCCAAACAAAATGGGGCCGTAATTAAAAACGGAATGGAAATGTTGGTTTTTCAGGCAGAAAAATCTTGGAAAATTTGGAATAAGTAATACATTAAATTTACGAAAATTCCTATAAATAAAAAAAGCAAATACTGTTTAACAGAAAAAATGTTTAAATAGCCGATTTTCTTTGATTTTTGTTATGGCTTTAGTATCTTTCGACCTCAAAGAATATGAACCTTAAACATTTATAAAATGTTAGAAGAAAAGAATGATAACCTGCAAGATGCAGATGGAAATGTAGAATATGTTCCACAAGATGTGGTTCTGACAGAAGTACAGGAAGTTACAGAAACTCCTGAAAATTTAAATGTGACTGAACTTTCTCCAGAAGAGTTAGCCGACGATACATTAGTCCTTGAAGACGTGAATGAATCGGCCATCAATGCCATTGAAAATGTAAATGCGGAAGAAAGCGAAGATGAAACTTTAAAAGACCGCCATGAAATTCCTATGCTTAACTATGAAACCTTGTCTATGGACGAGCTTGTGGCTGAGTTAGAGAAACTGGTTGAAGTTGAAAAAGTAATGTCTGTAAAAGATCACGTTGAGGAAATTAAATCCGCTTTTCTTTCAAAATACAATCATTTTATTGAAGAAAAAAAGGATGAATATATTGCCGAAAATCCAGAGAGCACCGAAGATTTTCATTATCATATGCCATTAAAGTCAAAATTTGACCAATTATATTCTCTTTTTAGAGACAAAAAAAATACCCATTTCAAAAGCCTTCAAACCAATTTGAAGTCGAACTTAGAAACCCGTTTGACTATTGTTGAAGAGTTAAAAGAATTAATCAATCCGCAGGAAAACATTAAAGACACGCTAAAAACCTTTAATGAATTGAGAGAGCGCTGGAAAAATGCGGGTTCTATTCCAAAAGACAAATACAATCATGTTTGGAATAATTATCATTTTCATGTAGAGAATTTCTATGATTATTTACACTTGGACAGAGAAGCACGTGATTTAGATTTCAAACACAATTTGGAGCTAAAACAAAAAATTGTGGCACGTGTTGAAGAATTGGTACAAGAAGTCGATGTGAACAAAGCATTTCGTGAATTGCAGGATTTACATAAAATCTGGAAAGAAGACATCGGACCCGTTTCCAGAGACCATCGTGAGGAAATTTGGAATAAATTCAGTGATTTGACCAAACAAATGCACGATAAACGCGAAGCTTTGTATGAAAAACAAAGAGGAAATGAAGTTGAAAACTTAGCCAGTAAAAAAGATATTATTGCGCAAATTGAAGTTTTAGCTCAGGAAAAAGTGGCTGTTCACACCCAATGGCAAGGTCAGATTGAAAAAGTAGAAGCTTTAAGAAGTGCTTTTTTTGCCGCCGGAAAAGTGCCGAGTGAGGTAAACGAAGAAACCTGGGCGGCTTTCAAAACCGCTGTTCGTAATTTTAATACTTTCAAAAATTCGTTTTACAAAGACATTAAAAAAGAGCAACAAGACAATTTGAACAAAAAAATGGAGTTGGTTGCCAAAGCGAAAGCCCTTCAGGAAAGTGAAGATTTTACCGCAACGACTCCTGTAATGAAGCAAATTCAAGAGGAATGGAAACTAGTGGGACACGTTCCAAGAAAATATTCGGATAAAATCTGGAAAGAATTTAAGGAAGCTTGTAATCATTATTTTGACAAATTAAAAGCACAAAAATCCGAAGTAAATGAGGAAGAAGTGGAAGCTTTTGACAAAAAGAAGACTTATTTAGAAACATTAAGAGAATTCCAATTAACAGGTGAACACAAAACCGACTTGGACGCCATAAAACTGCATATTGAAACTTGGAAAAATTTCGGAAAAGTTCCTTTTACAAGAAGACATATTGAAGGAAAGTTCAACAAAATCCTAGATGCTCTTTTTGAAAAATTAAGTCTGAGTAAAAAAGACACGGAAATGATGCGTTTCTCGAACAGAATGGATCAATTATCCAGTATGGATGATACCCGTAAATTGGAAAACGAGAAAATTTTCTTGATGAGAAAAATCGAAGAAGTTCGAAGCGAAATTTTCCAGTTAGAAAACAACATTCAGTTTTTTGCAAATGCAAAAAAAGACAATCCTATGGTGCTTGAAGTGAAAAAGAACATCGAAAGACACAAAGAAAGTATGGATATGTGGAAAGAAAAACTGAAACAAGTAAGAAGTATCAAACAAGAATAAAAATGTAATTTTTTTTAACATACAAACCTCGTTCTATTTAAAGTTCGAGGTTTTTTTATGAGATTTAAATTCTTAAAGCACAAATTTAACTTACATTTATTAGAGAATACCACGCAAGAGAAGTCCGCATGAATTACATTTGCCAAATGAACTGGATAAAAAAAACACTTGTTTTAACAGTACTTTCAATAGTATTACTCTTCGCCTTTAAAGGAGAAACAAATACTATTGCTGAAATTCAGCACGAAAATTCCAATTCCAATTTTTCTAATGACAGTATTCATGCTTCTGCATTTATTCAACCTCAGGTTACGAATACTTTTGTAGTAAATCATAAAGTCGACAGTCCAGTTTTTATCAAATGGTTTGACAACTTTTTATTTAAAATTCCTGATTTTAAAATTTTAAAACACTTAAATACATTCCTAGTTCAAGACATCAACCGATGTCAGAATGTATCGCTCTTACTCTTCCCTTTCCATTATTTTTGGTGATTTTAAATCTTTCATAACGTTTTAAGAAGATACTAACTTCTTCTTTTTTGAATTGATTCCTATTCTCATCAGTTCAAATTATCATGCTATAAAAATAACTTTAAAAATAAAAAAATGGATACATCCGTAACAATAATCGGTTTAATAATAACAATTTTAATTGGAATTCCACTTTACTACTCAGTTCGCTCACAATCTGTGAATAAATCAAAAATTAAAAAAATACTAGCTGAAAATAGTCAAAACAATCACTTTAATTTTGAACTAACCGAATCGCAAAACAAGAAAGTATTGGCTTTAGACAAAAAAAACAAAGGCTTCCTTTTAATAGATTTTAATTCAGAAAAAGAACAGGTTTCATTTATAAACTTAAATGACGTAAACTCATGCAAATTAATCCCAACAACTGAAAACAACTCAGATACAATAATAAAAATTGAGTTTGAATTTCAATATAAAGAAGGGCATAAAAAAGAGTTAATTTCGTTTTACACCATTGAAAAAGATCAAATAGGACAAGTTTGTTTGTATGAGGATCATCAATTGGCCAAAAAATGGACCAAAATTATTCAGGATTGCATTTAGACAATTCTTAAATTATAATACCTTAAAGAGATCCGATGGGGTCTCTTTTTTATAAAAGGAAATCCAAATATGATATTTATCATTTTAATATTTTATAAGTAGTCTTAATTTTGAATATTGAAAAATGTCTTTGTTATGAAAAACTCCCTTCTTCAAAAATACAATGTTCCTGGCCCAAGATATACCAGTTATCCTACCGTTCCGTATTGGGACGAAACAGATTTTACGCAACGAATCTGGATAGATACACTTAAAAAATCATTCTCAGAGAGCAATATTTCAGAAGGAATAAGTCTTTACATCCATCTTCCTTTTTGTGAAAGTCTTTGCACTTTTTGCGGCTGTAACAAACGCATCACCAAAAATCATGATGTAGAAAATCAATATATTGAAGCCGTACTGAAAGAATGGGCGATGTATTGCGATATTCTTGATAAAAAACCTTCGATAAAAGAAATTCATTTAGGTGGAGGAACACCAACATTTTTTTCAACTCAAAATTTAGAGCATTTAATCAATGGTATTTTTAGTTCTGCCAATAAAGCCAAAGATTTCGAATTCAGTTTTGAAGGCCATCCAAACAATACGACACGAGACCATTTACAAAAACTGTATGATTTAGGTTTTCGAAGAGTGAGTTTTGGTGTGCAGGATTATTCTGAAAAAGTACAAAAAGCCATTCATCGTGATCAGCCTTTTCATAATGTGGCAAAAGTTACTTTTTGGGCCAGAGAAATAGGTTATACCTCGATTGGTCATGATATTATTTTTGGCTTGCCGTTTCAGGAAATCGAAGATGTAATTGACACCATTGAAAAAACAAAATCATTACAACCCGATAGATTAGCATTTTATAGTTACGCTCATGTGCCGTGGATAAAGGGAAATGGCCAACGCGGTTTTAAGGATGAAGATATTCCAAAAGACGAAAAGAAACGTATGCTTTACGAAACCGGGAAAAAATTATTGTATAAAAACGGATATCATGAAATTGGGATGGACCATTTTGCATTGAAAACCGATAGTTTATTCGATTCTTATCAAAACGGTAAATTACACCGCAATTTCATGGGTTACAGTTCTTCAAAAACACAGCTGATGATTGGTTTGGGCGTTTCTTCGATTAGCGATAGTTGGTATAGTTTTGCTCAAAACGTAAAAAAAATAGAAGACTATTATGAACTGTTGAAAAAAGACGAATTGCCTGTTTTCAGAGGGCATTTATTGACAGACGAAGACCTCATCATCAGAAAACACATTCTGAATCTGATGTGTCAATTTGAAACTTCCTGGAGTAACAAGTCGGACTATTTTGAAGAGATTCCAGAAGTTTTAATTCAATTGAAAGAAATGGAAAAGGACGGATTTATTTCCATTTTAAAAGACAGCATCCAGGTTACTGAAGCCGGAAAACCTTTTGTCCGTAATATTTGTATGGCGTTTGATTTACGTTTAAAACGAAAAGCACCGGAAACGGAATTGTTTTCCATGACCATTTAGAAATACTCAAAAACTAAAAAGCACGCCATTCAGCGTGCTTTTTTTATATAAAATGATAATTTAATTGTTCTCCAATATGGAGTATAACTCATCTTTCATGAACAATAATTTTGCTTTCAAAGAATGTGCATATTCATCCGTAGCGATTTCTACTCCGGTATTTATTCGATGGATTTCATGTTCCAATTCATGATATTCATCAAATAATTCTCTAAAATGAGGATTATCAGTTTTCAGCTGATGAATTTTTTCCTGGTATTCAGGAAATTCGTGTAATAAATCGTGTCTTTCCATAAAATTTTGTTTAAAATATTAATGACAATTGGGCTGTTCCTGTACAAACAAACTCATATTACTTGGTGAGAGATAAGGAATCCCTAATCCCAAACCTCTAAAAATAAACAACAATCCGATTACTACTGCTACAAAAGGAATCACTTTTTGTATTTTATTTCGAGTAGAAACAGTCAAAAAAGTATGGAGATAAACCACGATGCTCATCATCGGAACGGTTCCTAATCCGAACAAAATCATATATAAAACACCCAGACTTTCACTTTGCATCGCAATAGCTCCAAACAAAGCAACATAAACCATACCGCACGGTAAGAATCCATTAAGCAAACCGATCGTAAATAGTGATTTATATGTTTTGTTTTTGAATTGACTCCCTAAGGTAGTCTTTATTTTTGAAATTAATTTAAAAATGGGACTCGAAAAATTGTATTTCGCGAATTTTTTTTCTGGAATTAAAATAACAACAATCATGGCAACGCCAATAAATATCGATAATTTCTGCTGCATTCCGGCAATAAGAAATCCTTTCCCAACCAATCCGAAAATTAAGCCAATTGTAGCATAAGCCGACAATCTTCCGATGTGATAGGTAATAATCTGCGTTACTTTTTTTATAGGATTATTTCTGTCTACGGGTAACATCATAGCAATAGGGCCGCACATTCCGATGCAGTGAAAACTACTGATTAAACCGAAGATGAAAGCCGTGTAAAGCATTATTAATTATGAGTTATTAATTATGAATTATGGGGTACATTAAGCTGATAATTCATAAGTTTACTTAATTGATATAAATTGTTTCTTTGGTTAAATACTGTTTCCCTTCGTATTCCCATTCCATATTAATGTCCCAGCGACCGCCTGCCAAATCTGATTTAGGTATGAGCAAAGATGGATTAGATAAAGAAATGGGAATTTCGAAATCTAATTTTTTGTTAGACGGTCTGTAAAGGGACACTTTTCCTTTAACTTGTTTTGGAATAAATGTGTCTGGAAAAACTATTTTTATTCCTTCGGAAATAGTTGTTATTGTTGGTTTGTCAGCTAAATCCTCAGCATTTTGAACCCTAATCATTTCTTCTCCAAAACGAGCATCCTGCTTGTAATATTCTTCCACAACCAATTCATTATCATACGTTGAATCCGATTGTACTTTGATTACAAAATATAAAATGAAGGTCATAAATAATGCAATTGCAATGACAATTCCTGTTCCCCAATTGATTTTCATATTTTATTTTTTAATTAAAACTTCGTGGTCCTAAAAAATTTGTTGTAGTAGTTTCAAGCAATTTTTTTCCATCAAAAACACCAATTTTCAATTTGGTTTTATCGCCTTCAAGTTGCACTTGTTTGATTTCTATAAAAAGAGTTCCCTGAGAAATACCTTGATTTATGACTTTAAAATGTTGTTTTCCCACTTTTTTAATTTCTCCTGAATGAGAGATTAATTCAAAATGAATATCATTATAATCTTTAATCGTTTTGTTTACAATTTTATAGGTATATACATTACTGATTTTGTCGCCATCATGCTGAAAAAGTTGTCCCGGTAAACGCAAGATGGTGGCTTCGACATCATTCCTTAAGAATAACATTCCCACTAAAATTCCCATCAAAATAGCTAAAACCGCCGTATATCCTTTCATTCTTGCGGTGAATCTGAAAGGTTCTTTCTTTTCTATTTCATCTTCGGTTGCATAACGAATCAGTCCTTTTGGCAAACCAACGCCCTCCATAATTGTATCGCATTCATCGATACATGCAGTGCAGTTTGTGCATTCTAATTGGGTTCCGTTTCTGATGTCAATTCCCATCGGACAAACATTGACACATTGTTTACAATCAATACAATCGCCTTTTCCTGATGAATCTCTGTCTTCCTGCTTATTGAATTTGGCTCTTCCCTGCTCTTTTTCGCCACGAACAAAGTCATAGGCAACATTTATAGATTTATTGTCTAAAAGCACGCCTTGTAATCTTCCGTATGGGCAGGCAATGATACAAACTTGTTCTCTAAACCAAACAAACACAAAGTAAAAAACACCAGTAAAAATCAATAATGCAATAAAATTGCTTGACTGACTTAACGGTCCTTCTTTCACCATTAAATACAACTCGTCACTTCCGACTATATAAGCCAGAAAAACATTCGCAATCAGAAATGAAATCACAAAAAAGATAAACCATTTCAGTCCGCGTTTTCTGATTTTTTCTGCATTCCATTCTTGTTTTGACAAACGCATTTGCGAACCTCGATCACCATCAATCCAATATTCTATTCTTCTGAAAACCAATTCTAGAAAAATGGTCTGGGGACAAATCCATCCGCAAAATATCCGTCCAAAAACAACGGTAAAAAGAATGACAAAAACCACTCCAACCAACATTGATATGACAAATAAATAGAAATCCTGTGGCCAAAAAGGGAATCCAAAAATATTAAAACGACGTTCCAATACATTGAACAACATGAATTGATTCCCATTTACCTTAATAAATGGATTTGCAACAAGAATTGCCAATAAAAAATAACTTACATATTTTCTATAGTCATAAAGCTTTCCACTTGGTTTTTTTGGGAAAATAAATTTACGTTTTCCTTTTTCATCAATCGTTCCAATAGTATCTCTAAAAGCATCATCATCAAACGGGGTAGACATATTTTTTATTTTACTTTAGCGCTATTTATGTAGCCACTGTTATTTCGCTGCTTCAACCCAAACTTCGCCTTCAGGAGCTTTTGGTTCTTTTGGATTACTTCCTTTTAAAGATAAAATATAACTTGATACTTGCTGAATCTCTTTTGGTTTAAGCGTTCCCTTCCAGGCAATCATTCCTTTAGAATCTCGTCCGCCATTTGTTATGGTATGAAAAACTTCTTTTATACCGCCTCCCAAAATCCATTGGTCATCTGTTAAGTTTGGCCCAACCATTCCTCCGGCATCCGCTCTGTGGCAAGCTGCGCAATTGGCAGTGTAAATTGTTTTTCCTGATGCTAAATCTGCCGGTTCGGTTGATAAGGTAACCGTTTTTTCGTCCATTAAATCCGGAGCAGTTTTCTTATATTCTTCGACATCAATTTTGGCTTGAGCCATTTCTTTTTTGAATTCCATTTCCTGGTTATCGCCTCCCATGATTTCATATTGCACCAAATAAACGCCTGCAAAAAGGATAGAAGCATAGAATAAATATTTCCACCACGTAGGCAAATTATTATCCAATTCTTTGATTCCATCATAATCATGATGTAACAAAAGACTTGCTTCGCTCTCTACTGATTCTTGTTTAGTCAGTGAGTTCATCATTTTTTTATACCATCCGTCTGATTTTAAACGCAATTCATTTTCTTCCTGCAATTTCTTTTTTTCCTCGTCTGTGAGCAAAATATAAGTAATATTATCGATTGCACTTACTGTAATTTCTATAGCAATCAGAAGAAACAGAAATACAAACAAAAACAAGGCAACCATTGGAAATTTTATAAAAGCTGGACGGTCTCCAGAGTCAATGAAATATTCCATTGCTCCAAAAATGGCAAAGAAAATAACGGGGACTCTAACGTATGCTGGGATTAATTTTTTCATTTTCTAAATTTTAAAAAATTATACTTTTAATTGTCTTCTAATGGCATTTGGCTCAACTCATTTATTCTTTCTTTTTTATAAGAAGCAACCCAGAATCCGAGTACAACAAAAAAAATAAAGAAAATCAACAACGATACGATTGGATATACTGCAACTCCTGCAATGGTTTCCATATTGTGTTTTATTTGTTCGAACATAACTGTTATTATTTAATTATTTTTTTACCTTAATATCCGTTCCCAATCGTTGGATGTAGGCTATCATGGCAACAATTTCTCTTTCGTGCATCGGTACAAATTTTTCTCCTTTAGCTTGGGCCGCTTTCTTGCCATTTTCATAGCTTTTCACAAAATCAGGATCAGAATTTAAATTTTCTTCAATTTTTAGCGATTGTGCTTTTATAGCATTTTTAGCATTTGCAATTTCAGCATCAGTATAGGGAACGCCAAGGGTTTTCATGGCTTTCATTTTGTCTTCGATATTCGAAATATCCAAAGCTTCATTATCAAACATCCATTTGTATCCTGGCATGATTGAACCTGCCGAAGTACTTTGTGGATCCCATAAGTGGTTGAAATGCCAATTGTCATTGTATTTCCCTCCAACTCTCAATAAATCCGGTCCGGTTCTTTTTGATCCCCAAAGAAATGGATGATCATAAACAAATTCTCCTGCTTTAGATTGTGGACCATAACGTTCTACTTCACTTCGGAAAGGGCGCACCATTTGAGAGTGACAACCCACACAACCTTCACGGATATATAAGTCACGTCCTTCCAATTCTAATGGTGTATAAGGTTTTACGCTCGCAATAGTTGGAATATTAGATTTCACCATAATCGTTGGAACAATTTGGATTACTCCACCAATTAAAATGGCTACTGTAGCTAAAATTGTCAATTGAATAGGTCTTCTTTCTAACCATGGGTGGAATTTTTCTCCTTTTACTCTACCCTTGCTGATTTTTTGTAATTCAGGAGCTTCGGCTAATTCATCTTCGATTGCTGCGTTTGCTCTAACCGTTTTGATAATATTGTAAACCAAAACAAACATTCCAATTAGATACAAAGTTCCTCCTATTGCACGCATCCAATACATTGGCATAATTTGCGTCACGGTTTCAAGGAAGTTTCCATACGTTAAAGTTCCGTCCGGATTAAATTGTTTCCACATCAAATGTTGCTGAAATCCAGCCACATACATCGGAAGTGTATAAAGTATAATTCCTAAAGTTCCAATCCAAAAGTGGAAGTTGGCCAATTTAACAGAAAATAAAGCACCTTTGGTCATTCTTGGAACCAACCAATAAATCATACCGAAAGCCATAAATCCGTTCCATGCTAAAGCACCAACGTGAACGTGTGCAATAATCCAATCGGTAAAATGCGCAATAGCATTTACATTTTTAAGCGATAACATTGGTCCTTCAAAAGTCACCATTCCATAACCGGTAATGGCCACAACGAAGAATTTTAATACAGGATCTACACGTACTTTATCCCAAACGCCTCTCAAAGTCAAAAGTCCGTTTATCATTCCACCCCAAGAAGGTGCCAGTAACATAATTGAAAAAACAACCCCTAAATTCTGTGCCCAGTTTGGCAATGCTGAATATAGTAAATGGTGTGGACCAGCCCAGATATATAAAAATATTAAAGACCAAAAGTGAACAATTGATAATCGATAAGAATATACTGGACGGTTTGCCGCTTTTGGAATAAAATAATACATCAGTCCTAAATAAGGTGTTGTAAGGAAAAATGCTACTGCATTATGACCATACCACCATTGAACCAAAGCATCCTGAACTCCTGCATAAACAGAATAACTTTTCATTGCAGATACCGGCAACGACAAACTATTAAAAATATGCAAAACCGCAACGGTTACGAAAGTTGCCAAGTAAAACCAAATCGCAACATATAAATGGCGCTCTCTTCTTTTTAAGATTGTTCCGATCATATTAATACCAAAAACAACCCAAATCAATGTAATGGCAATATCAATTGGCCATTCCAATTCGGCGTATTCTTTTGATGACGTATAACCTAATGGCAGTGAAATTGCTGCGGCGACGATAATTAATTGCCATCCCCAGAAGTTAATATTACTCAATAAATCACTATACATCCTTGCTTTCAGCAATCGTTGCAAAGAGTAATAAATCCCTGCAAACATGGCATTTCCAACAAAGGCAAAAATAACTGCATTAGTATGTAATGGCCTTAATCTTCCAAAACTCAACCATGAAATTCCATCCGTCAGGTTTGGAAACAAAAACATAGTAGCCAATATAAGACCGACTAACATTCCAACTACTCCAAAAATAATGGTGGCATAAATAAACTTTTTGACAATTTTGTTGTCATAATAAAACTGCTGCATTTCCATAAATTAAATTTGTTTTTCTTCTGTTGTTTGTAGATTCTTTTGGGGTGCTTTTTTGATTTCGTCGTCAAAAAGCATTCTGACAGACGGCGTGTAATCGTCGTCATATTGCCCTGTTTTTACTGCGAAAATAAATGCAATAAAAAAGACAACCGCAACGATTATACTGATGGAGATTAATAAATAAATGACACTCATACCTTAATTTGTGTTAAACAAAATTACATTGCTGCTTTATTAAAAAATATGACATTTATCATACTTATTTTTTTGTGTTAAATATATCTGAAAAAACATTTATAAACATTATAAATTTCTTTTCATACCTGCATAATAATTACTCATAATTGTCACAAAACTTACAATCGTTATTGTGCTCAAAGGCATTATAATGGCCGCAACCAAAGGCAACAAATTTCCCGTAATAGCAAAAGACAATCCGACCACATTATACAAAAGCGATAATGCAAAGCTCATTTTGATAGTAGTAATGGATTTTTTAGACAGTTTCAAAAAATAGTTCAGTTTTTGAAATTCATTTGCATCCAAAATTGCATCGCAGGCCGGTGAAAAAACATTGACATTTTCTGAAATCGAAATCCCGACATTACTTTGCGCCAGTGCTCCGGCATCATTCAGCCCATCGCCAACCATCATGACATTGCTTCCGTTTTCCTGTAACTTTTTTATGAATTCTAATTTTTGTTCCGGTTTCTGATTGAAAATCAATTCGGTTCCTTTAGGTAATAATTTCTCTAAAGTGGAACGTTCTCCTTCATTATCACCTGACAAAACTTTGATTTGATAATTCGTGCTTAAATTTCTGAAAAGCTGTTCTAATCCTTCTCTATATTGGTTATTGAAAATGTATTTCCCGTAATAAATACCATCAATCTTAATATGAACCGAAGTTTGCTGAATGCTGTTCTCTTCCGATTTTTCTACAAAAGCAGCCGAACCAATTTGAATCTGATATCCAAAAATTTGAGCTTGAATTCCCTTTCCGGTAATTTCCTCAAAATGATCCACTTTTATCTTTTCGGTTTCTTTCGCGGATTTACTTTGCAAAATTTGAACAGGCAAATACTCATATAACATTCTGCTCAATGGATGATTCGAAGCCCGAAGTACATTTTTTATCAACAATAAATTTTCATCCGAAAGTATCTTCCCTTCATAAGAAATATTCGATTTTTTATTGGTCGTAATTGTTCCTGTTTTATCAAAAACTATCGTGTCTACTTTGGCTAATTGTTCGATAACCAAAGCATTTTTTAAATAAAATTTCTGTTTACCCAAAATCCTTAAAATATTCCCCATCGTAAACGGCGCTGTTAATGCCAGGGCACATGGACATGCTACGATTAATACCGCGGTAAAAACATTAAAAGCCGTATCGGTATCAATAAAAATCCAATAGCCAAAACCGGAAAAGGCTATCAATAATAAAATGGGGGTAAAATAACGGCTGATGCTGTCCGTTATAGTTTTGTGTTTTTGCTCCACATTTTTCTGAAACACATCATTGCTCCACAATTGCGTTAAGTAGCTTTGCGAAACCGAATGTAAGACTTCCATTTCGATGATTTTACCGATTTGTTTTCCGCCGGCAAATATCTTATCTCCTGATTTTTTAGTAATCGGAATGGCTTCTCCGGTAACAAAACTATAATCGATTTCCGCTTTTTCGCTAATCAAAATGCCATCCACCGGAATGAGTTCCTGATTTCTGATCAGCAATCGATCTCCTTTTTGAATATCATAAATTGGAACGCTTTCTTCGGAAGTATCTGTATTTATTTTGGTAATAGCAATCGGAAAATAGGATTTAAAATCCCGTTCGAAACTCAAAAAACTATAGGTTTTGATTTGGAACATTTTGCCTAAAAGCATAAAGAAAATCAATCCGGTTAAGCTGTCGAAAAAACCCGAACCATGATCCATAATAATATCGGAAGTACTTCGCACAAACATCACAATAATTCCCAAAGCAATCGGAATATCGATATTCAGCATTTTGGTTTTGATACTTTTATAGGCAGAAACATAGTAACCGCTCGCCGAATAAAAGAATGAAGGCAATGATAAGAAGAAAATCAGCCAACGGAAAAAAGGTTTGTAATTATCCAACCAAAATTCTTTAACTTCGAAATATTCGGGAAACGAAAGCAGCATGATGTTTCCAAAACAAAAGAAAGCGACTCCTAATTTATAGGTTAAACTCCTGTCTACATTATTCTTGCCGGTTTCATAATTTTCTAAACTGATATAGGGTTCATAACCAATAGAACTCAGCAAATAAACAATAGTTTTGAGTGAAACCGTTTCAGGATTGAATGTTATTCGGACTTTCTTTTCGGGAAAATTAACCTGTGAAGTGCTTATTCCTTTTTGAAGACGGTGTAGATTTTCCAGAATCCAAATACACGAACTACAGTGAATATGAGGAATGTTGAGTGAAACAATAGCGGTTGTATCCTCCTGAAATTCCAATAATTTTGAAACGATGCTTTCATTGTCTAAAAAATCATACTTTCCATTAATATCCTGCGGGGTTGCTCCAGGTGATTTTTCAAAATCGTAATAGCATGTCAAAT
The DNA here is from genome assembly GCF_035292545.1 of Flavobacterium sp. Classification (GTDB taxonomy): domain Bacteria; phylum Bacteroidota; class Bacteroidia; order Flavobacteriales; family Flavobacteriaceae; genus Flavobacterium. Next base: position 127,793 of record NZ_DATDPV010000040.1, on the reverse strand, counting down.
CATTGAGGCTAAAAATTTCGTACACGGTTTTGCAACCATTGCAACAAAAACTTTTTTCATCAAAATTAATTTCTTCTATTTTTACAATATTTAAACCACAATGGAAACAGTTTTGTGTGTCCATAAACTTTGCTCATTTTACCTTTTGCAAAGGTTAGAAATTGAATGTATTAAATATATGATATTTGTCATATAAAGTCGTAATTTTGTAAAGCCCAAATAAATACTATATACCATGAGCAAATGCGAACAATGTATTGTAAGAGAATTCAGCTCACTGAAATCGCTTAATAAAGATGAACTTCTCAAACTTGCTGATTGCAAAACAACAAAAACCATTAAAAAAGGTGAAGTCATTTTTGAAGAAGGCGAAAATGTAAATGGAATTTATTGCATAAAAGACGGGATTTGCAAACTCACAAAATTGAGTCCAAATGGCAAAGACCATATTGTGAAACTGGTTGCAAAAGGAGAATTATTGGGTCAACGCTCTATGATTAGTGACGAACCGGTAAATTTGAGCGCCGTTGCTCTAGAGGACATGCACGTTTGTTTTATTCCGAAAACCGAAGTAATGGGTTTCTTTGACAAAAACAATCAATTTTCGATGAGTGTGATGAAATCTATCTGTGGGGATTTGAAAGATGCGGATGATCTTATGGTTAATTTGGCACAGAAAAACGTGAAAGAAAGATTAGCTATTACACTCCTTTATTTGCATGACACCTTTGGTAAAAACGAAGATGACACCTTAAAAGTCCAACTTTCAAGAGACGAATTAGCCAGCATGATTGGTACCGCAACAGAAAGTTGTATTCGTTTGTTATCTGATTTTAAAAAATTAGGGCTGATTGAATTGATTGGAAAAAAGATTGTTCTGAAAGACATTGCCAAGCTTAAAAAATTAGCTGAATAATAATCTCACATTTTAGTCTTTCTTATTCATTACAAAATAATATACCGGAATCCCCAACGCTACAATACACAATCCTAAGCCGGTGTTGAAGGTATCATAAACTAATAAAATTCCGCAAATTGCTGTTGTAACAACGATATACAAAGCCGGAATAACAGGATAACCAAAAGCTCTATAAGGTCTTTCTGCATTGGGCTCTTTCTTTCTTAAAATGAAAACACCCAAAATCGTCAAAATATAAAACAATAATGACGCGAAAGTAGCATACGTCAGTAAATCCCCAAATTTACCGGAAACACAAAGTACACAAGCCCAAATACACTGTACCCATAAGGCTTTGGCCGGAACCTGGTTTTTATTGAGTTCTTTTGCTTGTTTAAAAAACAATCCGTCATTTGCCATCGCAAAAAACAATCTTCCGCCAGAAAGAATCAATCCGCTGTTACAACCAAAAGTGGAAACCATGATTAATGCCGCCATGACAAAAACGCCGACATTTCCCATAATCATACTCGCTGCGGCCGCTCCTATTCTGTCGTTACTGGCAAACATGATTCCGCTATTAAAAATATCGGAAGCATTTGGAGTTCCATTTATTGGTAGTAAAGCCAAATAAGCAACATTTGCCAAAACATAAATTACGGTTACTATCAAAGTTCCCAGAAACAAACTTCGCGGAATATTCTTTTTCGGATCTTTAATTTCTCCGGCAATAAAAGTAACATTATTCCAGGCATCGCTCGAGAATAATGAATTGATCATGGTGGCACCGGCAGCTCCCAAAAGCGCCATTCCGGCCAATTTTGTTACCGTAATCGTCCCATCAGAATTGACGATCGTTTTACTTGCCTGCCACATGTTTGTGAAATTATCAGACAACACATCCGTTTGCAAACCAACATATAATCCTAAAATAATCAGGGAAAAAAGAGCAAACAGTTTTGCGGAAGTAAATGTTAATTGAACTATTTTTCCGGTTTTAACCCCTTTTGTATTGATATAAGTCAATAAAACAATACTCAAAATAGCCAGAACCTTACTGTTTGAAAAAGCAAAATTGGAACCAACCGTAAAAAGTACATTATCCAAAACAGGGAAAAAAATCGCGGCATAATTGGCAAAAGTAACCGCAATTGCGGCAATAACACCCGTTTGAATTACCGTAAAAACCGTCCATCCATAAAGAAACGAAACCAATCTTCCATAAGCACGTTGAATGTAAACGAATTGTCCTCCGGCGTTAGGCATCATTCCAGCTAATTCTCCATAACTCAATGCAGCCGCAACCGTAATTAAACCTGTCACCAACCAAATCACTAAAAGCCAGGCTGCTGAACCAATATCTCTGGCCATGGCTGATGTTACAATAAAAATTCCGGAACCTATCATGGAACCGGCAACTAAACTGGTCGCATCTATTAATCCTAAGGAACGTTTTAATTCCGTTTTATGTTCTGACATTTAGACTGTTTTGGTTTTCAAATATAGTAGAAAATTGGTAAATTATAACTTCTTTGCTTCGTTCCAGAAAACATCCATCTCGGCCAAAGTCATATCCATTAAAGGTTTACCCAATTCCCCGGCTTTACTTTCCAGATACTGAAAACGTTTGATGAATTTTTTATTGGTTCGTTCCAAAGCGTCTTCGGGATTTACGTTTAAAAACCGTGCATAATTAATCATTGAAAAGAGCACGTCGCCAAACTCGGCTTCAATTTTATCCTGATCTCCGGCCTCGACCTCAACCTGCAATTCCTGCAACTCTTCCTGGACTTTATCCCAAACCTGATGTGATTCTTCCCAATCAAATCCTACGCCTTTTACTTTGTCCTGAATCCTGCTGGCTTTTACTAATGCCGGCAAACTTTTTGGCACCCCTTCCAAAACTGATTTTTTCCCTTCTTTGAGTTTTAGTTTTTCCCAGTTTTGTTTCACTTCTTCCTCATCTTTTACAACGGTATCGCTGTAAATATGTGGATGACGATGAATGAGTTTATCACAAATTTCATTGCAGACATCTGCCATATCAAAATCGTTGGTTTCGCTTCCGATTTTAGCATAAAAAACAATATGTAACAACAAATCTCCCAGTTCTTTCTTGACTTCGCTTAAATCATTATCCAAAATGGCATCCCCCAATTCATAAGTTTCTTCGATGGTCAGGTGACGTAAAGTTTGCATGGTTTGCTTTTTATCCCAAGGACATTTTTCGCGTAAATCGTCCATGATATCCAAAAGTCTCTCGAAAGCCTGTAGTTGTTTTTGTCTAGAATTCATAAGGGTTTGATTTTTGTAAAAATATGAAATCCTGTCTCGAAAAGTATCGTGACAGGATTAAAATATATTTTCTAATAGGAAAATTACTCTTTTTCGGCTTTTGCTTTTTTGGCAGGAGTTTTAACTTCTGCAACTACTTCTGCTTCCGGAGCTTCTTCTTTTTTCTCGGCTACTGGAGCTTCTTTTGAAACCATTCCTTTTGCCTGTAACATGTTGTACCAGTTCAGAACTTTCTTAATATCCGAAGGATATACCCTGTCCTGATCGTAATCCGGAAGAATTTCTTTGAAATAAGCAACCAATTTCGCGTTTTCTTCTTTATGAGATAATGCAGGTCCATTGTCTTCTTTGACAGCGATATTTCTCATTACTTCTGCCAAAGGTTTCTCTTCGCTTTGTGTGTACATTGAAATCTCTGACAATAAACTCACATTACTTTTTAAACCAACGGTGATTTTTTTACCATCCAATAAAGATTCAGCTACAAAACCAGAGCGTGTTTGAACTTTTAATGCATACAAACCTGGTTTCCCAGAAATGGCTAATATTTTTTCTAAATTCATTTTAAAAATTATTTATATTGAAATTAATTTATTTTTTAATTATCGGCCTTTTTTGGCCACAAACTTCATTTTGTAATCAGGTCGGGTTTTACCTTCCATAATGTTTTGAAGTTTTCTTTGGATTAAACGTTTTTTTAGTGACGATATTTTATCAGTAAATAAAATCCCTTCGATATGATCATACTCGTGTTGAATCACTCTGGCAATCAAGCCATCAAAAACCTCAGTTTTTTTGTTGAAATCCTCATCAAAATATTCGATAGTGATTTTTTCGTTTCTGTAAACGTCTTCTCGCACTTCCGGAATACTTAAACATCCTTCATTAAAACCCCATTCTTCCCCTTCTTCTTTTAACATTTTAGCGTTAATGAAAGTTCGTTTGAAATTTTTCAATTGGTTTTGCTCTTCATTCGATAAATCCTCATCTTCTCCAAAAGGAGTCGTATCAATCACAAACAAACGAATCGCCAATCCAACTTGTGGAGCAGCAAGTCCAACACCACAGGCATTGTACATCGTTTCATGCATATTCTCAATCACTTCTTTTAAATTTGGATATTCAGGAGCAATCTCCTCACCTATTTTTCTCAAAACAGGATCACCATACCCTATAATTGGTAAAATCATTTTTGTTGTATTACGTATTATCTACAATGTATTCGGGAAATTTTTCCTCAAATACGGATGGCAAAAATAGTGAAAAAATAGACATTGGATTGTTCCAAATTGATAATTAGCAAATTTTTATAATTTTGTCTTAAATCATGGGGGTTAATGCCCTCCATAAATCATACAATTCTTACCTTTGCCAGTAATCCGATTTTATGGTTTATCAAATCCGAAAATTTACCGACAGCATGAATTTTGCCAATGCAACGAAAGTTACTATTGCTGCGGCTATTCCTGTAATTCTATTTTCTTACCTTGAGTTGTTTCAGCTTGGATTTACCATAGCAATTGGGGCTTTACTGACATTTCCGAGTGATATCTCCAGTAATTTAAGACACAAAATCAACGGAATTCTAGTAGCCTCTATAATTGTTGCAGGAAGTGCTTTGGCCATCAATATGGTTTATCCTTATCCCTGGTTTTTTTATCCGGTATTGATTTTATTGATTTTTTTATTATCGATGATTTCCGTTTATGGACATCGGGCTACATTGGTCTCCTTTTCAGGTTTACTATCCGTTTGTTTGGCTTTTAGCCAAATGTATGAAGGCTGGCAATTGTTGCAACACTGTGGATTAATACTGGCTGGCGGTTTATTTTATCTAGTGATTTCTCTGATTTTTTACTATATCAGACCTTATCGTTATGTCGAAATACAAATCGCGGAATGCATCCATTTGACTTCCAAATACTTAAAGTTAAGAGGTGATTTATGGAAAGCCAATGCCGACAAACCGGCTATTATCAAAAAACAACTTCAACTTCAGGTCGAACTGAACGCCATTCATGAAAATTTAAGGGAAGTTCTTATTGGAAATCGAACCAGTTCGGGATCTTCGAATCAAAATAGAAAGATGCTCATCGTTTTTATTTCTTTGGTAGAAATATTAGAATTGGCCTTATCTACTTCGTTTGATCATGATAAATTACATCAAAAATTCCAAAATCATCCGAAGGTTTTGGCTACTTATCAAAACTTGGCCTACAATCTTGCGGCAACTTTAAAACAATTGTCAAAAAGTGTGGAAAGCAGATCCAAATATGTTTCGAAACATAAGTTATTTGACGATATGAATGCGCTGGAACTTGCCATCACCGATTATGAAAATGATTTGGGAAAAACGGCCGCTTCCGAAGGTGTGTTTATGCTAACCACCATGCTTCAATATGCCGAAAAACAAGTTGAAAAGATAAAAATCGTGGAACGTGCTTTTACTTTAGCTATCAATCCACAAGATTTTAAAGGAAAAGATAAAGATTTAGAAAAATTTCTGACCCCACAATATTACCCTTTGAGCACTTTAATTGAAAATTTGAGTTTCTCCTCCACAATTTTCAGGCATTCGCTGCGGTTAACGGTTACGATTTTGATTGCTTTTGTTATTGGTCAAATGCTGCCTTTTCAAAATGTATATTGGATTTTATTGACCATTGTCGTTATCATGCGACCCGGTTATGGCTTGACAAAACAACGTTCATTTCAACGGATTTTCGGCACCATTTTAGGCGGTCTGATTGCTTTCGGGATTCTTTTGGTAATTCATAATACTATTGTAATCGGTGCATTGGCAGTTATTGCCATGATTTTTGGATTTGCATTTTCTCAGACAAATTATAAAATCGGCGCTACTTTCGTAACCATTTATGTGGTTTTTATTTATGGAATTCTGACTCCAAATATCGTTGATGTCGTTCAATATCGCATTTTAGATACTTTGGTCGGAGCGGTTTTGGCATTTCTCGCCAATTACTTTTTATGGCCGTCGTGGGAGTTTTTAAACATTCCGGTTTATCTGGAGAAATCCATTGAAGCCAATCGAAATTATTTAAAGGAAATTTCCATTTTTTATAATAAAAAAGGGGAAGTCTCTACTTCTTATAAGTTAGCCCGAAAACATGCTTTCATCGAAATTGGCAATCTGATGGCTTCTTTCCAAAGAATGGCACAAGAACCCAAATCGAAACAAAAACAATTGCCACAAGTCTATAAATTGGCGGTGCTAAATCACACTTTACTTTCTTCATCTGCATCAATGGGAACTTATATCCAATCGCATAAAACAACATCAGCCTCGGAAGCTTTTAATGTGGTGGTAGACACCGTGATTAAAAATTTGGATAATGCTATTTTGCTTTTAAAAGAGAATAATATCGGGTCTCCAGAAAACACCCATAAAGAAGAATTGGCCATGCGCTTTACCGAACTGAAAAACATTCGCACTAAAGAATTAAAAGAAGGAAATCCGATTGATGAAGAGGCTTTTCAATTGAAAATGCAGGAAGCACAATTGGTTATTGAACAATTAATCTGGCTCACCAACTTAACGGAAAACATAGTAAAAGCTACAAAAGAATTGAAAAACGCTTAGACTCAAATTCCGATAATTTATCGGAACGTGAGTTAAAAATATTTTAATTATTTAGATCCAAAACCGCAGCTGTATTTTTTCTGATTTCAGCTAAAAATTTAGGTTTATCATTCAAAGTCTGACCATAAGAAGGAATCATAACCTTTAGTTTTTCCTGCCATTCGGCCGTATCAATTTTGTCTTTGAAACAACGTTTCAATAAATCCAACATAATAGAAACTGAGGTGGATGCTCCTGGCGAAGCACCCAACAAAACCGCCAGCGAACCATCCGCTTTAGTGACTACTTCGGTTCCGAATTCCAAAACACCGCCTCCATTTTCAGATTTTTTAATCACCTGAACCCGTTGTCCGGCCGTTTCCAATTCCCAATCTTTACTGTCAGCATTGGGTACGTATTCCCTAAGTGCTTCCATTCGATCTTCTTGGGATTGTCGCACTTGGTCTATCAAATATTTAGTCAATGGTAAATTATTAAAGCCAGCCGATAACATTGGAATTAAATTGTTCGCTTTTATTGAAAGTGGTAAATCTAAATAGGATCCGTTCTTTAAAAACTTGGTAGAAAAACCGGCATAAGGGCCAAATAATAGGGCTTTCTCACCGTTTATCATTCTGCTGTCAATGTGCGGAACCGACATTGGTGGCGCGCCTACAGAAGCTTTTCCGTAAACTTTCACCTTATGTTTTTCAATAATGGCTTTATTAGTGCATTTGAGCCATTGTCCGCTAACTGGAAATCCTCCAAAACCGTCTCCTTCCGGAATATTGGCTTTTTCTAGCAATGGTAAAGAACCGCCACCGGCACCGATGAAAACGAATTTGGTCCGCATTTTTTTCTTTTTCTCTATGGCTAAATCTGCGATAGAAATGCTCCATTCCCCACTTTCTTTTTGCTTCAGTTTTCGGACTTCGTGATTGAAATGAATGGTTACGCCTTTTTGTTTCATTAGATATTGGAACATATTCCGTGTTAATTCACCGAAATTTACATCCGTTCCGATAGGCATAAACGTTGCCGCTAATTTTGCCAATTTATCTCTACCTTCCATAACCAATGGCATCCAGGAATTGAGCTGATTGAAATCTGTACTGAATTCCATTCTTTCAAAAAGATGATTTTTATGTAGTGCTTCATATCTCTTTTTGAGATAATTGACATTTTCTTCTCCCCATACAAAACTCATGTGTGGGATACTTTCGATGAAATTATTTGGGGAACCAACAAAGTTTTGTTGTACTAAATAGCTCCAAAACTGACGGGATACTTCAAATGATTCGGCGATTTTGATGGCTTTACTGATATCGATGCTTCCGTCTTCGCGTTCAGGAGTATAATTTAATTCGCAAAAAGCAGCATGTCCCGTCCCGGCATTGTTCCAGGCATCGGAACTTTCGGCTGCGGCGCGGTCCAGTCTTTCGTAGATTTCTATTTTTAAATCGGGTTGCAATTGTTTTAGGATTACGCCCAGTGTGGCGCTCATAATTCCTGCGCCTATAAGCACAACATCGGTATGTGGATGAAGCTTTGTATCAGTCATAATGGTGATTTGTGCAGCAAAGATACTTGTAAATTGTGTTATCGTTTTGCTAAATTTTCATACAAAATGTTTTAATCCGAAGTAAATTTAACCCGTCGAAAACGCTCAGAATTAAAATATTAAAACATCTTTCTGGAGAGGTAATCCTGTAACATTATCGTTGCCGAAATTTCGTCGATTAATGCTTTGTTTTGGCGTTGTTTCTTTTTTAATCCGCTGTCAATCATGGATTGGAATGCCATTTTGGAAGTAAAACGCTCGTCCACGCGAATTACTTTCATCTCTGGGAAATGATTTGTAAAATGAGTTACAAAACCTTTTATAATAGAAGCACTTTCTGAGGGCTGTCCATTCATTTGCTTGGGTTCCCCAATCAGGACTGTCTCTACTTTTTCTTTACTGAAATAGTCTTTCAGGAAGTCGATTGCTGTTGCGGATGGGATTGTAGTGAGACCCGATGCAATGATTTGAAATTCATCAGTTACGGCAATTCCGGTGCGTTTTTGTCCGTAGTCTATGGCGAGGATTCTTGGCATTTAATTTTATTTTAAAGGTACTATTTTAATTTTCCGATTCTTAGCAATAGAGGAAAAATCACTTTCTTATCTCCTTTTTGCCATGAAAATTTTAAATCATCATGAATTAAATCAATAGGATTTTGGTTATTTTTGTCAATATAATGTTGCGTTGCAGACCACGTTTGAAGATAACCAATCAACTGCTCAAAACTCCAGACCAATTCATTCTGAAATTTTTCTGTTTTCAATTCTTCAAAAGGAAATGGTATTGTTTTATAGTTTTCGTCCAGATAAATTCGTTCTGCATCCCAATAAGGCCCAACAATTGTATGATAATAATATTGAATTATTTTATCGGAATCCGTATTTGTAGAGAATAATCCATAACCCATCACAACAAAATATCCGTCTGGTTTTAAGATCCGATGGATTTCTTTGTAAAACAAATCGAAATTGAACCAATGAATGGCTTGTGCCACTGTAATTAAGTCAAATTGTTGATCGTTAAAAGTAGTTTTTTCGGCAGATTCCTTTTTATAGATTATGTTATCAGCTTGAATGGCGTATTTGAGTTGATTTTCGCTGATATCTGTAGCATAAACGGTTTCAAAATAAGGAGACAGTTTGTGGGCAACCTGTCCGTTTCCGGTAGCAATGTCAAGTGCAACAGCTTTATTTTTGATAAACGAGACGATATAAGCAATCATACTGTCCGGATATTGCGGACGGAATTTTGAATATTCGGAAGCTTGTTTGGAGAAATTGTCTTTCATCTTAGATTATTATTGAAACTAATGCATTTACAATTTAAAACAAATCTACCAAAATAATTTATCATTAATAAAAATTAGCCCTTACGACGTTACATGTATTAAATTATTTATAAATAAAAATAGAATTAAAATTCTAAAAAACAATCTTTTAGCCCCGATTGAGCCGGTATCCTCGCAGCGTAGCGGAGAGATAAAAGGGAAAGCGGGAAAATGAATCATAAATAAAGACCAAGCAATTCGCTCCTGAAAAACCCTACTTTCTTCTTTTGGCTGTTGTTTAAAAAAGTTATCTTTGTTCAAAATCAAATCTTATGAACGCTTTACAGACCATTATAGAACAAGCTTGGGAAAATCGTGCTTTATTGCAGGAAGAAAAAACGACTTCGGCAATTAGGGAGGTCATCGATTTATTGGATGCAGGTACCTTACGTGTAGCAGAACCTACGGCCGATGGCTGGCAAGTGAACGAATGGGTAAAGAAAGCGGTGGTTTTGTATTTTCCGATTCAGAAAATGGAAACCTTTGAAGTGGGTATTTTTGAATATCATGATAAAATTCCGTTGAAACGCGGATATGCCGAAAAAGGAATTCGAATTGTACCAAATGCAGTAGCGCGTCATGGTGCTTATATCTCGAAAGGCGTGATTTTGATGCCAAGTTATGTGAATATTGGAGCCTATGTTGATGAAGGAACGATGGTCGATACTTGGGCAACCGTGGGAAGCTGTGCACAAATTGGCAAGAATGTCCATTTGAGCGGCGGGGTTGGTATTGGCGGGGTTTTAGAACCTTTGCAAGCGGCTCCGGTGATTATTGAAGATGGTGCTTTTGTTGGTTCGCGTTGTATTGTTGTGGAAGGCGTTCACGTTGGAAAAGAAGCAGTTCTGGGTGCCAATGTATGCTTGACGGCTTCAACCAAAATTATTGATGTTACAGGAGAAAAACCTATTGAAATGAAAGGATTTGTTCCGGCTCGTTCGGTGGTGATTCCTGGAAGTTATACCAAAAAGTTTCCTTCGGGAGAATTTCAGGTGCCATGTGCCTTGATTATCGGAAAACGTAAAGCTTCGACGGATTTGAAGACGTCTTTGAATGACGCTTTGAGAGAATATGATGTGGCAGTTTAATTGCTTTACTAAACTTTAAACAATAAAAAAAATCCTTATCAAACCGATAAGGATTTTTTTATTTATAAGGTTTATCCATCGATTAGGATTTATTTTTCTTTTGGATTTTAAGCAGTTTGGCATATTTCATATAAGAGAAAAAACCTTGAATTATTGAAATTGATAATCCATCGATGCCATTCAAAAAACCTTTTTTTAGGAAAAAACAACGTAAAAAAGCAACTTTCCCATTAAGAATCGGTTTAAAGGAATTGATTCTTTTCCCCTGATCATACAATTGCTGTGCATGCCAACCCGAATATTGATTTTTTTTCGCAATAATTTGATCCAAAGAATCCCAACCGTAATGCAAGATATGCACGGAAACTTTCTTTTCGTTTTGGGTTATGATTTTCTGGTGCACTATGGAATCAGAAGGATGAGCCGTTTTCTTGTTGAAAAAACGAACTTTATGATCGGGATACCAACCCGCAAAATCAATCAGTTTGTCGCCTAAAAAGTTTTTTATCCTGAAACTAAACGCATCATGATCTCCTTCTAAATATTTCTCTTTCAGAATAAACTCTGCGGCGTCTTTGTCCAAAAATTCATCGGCATCCAAATTCAAAATCCAATCATTTTTACAAAAAGGCAATCCGTGAGTTCGTTGTGGACCATCACCTAAAAACGATTGGGAAATAACAATGGCCCCTTTTTCTTTAGCAATTTCAACGGTACGGTCTTTACTTAGTGAATCCACTACAATCACTTCATCACAAACTTTAAAAAGCGCATCGATACACTTTCCTATCATTTTTTCTTCATTAAAAGAAATCACTAAACCGCTAATTGCCATTTTGTATTGAATTTATTGGATGCAAAAATATAACTTTTGTGGCGAATTCTCTCTTATTTCTATTTTGAGTCTTGGGCTTCTTTAAATACTTTGTATTTTAGCACCTTTAAAAAACATCTTAAATAATGAAAATATTAGTCATACAGCAGAAAAGAATCGGAGATGTGTTAACGAGCACTATTTTGTGCAACAACCTCAAAAAATTTTATCCGGATGCTGTAATCGACTACATGTGTTATCCTAATTGTGTGGATGTTTTATTGGAAAACCCTAATATTGATGAAATAATTGTTCTTTCACAGGAAGTTAGAAAATCATATCCAAAATTGTTCAAGTTCATTTTTGGCATCAGAAAAAGAAACTATGATGTGGTGATTGATGCGTACAGTAAACTCGAAACCAATCTAATTACATTGTTTTCCGGAGCTAAATATAAAATCTCTTACGACAAAGGATATTCAAATATGTTTTATAATCATACTGTAAAAAGGATTAAAAACGGGACGAAATCTGAATTAGGATTAGCGATTGACAATCGTTTGATGCTTTTAAAACCACTAATTAAAGAACCAATTACCGATTACAAACCTAAAATATTTTTGACCGAAACTGAAATTGAGGAAGCTAAAAAACTATTGACCAAGTTTGGCATCCAACAAGGAACGAAACCATTAGTAATGTTTGGCATTTTGGGCAGCGAATGGTATAAAACCTATCCTTTGGAAAAAATGGCGAAAATTATTGATTTCACCGTAGAGCAACTCGATGCGGATATCATTTTCAATTATATTCCATCACAAAAAGAAGAAGCGCTGAAAGTCTATAATTTTTGTTCTGAACGAACACAAAAAAATATTCATTTTGAGCTGTATAGCGAAGGATTAAGATCATTTTTGGCTTTACTTTCCCAATGTTCGATATTGATTGGTAATGAAGGCGGTTCGGTAAATATGGCCAAAGCATTATCGGTTCCGACATTTTCGTTATTTTCTCCATCGGTGGATAAAGAAACATGGCAGATTTTTGAGAATGAAAAGGAAAATCTTTCCATTCATTTAAAAGATTTAAAACCGGAAATCTATCAGCAACATGATGAGAAATACATCAAGGAACATACTTTTAAATACTTTGATGAATATCCTTTGGAATTGATTTTAGAAAAACTAAAGCAGTATTTTAAGGATTTGAACTTTTTGAAAAACTAGAGCGAATCTATTCCGTTTTCAATTCTTATAATTTTGTTTTTCTTATTGTAGACTCTGATGGCATTGTTTTTTTGCCAGATTTCATCACTGGAATAGCCTCTTGCATGGTCGAGATGCAGACAAATGGCGCTATACCGAATTTGTTTGGAAAGCAATCCGTAATTGAACAATCGCTCCCCTAATTCCCGGTCTAAACCACCATATTTCATCTCGTGATTAAATCCGTTTATAGCAATTAAATCAATTTTCCAACCAGAAGCATTATGCCCGTTCCACGAGCGTTTCGTTGGCGTAACCCAATTCATAAAGCGTGCAAATAACTTACTTTGGGTGAGTTTACTGCTTTTGAAATTAGTCTTAAATCCTTTGGCTTTTAGCCAAGATAAATTAAAACAATTTTGACTGATTATATCTTCTTCGGAAATAGCTTCAGAAATAGACATGGGTAATTTGAAATAACCTCCAGAAAGAAAATATCCTTTTTCCTTGTATTTCAAATGGGTAGCCACAAAATCCTTTCTCGGAATACAGTCCCCATCGGTAAAAAGAAGATAATCGGAATTGGATTGTAAAATGGCTTTATTCAGGATTTTTGATTTTTGGAAACCATCATCTTCTTGCCAAACGTGAACAATTGGGTATTTGAATTTTGATGCAAAAGTGGTTAATAATTCAAGAGTTGCGGCTGTAGAACCATCATCGGCAATAACAATTTCAAAGTCAGTTTCTGTTTGAACGCTAAATCCAATAAGGACTTTTCGCAACCATTCTTCTGCATTATACGTCGTAATAATTACTGAAACTTTCATTGAAGCTATTGAGAAGTGAAAAATACTGTTTTTTCAGAAATATTACTTCCAAAACTTCAATTTCTTTTTTAATCTTTTCTTTCTGTGAAAACGATACTGAAAATCAGCCGTCATTTTCCAAAGTGTTTCAAAAATCAATTCTTCGGGTTCTCCTGAAAGTTTGGCATATTCATTACTCATAACAGCCACCATTTCTTTATGAGGAGTCAATCGGCAAAGGTTTTTCATCCGAACTTCAAAAGGCATCGATTCATGAAACTGCATGCGGTTTAAATCTACCAAAAAGAATTCGTAGTTTCCGTCAGCCGTTTTTTTAATTAATGTATTTCCTGGCGAATGATCCATGAATTCTATTCCTTTTTGATGTAAAGAATAAGAAAAATGGGTAAACTGACGCAAAATAGTATCGTGATCCGGATAATCCGGGATTTCGACTAATTCTCTGTACGTCAAATCACATTGAAGATGTTCACTCACGTAGTAACTGTCTTTGATTCCAATCAAATCAAAATTTTCAAAATAAGCAATAGGCTCGGGTGTTCCGATTCCATTTTCCAGTAGTTTATTGGCATATTCAAACGACCGTTTTGCTTTTGATTTCCTGAAATATTTATAAGCTATTTTATTTATCAGATTGGGAATCTTGAAGGATTTAATGTTAATCGTTTTTCCCTCGACTTCAAAAAGTCTGATTTTATTTCTTTTGCCATCTCCAAACAAGACTCCTTTAGTCTGGAAATTTTTTATCAAATCCATAACCACTTCTTGGGGAACTAAAGGGTGTTGCTGAAAATTAAACGTCATATTTTTTAAATAAAATTATTTTGAAAAGAAAAACTCCTTAAACTTATTCTGACCTTCTTCTGTTTTTAGATATTTTGGAAACTTATAATCCTCACCCACAATCTCAAACTCCAAATCCCGACCAAATAAATCTTTACCGTTTTCTATTAATTTCAGAATGTTTTTTTCGTCTTTATATTCTTCCGAATTATATTCCGTATGCGCAAATGCTTCCAGCTTTTGTATGATTTTTTTAACACCGCCTATATAGGTAAAATGCCAGCCCGCATTAGGGATAATTTTATAAACTTCTCCCCTTCTTTTAGTTCGCATGATAATCTTACGAATTTTAGACGGGCTTTTTTTCAACAGTTTATAAGGCAATACTGCGGTACAATGCCAAATTCCGTTTTTAGCTTCTTCTTTTGTCATGTTACTTCCTCCGTCAAAAATGAGTTTGTTGTTGAGGAAATACATAAACATATCCATTTTTAGTCCATAGATTTCATGAACCCCCTCAGCTACTCGTTTTTTAATGACACTTGCATTTGGAATTTCATCCAGATCCGAGATTAAAATAATATCATCCGGCTTACAATTTACCAAACCTTTTACAATCGAATCTCTTTGGAAGATTTCTATTTTCCAAGGAGAAAACGGGTTTATTATTGGTATAAATAAGGGATAATTAGTGATTTTTACATGGATAATCTTATCCAGAAATTTAGAAAAACGTTCTTTATTTTCTTCAAAAATAAAAGGTTTTGGGGTATTTTGATGCGTCCTGTCGGCTTCTACCAATACAAATTTATCAACTACATCATTTAATTCATTCAGTCTTATTTCGAGGATGTCTAATTCATTAAAGAAAGGGAAACAATCATAAACCATGGAGAATATTTTTCACAAATATAAAAAATAATATTAACTTGCCTCATTAATCAAAAACCATGGAAAAACTTCCTACTTGTTCCCTGATAACCCCTACTTATAATTGGCCTGAAGCATTAGAATTATTGTTGTTGAGCGTGATGAATCAAACGGTTTTGCCAAACGAAGTAATTATTGCCGATGACGGTTCAGGAAAAGACACAAGGCATCTAATAGAAACTTTTCAAAAGAAATTTCCCGTTCCATTAATTCATATCTGGCATGAAGACATTAAAAACAGAAAGCCAAAAATCATGAACCAAGCCATTGCTGCAGCAAAATATGACTATATTGTTGAGATTGATGGTGATATTATTATGAACAAGCATTTTGTGGAAGACCATCTTACTTTTGCCGAAAAAGGACACTATTTGTTTGGTTCACGAGTAAATATTCAAGAAAAGTTATTGCCCGATTTATTTTCTAAAAAAACCATCCATTTTAATTTCTTTTCAAAAGGCATTAAAAAAAGAGGCCGGACTATCCGAATTCCATTTTTGATGAATTTCGCAAAAAGTGTTGACCAGCGTTCGTCCAAACTTCGGGGTTGCAACATGTCTTTTTGGAGAGAAGATTTCATCAAAATTAATGGTTTCAATGAGTCGTTAGTAGGTTGGGGAATTGATGATTCCGAAATGATTCAGCGACTTCACAACATCGGGATTCGAGGAAAAAGATTAAAAAATGCCGGAATTGCTTATCATATTTATCACAAAGAACAATCCAAAAGCCATCTCGAAATCAATAATGAAATCGAAAGACTTACCACTGAAAAGAAACTGACTTTTATCGAAAAAGGAATCAATCAATACTTATGATGTTTGACATAGCCATTATTTTAATCAATTACAATTCAAGCGAGCACTCTATAAATTGCATTCGTTCTATCATTGAAAAAACCTCCACAAATATTCGTTATCAAATTATTATAACTGATAATTGTTCCGAAAAAGAGGATTATCTAAAGCTAAAATCATTTTGTGATGAAGCTGATTATCATAATTTGGAACTTCACAGAAATCATATCAATTCTGGTTTTGGCGGAGGAAATATGTCTGGAATCAAATTTGCCAATGCCAAGTATCTGGCTTTGGTAAATAACGATACGCTATTTATAAATGATTGTTTATCGATTCTTAAAAACGCCTTAGACCAGAATCCAAACATTGGAATTGCAGGTGCTCAAGCCTTTAAAGAAAATGGGGATTTCATGATTTCACTCGATCATTTTGCTTCACCGACAAGAGAAATCATTGGCAGGAAATTTTTGGAAATCATCAATCCGAAAAAATATCCAAAACGAAAAAAACGGTACACCAATCCACAACAGGTGAATTTTATTCCAGGCAGTTTTATGTTTGTTAGAGCAAAGGATTTTAATGAAGTTGGAGGTTTTGACACTAATATTTTTCTCTATTATGAAGAAACCGATTTGTGCATTCGATTGGCCAATAAGTCAAAGTTTGCCTATTTAATTCCCGAAGCAGAGTTTGTTCATTTTCACGGAGCCAGCACCGAGCGGTCGTTAGCCATCAAAAAAGAATTAAAGATTTCATTGCTTTACATCATTCGGAAACATTATGGCTTTTTTGGACATAAAATCGTTTCCTTATTCCTTATCGTGAAATACTTTTTCAGTAGTATTATTAAACCTAAAAACTGGTCTTTATTTTTTCTGATTTTGAGCGGAGCGCCTTTATCAAAATCATTGAAAACCAAACAGAAAATCGTGAATTTATAATCTGGGTTTTATCCGTCTATAAACACTTTTTTAAATTTTTCCATTACTTTTTCCGGAGCATATTCTTCTGAATACGCATCCCAATTTATAGTATTGTTTGGAGTGAAGTTTTCTATGATATCAATTAATTTCTCCTTGTTTTCATAGATTAATGCTTTATCACCCAATATCTCAATATGTGATTTTTCCTCCGAATTGGCCCAAGTAACCACTGGTTTATTGGAAACCGAGAATTCGCCAACTGCAATTCCAAAACTTTCTCCTTGTTTTCGTGCATGCAAATAGGCATCACACGTATTAATGAACTTTGCTTTATAAACGTCATCAACAGTTGCCGGTAAAAATATAATGTTTTTATAGGGTCTGAAAATGTTTTTGAAAACAAATGAATTAGTCCCTAAAAACAAAAAATAAATATCTTTTCTCTTTCTCGATATCTGTTTCACAATCGATTTTACAAAAGCAAGGTCAAATGTTTTAGCACCGCCATGTCGTCCAAAAACAATCGCATCTTCCGGAATATTCAATTCCTTACGTAAGTTAAAATCACTTTTTTCTACATGTATCATGTGCGGAACAAAAGGCGCTTTTCCACCGCTCATTTCCTGTGAAAGCCATTCAGAAACATAAGCATATACATCGCCGTGCGGTTCATTATATTTAAATACGGTATGAATCGCGGTTTTGCAATTAGAAACTTCAATGCCGTCTTTTTTACCTGCTTTGATAGCATAAAAAAGAGCGGCTTTTTCATCATCAACAATTTTCTCTAAATCTTTTATATCGCTATATCCAATTACTTTAAATCTCTTTTTGAACTGATCAATAGCGGAATCAAAATTTTGCTTATTGTTTTTATTGTATAAAATAACAGATTCATTATTTAAAATTTCTTCATTGAAAAGTGCGTAATTATACACCGCATTTGATGTGCCTCTGTAAGACAATTGATTTTCGTGAAAAATGATTTTCATACTAAAAGAGTTTTGCTAATGGCAAATATAACTCTGTTTTCTCAGATTATTTCGAAATTATATTGAACAAAAAAATACAAATTAGGTGAATCGAAGTCATTTAAATTATTTACAGCTAAGTCTATTTGCCATTATTGTTATCTTTGTTAAAATTTGAACCTTACAAAGCAGAAAATTTTTTATCAATAACAAATTATAATGAATCAAGAAATCCATAACGCTTACGAAGTTATAAAAGAAGGCGGTATTATCCTTTATCCAACGGACACCGTTTGGGGAATCGGTTGCGACGCCACAAACCCGGAAGCCGTTGCCAAAATCTACAAACTCAAGCAAAGAGCCGAAACGCAAAGCATGATTGTTTTGATGAATGGCGAAAAAATGATGTACAACGTTTTTAAAGATATTCCGGAAACAGCTTGGCAAATCATGGATTTATCAGAGAAACCGACGACTTTAATTTTGGACAAACCGCGAAATGTGGCGCCAAATTTAATTGCACCCGATAATACATTGGGAATTCGACTCGTCAAAGAACCTTTCTGTTTTAAATTAATGGAAAAGATGAGAAAACCATTGGTTTCGACCTCAGCAAATATTTCGGGGCAGCCTACTCCAAAAAGTTTCAAAGAAATTAGTCCTGAGATTATAAAAGGTGTGGACTATGTTGTAAATTTGCACCGCGATAAAACTACCTCTAACCCTTCTACAATTATAAAATTGACGAATGATTCGCAGGTAAAAGTAATCCGTAAATAAGTCTTCTACCCCATTGGTCACGAGGAATAAAAATGATTGCCGTTTTTAGATTTCAGTTTTGAAAGAAACTTTAAACTTTAAACTTTAAACAAAAAAGAATGGACATTAAAACTTCCTATAAAGAAGCCTTAAATAATAAAATTTTTGAAGTCATTTCGCAAGCATCGCAAGAACTTAACATAGAAAGTTATGTTATTGGTGGCTTCGTGAGGGATTTGATACTTGGCAGGGATTTCAAAAAAGACATAGATGTTGTAGCTGTAGGTAGCGGAATCGAATTAGCACTAAAAGTTTCAGAATTACTTCCTAAAAAACCAAAAGTTCAGGTTTTCAAAACTTATGGGACGGCTATGTTGCGTTTTGAAGATACCGAAATTGAATTTGTAGGTGCCCGAAAAGAATCCTATCATTTTGAAAGCAGAAATCCGGTTGTAGAAAACGGAACGCTGGAAGACGACCAAAATCGTCGTGATTTTACTATAAATGCGCTTGCTTTATCATTAAATAAAAATAATTTCGGAGCACTTTCCGATCCATTTAATGGATTAGAAGATCTGAAAAACAAAATAATCAGAACACCACTCGATCCGGATATAACTTATTCTGACGATCCTTTGAGGATGATGCGAGCCATCCGTTTTGCCAATCAATTGGGTTTTGAAATTGATAAAAAATCATTAGAATCAATCGAGAAAAATAAAGAGCGAATCAAAATTATTTCCGGAGAACGTATTGTTGATGAATTAAATAAAATCCTTTCAACGGATAAGCCTTCTGTTGGATTTTTACTATTATACAAAACCGGACTTTTAGATATTATTTTACCCGAATTAACCGCTTTAAATGAGGTTGAGGAAATTGAAGGGCAAACCCACAAAAATAATTTTTATCATACGCTGGAAGTAGTCGATAACATTTGTCCAAATACAGATGATGTTTGGTTACGCTGGTCCGCTTTGCTTCATGATATCGGGAAAGCACCAACCAAACGTTTCAATAAGAAACAAGGCTGGACGTTTCACGGACATGAATTTCTTGGCGGAAAAATGGCAAAGAAAATTTTCGAACGTTTGCACATGCCATTAAACCAGAAAATGAAATTTGTGCAAAAAATGGTCGTAATGAGTTCTCGTCCCATCGTTTTGTCGCAAGATACCGTTACAGATTCTGCTGTACGTCGCTTGGTTTTTGATGCCGGCGAAGATGTCGAGAGTTTAATGACTTTGTGCGAAGCAGATATCACGACTAAAAACCCGAATAAATTCAAAAAATACCATCAAAATTTTGAAATCGTTCGCAAGAAAATTGTGGAAGTGGAGGAACGCGATCATGTTCGTAATTTTCAACCGCCGATTTCGGGAGAAGAGATTATGGAAATTTTCAATTTGAAACCTTCCCGTGAAATCGGAATGCTCAAAGAAGCCATTAAAGAAGCGATTCTGGAAGGAGAAATTCCAAATGAGTACGATGCCGCTTATGGATTCATGATGAAAAGAGCAGAGAAATTGGGATTGGAAAAAGTTTAGTCAAGAATTGAAAAGTTATATCACAAATTGCAAGTTCAATGAAAAAAGAGAATAAATCAGTTATTATTTGGTTGTTATCAGGATGCTCATTATTATTTATAATGGTTGTGGTTGGAGGAATTACCCGATTGACGAATTCCGGACTTTCAATGACGGATTGGCATTTGGTTACAGATACTTTTCCGCCTCTAAGTGCTGAAAAATGGTCTGAAGCTTTTGAAGAATATAAAAAGTTTCCAGAATACCAAAAGGTGAATATTCACAACGATTTTACGCTTAGTGATTACAAATTCATTTATTTCTGGGAATGGTTTCACCGCTTTATCGGAAGAATAATCGGTTTAGTATTTATTCTTCCTTTTATCTATTTTCTGATTAAAAAACGCCTTTCGAGAGAAACTATTCAAAAATGTGTTGTTCTATTGGGAATGGGTGCTTTTCAAGGGTTCCTTGGATGGTTTATGGTAAAAAGTGGCTTGATTGACAATCCCGATGTAAGTCATTTTAGACTGTCGTTGCATTTAACTTTTGCTTTTATCACTTTTGCCTATACGCTTTGGGTCGCTTTGGATTTAATGTACCAAAATAAAGTGAACGCCATACTGCCATTACAAAAAATTGCTCGTGTGGCTTTAGTTTTCTTGTTGTTGCAGATTATTTACGGCGGCTTTGTTGCTGGCTTAAATGCAGGTTTAATTCACAACCACTGGCCATTGATGAGCGACGGACAATTTATTCACGACAGTGTTTTTCTGGAACAAAAAAATCTCTTTTTGAGTTTTATTGAAGGCAAAAGCGGCGTTCAATTTATTCATAGAACTTTGGCCTACTTCGTAGTTGCATTGATTGCATTGCTTTATTTCAAAAGCAAAAAATTTACGCTAAACAAAACCCAGTCCAATGGAATTAATCTGCTGCTGATTTTGGTTTTTATTCAGTTTGTTTTAGGTGTTTTTACTTTATTGTACGGCGTTCCGTTATGGTTGGGATTAGCGCATCAAATTGGTGCTTTTTTTCTATTATCAGCTATGACTTTCACTTTGCATCGTTTATCAAAATAATTATTTTACTATATTTACCTCAGACTATATTGTCGCATTTCTTTGTTTATAAACAAAAATGTCTAAACTCGCTGCTCAGGATAAATTCCTGGATTTATCCGATTACGGACGACCAATTGCAAAACTATTTGCCAATCAATTAAAAAATACCCGTTTTACGCCCATTCATGTTACGCTGCTTTTTGGCGTTTCCGGCTTGGTTGCCATCTATTGTATTTTGCAAAATCATTACTTTTTAGCCGCCTTTTTCATCATTTTAAAATCAATTATTGATGCAGCCGATGGTGAACTCGCAAGAATAAAAAACACCCCTTCTTATACTGGAAGATACCTCGATAGTGTTTTTGATATTATACTTAATTTTTTGTTTTTGATGACGATCTGTTATGTTTCAAAAACATCATTTTGGCTCACACTAATTTCCTTTTTTTGCATTCAATTGCAAGGCACTTTATACAATTATTACTATGTGATTTTGAGAAACAAATCAGTGGGTGGAGATTCCACAAGTAAAATATTTGAATACAAATCTCCGAAAGCTTTACCAGGGGAAAGCCAAAAATCGGTCGATATTTTGTTTAGAATTTACACGATTGTTTATGGAACTTTCGACAAAATAATTCATGCTTTAGACAATGATGCTTACAAAGTAAAAACATTTCCAAATTGGTTTATGACCTTCGTTTCCATTTACGGATTGGGCTTCCAATTGATGATTATTGCCATTATGTTACCCATGAATTCAATCGAATATATCGTTCCCTTTTTTATTATTTACAGTATATTTATTTTTGTGATAATAGGAATCAGAAAAGTAACTTTTAAGGCCTAAAGTCGTCATAGAGATAATCTATACTGTATGTTTAAAATTTTAAATATGAATTACTTATACGTATTTATGTGATTTATTAATTTAAGCCACATAGACCTTGATCTATTTAGCTACAACCAAAGAATTATATAACAATCCACACTAATTATACAACAATTTTACAGTTTTAAATTCTCAACTTTGATAAACAATAAGTAACAATTTAAAACTATAACATTATGCCAAATTCAACAGAGATTAAAGGAAATTATAATGAGTTAAAAGGTAAACTTAAACAAAAGTTTGCAGAATTAACTGATGACGATGTGTTATTTGAAGAAGGAAAAGAAGATGAAACGTGGGGAAAATTGCAACAAAAATTAGGCAAAACGGAAAAAGAAATTAAATCATTATTTGAATAGTTTCAATTCCACCAGATTACTCAAACTGTTTTAAAGTCAACTATCAAAATTTCCTTTTTAGGAGGTTTACGATACCACTTTGAAACAGTTTTTTTTTGTGCAATTTATTACCCTATCCAGGTTTTAAATTCGGATACTTTTTCTCTGCTTACAATCACCTCATCATCTTTATAAGAAGGCAAAATAACCTTCAAACGAGAGTTGCTGTACAGCACAATTTCCTTAATTGCTTTTAACGGAATGATGAATTTTCGGCTTACCCGATAGAAATCTGCCGGGTCTAATTCTTGTTCCAAAACTTCCAAAGTCGATTCGATTAAATAATTTCTGTTGTCAAAAGTATGGATATACGTTCCTTTATTTTCACTAAAAAAACATTCTATTTCATCGGTAGAAATGACTTTTAAATGTTGCCCGATTTTTACCGTAAATCGTTTTTTGTAATTTTTTTCAAATGGATTGGAAAGCATTTTTTTGATTTGGTCAAAATCCAATTGCAGCGTTTCTTGTTTTGGTAATCTAGCTTTAAATTTAGAAACTGCCACTTCCAAATCGTCTTCATCAATCGGTTTCAAAAGATAATCAATGCTATTCAATTTGAAAGCGCGTAAAGCATATTCATCATAAGCCGTTGTGAAAATTATAGCGGATTTTATGGCTGTTTTTTCAAATATTTCAAAAGACAATCCATCAGATAATTGAATGTCCAGAAAAATCAAATCGGGATGCTCATTTTTAGAAAACCATTCGATTGACTCTTCTACAGAATGAAGCATCACTCCTACTTCGATATTTAGTTTTTGAAGCTTTCGGTGCAATAATCTTGCAGCTGGTTTTTCGTCTTCGATGATGATTGTGGTCATGGATAGTTGATTCGTTGATTGATTACTCGATTATTTGAAGAATTAATTTTGTCATTTATAATCACTCCCATTTACTATCCTTATCTTCCTCCATGAACTCTTTGATTTTCCGTTCTTCCCAACGGCTTCCAAAAAAGAAAATATGTCCAAAAACACTCAATCCATGTACTAAAAGCCCTATTCCCCAGAAAAATGCGGTGAAGAAATTCTCTATTTTAAAATAACTTTCTCCTGGCTCCAAATCATTGATATTTACAAAAACAATAAAAATATTAACACATAAATAGACAATTAAATGGGTATAAAACCCTTTTAGTCTTTTTACTTTTCTTTCTGCTGCTACATATTTATCTTCGGGTTGATGTTCCTCAAAATCCGATTTATATCTTCTGCTCATTTTGTTGGTTATTAAGTGATACTAATTAAAATGACAAACGTAAAATTTTTATTTTAAATTCGATTTTTCGGATTACTTCCAAGAATCTTTTCGTTCGTTTTCCTTATCCATAAACTCTTTCATTTTGCGTTCTTCCCAATCTTTCCCTAGGAACGGCATATAATTATAAACTCTCATTCCGTGAAAGACTACTCCAATTCCCCATCCTAACATAGGCCAGAAAAACCACAAATGTTCCGGCGATGTCACTAAATTTATAACCAGAAGTCCAATATTTACAACAATATATGCTGTTAAGTTTCCGTAGAATCCTTTGATTGCTTCTACTCTTTTTTTCGCTTTATTATAGCGTTCTTCTTCTTGATAATTGCGTTCCATAATTATTTCCAATTTTGTTTTCGATCTTCCTTTTCCATGAATTCCTTAATTTTTCTTTCTTCCCAATTGGAACCGTAACCAAAAACCCCAAATCCGTGAATGATTAATCCAATTCCCCAACCTGTCATCGGGAACCAGAACCATTGAAAAGAAGAAGTACGATAATTTATAAAAATTAATACCGGAATGACACAACAGTAAGAGAGTAAACTTCCGTAAAATCCTTTGAGAGCTTCCACTCTCTTTTTTGCTTTATAATAGGCTGTATCGTCATTGATTTTAATAGTTTCCATAATTACAACTTGTTTGGTTAATAATGGCAAATAAACCGTGAATACCTCTTGATTTTGTTCAATTCTTACTTTTCTATCAGTAAGAATGGCATAGCGGTTAATAATATTTTGAAGCCCTACGCCTTGACGGTCTTGTAATACTTCTTTCTTTTGATAATCGTTTTCAATAACCAGATAATCTCCTTTTTCAAAAATCCGAATGTACAATGGTCTTTTTTCGCTAACCACATTGTGTTTTACTGTGTTCTCCAATAAAAGTTGTAACGACAGCGGTACTACTTTGGCTTCCGGATTTGAAATCACCGTTGGCAATTCATAAAACAAACTGTTTTCAAAACGCATTTTCAGCAAATTCATATAGGTTTTAGCGAAAGTCAATTCTTCTTCAACCGAAACCAATTCTTTGTCTTTTTGTTCCAAAACATATCTGTAAATTTTAGACAATGAAGTCGTAAATCGTTGTGCATTTTCAGGATTTTCCTCAATCAAAGAACTCAAAACATTCAAACTATTAAAAAGAAAATGAGGATCAATCTGATTTTTTAAACTCTCGAATTTTGCTGAAGCCGTTCCCGCAATAATCTTTTGTTCTTTTACTTTTTTGTCCTGCATTTCTTTGTAAAAATGCAAAGCGTGAAATCCTAATAAAATGATGAAAGTAAAAATGGATGATTCTACATATTCAGAAGGTGTTTCATTGGCTAAAAAATCCGTTAATGTGTTTTTCTCAACGATTACTTTCATAAAAATGCGCAACAAAAAAATCACAAATAAAGAGACAAAAAAGGAACTGATAAATCCAACAATTATCCGCTTAGGAGAGTAAATATTACGCTTGAAAATTTTGTCCAAAAATTTAAACAATACGGCGTTTACAAGATACAGAACAACACTATAGAGCATGCAATACAGAAAGTAAACATATAACTGTTGATTAAAAACTTCGGCTCCAACAGAAACAAATCGGATTAAAAAGGAAATCAAAAAAATAATCCCTCCAATAAATAAAGCTTTTAGCAAATGTGGTTTTATAGCCATTATTCCTTTTTTTCAACAGTTAAAATGATACATTTCGTTTCTCTAAATACACTATTAGAAAACAATCAAACGGTTTTATTTACAGTTTTTCAATGTTTCCTGTGCTCTATCTAATCCCCATTTTGGAGAAAAAGGAGTTTCTGGTTTAAAAGTAGCAAAAAGTCCGATTGCTTTTTCAACTTGGGCACACATTGGCTTCGTATCCGTTCCAAAGTATTTTGCTCCGCCAATTTCAAACTCTGCTTTACAAAAAACCACTCTTGGGTTTTCCGGAGCTAACATTTGTGCTTTTGTGTACAATTCCATTACTTTTCCGGACAATTTCATTCCGTTTGTCATTGGGTCAAATGCAATCCAGGCCGTATGAATCATCGCTTGCATAACTAATAACTCAGCATTAGCCGGTGTTTTAGCCATTTCAATATCCAATGCTGATTGTGCTTTTGTCAATAATGCATTTACCGTTTCTTTGTCTGTAGTGCTAAAAGCCGTTGTTGTGTTTACTAAAGCCACGTAATAATTCGGCAACCAACTGTTTTTTTCTGCCGAAGCAATTCTTTCGAACATCGCAGATGCTTCTGTCGTTTTTCCTTCTCCCCAAAGTTTAAAACCATTGCCCATTCCTTGTTGGAATTGTCCTGATTGGGCTTGTACAAAGCCTGAAACTAAAATTGCTAAAACTAAAATTGCTTTTTTCATGATTATTATTTTTAAAGGTTATTATTTTTTGATGAGACAAATTTATGTTGATTCTAAGCGTTTAAAAATTTATGTTGACTGAATTGTTGATATTGATGGATGAATTGTTTTTTTAAGGGTTCAAAGGCTCAAAGATACAAAGTGACAAAGGTTCTAAACCTAATACAAATCAACTCCTATTCCTTTGAGTCTATGAACCTTTGAACCTCTATAGATTATCAAGTTGATTACTCTTTTTATCATTACTGATGGTCCAAAAGAAGCCTACAAAAAAGAAACGATCGGCTGTTGGCGTTATGGCTTTTCGATTGTAAATTCCATTGGCATCCGGGTTGTTTGCATATTCATATCCAAAAACGTTTTGCGTTCCCAAAACATTAGAAACTGAGAAATACAAAATCTTTTGCTGAGATAATAAATACGCCCAGTTGAAACTTAAACTGTTATACGTTTTCGTTTTTCCGTTCATAAATTGGGTTTCATTTGGATTGTTGTAAGGCCTCCCGGAACTGAAACTGTTGGTGAAACCAATCTGTGATTTCCAATTTTCTATCCAATATTTGGTGACTATGGACAAATTATGATCGGCTACAAAATTAGGCGTAACCGCAGTTGGAAAATTTCTGTAATCTCTTTCGGTGTCTATGTAGGAGTACGAAACCCAATATTCCATTTTTTTGAACGATTTCCCATCTCTCCAAAACAAATCCAATCCTTTGGCATAACCTGAACCATTATTATTAAAAACCGAGTTGTATGCTACCATCTCTGTATCGAATTTTACCAGATTAGTGTAGTCTTTATAATAGGTCTCCGCCCGGAACGTTTTACCGTTTTTATTGTACTGAAAATTCAATATATAATGAGAGGCATTTTCACTTTCAAACGCATTGGAATATTTCAGAAACTCCTGTTTTGGTGCTTGGGCAAAATCTCCATAAGCTAAAGAAAACTGGCTGTTCTTTGCTACTTTATAGGCCATTGAAATTCTTGGAGAAATATTCGTTTCATTTAATAAATCATTATTAGAAGCCCTTATTCCTACTTTGGCCGCGAATTTTTTAGAGAAGAAAATATCGGCTTCCGTATAAATTGCCCCAATATTCGAATCATACCCGCTTTTAAAATTAGAACCTGAATTTTGATTGAAATTTTCATCGAATTTGGTAATAAAATAATCGGCTCCAAAAGACAGCTTTATTCTATCTGAAAAACTCTTTCTCAATTTTAATTTCAGATGGGAAGCATTTTCTGCATTTTTCACATCATCCAAATCAATTCCAATTTTATTTTGACCATATCCATAACTTAAACCCGTTATAATCTGCCAGTTTGAACCAAAATTTCCTTTATAAGAAGTATTGAAATAAAAATTATTGTTATTCAGGTTAACTCTTGTTTTCTGTTCCGGTTCGTTTATATTTTCCTGATTGATATCAAAACGGGAAGCATCAAAAGCAGCATAAACTTTCAACAAACCATTTTCAAAATTATATCTGTAAACCGTTTCTCCCGACAAGGATTGAAACGCCTTATTCCAATCAACATTTTGTGGAATTACCACCTGATAAGGTGCTAAATCAATATAAGCCGTATTGACACTCAAGGAACTTTTTTTCCATTTTTGTGTATTTCCCAGACCTAATCCTACGGTCATTAATGAGATATCGGTTTTGTTCTGATCGGGTTCATCTTGGGTATTCAATAATAAAACACTCGATAAAGCTTCACCATATTCCGCAGAATAACCACCCGTTGAAAACGAAATGCCACTAAACAAAAACGGAGAAAACCGACCACGCGTGGGTAAATTATTGGTACTTGCTCCATAAGGTTGCGCTACTCGAATACCATCTACAAAAGTTTGGGTTTCATCGGCTTCGCCACCACGAACAAACAGTCTGCCGCTTTCACCAACCGTTTGGGTTCCTGGCAAAGTCTGCAAAGCGGCCACAATATCACCGGCAGAACCAGCTGTGGTCACAATATCTAGTGGTTTCAAAACCGAAACTCTGGCTTTATCTCCTGAATCCAGACTTCCTGCAGTAATCACAACGGCATCAAGTGCATTGACATTGTCTCTTAATTTAATCATTTTGTTTTGGAAATTTGCCACATCAATAACCGTTTTAGTGGTTTCGGAAAGCAAAAAAGTTACTACAAGCGTTTGATTTCCTTTGGTTGTGGTTGTGAAACTAAAGTTCCCTTTTTCGTCGCTTGATGCTCCGTCATAAGTTCCTTCTATAAATAGATTGGCTCCGGAAATAGCTAATCCTTTTTCGTCAACTACTTTACCGGAAAGTGTGGTTTGCGAAAAAAGTGTCATTGAAAATAAAAAAATGGCAAATGTAAATAGCGTTTTCATCGTGTTTAGTTTGATAAGGCAAATATCTTACAGAAAATAAAAGTATGAAAATAGTTCTGACTGAATTGTAGAATTCTTGGGATGAACTGTTTTTAGTTAGTTCGAATATTAAATTGCATCCTTATTTTTGTATTTTTGATTTAAAACCCACTAAATAATGAAAAATATACTCTTCACATTGCTCACATTAGTATGCTGTAATGCCTTTTTTGCACAAGAAACAACTGCTGTTTACGATGAAAAACTAGCCAAATCATTGAACGCAGATGAATAT
Source organism: Flavobacterium sp. (assembly GCF_035292545.1). Taxonomy (GTDB): domain Bacteria; phylum Bacteroidota; class Bacteroidia; order Flavobacteriales; family Flavobacteriaceae; genus Flavobacterium. The sequence continues at coordinate 98,878 of NZ_DATDPV010000040.1, read as the reverse complement.
GGAATGAAAAAATATGTTTTTTGCATTTTAAAAACAGGAAATAATACAACTGCGACAAAAGAGGAAAAGAATAAATTGTTTGAAGGCCATATGGCTAATATAAATAAGCTCGCGCAAGAAGGGAAACTTATCGTTGCCGGACCTTTTATGAAAAATGACAAGAATTACCGTGGGATATTTATTTTTAATGTCAGTACAATCGAAGAGGCTCAGGCTTTGGTGGCAACCGATCCCGCCGTTAAAGCCAATATTTTTGAAGTAGATTTAACGCTTTGGTACAGCAGCGCCGCATTACAGGAAATTTCAAAATTACACGACAAGATTGCCAAAACTAAAATTTAATTCATGAACATAGAAGCATTACAACAGCTTTGCAAATCACTTCCAGCGGTTACTGAAGATATAAAATGGGGCAATGATTTGTGTTTTTGCATTGGCGGAAAAATGTTTTGTGTGGTTGGCCTGAATCAATCGCCAACTTCGGCTTCATTTAAAGTTTTGGATGAAGAATTTGAAGAAATAATCCATCGAGAAGGCTTTAAACCTGCTCCTTATGTAGCACGTTACAAATGGGTTTTGGCAGAAGACATAAACGTTTTATCAAATTCAGAATGGCAGCATTATGTTGCACAATCGTATGCTTTAATTAAAGACAAATTGCCAGCAAAAGTGAAAAAAGAATTAAATTCTCTGTAATAATGTAATTTCAAAATTATGAAAACACCATCTAATTATCTTCCGGTAATACCCTATGATATTACTCCATAATATGGTTATACTACTGATTTTTAAGATCAATTTGAAAACCAATGGTGGATTGTTGCAGGCAAAAAAGAATAAAAATGCGTATATTTGTTAGACCAATAAAACTAAATAAAAAAAATCATGAAACACATTAAAGCATTTCTAATCATCGCATTTGTTTTTGCGGTAAATACGGTTTCAGCACAATCGGTTACCGAAAAATGGCCCGCTATAGAAGCGTTTCACGAAGTACTGTCGCAAACTTTTCATCCCGCTGAAGAAGGAAATCTTGCTCCTATAAAAGCACGTTCGGAAGAAATGATGTTAAAAGCTGCCGCATTATTAAAATCAGATATTCCGGAAGAGTTTAGAACAAATCAAATTCTGGCATCTGCAGAAAAATTACAACTTAAAAGTAAAAAATTACACCAATTGGTTACTTCAAAAGCTTCCGACGACGATATTGTAAAATCACTCACCAATATACACGACACATACCACGAAATTGTTGGACTTTGCACCGCAGAAAAAAAATAACAACTAAGCCTAATCAAAAGATTAGGCTTAACTTTTTTCAAGTATTTTACGTTTTTAAAAAACCAATTATGCCACATCTTTTAGCCAAACTTAGAAATGTTTCTTTAGAAATAATCAAAGAATTTCTTGAGAACGATAAAGCTTTCCATGCCGAAAATAATATGTTTTTAGAACATCTCTGGCAAAATGCTGATGACAAAAATGAAGCTCAGTTTCTATTTAGAATTAGTGATATTGATGAAACCAAAGCCTTGATTCATAAACTTCATTCGGATGCTTTAGCGCAGGATCCCAAAGCCAATCTTCCTGAAATGACCTATTTAGAATAATATGCTTTCCATAAATAAAGTACATCACATCGCTATTATTTGCTCCGATTTTCAAAAATCGAAAGCTTTTTATACAGAAATTTTAGGATTAACCATTATTCGGGAAATTTACCGTGAGGAAAGACAATCTTACAAACTCGATTTGGCGTTAAATGGCATTTATACCATTGAACTTTTCTCTTTTCCAAATCCACCTCAACGCACTTCTAGACCAGAAGCTGCAGGATTGCGCCATTTGGCTTTTGAAGTGGATGATTTAGACCAAACCGTTCATTTTTTATCTTCAAAAAATATTGTGTCAGAATCCATCAGAATAGATGAAACAACCAATAAACGGTTCACTTTTATTGCCGACCCGGACAATCTTCCCATTGAATTTTATGAAAAATAAAAGCTTTTTACCTCTTGTATTTGCATAATTCTTAAAGAAATCATAAAACATCATCATTATCTCTATTCATTAGCACACTTATAATTTTCTTTTTCTAAGTTTGCAATACGCTTAAATAAATTTTCAGATGAATAAAACAACACTAATTAAAAAAAATTATCAATTAATTAAATTCAGAAAATTAGTTATTGTTTCTATCCTGATTGGTTTTCTTTCTGCTTTTTTAGGAGTTATTTTAAAAAAGACAACCGAACATTACGAGGAAATATTTTTTAATCAGGCTACTATAAATCCACTATTCTATTTTGTTTTTCCAGTTTTTGGATTGTCTATCATTTATTTTCTTAGAGAATATCTTTTTAAGAAAAAAGAAAATAAAGGCATCAAAGAAATCTTTGAGAGCACCAATTCTAAATCCAAGAACTTACCAAGTTATAAAATTCCATCGCATTTCATCAACGGCTTATTGACAGTCATTTTTGGTGGCTCCACGGGAATTGAAGTTTCTACAGTTGTCGCTTCTGCAACTATAGGTTCCGTCGCTCAGCGAAAAGAAAATGTCTTTAGACAATACAAAACCGAATTGATTTGTGCAGGCGTTGCGGCGGGAATTACCGCTTTATTCAGCAGTCCGATCGCGGGAATTCTTTTTGCATTGGAAGTCATTTCGAGAAAAGTAACCCGAGTCTTTTTAATCAGTAATTTGATTGCTGTTTCAATTGCTTACGGACTAGTTTTTTTATTGGATGAAAAACCTTTGTTTGCTGTAAACATTTCGACTTGGCATCTGAAAGCCATTCCTTATTTTATCCTTTTAGCCATTTTGGCCGGAATAAATTCGGTTTATTTAACGCGTTGTGTCTTGTTTTTTAAATCTCAATTTTCAAAAATTAAAGTTCCTTATTACAAAGTTGTTTTGGGCTCTGTAATTTTAAGCATATCCTTATATGTTTTTCCACAACTTTATGGTGACGGTTATCACGGCATCAAAGAAATTTTTCTTCATACAAATGAAACACAACTTACATTGTCATTAGCATTAACATTCATCGGAATCTTAATTTTAAAACCAATCGTAACTTCAGTAACACTTGCTTCTGGAGGAGATGGAGGCGTATTTGCACCGAGTCTTTTTATTGGTGCCTTTTTGGGATTACTCGTCGCTTCCGTTATAAACACTTATTTTAATGCCAATGTAATTCCAATAAATTTTATGATTATGGGAATGGCAGCTGTTTTGAGTGCCAGCATTCATGCGCCTTTTACTGCAATTTTCCTGGTTTGCGGATTAACGAATGACTATACTTTGTTTTTCCCAATTTTAGCTGTTAGTCTGATTTCAAAATACACGGCGAAAATGATTTATCCTTTCACGGTTTATACTTTTTCTCCAAGTTTAGCAAAATAACGATTTATGCCAGTTAAAAACTTAAAACGGAATTACCGCAAGACTAAATACATTCTTTATAAAGAGACTTTGGTCGATTATAAAGAACATTTCTGGGCATTTTTAGGGTCGTTTATCGGTATTGCAATTATTGCTTATTTGCAGTCTCAAACCTTGCCACATTCCGATGTAGTTTATTTAATTGGCTCTTTCGGTGCCTCAAGCGTATTGGTTTATGGCATTATTCAAAGTCCATTTGCACAACCGCGAAACCTTATTGGCGGTCATCTGGTTTCTGCCATTATAGGCGTTACGGTTCAGCAATTGGCACCTGACATTCTTTGGATAACCGCACCGCTTGCTGTTTCGCTGTCTATTGTTTTGATGCAGGTAACTAAAACTTTACATCCGCCAGGTGGCGCCACTGCTTTGATAGCGGTATCTGGTTCGGTGGAAATTAAAAATCTCGGATATTGGTATGTAGTGACCCCTGTTTTGACTGGTGCATTCATTTTATTGATTGTAGCGCTGATTTTTAATAATATGACTTCAAAAAGACAATATCCAAATCATGGAAAATACCACCAATTCAGAAAAAGAATAGTTAGTTCATTTAAAAAATAATGGTATTTACTTACGACTGATTTTCAAATTTTATAAATGCATACGCAAAAATCTTATCAACAAATACAGAATCTGAAATCTGAAATCTAAAATTAAATTTTACCTTTGACCTTTCAAATAACAGGAAAGATTATGGTTTATAAATTTAGAGTAATTCTAGACGCGGAAGAGGATGTTTTTAGAGACATTGCAATACATGAAGACGATACTTTAGAAGATTTACACAACGCTATCTTCAATTCATTTGGGTTCGACGGAATGGAAGTAGCTTCATTCTACACTTGCGATGAGACTTGGAATCAGGAAGATGAAATCTCTCTTTTTGATACTGGTGATGTTCCTGGCGAGCAAAAAATCATGAGTGATTACAAATTATCTGACATTTTAGACAAACAGAATACTAAAATCATTTATGTTTACGACTTCATAAACATGTGGACTTTTCTTGTAGAATTAGCTGCTGTTGAAGATCTGGTTTTTGGAAATACGTATCCCGAAACAATATTTTCACATGGAGAAATGCCGGATGAAGCTATGGAGAAAAGCTTTGAAGCTGATATGCATGATGATATTTATGGAGAATTCGAAGATGATCTTGATGAAGATGACCTTGATATGTTTGAGGGAGACGATAGTTTTGAAGACTTTGGGTTTGAGGAAAATTGGAATTAGTTTTTCAGGGACAAAGTTTCTGAGCAACAAAGGTTCAAAGGTTTTTGCTTTGGAATTAAAAAAATAATTTAAGAATCAAGAACTAAGATTAAAGACTGTATATAAGCTCTTTAATCTTGGTTCTTTCATCTAAAAATAAAAATGATCAACCTATATAATACTCACATTGAAACACTTTCCATCCACCGAGTTGGAAACAAAAGCAGGAACGAAGCGATTTTTTTATCGGAGCAGCCATTCAATCTAAATGATGAAATCGCGCCTTTGATGAAAGAATATTTTTTTAAACCTTTTAGAGAAAAAGAAGAAAATTATTTTCAATTTGCACACGAAGTAGATTTGGATTACAATGACATGTATAAATTTGCCACTCAAATTTTTGAGAATCCAAGTAGTTTACATGATGTTTCAAAACAAATCACCAACCATCTTTTTGAACAATCCAATCATCCGCATATTAAAAACGGGGAAGTTTATATCACTTATTTAACCAATGTGAATATCGATAACAATGTCGTGGATGCCATTGGGGTTTTCAAAAGTGAGTTACAATCTGATTTCTTACAGTTTGAAGAAAAAGGAACTGACCTGGATATGATTTTGCAACATGGAATTAACTTAAACAAACTCGACAAAGGCTGTTTGATTTTCAATTACAAAAAAGAAGAAGGTTATAAAATCTTAACCGTTGACAGTAATCGTTATGATGCCCGTTATTGGCTGGAACAGTTTCTTTCGGTTGATGCCTTTGAAGATGAAAATTTCATTACCAAAAAATATTTGAAATTCTGTCAAAGTTTCGCGAAAGATGTTGTGTTTCCTGCCGAAGACAAGAAAGAAGAAGTTATGTTCATGAACCGTTCGGTGAATTATTTTGCTAAAAACGACCAGTTCGAAGAAACCAATTTCCTGAATGAAGTATTGGATAATCCTGATCTGATTCCTGAATTTAAAAACTACAAAATAGACAAAGGCGAGAAATACAGCATCGAAGATGTGACTACATTTCCTATCGCCAATGCGGCCGTTTCGGATGCCCGAAAATCAATCAAAAACGTGATTAATCTCGATACTCATATTCAAATAAAAATGGATTTCATTAATCCGGAAAGTGCCGAAAAATATGTGGAAAAAGGTTGGGACGAAGAAAAACAGATGTATTATTATTTGGTTTATTTTAATAAAGAAGAAAAAAGTTAATTCAATATTTAAATAAAATTTGAATTTAAAATGCTAAAAACCTTTCTCATACTTATAATGAGAAAGGTTTTTTTTGCTTAAAAAAATTTTAAGCAGAATTAAAATTTGAATTTAATAAATTAATAAAAATTCGACTTTAGCTACAAAATTCAAAAAATAATTAAAAATCAGGTATTTAGATAAAAATTCATATTTGTAGGTATTTATATATCATTATACAAAAAAGATGTATTTAATCGATTTTATTTGGCGCTTCGTCGATTATTTATTACGTTTATGGAACACAACTTAAATTACCTGATTATGAATATAATCGCAATCAAAGAAAAATTTCTAACTAAAAAGATTTTGTGTTCCTTTTTTGGACATAAATTTATAATAACCCGAAATGTAACAGGCCATTTTAAAGAATTCGAATGCACGAATTGTCATTTAGAATTAACGAATGATGAAAAAGGAAAAAAAACATTTCTTACTCCGGAACTTAGGGAGGTTAATGAAACCTTAATCCATTTTTATCAAAAAAGACACCCTATAGTTTAATCATTTCTCGGTGTGAAAAAAACATTTTCACTGAAAACTTAAATTTCAATCTTAAAAAAAACAACACACTCATTTAGTGTAAGTTGTGAAGTTTTATTTTGTAATAAATTTTACAAAATACCTTTTTATTTGTTATAAAAAAAATGAATCTTAAATAATAGCTCAAATTTTGGAATCCCATAATCATCTTTTACCTATCATGACCAATAAGCTTAAACTCTATTTCAAAGCCGCACAATCCGCTAAAATTGGGATTTGGGAAATTAATTTGGAAACTAATCTCATTTATTGGGATTCTGTTACAAGATGTATTCATGAAGTTTCCGAAGAATTTATTCCAACTACTAAAAATACAATTGATTTTTACAGCATAGATAAAAATAGAGATGAAATCGAATTACTAATCGAAAGGGCCATTGTTGAAGGAACTCCTTTTAACAAAACATTTCAAATCACGACTGCTAAAAACAACATCAAATATGTAGAAGGTATTTGTCAGATTGAATTCCTAAATAAAAAACCCATCAGATTACTTGGCACTTTTCAAGACATAACAAAAGAGCAGAATCTCATTAATGAGCTTCAACAAAGTGTTGAAAAATTCTCTTCCATTTTTTCGAGTGCCAACGATGCCATTTTTATTATTGACATTTCAAATGGCATCATTACCAATTGTAATCCAAGAGCTTCAGAGCTTACAGAATATGATAATTCTGAATTAGTAGGTATTCATAATTCCGAATTATTTCCTGTTAAATACAGAAAAGAAGTTAGGGTATTTCTCAAGAGTCACTTGACAAAAGACAATTATATTGTTAATGAAACTTATATAAAAACCAAATCTGGCCTTACAATTCCTGTTGAAGTTGCCTCCGGTAAAAAATTTAAAGTTGGAGATCAGACGTTTTCGGTTTGCTTTTTCAGAGACATTTCCGAACGAAGAAATGTCGAAGAAAACATGAATATGCTGTCTCTTGCTGCTTCAGAAACTACCGATACCATTGTGATCGCAAATCCAAAAGGCAAAGCAGTCTGGGCTAACAATGCCTATTTGAAACTGACCGGTTTCAACCTGCAAGAAATATTAGGGGAAAAAGCCGGATATTTATCAAAAGGTCCTGAAACTGATAAGCGAACAACTGATAAAATTAGAAAAGCCATTCAGGATAAACAAAGTATAAAAGTTACTATCCTGAATTACAACAAACAAAAAGAAAAATATTGGTTTGAGTTGAATATCACTCCCATTTTTGACAATAATAACAATTGTATCAATTTTGTTGGTGTGGGACGCGATGTTACTGCCCGGAAGGAAAAAGAATTCGAACTCAGAGGACTCCTGGAAGTAACGAGCCATCAAAATAATAAATTGTTTAACTTTGCTCATATTGTTTCCCACAACATTCGTTCGCACGCCAGCAATTTATCTATGGTAGTCGATGTAATTGAAAACACGGAAAATACCGCCGAAAAATTATCCTACTTTGAATTGTTTAAAGAAGGAACGGAGAAGCTTTCGGAAACCATTGAATATCTGAACGAAATTATCACTATTCAGAAAAATACGAATATTGAGAAAAAAGAAATTCGTTTGAAAGACGAAATCGAAAAAACAAAATACGCCTTGAGTTTGTCTATCAAAGAAAGTCAGATCTCAATAATTGATACTATACCGGAAGATTTAACGGTATGCGTTATTCCGGCTTATTTGGACAGTATTTTGCTAAATTTGTTTACAAATGCTATAAAATACAGACACCCGGAACGCAAAGCCATTTTAAAAATTGGCTATGAAATCGATGAATCATACACCATCATAACCTTTAAGGACAATGGTTTAGGAATAGATTTAGAAAAAAATGGACACAAAATTTTTGGTATGTATAAAACCTTTCATGGCAATGATGATGCAAGGGGCATTGGCTTATTTATTACCAAAAACCAACTTGAGGCTATGGATGGAAAAATTGAAGTCGAAAGTAAAGTGGGTATGGGTTCAATTTTTAAAATATATTTAAATGAAAAATAAATTAACTTATATTATTGATGACGATAAATTATCAGTGAAATTAATGAGCCTACTGATTGCTAAAAATGAGTTTTGCGAGGAAATCCATCCTTTTTTTAATCCTCAAGTTGCTTTAGATGAATTGATAAAAAATCATGCAGAAAACAAAAGACTCCCTGACGCCATACTCCTAGATTTGAATATGCCGGTCATGGACGGTTGGCAATTTCTGGATGAGTTTATTCTTTTGCCTATAAAAAAAGAAATTTCAATTTTTATTGTCACTTCATCAATTGATCCTGCGGATATAGAGATGGCAAAAAAATATGATGTGGTAAAAAGCTACATTATGAAACCTATTACCAATGAAAAATTGAATGCCCTATGCATGTTAATTGATGAAATAAACTAATTTTAATTTTACAGTAACAAATTCTTATCTTGTTCGTCCTAATATACAACCTAAAAAACGAACAATTTGGAAACTATACTTTCTATTAAAAACCTCAACAAACGTTTTGGCTTATTACAAGCCGTAAAAAATGTTTCCCTCGAAATACACAAAGGCAATGTTTACGGAATTCTAGGTCCGAACGGAAGCGGAAAATCAACAACTTTAGGTATTGTTTTGAATGTCGTGAACAAAACTTCTGGTGAATACAGTTGGTTTGGCGGAACCATGGAAACCCACGAAGCATTGAAAAAAGTAGGTGCTATTATCGAAAGGCCAAACTTCTACCCTTATATGACCGCTCAGGAAAACTTGCAGTTGGTTTGTAAAATCAAAGGTATCGATTACTCCAAAGTTCAGGAAAAACTGGAAGTTGTTGGATTAATAGAACGAAAAGACAGCAAATTCAGCACTTTTTCTCTTGGAATGAAACAGCGTTTAGCTATTGCTTCTGCCCTATTGAATGATCCCGAAATTCTTATTCTTGATGAGCCTACCAATGGCTTAGACCCTCAGGGCATTCACCAAATCCGTGATATTATTAGATTGATTGCCTCTCAGGGAACTACAATTTTACTGGCTTCTCATTTATTAGATGAAGTCGAAAAAGTATGTTCGCATGTTTTGGTTTTAAGAAAAGGCGAAATTTTATATTCAGGAACTGTTGACGGTATGACGTCTAACGAAGGATTCTTCGAATTGCAATCTGATGACAATGCAACTTTGAAAACCGTTTTAAGTACACATCCCGCAATTGAAAAAGTAGTGGAAGAGGAAGGAAAAATATTGGTTTACCTGCATGCTCCATTGGAACCATGTGATTTAAATCGTTTTCTGTTTGAGAAAAATATCTGTTTGAATCATTTAGTAAAACGAAAAAACAGCCTGGAAGAACAATTCCTGGAACTAACCAATAATAAATAATCATCTATCAACACGCATCAAATGAAACGATTACTCTCTATAGAATTACAAAAAATCTGGAAAAATAAAGCTAGTAAAGTATTAACTATTAGCTACTTTGTATTACTTTCTTTTATTGCTTTAATTGCATCTATTGAATTTAATATCGGAAGTTTTAAATTACACATCGCCGAACAGGGTATTTTTAACTTCCCTTATATTTGGCATTTTAATACGTATATCGCAGCCGTTCTCAAATTCTTTTTGGCTATTGTTATTGTTTCGATGATGGCGAATGAATACAGTTACGGTACTTTGAAACAAAATCTTATTGATGGCATGAGCAAGCAGGAATTCATTTTGTCGAAGTTCCTGACCGTAGTTTTATTTGCTTTAGGCTCAACCGTTTTTGTATTTATAATGTCCTTGATTTTAGGCTTTAGTTTTTCTTCATATACCGAAATGGGTATTATTTTCTCTGATTTAGAGTATATTTTGGCTTATTTCGTAAAATTAGTTGGCTTTTTCTCCTTTTGTTTGTTCTTGGGAATTTTGGTAAAACGTTCAGCTTTTGCTATTGGGTTTTTATTTGTTTGGAATATTATTGAAGGAATTATCAAAGGTGTTTTAACTTTCAAAATCTTTCCGGATAGCAAAATAGCCTCAAATATTACGCAATTCATGCCGTTAGAATCAATGAGCAATTTAATCGTGGAACCTTTTACGAGATTATCCATTATCAAAAACATAGAAACAACCATTGGTGGAGCTGGAAATGTAAAAGACTATGGTGTTCACTTCACTTCCATCCTTATCGTTTTGGCCTGGACTGTTATATTTATGTTAATGTCTTACAAATTACTGGAAAAACGAGATTTATAGTATCTTTGCGGATGCTATGAAATTCATAAAAAAGATTCTTTTTATTATTCTTGCCTGTTGTTTCTCAGGAACAATTACAGCCCAATACATTCAGGTTAACGATACGTATACGGCACAACAATTGGTTGAAGATGTTCTGGTTAACAGTACTTGTGCTTCCATCAGCAATGTGAGTGTTACAGGTGGTGATTTTGGAAACGGACAACAGAGTTTTGGTTATTTTGATAACGGAACCAGTAGTTTTCCATTCCTAAACGGAGTTGTATTGAGTACCGGAAAAGCTTCTTCAAGCATTGGCCCAAATAGTTCAATATTAAGTGAAGGCTCAACAAGCTGGACAGGTGATAATGATTTAGAACAAGCTTTGAATATTTCAGGATCCATAAATGCTACCGTTCTTGAATTTGATTTCACACCGGTTACCAATAAGATTAGTTTTGACTATATTTTTTCTTCCGAACAATATTTAACAAACCCAAGCAGTAACCAATGTAATTACACCGATGGTTTTGCCTTTCTATTAAAAGAAGCGGGCAGCCAAAACCAATATCAAAATTTAGCCGTCGTTCCAGGAACCAGTACTCCGGTAAAAATAAATACAGTGCGCGGTCCAGGAACTGTTTGTCCAACTGCAAATGAGCAATATTTTGGCGGTTTTAATGGAACAAACCATCCGACAAATTATAATGGTCAGACCGTTGTTATGACTGCCGAAGCTGATGTTGTTTCAGGCACAACCTATCATATAAAATTAGTTATTGCGGATCAGGGAAATAATTTATACGATTCGGCTATATTCTTAGGAGGTGGGAGTTTTCAAAGTACAACAGATTTAGGTCCAGACAGACTCATTGCTACGAATAATCCTTATTGTGCCGGCGAAAACGTAGTTTTAAATGCCACACAACCAGGAATAAATAGTTATAAATGGTTTAAAGATGGGGTTGAAATTATAGGTGAAACCAATGCAACTTATGCTATTACCGATAATACAAATGCTTCAGAAGTAATTTATTCTGTCGAAATAATTATTGGAACAAGCACCTGTACTTCTTATGGAGAAGTGAAAGTCGAGTTTGCAGCCCTGCCAAATCCAAGCAACCAAACGTTAGTGCAATGTGATGATAATGATGATGGCGTAACCATTTTTAATTTAGCGAAAGTTGATGCATTAATCATTGCTAGTGATTCCAGTGTGTTAAGTTCCGTTTATTATGAAAATCAGTCCGATACCAATCCGATTGTAAACCCAAATGCTTATCAGACTACAGCACCAAGAACGATTTATGCACTTGTATCAAATACTCATGGTTGTAATAGTTTTGTTGAGATAAATCTTCAAATTTCAAACAACACGATTGCCAATCAAAGTCCAATTTCAAAATGTGATGACATTGATAATCAAGATGGGTTTTCAATTTTTGATTTAAACCAAGAGGCAACTCCACAAATTTTAGCTGGTTTGCCATCAGGATTAATTGTCGAATTTTATTTATCTGAAAACGATGCAGTCCTGCAAAACAATCCGTTGCCAAATACTTTCAGTAACACCGTTGCAAATCAACAAACGATTTATGCCCGAATTGTAAATGGACCTGACTGCTACGGAATTACGCCAATAAAGCTTATTGTAAATACTTTTGAACCAAATAATTTTGAAGATCAAACGGTTTATTTATGCGATGGAACACCAAAAACACTAGCCGTTTCCAGTAATTTTTCAAGTTATTCATGGAGTAACGGTGATACTGATTTTAGTACAGAAGTTACGACAGCCGGAAATTATACGATTACGGTAACCAATGCCAATGGCTGTTTTGCCATCAAAAAATTCAATGTGATAAATTCCGGTATTGCAACTGTAACCTCAATCGATATTGTTGATTTTTCGGGAAACCAGAACTCAGTTTTAATCAACTATTCCGGTAGTGGCGTTTATGAATTTTCGCTTGACGGAACTTCTTTTCAAGACAGCCCTTTATTTGATAATGTTTCAGTTGGTGTGTATTGGGTTTATATTAGAGATACATATGGTTGTGGAACTACACTTCCTATCCGCATTTCCGTTTTGGATTACCCAAGATATTTCACTCCGAACGGAGATGGATTTCATGATACCTGGTCTATCCCTTTTTTAAATTTTCAACCTAATAGTACGGTTACAATTTTTGACCGTTACGGGAAATTAATTTATAATTTTCAAGGAAATGATTCTGGTTGGAATGGAAAATTAAATGCTCAGGATTTGCCTTCCACCGATTATTGGTTTGTAGTATCTCTCGAAAACGGAAGAATTATCAAGGGAAATTTTAGCCTTATAAGATAAAGTGTTACTTTTAAGGACATTTTTGACCTATGAAAAAAACAATACAAATCTTACTGTTTTTATTTTCAATCACCGCATTTTCTCAGTTTAGCAAAACGCACTATATACCGCCATTATCAAATTCTGACAGTCAGGCTCCGCAAGGACAATTTATGTATATTTCCTGTCCAAGTCTGACGCCGGTAAATTTCAAAATTTTTGAATTGGGTGGCTCAATAATAATAGGAACCGTTTCAAGAGACAATCCATATATCCTGAACATTGGTGCGGGTTTCAATACACAACTTCTCGTTAGTAGAATCAATGTTAGTTCTGTCAGAAATGATAAGGGTTACATTGTCGAAGCCGAAGATTTGGTTTATGTTACTGTTCGACTTATCGCTACCCCACAAAATTATCAAGCCGGAGGATTAGTTTCTAAAGGATTGGCCGCATTAGGAACTCAGTTTAGAATTGGCGCATTTGTTAATACTGGTGTAGCAAATACAAGTAATAATCATTACACTTTTGCTTCGATTTTAGCTACAGAGAACAACACAACGGTTTCTTTTAATGATATAAAAATTGGTGTTTCTTTAATTAATAACACAGGTGCTGGAAATACACCGGGCAGTATCACCTTAAACAGAGGCGAAAGTTATGTGTTTGCCGTCGAAGGTCCAAATAATGCTAACAGGGACGGACTAATTGGTGCGTCTATAACTGCTACAAAACCAATCGCGGTGAATTGCGGTTCTTTTGCAGGAAGTAACGGCACCACCAGTAATTTAGATTTGGGTTTTGACCAAATTGTTTCCGCGGAAAGAACAGGAACAGATTATATTTTTATAAAAGGAAATGGCCCTAATGCTACGGAACGTCCTTTGATTGTTGCAAATGAAAACAATACCGATGTTTTTGTAAATGGGAATACAACTCCTTTTATAACACTTAATGCAGGTGAATATGTTGCTTTTGACGGTTCACAATTTTCTTCAGTTGGCAATCTTTATGTTAGCGCTTCAAAAAATGTTTTTGCCTATCAGGGAATTGGAGGAACGAATGACCAAGCCAATCAAAACATGCATTTTGTACCGCCATTGAGCTGCGAAACACCAAAAATAATCAATAATATTCCTTTTATCAACGAGGTAGGAAGCAACTCTAGTTTTACCGGAACGGTTTGCATTGTAACTGAAACTGGCGCCGATTTAAACTTCATTATCAATGGCATTTCATATCCATTGGCATCTTTGCCTTCCAATATAACGGTAAATGGGCCTTTAAATGTTTTAGGAAATTCCGGTTTTGTAACCTATACTTTTCAGGGATTGACTGGAAACATATCCGTTTTTTCGACAAAACAAGTTTACTTATCTTATTTTGGTTCCAGCGGTGCGGCGACTTATGGCGGATTCTATTCGGGTTTTACTTTTAAACCGGAAGTTACTTTCCAACCATTGGATATTACACAAATCAACTGTATTCCTAACATAGAATTAAATGTGAATACGCTATCAGCATTTGACACTTTTCAATGGTATTTTAATGATTTACCAATCACAGGAGCAACATCCGGTAATTATACACCTACTCAACCTGGTTATTATTTTGTATCCGCTGCCATAACAGTTTGTGGAACTATTCTAAATTCAGATAAAATTCCAGTCAGTGATTGCCCAACAAATTCGGATAATGATTTAGCAAATGACAATATCGATTTAGATTTGGACAATGATGGTTTACCCAATTGTCTGGAATCGTATGGGAATTCAAATATAGATATCTCTAATGCTTCAGCCGGAAACATCACTGTCGGAAATTATTCAAATTCTTTTACAGGTACAATTACTACTGATGGTACCGGAACACCATTGGGAACTTTTAACGGAATTGCAAATGGAACTTTTATTACAGAAGTTCCCATTGGAAAAGGAAATTCAGTTACCTATCAAATGAATTTTGCACAGCCAATTTCTGTAGCGTTAGAATATGTAACTACGGCTAATGCCAGTGATTTAATTAATTCTGATGCTGATTTTATTGTAAAATCACCTATAAATAAAACCATAACCGTACTTAATCCAAGCAATCAATTATTGATTGACACTAATTATGACGGGATTTATGAAAGCGGTATCACTGAATATTCTTCATTTGAAATCCGCTTTAGGGTCAACAGCAGCATTCCTTTGGCAGCAGGAACGGGGACATTTAGTTTTCGATCTCATCTTACAACTTCATTTAGTTTCACTCAAAAAAACTTGTCGGATGCCAGCATAAATAAGGCAACCTTTTCCATTTTTGCCTCTTGTGTTCCTAAAGACAACGATTCAGATGGCGTTCCTGATCAATTGGATTTGGATTCTGAAAATGATGGGATTTTGGATAATACCGAATTTACGAGTCAAAATTATATTCCGATTTCAAATATTGATGTCAATCAAAATGGATTGGATGATGCTTATGAAGTGACAATAATTGCTTCGGATGCAGATTTAGACGGAGTTGCCGATTATTATGATTTAGACTCAGATAATGACGGGATTTATGATTTAGCTGAATCAGGAAGCAATGCTATTGATGCAAATTATGATGGAATTATTGATGGAAACCAAGTTTCTTTTGGAATCAACGGCCTTTCAAACAGTTTGGAAACTACAACAGACAATGGCATTTTGAACTACACTATTAGTAATACTGACAGTGACGGACTAGCTAATTATGTTGATTTGGATAGTGATAATGATAGCTGTTCGGATGTTATTGAAGCTGGCTTTACCGATGGAAATAATGACTCGCATCTAGGAAATATTCCAGCAACAGTAAACGCTAGTGGTATGGTGACTAATGGAACCAATGGTTATACCCCACCAAATAATAACTATATAACTGCCGCGCCAATTTCAATTACAACGCAACCAACGGATCAAACCCAATGTGAACTTCAAAATGCAACATTTACCATAAGTTCAACTCTGGTAGATGGATATCAATGGCAAGTTTCTACCGATGGAATAACTTGGACAAACCTTAGTGACAACGCAACCTATTCCGGAACAACAACAATTTCTTTGCAAATTACCAGTGTTTCTCCAGTTATGAATGGCTATAAATACCGCTTGATTTTGAGTAAAAATGGTAATTCCTGCGGATTGACTTCAGACTTTGCGACCTTGAATACTTTTGCATTGCCGGCAATAACTTCACCGGTAACCTTAGTTCAATGTGATGATGACAGTGATGGTATTTCAAACATTAATTTAACAGCAAAAAACAGTTTTATTTCAGCAAATTATCTGAATGAAACATTTACCTATTATACTACTTCAACTGGGGCAAATACAGCAGATTCATCTGTTTTGATTGCAACTCCAACGGTTTATTCAAGTGCAAACGGGGTAGTTTGGGTTAGAATTGAAAATGCAAATAATTGTTTTACAGTTGCGCAATTGAATTTGGTTGTTTCTGCAACACAAATAAATGCTTCATTCCATCGTTCATTTACAGTTTGTGATGATTATTTAGATGCAGGAAATGATGATACTGATGGTGTTTCCGAATTTAATTTCAGCAGCGTTACTGCGGATATTGAAAGTATTCTTCCACCACCAAGTTCTTTATATACCATTAAATATTATAAAAATGAACCAGATGCTTCTGCGGAAATTAATGAAATAACCAATATTTCAAATTATCGAAATGTAACTTTAAACCAGCAGGATATTTGGGTTCGTGTTGATAGCAATATTGATAATGCCTGTTTTGGTCTTGGTGCTTATGTTACTTTAACCGTTGAAGCATTACCAGTGGCGCATCTTATTGCTGATTTTAAAATGTGTGATGATAATAACGATGGTACCTTTACTTTTAACACATCAACATTGCAATCCAATTTATTGCAAGGGCAAACCAATGTCACGGCTACTTATTTAGATCAAAATAACCTGCCTTTACCGAGCCCATTTCCTAACACATTTACAACTGCATCACAAACTATACAAGCGAGAGTCACTAACAATAATACAAATACTGTTAATGGAATTCCTTGTTATGATGAAGTAATGATTAATTTTATTGTAGATGCTAGCCCCGTTGCAGATCCAGAAGTATTTATTACCGCTTGTGATGATAATAATCCAAGTGATACTGATGGTTTGAATAGTTTTGATACCACTTTAATTGAAAGTAATATTCTAAACGGACAGATAGGAATGGTTGTGAAATATTTTGATTCGAATGGAAATCCATTAACGAGTCCGTTACCAAATCCATTTATTACAGCTACACAAAATGTAACGGTAACAATAGAAAACCCTTTAAATACCATTTGTGTGGCAACATCAACATTGCATTTTGTTGCAAATCCCCTACCAAATATAGCATTAGAACATAATGAACTGGTTTGCACCAATCTTCCTGACATTTTTGTAACATTAACTGCTGGTATTCAGGACGGAACTCCAGAAAGTAATTACGCTTACATTTGGACTAAAGACGGAATCGTTATCCCTGGCGTAACAACATCTTCATTAGATGTAAACACGGAAGGTGTTTATACGGTAGAAGTAATAACCGCATTTGGATGCAGCAGAATTAGAACAATAACGGTTGTTGCCTCTGACATTGCTCATTTTAGCGTGGCCACAATTGTAGATTTGTCAGATGTAAATACGGTTACCGTAAATGTAACTGGGCAGGGCGATTATGTATACAGTATGGATTATACCAATGTTTTTCAAGACTCAAATGTCTTCACTAATGTAGCAGCCGGTATTCATGAAGTATTCGTAAAAGACTTAAATGATTGCGGAATGGTGAGTCAAATTATTTCCGTAATTGGTGCTCCTCCTTATTTTACTCCAAACGGAGATGGATTTAATGACACTTGGAATATAAAAGGCGTGAGCACAGAATTTAATTATAATTCGACAATTTATATTTTTGACAGATATGGGAAACTCTTAAAACAAATTGGGACCACTGGAAACGGTTGGGACGGAACCTTAAATGACCAACCCATGCCTTCCGCCGATTATTGGTATGCAGTATATCTCGAAGATGGAAGAATTGCCAAAGGACATTTTGCATTGAAGCGGTAAAACACTACTTTTGTGAATATATTCCTATGAAGTTAAATATGAGCCGTTTAAAATTTTCAATTAGCATTTTCTTTTTATTTGTACTCCAATCTGTTTGTTCGCAAAATGATTGTTCGAATGCATTAATCATTTGTGGAAACAACAATTACGCAGATTTATCAGCAACAGGCGCTGGAATTCAAGAACTTTCAGGATCAAATAGTTGCGCTAGTGCGGAAAATAACAGTCTCTGGCTTAAAGTAAATATCCTGACCGGAGGAACATTGGGTTTTATTTTAACTCCTACTAGCAATAATATCACTGTTGATTTCGATTTTTTTGTTTTTGGTCCAAATGCAACTTGTGGAAACATTGGCCAGGCCATAAGATGCTCCACCACAAATCCGGAAGCTGCTGGCTCGACCAGTAATATGACAGGCATGAATGCAACAGAATTTGACCTAAGTGAAGGCCCCGGTATATCGGGAAACAATTTTGTCAAATGGCTCACCGTTCTGGACAACGAAACCTATTTTATAGTAATTGACCGACCTATCGGAACCAGTAACTTCTCACTGGCTTGGACTGGTTCAGCAACTTTCAATCAACCACCAGTATTTAATAATACAACTGCAGGAACGACACTTAATATTGAAAAATGTGATTCTGATGCCTCACAAGACAATAAGACCATTTTTGATTTAACGACTAGTTCAGCAATTGCCATTGGAAGTCAATCAGGCACTACTCCTACTTTTCACACTTCTTCTAATGACGTTGTGACTGGAGAGAATCCAATTGTAAATCCAAATAGTTTTCAAAACACAACAAATCCGCAACAAATTTATCTGAGATTAACAAACAATATTACAGGCTGTTTTTCTACCGCTTCATTTAATGTAACGGTAACTCCATTTGTAACTCCTGACCCTATAAATTTGACCGGCTGTGATTTGGATAACAATGGTTTTGTAACTTTTAATTTAACGGATAACGATGCAAATCTCATAAATGGAAATTCTAACACCGTGGTTTCCTATCATCCAACGGATAATGACACTGCCATTTTACCAAGCATTTACACCAATCAGCTTCCATTTACAAACGAAACGCTTTGGGCGAAAATCCGAAACACATCAACCGGTTGTTTTACTTATAAACCATTTGACATAATAATTAAAACCATCCCAAATGCGACACCATCACAATTAACCCAATGTGATTTTGGGCTTTTTCCAGATGGATTAACTACTTTTAATTTAGCCGAAGCAAATCCTGATTTAACCGGTAATGACAGTAATCTTTCTACAAAATTCTATATAAATCCAATAGCCGCACAAAATGACACAGGTGTGTTAAACACAAACTATTTGAATATTACAAACCCGCAAACTATAAGTGTCAGAGTGATTGACAACACTACCGGATGTTATACCATAACTACCTTAACATTGAATGTAACTACAAATCCAACGGTTACGATAGTTTTAGAACATTGTGATGATGACGCAACAGAAGATGGTTTTTTCGAATTCAATTTAGCAGATGCCGGATTTGAAACTACAGGAAACACGGTTACTTACTTTGAAAATTTGAACGATGCTTTAATAGAACAAAATCCAATTGCTGCAAGTTTCACCAATACAACGATAAACCAACAAACGGTTTACGCACGTATCGAAAACAACAATGCCTGTTCCGGAATCAACGTGATTAACCTATTTGTGCGTTCCTTACCGAATATTGAGATTACAGATACCGCTATTTTTTGTTTAAACACTCCAAATACGCCAACGATTCTGGATGCTGGTTTAATTTCCGGAAACCCAAACACATTACAATATTTATGGTCACCAAATGGAGAAACGACACCTACAATTAGCGTTTTAGCAGCAGGACAATATTCGGTTCGTGTCTCAAATAATTTTGGTTGTTTTAAGGATAGAATTATAACCGTAAGCAACTCGGATTTAGCCACAATTGAAAACATAGCAATCATAGATTTATCCGATAATAATACGGTAACTATATTTGTGATTGGGGACGAAAACCAATTTGAGTACAGTATTGATTTGCCTTATGGGCCATTTCAGAACAGTAATCAATTTGAAAATGTAGAAGCTGGAATTCATACCATATACATAGCTGATAAAGAGGGTTGCGGAATAATTTCCAAAGAAATTTCCGTAGTAGGAATCCCGAAATTCTTTACTCCTAATGCAGATGGTTATAATGATACGTGGAAAATAATTGGGCTTACCCAAAAATTTTACAGCAACAGCACCATCCATATTTATGACCGATATGGAAAATTATTGAAGCAAATTAATCCTATCGGAGATGGTTGGGACGGCATATACAATGGAAACATGCTTCCTGGAAACGATTATTGGTATGCCATATATCTGGAAGACGGTAGAATTGTCAAAGGTCATTTTGCATTGAAACGATAAATATATTTTACGTTGTTTCCGGTTGTACAAACATTCTATAAACCTTAAATTGAAGTATGCGAAAAAGTTTAATCATTTGTCTCATCATAATTAGCACAATTTTGATGGTTTGTGGTCTCATCAATTGGGTAGGATTACAAGGTTTTTTATTCGCTTGGATACTAAATCTGATGTTAATGATGTGCGTTTTCCAATTTACCCAAGCGCTAAAACCTGAATTTAAATCTACGTATTACAACGAAAAAAAGTGGGAAAAGAAAGGAGAAATCTATGAATCCTTGGGAGTAAATGTTTTCAGAAAGCTACTCGTTTTGATTGGTTGGGAAAAACACCATAAAAAAGCAAATCCTGTCAAAAAGGATTTGGACGCTTTAATCCATTTGGAATATGTCACCAAACAATCTGAATTGGGTCATATCATTATATTTTTTATCGTAATACCGTTCACCATTTTCGTGGCTGTTAAATTTGGAATTACAGAATCACTGTGGCTTTTAATTTTAAATATTGTATTAAATGTTTATCCAATTATTTTACAACGCTACAACCGACCCCGATTAAAAAAAGCTATCAATATATGTAGATATAAGCAAGCTAAAATACAAGCTTAAAAAAACACTTCACAAGTTAAATAAACCAAGTTCTTCTTAAAAAACTCCATAAAAAAAGCCATTCTTTCGAATGGCTTTTTCATTTATAAAATTAAATTTAATTAGAATTTAAATCTTTTTCTATCTGTTTCTGTCAAATATATTTTTCTCAAACGAATAGATTTTGGAGTAACCTCAACATATTCATCTTTCTGAATGTACTCTAAAGCTTCTTCAAGAGAGAAAATAATCGGTGGAATAATTCTTGCTTTTTCATCATTTCCAGAAGAACGAACGTTAGATTGTTTTTTCTCTTTTGTTACGTTTACACACATATCATCACCACGAGAGTTTTCTCCAATTACTTGACCTTCGTAAATTTCGGCATTTGGTTCAACAAAAAACTTACCACGATCTTGCAATTTATCGATAGAATAAGGAATAGCTTTTCCTTTTTCCATAGAAATCAATGATCCTTTATTACGTCCAGAAATTTCTCCTTTGTAAGGCTCATATCCTATAAAACGGTGTGACATAATAGCCTCACCAGCTGTTGCAGTAAGTAGTTGGTTACGCAATCCAATAATTCCACGTGATGGAATATTAAATTTTATAATCATACGCTCCCCTTTAGTTTCCATAGAAAGCATTTCTCCTTTACGTAAAGTAACAAACTCTACCGCTCTTCCAGAAAGTGTTTCTGGTAAATCGATTGTTAATTCCTCAATAGGCTCACATTTTTTACCATCAATTTCTTTGATGATAACTTGTGGTTGACCGATTTGCATCTCATAACCTTCTCTTCTCATTGTTTCAATAAGAACAGACAAGTGAAGTACACCACGACCAAAAACCATAAACTTATCAGCTGAATCGGTTTCACCCAATTTCATTGCTAAGTTTTTCTCTAATTCTTTTGTTAAACGATCTCTAATATGACGAGAAGTTACAAATTTACCCTCTTTACCAAAGAAAGGAGAGTCATTAATTGTAAACAACATACTCATAGTAGGCTCATCGATATCAATAGTTTTTAAAGCTTCCGGGTTTTCAAAATCAGCGATAGTATCTCCAATTTCAAATCCTTCAACACCAATAATTGCACAAATATCTCCAGCAATTACTTCTTGTACTTTTTTACGACCAAGACCTTCAAAAGTATGTAATTCCTTGATACGTGATTTAAATATAGTACCATCTCTTTTTACTAATGAGATTGGCATCCCTTCAGTTAAAACACCTCTTTCTAAACGACCGATCGCGATACGACCTGTAAAAGCTGAAAAGTCTAAAGAAGTAATCAACATTTGTGGTGTTCCTTCAGATACTTTAGGAGCTGGTACATTTTCGATAACCATATCCAACAATGCTTCCACATTATCAGTTACGTTTTCCCAATGATCAGACATCCAGTTATTTTTAGCCGAACCATAAACGGTTGGAAAATCCAACTGCCATTCTTCAGCGCCTAATTCAAACATTAAGTCGAAAACTTTTTCGTGAACTTCTTCAGGAGTACAGTTTTCTTTATCTACTTTATTAATAACAACGCAAGGTTTCAAACCTAAATCGATTGCTTTTTGCAAAACGAAACGTGTTTGTGGCATTGGTCCTTCAAAAGCATCTACCAACAAACAAACTCCGTCAGCCATATTCAAAACACGCTCTACTTCACCACCAAAATCGGCGTGACCAGGAGTATCGATAATGTTGATTTTTGTTCCTTTGTACATTACAGAAACATTCTTTGAAGTAATGGTAATACCTCTTTCACGCTCTAAGTCGTTGTTATCAAGGATTAAGTCACCTGTATTTTCGTTGTCACGAAATAATTGACAGTGATACATAATTTTATCAACCAAAGTTGTTTTACCGTGATCGACGTGGGCAATAATTGCAATGTTTCTAATAGATTCCATCTGTGATTTTTAATGGGTGCAAAGGTACGCTTTTTTTTAACATAAAAAACATTAATTATTTATGCTGGAGTACTTTCTGTGATAATACGGGAATTAAGAACTAAAACTTAACAAAAATTTAAAACTAAGTCAAGATTTTTCTTAATCCAAAAATGGGTTTAATACAAAAAAGCCCCTATAAAAAATAGGAGCTTTTTATTATATAAAATTATTGAGCTAATTACAATTTCGCAACGTGCTTAGTCAATTTAGATTTTAAGTTAGAAGCTTTGTTATCGTGAATGATATTTTTCTTAGCTAATTTATCAATCATAGAAATTACACTTGATAATTTAGATGAAGCATCAGTTTTATCAGTTGCTATTCTTAATGCTTTGATAGCATTACGAGTAGTTTTGTGTTGGTATCTGTTTAATACTCTTCTCTTTTCGTTACTTCTGATTCTCTTTAGAGCTGACTTATGATTTGCCATTTTATTTTATTTTTTTTTAATTGTAATAATTGTTATAAACTATTAGTTAAAAAAGAAAAACCTCCCACAATTGTTAATCAATCACTTCGGTTTTAACTAATAAAACAACGATTGGAGACACCAACCTCTGTTTTACAAAACTTATTTACAACTAATTGTAGTCCGTAAGGGAATCGAACCCCTGTTTCCAGGACGAAATCCTGGAGTCCTAACCCCTAGACGAACGGACCATTATCCTTCTAAGTTTTGGAATTATGCCCAATATAAATTGAGATTGTAGCCCGTAGCGGAATCGAACCGCTCTTACATGGATGAAAACCATGCGTCCTAACCGATAGACGAACGGGCCATTTTCCCTCTAAGTTCGGGATGACTTTAATCTGCAGAAAAAAATTGTAGCCCGTAGCGGAATCGAACCGCTCTTACATGGATGAAAACCATGCGTCCTAACCGATAGACGAACGGGCCTTACTTCTCTAATGCGGATGCAAAAATACAACTATTTTTTATTCGCACAATAGCTGAGGTATTTTTTTTTCTTTTTTTTTAATATGCTTTCGCAAAAAGCACTCTGCCAACTGAAGGTTTTCCAGTAAACACACAGCTTCCAGCCTCTTCAACTCTATCTAAAGCGATACATCTGATGGTGGCTTTGGTTAATTCTTTGATTTTTTCTTCAGTTTCCGGAGTTCCATCCCAATGTGCTGATATAAAGCCACCTTTACCATCAAGCACTTCTTTAAACTCCTCAAAACTATTTACTTCTGTAATGTGGGTGTCTCTATAATTTAAGGCTTTCTCGAATAAATCTTTTTGTATTTGCGCTAATAAATCGCTGACATAAGTTGCAATTCCATCTTTAGAAACGACTTCTTTGGTCAAAGTATCTCTTCTGGCCACTTCAAAAGTTCCGTTTTCTAAATCTTTCGGACCAACTGCAATTCGAATTGGCACCCCTTTTAATTCCCATTCCGCAAATTTAAATCCTGGCTTTTGGGTGGTTCTGTCATCATACTTCACAGAAACATTCAGTTTTTTCAATGCTGCGATTAAAACATTTACTTCTGTGGTAATTTCTGCTAATTGCTCATCCGTTTTATGGATTGGCACAATTACCACTTGAATCGGGGCTAAATTTGGAGGCAAAACCAATCCTTGATCATCAGAATGCGTCATAACCAACGCGCCCATCAAACGGGTGGAAACGCCCCAGGAAGTTCCCCAAACGTATTCTTGTTTTCCTTCGGCATTGGCAAATTTCACATCAAAGGCTTTGGCAAAATTCTGCCCTAAAAAATGGGACGTTCCCGCTTGCAATGCTTTTCCGTCTTGCATCAAAGCTTCGATGCAATAGGTTTCTTCAGCTCCTGCAAAACGTTCTGTTTCGGTTTTCAATCCTTTAATCACTGGAATTGCCATGATGTTTTCGGCAAATTCAGCATATACATGCATCATTTTTTCAGATTCTTCAATAGCTTCCTTTTTTGTTGCGTGAGCCGTATGACCTTCTTGCCATAAAAATTCAGCCGTTCTCAAGAACAATCGGGTTCTCATTTCCCAACGTACAACATTCGCCCATTGATTAATCAGCAAAGGCAAATCTCTGTAAGATTGCACCCAACCTTTATAGGTAGACCAGATAATCGCTTCACTGGTAGGACGAACAATTAATTCTTCTTCTAATTTTGCATTAGGGTCAACCATTAATTTTCCCGGTCTGTCAGGATCATTTTTTAATCTATAGTGGGTTACGATGGCACATTCCTTGGCAAAACCTTCTGCATTTTTCTCTTCGGCCTCAAACATACTTTTAGGAACAAACAGCGGGAAATAGGCATTTTGATGACCAGTTTCTTTAAATCTTCGATCTAATTCAGCCTGCATTTTTTCCCAAATGGCATATCCATACGGTTTGATAACCATACAGCCTCTAACGCCAGAATTCTCAGCCAAATCAGCTTTGACAACCAGCTCGTTATACCATTTTGAATAATCTTCTGATCGTGTTGTTAAGTTCTTGCTCATATTGTATAATTTGGCACAAAATTTGTTTTGATTTATTTAACTAAATAGTTCGACAAAACTAACTATTTTTGTTTTGACCAACAATAAAAATACACAGATATGAAAACTTATTATTTTTCTTCAGCAAAATCGATTTCCATTTTTTCAATAATGGGATTGATTAGTGTTGTAATGGCATCCTGTGGCTCCTATAAAAACAGTTCCTATTATGACGGTGATGGAATATATGGTAGTTCGGAAGTAAAAAACACCAATAGCAGACCTCAAAGTGACTCAAAAGAGAACAATCAGTATAAAGATTACTTCGGTTCCTTACAAAAAGACAATGAAGAAGTGGAAATTTTTACTGACGTAGACAGCTACAATTCGGACAATTACACCAATCAAGACAACAGAAATGAAGGTTACGAATCCGGTTATTCCGGTTGGGGAAGCAATCCCGAAAACGTAACTGTTACTATTTATGATAACAATTGGGCTTGGAATGGCTGGAACAATTATTTCTACGGCCCAAGTTATGGTTGGGGATGGAACAATTGGTATGGACCAAGTTATGGATGGGGATGGAATAGCTGGTACGGACCTGGTTATGGCTATTATGGCTGGGGCTGGAACAACTATTACAGTGGCTACTACGGATATTACAATCACCACCATGTATACAATCGCGGAATTAGAGGCTCTTCTTTTAGAAGTGATGGTAACAGATCTACTATAGGCCGAAGAAATACAACCGGAACAAGAACCAACAATTACAACGGCGTAAGAAGAAATCCTTCTTATAATGGCACCCGAAATCCAAATAACAATTATCAGCCTAGAAGAAACGAAACCACTACGCCAAGAAATTATACACCAAGAAATTATACACCAAGAAATAACAATTCTGCACCAAGAAATTATACCCCATCAAGATCAGAAAATTCTGCGCCAAGAAACAACGCTCCAACACGAACAGAAACATCATCACCAAGAAGTTATTCCCCAAGTTCTGGCTCCAGCCAAAGTTCTGGTGGAGGAAGATCAAATGGCGGCGGTCGTAGCGGAAGATAATTCCCAAAATAATAACTTACCTATGTTTTAACTTAAACGTTATTTACATAGGTATTTTTTTTAAAACTATAAAAGATTTGAAAATGAAAAAATTTTTATCAATTATTATAGCAGGATTATCACTTACTGCTGTACAATCACAAGATATCTCAGATGCATTGCGTTATGCGCAAAACGATTTGAGCGGAACAGCTCGGTTTAGAGCAATGAGTGGTGCTTTTGGAGCACTTGGCGGAGATTTCTCCGCTTTGAATGTAAACCCGGCAGGATCGGCGGTTTTTACAAATAACCAAATCGCTTTCACATTAAACAATTACAATACAGAAAATCAATCGAATTATTTTGGCACTAAAACCACCGAAAATAATAGTACCCTCGATTTGAATCAGCTTGGTGGCGTTTTTGTTTTTGACGATTATAGTGAAAAAAGCGATTGGAAAAAATTTACTCTCGCCTTAAATTATGAGAATATAAACAATTTCAACAACTCCTTATTTACTGCAGGAACAAATCCCACAAATTCCATTGATAACTATTTCTTATATTTTGCCAATCAAAACGGAGGTGTTTCTTTGACTAACTTACAATTACAGTCCGGAGAAAGCGTAACCGATCTGTATGGTTTTTTAGGTTCAAATTATGGTTTCGGTGCCCAACAGGCATTTTTGGGTTACCAGGGTTTTATCATTGATCCAGCAACTGATTATGATGAAAATACCAACAGAAATTATGTTTCCCTTGTTCCTGCCGGAGGAAATTATTATCAGGAAAACTCTTTTGAATCAACAGGATTTAACGGCAAATTGTCATTTAATGCTGCCACTCAATACAGAGATCAATTTTACTTTGGTTTAAATTTAAATGCTCATTTTACCGATTACACCCAGTTAACCAGTTTTTACGAAGAGAACTCTAATAATTTAACATCAGGCGTACAACGGTTGCGTTTTGATAATGAATTGTATACTTACGGAACCGGATTTTCTTTCCAATTAGGTACTATAGTAAAAGTTACTAAAGCGGTTCGTTTGGGATTAGCATACGAATCTCCGACCTGGTATGAATTATATGATGAATTAGCACAAGGTTTATCGGTCGTAAGTGCCGATGCAGCCGGGGAATTTCCAACAGATTTTGTTAATCCACAAGTGATCAATGTTTATGCACCTTATGAATTACAAACACCAAGCAAATGGACGGGAAGTTTTGCTTATGTTTTCGGAAAATCAGGATTGTTAAGTATTGATTATGCCCTGAAAGATTACAGCAATACCCAATTTAGACCTAAAGACGACTTTAGAAACATCAATAATGACATGTCTAATCAACTTAATAGCACAAGTGAATTACGAATTGGTGGCGAATATAAAATTAAACAATGGAGTTTAAGAGGAGGATATCGTTTTGAACAAAGTCCATATAAAGATGATAATACGATGGGAGATTTAATAGGATATTCTGCTGGTTTCGGTTATAATTTTGGATCTACCCGATTGGATTTGGCTTATTCGCATGCAGAAAGAGATTCCCAAAAACAATTTTTCTCTCAAGGCTTAACAGATAGTGCCAAAATCAATACTATAAATGATAATGTTACGCTTACTTTAGCTTTTGAGTTATAACTAATTGTCGCTAAATAATTATTAATCCGTTTCATTCATTTGGAACGGATTTTTTTTAGCCCTGATGGAAACGGCATCCTTTGTTTGCTTCCTTTAAGCAAGCAAAGATATAGTGGACAGCAGGAATAGCTTCATAAAATTTCCTAAACCATGGTGCTCCTATTCATAAAAAGCGTAATTTTGCACTCCAATTTATAATTCTATGAGAACCAAGTCTTTAAAAAAGAACAAAATCAACGTAATCACTCTTGGGTGTTCGAAAAATGTGTATGACAGCGAAGTCCTTATGGGGCAATTGCGTGCCAGCGGAAAAGATGTGGCTCACGAAGCGCCTGCTGCCGAGGAAGGAAACATTATCGTCATCAACACTTGTGGATTTATCAATAATGCTAAGGCGGAATCGATAAATACCATTTTAGAATATGTTGAGAAAAAAGAACAAGGTCTTGTAGACAAAGTGTTTGTAACCGGATGTTTATCGGAACGTTACAGACCAGATTTAGAAAAAGAAATTCCAAACGTAGACCAATATTTCGGAACCACAGAGTTGCCAGGATTATTGAAAGCTTTGGGTGCCGATTATAAGCACGAATTGTTGGGCGAACGCTTGACAACGACTCCTAAAAATTATGCGTATTTAAAAATTGCCGAAGGTTGCGACCGTCCATGCAGTTTTTGTGCCATTCCGATTATGCGAGGCAAACACGTTTCGCAAACCATTGAAAAATTGGTTAAAGAAGCAGAAGGTTTGGCCAGAGACGGTGTAAAAGAATTGATTTTGATTGCTCAGGATTTGACGTATTACGGTTTGGATATTTACAAGAAACGTAATCTAGGCGAATTACTGGAAGCATTGGTAAAAGTAGAAGGAATCGAATGGATCCGTTTGCATTACGCCTTCCCTACCGGTTTCCCGATGGATGTTTTGGAGATCATGAAGCGCGAACCAAAGATTTGTAATTATATTGATATTCCGTTGCAACATATTTCAGATCGTATTTTGAAATCAATGCGTCGTGGAACTACTAAAGAAAAAACAACCAAATTGATAAATGAATTCCGTGAAGCAGTTCCCGGAATGACCATTCGTACGACTTTAATCGTAGGATATCCTGGAGAAACTCAGGAAGATTTCGAAATCATGCGCGACTGGGTTCAGGAAATGAAATTCGAGCGTTTGGGTTGTTTCACCTATTCTCACGAAGAAAATACACATGCCTATTTATTAGAAGACGATGTTCCTGAAGAGGTAAAACAACAACGTGCCAATGACATCATGGAAATTCAATCGCAAATTTCATGGGATTTAAACCAGGAGAAAATCGGACAGACGTTCCGTTGCATTATCGACAGAAAAGAAGGTGGTCATTTTGTGGGAAGAACTGAATTTGACAGTCCGGACGTTGATAATGAAGTATTAATTGATGCTACGAAACACTATGTGAAAACCGGGGATTTTGTAATGGTTAAAATTACGGATGCTACAGAATTTGACTTGTATGCAGAGCCGGTTTAAATTTAAATAACTTTATAAAAAACTCCAGATCGTTTCTCGTTTTGGAGTTTTTTTTTTGTTCAAATTCTAAAATTATTTTTGCATCTCTACTTACAAATTTTAACTTGTTATTGTTTTATGCTTTGAAACCAATTACAAGTGGAAATTAATACTATGTAAAAAATTAATGGACAATATTGATCTTAACTCACATATATTCATTAAATTTAAGTAAGAAAAAGATTTCTTGAAATGAAATTATTTTAAAATTCTTTTTTGATAAGTAAAAAATAATTATCGATAAGCAAAATTCATTAAAACATTGTTTATCAGTTGTTTATTTTTTAAAAAATCGCAATTTCTGATTTTAGATTCATTTTTAAACTTATTTTTTTTGTGTTTTTACGGAAAACCGTAAAGATAACTGAAAAGAGTTGTTTTTATTTGCTGAGTAGATTTAAATGACACAAAATTTACTGATGAAAATAACCCAATCTTCAAAAAATAAATTATGATGATTCCAGAAACCTTATCCATTGTCGAAAGACAAATTTTAGCCAATCAATTTCGAATTCTTTCTAAAATTGAAGGAAATAATGAATTTTATGATACCAAAGCAGACATTTTAGAACATGGCTTTACAGAAAAATATCATGAAGTCTTTGATGTTAATACCGAAGAAATTCCTTTTGAAATATGTGAAGAAACAAGTCAGATATTGAATATGTACAGACGTATTAATCATGCAACTGAGATACTTTCTAAAGAAGAAAAAATGCAATTAGATTTGGACATCATAAAATTTGAAGGTTTTGATGCCAATCATGATCCTCATTTCCACTACATGACATTTATGATTGAAAAAATGAATTTATGGGAAGAATACAAAGGAACCTACCTAAACTCGCATTGCCAATTCCAGTTATCGAAATACAGAAAAATGCTGGGATACCAAAACCATTTATTAGAGAATGATCAGTACGACTTAGAAAAAGAAGATTTAGAACACCTAATTGGCTTGTTCATTAGTGTTGGCGCCAAAAAAGTTTCATAAGTATAAATCTTATTTTATTCTGAACATCAAGCTATAATTTGATTTTTTTTACAGAAGTAATATCATTTCATACACAAAAGTAATGACTTTTCTCAGTTAATAGTAAACGGAAACATTATGAAAATAATTTTAAGCAGAAAGGGATATGACAGCAGTTATGGCGGCGGAGCAAGTCCAATAATGCCCAATGGGGACTTAATATCCATACCTATTCCAAGTGTAAATAATGAAATCGGCACGGCATATTCTGAAATAAATTATGGAACAAAATCCTATTTAGAATTAATGAAAGAATTGGGTTTAAAAATCCCAAAAGATGAAGATTGTCACTTTGATCCGGATTTAATTCAAAATGCTGTCAAAAGAGAACCAAACTGGACCGGAATCTTTGGACAGAATGGTTATGCTTTGTCACATTTAGAAAAAACACCCTTAGAAGAAGGAGATCTTTTCTTGTTTTTCGGATCTTTCAAAAGAACTTATCATAAAAAAACACTGAAATTTGAAAGAGATAATGAAAGACATATCATTTTTGGTTATTTGATAATTGATAAAATCATGAACCCACATGACGATCCAGAAAACGTCATTTATAATTCACACCCCCATTTTAAAAATGCTGATCATTATAAAAACAGCAATACCGTTTATATTGCAAAAGATGAAAATGGCTATGGAACATTCAAATATCGTGACGAATTAGTCTTAACACGTGAAGGTTATTCAAAAAGTCAATGGGAATTACCCATGATTTTTCATCCAAAAAACGGAACGCAAATAAGCAGACATTCAGATAAAAACATCGAAACAAGAGAAGATAAAATGCTTCTTAATTCGGTAGGAATTGGACACGATTTCGTAATCGAAGGAAATCCGGAAATTGAAAAATGGGCAAAAGACCTTATCACCCATTCTGAAAAAATATAATAATACTACAGTAAAGAAAAGGCCTCACGTTGGACTTCAAACATTTTATCTCTTTTAGGGAAAGCGATAAAGTTTGATGAAAATCGTGAGGTTCTTTATTGAAAATATAAAATAACCCTATTATCTACAAAGGAATATTACCATGTTTTCTATTAGGTACCGCACTCACTTTATTTTCGAGCATACTAAATGCTTTTATCAATTTTCTTCGGGTGTCTTGCGGTAAGATGACCTCATCAACAAAGCCACGTTGCGCTGCGGTGTAAGGATTGGCAAATAATTCTGCATATTCCGTTTCTTTTTCCAAGAGTTTTGCTTCATGGTCATGCTCTTCGTTAATTTCTTTTTTAAAGATAATTTCACTTGCCCCTTTGGCTCCCATAACGGCAATTTCGGCAGTAGGCCATGCAAAATTCATGTCTGCACCAATATGCTTTGAGTTCATAACATCATAAGCACCACCATAAGCTTTTCGGGTAATAACGGTCACTCTTGGTACTGTTGCTTCACTTAGTGCGTACAACAATTTCGCACCGTGAACAATAATCCCGTTCCACTCTTGGTCGGTTCCCGGTAAAAAACCCGGTACATCTACCAAAACCAATAACGGAATATTAAAACAATCGCAAAAACGGGTAAATCTTGCCGCTTTTTTCGAACTGTTCACATCGAGACAACCTGCTAAAATCATCGGTTGATTGGCTATAATCCCAATGCTTCTTCCGCCCAATCGGGCAAAACCCACAAGGATATTTTCAGCATAATTTTTATGGATTTCAAAAAATGAATCTTCATCAATAATACCACCAATCACACTATGCATATCGTATGGTTTATTCGGATTATCCGGAATAATATTCGCCAATTGTTCCCGAACCTCATCATTCAATTCGTATGGTAAATTACGAGGCGTTTCTTTATTGCTTTGTGGCAAATAACTCAACAATCGCTTGAGGTCTTCAAGACATTCCACATCATTTGTAGATGTGCAATGCGCCACACCGGATTTAGTAGAATGTGTGCTCGCTCCACCTAATTCCTCCGAAGTCACGGTTTCGTTGGTCACGGTTTTTACCACATTCGGCCCAGTTACAAACATATAACTGGTGTCTTCGACCATCATCGTAAAATCAGTCATCGCAGGCGAATACACGGCTCCACCGGCGCAGGGCCCCATAATAGCAGAGATTTGTGGGATTACTCCCGAAGCTTGAACGTTTCTGTAAAAAATATCAGCATAACCGCCCAAAGAACGAACACCTTCCTGAATACGTGCTCCACCAGAATCATTCAGTCCAATCATGGGCGCACCCATTTTGACTGCCATATCCATGACTTTACAGATCTTTTCGGCATGCGTTTCGGATAACGAACCACCAAAAACCGTAAAATCCTGAGCGAAAATATAGACCAATCGTCCGTTTATGGTTCCGTATCCGGTAATGACCCCATCCCCGTAATACAGTTCTTTTTCCATTCCAAAATCCGAGGTTCGGTGCGTAACCAACATACCGATTTCTTCAAAAGAACCTTCGTCCATCAAATAATTGACGCGTTCCCTTGCGGTTAGTTTTTTATTGGAATGTTGTCTTTCAATACGTTTTTTACCACCACCCAAATGAGCTTCGGCAATTTTATCGTTTAATGTTTTTATCTTAGATTCCATAATTTACTGAATTGGTAAGCGTACGATTTTTTGATCTTCAAAATACTGTTTCAACGCCACCAAAGCAGCGATTTCGGCTTCTTGTGCCATTTGATTTTTCAACATATCGGCATTGTAATATTTCTTCACAAAATGCGTGTCAAAATTCCCGGAACGAAAAGCCTCGTGTTCAAAAACAAATTTCCCGAAAGGTAAAGTCGTCTGAACGCCTTCAACATGATAGCCTTCAATAGCTTTGAGCATAATTTGAATAGCTTCTTCACGGGTTTCGCCATAGGTAATCAATTTGGCCAACATTGGATCATAATAAATCGGAATATCCATGCCTTGTTCAAAACCGTTATCTACGCGAATGCCTTCGCCAACAGGCAATTGATACACATCCAAATGACCTACACTTGGTAAGAAATCATTCAATGGATCTTCGGCATACACACGTAATTCCATGGCATGACCTTTTATCTTCAAATCTTCTTGTTTGATTACCAATGCTTCTCCCCTTGCCACTCTGATTTGCAGTTCGACCAAGTCAGTTCCCGTAATCCATTCCGTAACGGGATGCTCCACCTGCAAACGGGTATTCATTTCAAGGAAGTAGAAATTATTGTTTTCGTCCAATAAAAATTCGACCGTTCCTGCTCCTAAATAATCGCAGGATTTAGCCACCAAAATAGCAGCTTCGCCCATTTTTTTACGCAATTCAGGTGTTAAAACCGAAGAAGGTGCTTCTTCTATTACTTTTTGATGACGTCTTTGTATGCTGCATTCTCTTTCGAATAAATACAAAACATTACCATGACTGTCCGCCATAATTTGAATTTCGATATGTCTTGGTGAAGCCACATATTTTTCTATAAAAACGGAACCATCACCAAAAGCGGAAATCGCTTCACTGATGGCGCGATCCATTTGAGATTCAAAATCAGCTTCGCTTTCTACCACACGCATTCCTTTTCCACCACCACCGGCAGAGGCTTTAATCAATATTGGAAACCCAATTTCTTTAGCAACGACTTTTGC
This sequence comes from Flavobacterium sp., assembly GCF_035292545.1. Classification (GTDB taxonomy): domain Bacteria; phylum Bacteroidota; class Bacteroidia; order Flavobacteriales; family Flavobacteriaceae; genus Flavobacterium. The sequence continues at coordinate 64,525 of NZ_DATDPV010000040.1, read as the reverse complement.
TTTTTCCACATCCGTAATGGCTTCGTCAAAACCTGGAACCATTGGAATATTGTATTGCTTAACGGCATCTTTGGCCGCTAATTTACTACCCATTATTTTTATCGCTTTCGACTTGGGACCAATAAATATAATATTGTTTTTTTCTGCTTCTTCGGCAAAATCAGCATTTTCGCTCAGGAACCCGTAACCAGGATGAATCGCATCCACGTTTAAGGCTCTGGCAACTTCAATAATTTTACTTCCTAGCAAATAGGATTGGCTTGAAGGGGATTCCCCAATCCAAACGGCTTCATCGGCAAATTTTACGTGCGGTGCATTTCTATCTGCAGTTGAATACACTGCGACGGTTTTTATGCCCATTTTTTGTGCGGTTTTCATCACCCTGATGGCAATTTCCCCTCTATTGGCTACTAATATTTTTTTCATGATTTTACTCGAATTCAATTAATAACTGCCCTTTATCTACCGCATCTCCCATTACCACCGAAATTGATTTAATGATTCCATCGCGTGGCGAAAGAAAACTGTTTTCCATTTTCATGGCACCCAAAATAATCAGACTATCGTTTTCTTTTACGGTTTGACCTACAATCACACTGATTTCGAGAATCAATCCGGGCATGGGCGCTTTGATAAAATTGACTTGTTTGGTAAGGCCGGTTTCGAATCCCATTTCTTTAATAAGAATATCCAAAGGATTTGAAATAGCAACGGTGTAGGTACTATTATTCACCTTAACGGTGTAGCTTTTTTGATGAAAATCCGAAGTTACGATTTCCGCTTTATAAGAAGTGTTTTGATGAAGTATATGAAATTTATTGGCTTCCACACTCACTGCATCCAGTTTCGAAATACTTTCCTTTTCCAAATCAAAATGAAAAGTGTCATTTACATTTACTTTATAACCAATACTCATTTGCTTCTATTTTATGGTAGTAAAAATAGGCAAAAGAAAACGTTTTCGTAAATGTAAAATGTAAGTTTTATGCTAAATAATATAGTTTCCTGAAAAATAAATGTTTTTTACAATACCAATAAACCAAATTCTCTTAATGTTTTAACTGGTTTTGAAAACCAAAACAATTCGAAGTCTTCCAAATGGAGTTCAAAATTGGATTTTATTTCCTGAAATGTATGGATTTTAACATTCGAAACCGAAATTTTATGCAGAATTTCTACAAGCCATTCGCCTTCGTTTCTATTAGGCTGAATACTGAAACTTTCCTTTTTGTCGTGAAAAGTTAGCGTCATCATTTCCCAAGAATTTCCTTTTTTGGATTTGGTAAAATATTCTGCTGATGGCTTTCCTCCTAACCAAACGATTTTTGCTGTAGACTTGATATTAAAATCTTCCTCTTCCTGTAAGGCATCAAAAATAAAATCGGGAGCAATTTTCGTCCTCGGAATTTTAAACTCGAACCAATCCTGCAATTCATAATCAAAACAGATTCCGTGCATGAAATTGAACAAGGATTTCTTGAGTCCAAAACTGAATTTATCGTGGTCAATTCCTGTTGAATCTTTATAATTAATATCGTTATTGGCAAAAGTGCCAAGGATTTCGGTTTCTTTTACAACACCAAATTTTTCAGGATACATTCCAACGGGACTGTGCGCCGTCATGGCGAATTGATGCCAAAAACCGGATTGCAACACGCCAACTTCAAATAATTGCCGCACCATTTCTAGGCTATCCACAGTTTCTTGAATCGTTTGTGTGGGATAACCGTACATCAAATAGGCATGGACCATTATCCCTGCTTCAGTGAAATTTCGGGTAACTTTTGCCACTTGCTCTACCGTTACGCCTTTGTCTATTAGTTTCAACAATCGATCTGATGCCACTTCCAATCCGCCTGAAACAGCGATGCAACCGGAAGCTTTGAGCAGTAAACACAAATCTTTGGAGAAACTTTTTTCGAATCGGATGTTTGTCCACCACGTAACCGTTAGTTTTCTACGCATAATTTCCAAAGCCAACGCGCGCATCAAAGCTGGCGGCGCGGCTTCATCTACAAAATGAAAACCATTTTGTCCTGTTTGGCCCATCATTTCTTCCATTCTGTCGCACAATAAACTGGCAGCAACAGGTTCGTAGACTTTTATATAATCCAAAGAGATATCGCAAAAAGTACATTTCCCCCAATAACACCCGTGTGCCATCGTAAGTTTATTCCAACGTCCGTCACTCCACATGCGGTGCATCGGATTGACGATTTCGATAACTGAAATGTATTTATCCAGTAACAAATCCGAGTAATCCGGCGTACCGACTTGAGATTGTTTGTAGTCGCTTTTGGTGGAATTATTTTTATAAATAACTTTATCTTCTTCTAAAAGGAACGTTCTTTTAAACGAATTATAATCCGGGCTTTCGATATTAGAAATTAACTCTTCGATTGGCATTTCGCCATCGTCCAAAGTAATAAAATCGAAGAACTCAAACACTCTTTTGTCCGAAAGCGAACGCAATTCCGTATTAGGAAAACCGCCGCCCATCGAAATTTTTATATTAGAATCATGTCTTTTTACCCATTGTGCGCATCGAAAAGCTGCGTATAAATTCCCGGGAAATGGCACTGAAATCAAAAATAAAGAAGGCTGAATAGATTCAATTCGTTCTTTTAAAATCGAAATCAGAATATCATCTATATACGTGTATTCTTGTTGCAATGCTTCATATAATTCATCAAAACTATTGGCCGAACGTCCTAAACGCTCAGCATAGCGACTAAACCCAAAGTTTTCGTCGACACATTCAATAATCAAATCAGAAATATCTTCGAGATATAAAGTTGCTAAATGTTTGGCTTTATCTTGTGTTCCCATACTTCCAAAAGCCCAATCTAATTCTTCCAGTTGTGCAAATCGGGAAGCTTCAGGCAAAAAATCATCCTGACAAATGGATAAAGCTAATGTTGGATTTTTCCCTTGCAAAAACAAAATTACAGCATCAATGGTTTTGATGTAATCGTCTTGTAAAGCAATTATACGCTGACTGTTTTCGGAAATTTCCTGATTTTTAGATTCGATATATTCGAATAAATCAATCAGTCCTTGTTTGGAGAATAACTTCAAAATCGTTTCAATACCCAAATCCGCTTGGAAAGACGCTATGTTTTTGGTATTCAAAAAACCTTTGATATAGGCCGTTGCCGGATACGGAGTGTTCAGTTGGGTAAAGGGTGGCGTGATGAGGAAAATATTGGTTTTCAAGAAAAATTATTTATGCAAAAATATGGGTTATTTATCATTTTTTTACAAAAGTTTACAACGACATTTTTATTTATGAAATTAAAATTATTATCGCATTTACACCTTATTACAAATGAATTCAAATAATGATTTTATAATATTCATTTGTATAAATTTACCTACATTTGCGCTGATTTAAATTTTCCATAGCAAAACATAAATTCCTCTTCATTATTTTCTTGTCAACTATTTGATCAAAGTAAGAATAAATCAATTGAATTTAAAAAAAGTAAGAATTATATTGCTTATAATAAAAATAGATTCTGAAAATGAATCATAAACAATGATACACCTATCAAATAGAAATACAATGAGAGCATTTTTTTTATTTTTTACCTTATTGTTTACTTTGATTGGAAGTGCCCAAGAAAACTGTAGCAATGGTATTGACGATGATGGCGATGGAAAAATAGATTTGAATGATCCAGATTGTATTTGTAATACATCATCCATTACATCAATAATTCCAAATCCTTCGTTTGAGACTTATACCAGTTGTCCAACTCAATTTTCACAATTAAATTTAGCAACACCTTGGATACAAGCTACAGAAGCTACCACTGATTATTACAATACTTGTGGTTTTATAATGCCCGCAATTTCTGCTGCCGGACTTCAGAACTTTCCCGATGGAAATGGTATTGTGGGTGCTTTATATTTAAGCGATTGGAATGAATATTTAGGAGCCACATTACTGTCGCCTATGATTGCCGGAACAAATTATCAATTAACATTCAAGATAGCAGGAATAATGTGTTTTGACGACGGAAGTCCAGCGGGAATAAATGTAAATACCCTTGAGCCAGTTAATTTAACACTTTATGGCTGTACTAATGGAGCTAATTTACCGATAAATACAACTTACAACCCTACTTCATTAGATCCATCTTGGATAGAAATTGGTCATGCTACATATAACCCTGTATCGAATTGGGGTGAAATTACTATTTTATTTACTCCCAGCATAAATGTAAATGCAATTATGCTAGGTCCTCCACCTGTTTTACCATTATCGTATCCAAGCAATACCGGAGTGTCTTATCCTTATTTTTTATATGATAATTTACTTTTAAACACAGCCTCATCATTTGGCGTAAACATAACTAAAAGTGGAAATTTTTGCGATAATAATTTGGTGTTAAATGCTAATATTACTGCAAATGTCGGAACAGGAACAACCTATCAATGGTATCATAACGGAATAGCCATTGCCGGAGCAACAAATAGCACCTATAGTATTCCTTCTTTTCCAACAAGTTTAGGGAATTATTCTGTGAAAATAACAAATGGCTCTACTTGTTATATAAGTTCTAATTTTATGGTTAACAACATAATTTCCAGCCCTAGTTTCACTACTGTACCTCCCAATTGTATAGTAACATCCGGATCAATTACAATAACTACACCTGCATCCGAATACAGTTTTGATAACGGAGCCACATGGCAACTTAGCCCAACTAAAAATATGTTGGCAGTTGGAACCTATTATATTAAAATAAAAACACCCAACGGCTGTGTTTCTTCAGCTTCAGGGGTAAGTATTACTGAACCTCAATTATTAGGAAATTCAAATATTACGGTTACTCAGCCCACCACTTGCGATGGCACAGGATCTATAACAATAAATTCAAGTATTGCTGCTCAATACAGTTTTGATGATGGAGTGACTTGGACTACAAATGCAACAGCGACTAACTTAATTCCAGGCAATTATTTTATTAGAGTTAAAGATGCGGCCGGTTGTCAATCCTCGTCCCAATTTGTAATTATAAATACAATTTATTTGGGGAATCCAACTTTTACGGTAACCCAACCAGTTTGTGGCACAGGGGGAACAATAAATATTACAACAACAGCAGCACAATATAGTTTTGATGATGGAGTGACGTGGACTACAAATCCTATTGCAAACGATTTGGCACCGGGTACCTATTTGATTAAAATAAGGAATGCTGCGGGATGTGAATCTTATACTCAATATGCTTTTTTAAACACTTTTTATTTAAATGTTATCCCAACCTTCACCATTATCCAACCTATTTGTGGTACAGGCGGAACAATTACAATTACGACACCTGCTGCCCAATATAGTCTTGATGGAGGAACTACATGGACGACCAATCCTATTGCATCAAATTTAGCACCTGGAACATATTATATAATGATACAAAACAGTTTGGGTTGTATCTCAAACTATCAATATGCAAATCTTGATTATTTTTATTTACCAAATCCAACATATACTATTGTACAACCCGTTTGTGGTATAGGTGGGACAATTACAATTACGACACCTTCTGATCAATATAGTTTTGATGGTGGAAATACTTGGACTACAAATCCTATTGCATCCAATTTAGCGCCAGGGACTTATTATATAATGATTCAAAATAGCTTGGGTTGCAGATCCAATTATCAGTATGCAAATCTTGATTATTTTTATTTACCAAATCCAACATTTGTAGCGGTAAATCCTTCCTGCGGAAACATTGGAAGTATAACTATTACTACACCAGCTGCTCAATATAGTTTTGACGGAGGAAACACGTGGACAACTAATCCGGTAGCTAATAATTTGCAAGCAGGTTATTATTACATAAAAATAAAAAATGCTCTGGGTTGTGAGTCCAATTATGTTTATGCTTATCTTGATTCTACCTATTTGGCAACCCCAAATTATACTGTAGTTCAGCCGGGTTGTGGCACAAATGGAAGTATTACAATTACTACAACTGCTGCGCAATATAGTTTTGATGGCGGAAATACTTGGACTGCTAATCCTGTAGCTTCTAATCTTGCTCCTGGAAGTTACTATAATGTTATTATCAAAAATAGCTCGGGATGTGTATCATCATATCAATCCGTTTACATGGAGTCTTATTATTTACCCAATCCAACATTTACAATTGTTCAGCCAATTTGCGGAACAGGGGGGATCATCACAATAACCACACCATCCGCACAATATAGCTTTGATGGAGGAACAACTTGGGTTACTAATCCTGTAGCATCCAATTTAGCTTCCGGTTATTATTATATTTTGATTAAAAATAGTTTGGGTTGTGTTTCTAATTATCAGTATGCCTATTTAGATCCATTTTATTTACCCAATCCAACTTTTACTGTTACTCAACCCAGTTGCGGAACAGGAGGGACTATCACAATAACCACACCATCTGCACAATATAGCTTTGATGGCGGAACAACTTGGGTTACTAATCCTGTAGCATCCAATTTGGCTTCTGGTTATTATTCTATTTTGATTAAAAATAGTTTGGGTTGTGTTTCTTATAATCAGTATGCCTCCTTAGATCAATTTTATTTACCCGATCCAACTTTTACTGTTACTCAACCGAGTTGTGGCAACGGAGGCAGTATTACCATAGCAACACCTTCTGATCAATATAGTTTTGACAATGGATCAACTTGGACTACTAATCCTATTGCTTCCAATCTAGTTTCAGGTTATTATTATATCTTAATAAAAAATGCTTTAGGTTGTGTTTCATATGCTCAATATGTATATATATATTCTACCTCCCCAACTCCTTCCGCTCCTTCTGTAACTTTTGTTCAGCCCACCAGCTGTGGGGCTACAAATGGTAGTATTACAATTAATAGTTTTGGTGTGCTTTTTAGCTTTGATAACGGTGTCACTTGGGGAACCAGTTCCTCTTTAAATTCTTTAGGTGATGGCACTTACTTAATAAGAATAAAAGACTCTAATAATGGCTGTCCATCTCTTGCAACAACGGTTACATTAAATGGATCTAATAATGTAATTGTGGCGCCAACGTTTACAACTGTACAACCAAATTGTAGTTTGGTTACCGGAACAATTACAATCAATACTGTTGCGGCTCAATATAGTTTTGATAATGGCGTAACATGGTCAACTTCAAATTCACAGTCTAGTTTGGTGGCTGGTACTTATTTAATAAAAATAAAAAATAATTTGGGATGCATTTCCTTAGCAAATTCAGCTATTATAAATCTGATTTCTATACCTAATGTACCTACTTATACTGTTATTCAACCGAATTGCAGTTTTTCTACCGGAGCAATTACCATTAATTCTATAGCTACTGAATATAGCTTTAATAATGGAATTACCTGGTCGACTACAAATGTACAATCAGGATTAATACAAGGAACATATTTGCTAAAAGTTAAAAATAGCGTAGGTTGTATTTCACTTGCTTCTTCAGCTGTTATTAATCCTTCACCAGAAACCCCGTTAGATCCCATATTATCAGTAATACAACCTAGTAGCTGTAGTAATCCTTTTGGTTCAATAAATGTAACAAGTTCTGCTCTCTTATATAGCTTTGACAATGGAGTAACTTATTCTGGTAATCCTAATTCAGGATTATTAGCCATAGGAACATACCTGGTTAAAGTAAAAAACAGTTCAAACTGTGAGTCACAACCAGTTACTGTAACAATAAACGCTCCGACAGATTACCCACTTGCACCAACAGTTAGTATAATACAACCGAATTGTTCCAATCCAAAAGGAACTATAACGGTAAATTCCATTGCTACAGAATTTAGTTTTGATAATGGTATAACATGGGGTACAACAGCGACTTTAGGGAATTTGAATCCAGGTACTTATTTAATTAAAATTAAAAATACAGTTGGATGCATTTCTAATGCTACAACGGCTATTATTATTCCATTTACTAATTTTCCGCCAACACCAAGTGTAACTTCCCCGCAAACTTTTTGCATACAACAAAATGCAACTATAAATGAAATAATTATTGTAGGTCAAAACATCAAATGGTATGATGCTTTAATGGGTGGAAATCTTTTACCAAATACTACTTTATTACAAAATAGCACAACCTATTATACCTCGCAAACTATTGGTGGTTGTGAGAGTATTAGAGTTCCTATTTTAATAAACATCCAAAACACGCAACCTCCAACCGGAAGCTCATCTCAAACTTTTTGTACTAGTCTAAATCCAACTTTGAATAACGTAGTTGTTTCGGGTACAAATCTAATATGGTATGATAGTTTTACCAGTGGTACTATTTTAGCAGTTTCGACCCTGCTAACAAATGGAGTAACTTATTACGTTTCACAAACAATTAATGGTTGTGAAAGCATAATTAGATTGGCCGTTACTATTTCACTTACAACCTCTTTACCTGCAAATAATTATGCAGCATCATTATGTGATAATTTAAACGATGGTTCCGAAACAGTAGATTTAAACAGCTATAATTCTTACCATATTTCTAATGCTTCGGCGTATAGTTTTGCTTATTACACGACTCTTATAGGTGCTGAAAATGAATTGGTTTCTGATCAAATTAATAATTCCAGTAATTACCCCTTGAATTTAGGTGTTAATAAAGTGTTTGTTAGAATTGTTTCTAACACTTCTTGCTACAAAGTGGTAGAATTGAAATTAACCCTTATTGCTTCTCCAACCGTAAATATGCAAAACACTTATAGTTTTTGCGAGAATAGCAGTATTACAATTACGGCTGGTTCCAGCTCTGGCTTCACTTATTTATGGTCAACTCTTGCGACAACCCCATCAATTACTGTTAATCAGCCGGGTAATTATTGGGTAACGGTTAGCCAAAATCATAATCCATTGCTTTGTTCTACAAGAAAAGATTTTACCGTTGTTGCTTCAAATAGTGCTACAATTACCAATATAATTACCAGTGACTGGACCGACAATCAAAACACTATAACTATCTTAATTTCGGAATCAAGTATTGGAAATTACGAATACTCTATAGATGGGATTCATTATCAGGACAGCAATATTTTCTATGGCCTAAATAGCGGAAGTTATACGGTATATGTCCACGATAAAAATGAATGTGGAACAATGGAAGAAGACGTTTTTTTATTAATGTATCCTACGTTTTTTACTCCAAATGGCGATAGTTATAATGATTTCTGGAGTATTAAATTCTCTTATTTTGAACCTGGCCTAAAAGTTAAAATCATGGATCGTTATGGGAAATTTATCAAAGAATTATTTCATAATACCTCTTGGGATGGTACTTATAATGGTCAGGAACTTCCATCTACCGATTACTGGTTTGTGGTTACCAGAGCCAATGGAAAAGAACATAGAGGTCATTTCACTTTAAAAAGATAAAAGTACACATTCCTTAACTCAATGTTAAACCAAATTTCGATACCTTTATTTTTGTTAATTTAGCAAAAAAAGTAAACCATGCCAACCGACTGTATCAGCTACCAAAATTCCGGATATTTCTCTAAAATAATTGTTGATTATTTGGACCAAAAACCAGCTTTACTGTCACTTTACAATCGTTTTCCAACACTCGAAAATTTTGAGGGACAAATTCTTGAAAAACAAGATAATTTCAATGATAGTCATCGAAAGGTTTTGGTCTCTGTTTTACAAAAACAATATCAAAATATTCAAACTTCAGATTTGACTCAACAAAATATTGAATCCCTATCTAATTCTAATACATTCACCGTCACAACGGGACATCAGTTGAATTTGTTTACCGGGCCGTTGTATTTTTTGTATAAAATTATTTCCACCATCAATTTAACAAAGGAATTAAAAGCAAAATATCCAACGTATGATTTTGTTCCCATTTATTGGATGGCGACGGAAGATCACGATTTTGAAGAAATCAATTATTTCAATTTTAAAGGCAAAAAAATCCGTTGGAATACGCCAAGTTCAGGCCCTGTAGGAAGGTTATCTACAGAAGGATTAAATAAAATTTTCGAAGTTTTTTCATTGGAATTAGGTTCTGGAAACAATGCCAATTCCATTAAAAAATTATTTCAGGAGGCGTATTTAAATCATGAAAACTTAGCTGATGCGACTCGCTATTTAGCCAATCAACTTTTTGGAGAAGCGGGTTTGGTGATTTTAGATGCAGATGATTCCTATTTGAAAAGAGAATTTATACCGTTTGTAAAAGAAGAATTATTGCATCAAACTTCAAATAGATGCGTTTTGGAAACCACGGAAAAACTGAAAGATTATCCCATTCAGGTAAATCCACGGGAAATCAATTTGTTTTATTTAGAAAATAATTTGAGAGAACGCATTATTCTGGAAGATGGAATTTATAAAGTGAATAACACTAAAATTGAATTTTCAGAAGATGAAATTTTAAATGTTATAGAAAATCATCCTGAAAAATTCAGCCCCAATGTAATAATGCGTCCGTTATTTCAGGAGGTGATTTTACCCAATCTGTGCTACATTGGTGGCGGCGGAGAAATTGCTTATTGGTTAGAGTTGAAATCATATTTTGAGAAAGTAAATATTACTTTTCCGATACTTTTACTTCGTAATTCCGTTTTATTAGCAACCGGAAAACAAGCCAAAAAAGCAGACAAATTAGAATTGTCGTGGATGGATTTATTTTCGAAACAAGCCGATTTAGTGAATTTAAAAGTAAAAGAGTTTTCAGAATTCCCTATTGATTTTTCATCACAGAAAGCAGTTTTACAGCAACAGTTTGACCATTTATATCAAATTGCGAATCAAACGGATCAATCTTTTTTGGGAGCTGTAAAAGCACAAGAAGCTAAACAAATAAAAGGATTGGAAAATCTGGAAAAACGTTTGCTGAAAGCACAAAAAAGAAAACACAGCGAAGCCTTGGAACGAATCACCGATTTACAAAACGAACTATTTCCAAATCATAGTTTGCAGGAACGAACAGCTAATTTTTCTGAATTTTATTTGGAAAACGGAGAAAATTTGATTCCTACTTTGATAAACCTACTTAATCCATTAGAAACCAAATTTAACGTAATTGCACTTCCTTAAAAATAGGAGTTTACGAGCCAAATAATTGATTTTCATAATTCATATTCACTAAAATCAACCGAAGACAATGATTAAGGAACGTTTAATTTCATTGGATGTATTTAGAGGGGTTACCATTTTATTTATGATTATTGTAAATAATCCTGGCAGTTGGTCCTTTATTTATCCTCCTTTAAAGCACGCAGACTGGAACGGTTGTACACCTGCCGATTTGGTGTTTCCTTTCTTCATTTTCATAATGGGAACGGCTATCCCTTTTGCCATGCCTGCCAAAACGTTTGACAATGCTGCTTTCAACAAAATAATCGTACGTTCTTTACGGATTTTTTGTTTGGGGTTATTTCTGAATTTTTTTAGTAAAATAGAACTCTTTAGCTTGGAAGGAATTCCATTATTATTCGGCAGATTAGCAATAACATTCGGGGTAAGCTATGCGCTTATGGGTAACTTCAGCCTAAAGGTAAAAACTTATTTGGCACTTTCTATTTTTGGTATTTTACTATTTTTGGCTTTTAGCGGCATCGAAGAATATCGGGAAGTTAGAATCCCAGGAGTGTTGCAACGAATCGGAATTGTCTATTTCTTTGTTTCACTATTGTATTTAAAAACCACTCAAAAAACACAACTACTTACTGCTTCCGTACTGTTATTAGTTTATTGGGGGATAATGGCTTTGGTCCCGGTTCCTGGAATTGGAACAGCAAATTTTGAAATAAACACCAATCTGGCGGCTTGGTTGGATAATGAATTATTACCAGGCCATTTGTGGGTTTATACAAAAACTTGGGATCCGGAGGGTATCTTGAGTACAATACCTGCAATTGCTTCAGGGATAAGCGGGCTTCTCATCGGGCAATTGCTTAATCGTTCTTTGCCACAGTTGGAAATCATCAAAAAGATGGTAATCGGAGGTCTAACGATTACTGTTTTAGGCATTGTTTGGAGCACAATATTCCCTATAAATAAATCCCTTTGGACGAGTTCTTACGTGCTATATACATCTGGATTAGCAATATTGTGTTTAACCGTTTTATACTATGTTATTGATGTCGCAAACTATAAAAGATGGAGTACATTGTTTTTAATTTGGGGCGTAAACCCAATGATCGTGTTTTTCTTTTCGGGAATTATTCCAAAAGTATTGCGTATGATCGAATTTAAAAATCCAGAAATAACAGCAAAAACAATTAATCTTCAGGACTATTTTTACAGCTCCTGTATTGCTCCTTTTTTTAATAATCCAATGTCGGCATCTTTGGTATTTGCAATACTAAATGTAATCTTGTGGTCTTTTATATTATGGCTTTTTTACAAAAACAAATTAATTTTTAAGGTATAAGTACTGAAAAATAGCATTTACCAATAGAATATCATCTTTAAATTGTTGATTTATTAAAATCAATCCATAAAAAAAGTATATTTTTGCACAAAATTAAAAAATACACAAAATGGCAACAAATAGAACATTTACAATGATTAAGCCAGATGCTGTCGCTAACGGACACATCGGTAACATTTTAGCAATGATTACAGACGGAGGTTTCAAAATTGTTTCTTTGAAATTAACGCAATTAACAATAGCTGATGCACAAGCATTTTATGCTGTTCATGCTGCAAGACCTTTCTACGGAGAATTAGTTGAATTCATGTCAAGAGGTCCAATTGTTGCTGCTATTTTAGAAAAAGACAACGCAGTAGAAGATTTCAGAACTTTAATCGGTGCTACAAATCCTGCTGATGCTGCTGAAGGAACAATCCGTAAAGCATACGCAACTTCTATCGGAGAAAATGCGGTTCACGGTTCTGATAGCGATGAAAATGCAGCTATCGAAGGTGCTTTCCATTTTGCTGGAAGAGAGCAGTTCTAGTCAACTCAAAATAATTAACGGATTTATTCGGAAATATAAAAAGCCTAACAGATTTTAAATTTGTTAGGCTTTTTTTTATGTCTTTACCTTAAAATAACTTCTTTAACGAGATCTCTTCGCAACTCTTCATTAATCATGGTAATTATTTTTGATTTTCCGTGGCTTAATTCTTCACGCAAAACTGCAGAAGTCAATTCTACATAAAGCGTACTTCCTTTTAGGACTACATTTTTGGTATAACTATTCACTCCGTTTCCCATTAATGAAACCCAGGCTTCTTTTACCGAAATCTGATCCATTCCGGGTTGAAGCTTATTTACCTCAATGATTTGTTTCAGAACATCCCCGATAGAACTTTCGTTATTTAGTCTTTTTGCCATCGCCCAGAAGATTTATTGGTATTGCTTTTTTGTAATGATATTCCGCTTTTGCAGTATTGACAATAACCATTTTTTCGTCGGAAAGTGATTGTAATTCTTCCTTCCATTTTGCATAAGGCGTGGTGTAAACCATATAGGTCTTGTCCTTTTCAAAAACAATTTCCACTTTTTCGGATTGTTCATCTACTTCAAACCTTCCGTTTAATAGTGGTTTAACTTTCTTTCGAAATCCCTTATTGGCTTTTATCTGAAAGTAATCAAAAGTTTCATTGATGGTATATTTTTTTTCATTTCCGTTCGGAAGAATGACTTTTTCAATTTCCCAATATCCGTTTAATTTTGAAATATCTTTTTCTGAAACCTTTTGGTGGCATGAAGTCAATATCAAAAGAAACAGCAGTGTATATATTTTATTCATCCGAATTATAATTTTTACAAATTTACTTTTTAAAGTTTTTAAAACTGCATTTATTTATAAACAAATCCATTCCTATTAAACTATTTTCTATTTTTAAAGTCTTAAAAGAATATACTTCTTACTATGAGAAAAATACACTTCCCTTTTTTATTCCTTATCCTTTTTGTAGGATGTAGTTCCGAAGAAAATGCTTCAACAACCGAAAGCACGTATTTTCCACCAACTGATGGAAGTGCAACTTGGGAAACCAAATCGATTGTCAATTTAGGTTGGAATGAAACTGCCGTACAGCCGCTGTTGGATTATCTTGAATTGAAACATTCCAAAGGGTTTATCATTTTGGTCGACGGAAAAATCGTAATGGAAAATTATTTCAACGGTCATTCTGCTTCAACTAATTGGTATTGGGCAAGTGCCGGAAAAACATTGACCTCAACCATGGTTGGCATTGGGGAACAAGAAGGTTTGCTCAACATAAATAATAAAGTTTCCGATTATATCGGCACGGGTTGGACCAGTGAAACATTAGCCCAGGAAAATTTAATCACTTGCAAAAACCTTCTCACAATGACCTCAGGAATAGAAGATATTACCAATGGTGATGCTGTTGACCCTGCGAGTCTTGAATATGTTGCCGATGCAGGAACACGTTGGGCCTATCATAACGTTTACGTAAAATTGCAAGATGTTGTCGCACAAGCAAGCGGAGAAACCTGGAATACTTATTTCAATGCAAAATTGAGAGATAAAATTGGTATGAATGGCACTTGGTTTGCCTCCGGAAATAACATTGTGTATTGGAGTACTACCCGAAGTATGGCCCGATTTGGATTATTGAATTTAAACAAAGGAAAATGGAAAAATGAGCAGATTCTGAATGAAAATTATTTCACGCAGGCTACAACCACTTCTCAAAATATCAATTTGGGATATGGCTATTTATGGTGGCTGAACGGAAAGCCCAGTTATCATTTACCGCAATCTCAATATCAGTTTTCCGGGAGTATTATCCCTTCAGCACCAAATGACATGTTCATGGCTTTGGGTAAAAATGATCAAAAAATATATGTAATTCCGAGTAAAAAAATGGTCGTTATCCGTATGGGAGATGCCGCCGATGAAGTGAACGCGGCCTTATCTACTTTTGATAATGATTTGTGGGTAAAAATAAAAGCGCTGTATGAATGATACAGCGCTTTATGGGTTATTGTTTCAGTATTTTTTTACTGATTACTTCTTTAGAGGTAGTCACATTAACTAAATAAACTCCTGGAGCCGCATAGAATGGAATTTCAATTGATTTAATGTTTGGCACTTTTTTCATGTTAATCAGTTGCCTTCCGTTAATATCATAAACTGAAATTTCTCTTATTTCAACGGCCTTATTTTTAACGACATACAATTTATTTTTTAAGTCATTATTGTAAATCTGTAACTTAGCTTCCGGTAATTCATCTTCTCCTAGCCTGTTTGTTTGAAAAGTTAGCTCAAAACGATTATTATAAGTCCCTGCAGCTAATTTTACTTCAGCAGGTGTTTCAGTAATATCATAATAAATCGAAGTTTGCTTATCGTAGATGTATATTTTTTGATTTGCAGGCAAGAATTCTGTACCATCAATCATAAACTTAACCTGACCTGCTATATTCATTTTTACCCCTAACGGATATTTTTTCCCAACATCAAATGCGCCCACACCTTGAATAGTGAATTCCTTATCATTAATGATAAAATAAAGATCGCTACTCTGGGTATCCAATTGATGACCATCATATCCCTTATCTACACCGTCTGTTGCATTTTCATTCATAAACCCAATTAATAATTGTCTGTGCAAATTAGTAGTGTTATCAAAACCTAGCCTAATTTTTGGGTTTTTAAAATTATAAACCGGATCGTTAGCATTATCAGAAAAACGGTCAACTGTTTTGCTGGCATTATTACGGAACATCGTATTAGAAATTTGCAGACTGGCATCGTCAAAGGCATCTTCTTTAATAAAAGATCGTTGATTATTGTTGAACAGAATAGGTACAGGGCCGCTGATTCCAATTTCTCCCCTCACAAAAAATCCTTGACCAACAGGAATATACTGATATGGAACTTTAGTAGTCCCCGTTCCAACACCACTAATACCAGCGGGCGCAATTGGAGGAGTTCCACCTACCAGCGTCAACATCGCATAACCGCCCGTATACCCCGCGACGTAATGAGAATTGTTATTAGGGGAATGTTGCCAAAAATAAAGTGCTCCCGTAATAATGCCCGTTGGGTGATATCCGAAGTTAGCTACCGATATGTTATCTTTTATAAATTCGAAAGCATCTATAGCTGAAGGATATGGGTTTCCTACCAAAAATAAATTATCTGCTAATATTGAAGTACTATTTATAAAACCATTATATGGTTTCCCTACAAAGGTATAATTTTGGGTTATCGTATTGGTTGGATCTACCGGTCCATTTCCTTTTAGAGTGAAACTTTGGGAAGGACGGATAGGAGAATTTTCATTAATTTGAAGCCAATTGGCATATTGTGTACCATTTGCAAATTTATATAACCAGTATCTGGCTAAACTAATTGGCGTACCAGATGAACCGTTATATCCACCAATCCAGTTAATGTTTAAAGGTGTGGCTGTTGTACCATCTTTAAATACTCCATTTACGGTATAATCATTATTATTTGTAACCGCATTTATCGGGCCTACGGGTGACGACCAATAGTTATAGTTATATTTATTAATGGTTCCTTGTTGGCTTCTTTTTATGAAACCTTTACTTGTGGGATCCAATTCGCTGTCGAGAGTCTGAATCAGTTGAGAACGGCCTGGTAAGTCAATTAAACCGTCTAATTTTAAATAGTGGGAAACTTGTACCTTAGTATCATTATTTGCCGATAAGGTTTTGTAGGTTACCGCATCAGTACCTTCCACAAACAATCCTAAAACAGTTTTGTTTCCAGTAGACGTAATATTGTGTTTGATATTAACTATATTTCCATTTACTGATTTACCAGCACTGATTATGGAAGTATTATTCGGAATAGTTTGCAAAGCACCATTATTCCAAATTGCAGAATTTTCCCATGCACCATCCCCTATAGTTTCATACGGTAATGGAGCTGTTTGAGCATTAAAAATCTGTTTATCTTTTTTTAGATATTTTATTCGTAAAAAATTGCGGTCATCTGTTAATCCCTCTATAGTAGTACCATAATACACATTATAATCATAATATGCTTTAAGTTGGCTCCAAGGAATTGTTTTAAATTCATTTTTAGTAATTGATTGTGGGATTACTTTACCATTAACATTACCGTTTGCATGTTTTTCAATTTCCTGATTCATGATATAGTTTACCTGGTCTGACGTTAATGCCATGTTCCAAATATTGATTTCGTCAATTTCACCATTAAAAGGCGTTCTAATATCATTTTTATTAACATAAAGCGCGCCAACTGAAAACCTGGAATAATTCGGGGATGGATTTGAAAGATTAAATGTGGATGATTCTATCACTCCGTCTACATAAAAGTCCGCCGCTCCTGCATAATACACGGCAACGATGTTATGCCATTTCCCATCAGCAACCGGAGTAGTTGATTGAAATCTTAAAACACCATCCCAATATGCCTCCACTTTATGTTGCGCATTCAAACGTAATTCTAAATTAACCCCTTTACTAATTATAGTTCTATTAGCAGTGCTGCTCCCATCATTTCTTAACCAACAACCTATTGTAAATGAACCGCTATTAAGATTTAAGGCATACTCCCCAACTAAAAAATTATCAATAGCGTGAATATTTACAGCCTCTTTTACGGTAACTTTAAGCGCTTTCCCAAAAGTAAAATACTTAACACCATCAAAATCATACCAAGTTTGATACGTTTGGTTTCCTTCTTTATTTAATATTGGAACTCCAAGTGCATTTACATTTATTTTCAATGGTATGATATCAATAATATCTGCATCGCTAAAATTAGCGTTGTCACTAACAATTAAAGCATATTCTTCATTGGCAAGTTTTGGAAATGCACTGAAAGCTGTTACCGGGATACCTACAAATACATTTTCAACATCACCGTCTACATCCGTTTTAGTTTCAACAATTTTCCATTTCTTATTGATTCGGGTTGTCGAGGTAGTTAGTCCGCTATTTATTGTGGTGGTATTAGAACCACTTGCTGTATAAGTACCATTATCAGAACCCCATACCAAAAAATCACGATCTTTTTTAAACTCATTTATATTAGCATTGTTTGTTGATGCAATAACTCCTAAACCTATAGTTACTTCATTGGGATCATTACTGCTTTTAGACTGTTTTTGATATAAATCAGAAGCTACATCCTTACCAATTCCTGCAATATTATAGTTAAAACCCGCATTATTAGAAATATCCCAAATAATGTTTCCTCCAGAATCAAGATAATTTTGACTAGTTCCGTTTAATCCTAAAGTGATACCATATTTTATAGCAAGATAGGTTTCTATCTTAGGACGATTCACATCAAGCACACGAGAAGCGTAAGAAATTATCTCCGCTACTCTACCATTAAGATTTCCATAAGCAGTACCGCTATTTATATTTTTCCCAATATTATAAGGGGTTCCTTTCCAAATAGAACCATCGTTGAAACCCAAATTAGAATAGGACAAACTGCTAGTTATAGTTCCTATAACATTAGTATTAAACAACAAATCTACACCATCTGAAGCAGTAGTCGTTTTATTACGAGTATTGATAATACCTGCTTTAGAATAATCTCCAACATTATCTGCAACGCTATAAAAACTTCCACTATTATCTTGCCACTGACTGAACCATAATCTTTCATTGGCAAAACGTGTCGTAAAATCACCAAAACCAATTCCTGTATGCTCGTTTGCAATAATTGGATATGTAGGATTTGAAGCTGAAGTTCCTGAAATAATAGTCATGGGCGATGTCGTTCCGTCTATGGCAGCTTCCGGTTCCATAACAATAAAAGTTTCATGCGTGTAATACCCGTTATCTGTGTTGTACATAAATTGATTAAGTGATGTTCCATTATTTTGAAACTTTACCACAGGATTATAATTGATGTTTCCAATTGTTGCATCAACATAAGTAGGTTGATTTGCAACTGTAGTTTGTGTTGCATCTTTACCCGTTGATCCCAAATCTCTCCATAGCGGAACACTGTAATTCGTACTAACACCTAGAGGTAAAGTAATTCCTCTGGTAGACTTAAGCCATAGTCTAAAGTCTGGATTTCCACCACCCGGTCCCGTGACGCTTGGATTAAATCCTTCACCACTTACGACAAAAGTATAGGGGTTTTTTGTTACATCATTACTAGGAATTGAAATTATGGCGAATTTAATGCCCGGAGATGTCGGATGAAACAAAACGACAAAATAGGAAGCACCTCCAGGTGCAATTATGTTCGAAGCAGGAGTACCGGCAGCAGAAGGATATGGTGTTGGTTGAATAATTATCGTAAAATCCACAGATTGTATCCCAGTTACGGGGTTGTAGCCGAAACAGGTTAATGAACCCAGCGTTAGAGCACAGGTCCCAGTATTAGTAATTAAATAATTTCTCGTTGTTGTCGCTCCGACAGTAACAGTTCCAAATAAGGTTCCATTAGTTGAAGTAGGAATAGTTTGTCCGTTGGGAACAGGTTGTGTTGGTGTACCACCCAACACAGAAATTAATGGAGCGTTGGTAAAATTTATTGTAAAAGTAAATATTGGATAATTATTCGCGTTAGAATAGATTGTAACCACCGTAGATTCTGGAACGGAATTGCAATTGAAATTATTTTTTCTTATCTTAAAAACACTAAATTCATCTCTTTTAATATTAAATCTTGAAGGCGGAGATGAAATTACAAAATTAGTATTGCTTAAAGTAATTGGCGGATTTTGCAAAACCAAGGAAGAATTCCCATTAGTTGGAACGTTAGTAACCGTAAATGAAATTTCTGTTGAGGCACCAAAACTTATGGTTCCACCGTTCGTAATATTAATCGCAGGATTGCCATAACTTACAAAAATTTGCGGATTCCCTTGAGAAAAAAGCACGGAAGACCACAGAAATGTAAAGGCAAGCAGGAATTTGGTGAGGGTAGAGAATTTCATAAGCAAATATTTTTAAATGTATAAAAATCAACATTATTTCCGCTTCCTTATAAGCTAAGACCAATATTAACAAACACATAATTATGTCTTAAAAATACACATTTAATCGACAAAATACTTAATTTTAACGTTTAAAGCTCATTGCAGAGGATATAAAGATCAATTCACCTTTATATTCTTACGAATACGGACCTCATTTAACAACATCGTCATCAATAAATTCCAAAAAAACAAAAAACCCATTTCAAGGCGAAATGGGTTTTTATTTATCTAAATCCGGTCAAATTTTTCGATATAACCAATGACAAAAATTTTAAGGATGTTTACTATTTCTTGATTCTTTTGATGATTCCTAAAAAGAACAATACTACTCCAAGTATCAGAAAAAGGAGGTATAAAGTATGATACTCTTTTCTGGCTAAACTGGAAAGTACAAAAAAGATAATACTGCCCATATAGAGCTGAATGGGTTTTATATTTTTAAAAAAATCCATATTTATTTTACTTAAAAAAGGAATCTACAAATTCGTACTTATTAAACACTTGAAGATCTTCGATGCCTTCTCCTACTCCGATGTATTTTACCGGAATCTGGAATTGGTCGGAAATTCCGATGACTACGCCACCTTTTGCTGTTCCGTCAAGTTTGGTTACGGCGAGTGAGGTCACTTCGGTAGCGGCAGTGAATTGTTTGGCCTGCTCAAAAGCATTTTGTCCTGTTGAGCCATCTAAAACCAATAATACATCGTGAGGCGCTTCGTCTATGACTTTTTGCATGACGCGTTTTACTTTGGTCAATTCGTTCATTAAATTGATTTTGTTGTGCAGACGTCCGGCGGTATCAATAATTACGATATCGGCATCTTGGGCAACAGCAGATTGCAATGTATCAAAGGCTACGGAAGCCGGATCGCTCCCCATATTTTGTTTTACCAAAGGAACACCTACTCTATCGGCCCAAACCTGCAATTGGTCGATGGCTGCGGCACGAAAAGTATCCGCGGCGCCAAGAACTACTTTGTAGCCTTGTTTTTTGAATTGATACGCTAGTTTTCCTATTGTTGTGGTTTTCCCGACTCCGTTGACCCCAACTACCATAAGAACGTAGGGCTTTGTATTGATTGGAATGACAAATTCGGTGGCTTCACCGGAATTGGTTTCCGAAAGCAAACCTCCGATTTCATCCCTGAGGATTTGGTTGAGTTCATCGGTTCCTAAGTATTTGTCTTCGGCAACGCGTTTTTCTATTCGGGTGATGATTTTCAGCGTGGTATTGACACCGACATCTGAGGCCACGAGGATTTCTTCCAGGTTATCGAGCACTTCGTCATCGACTTTGGATTTTCCGGCTACGGCTTTGGTTAGTTTGGTAAAAAACGTGGTTTTCGATTTTTCGAGACCTTTGTCTAATGTTTCTTTTTTTTCTGAAGAAAATATTTTTTTAAAAAAATTCATTCTTGCTTTTGTTTATATGTTTTTGAACCCGAAATTGAATAGTCTGCGAATCATTGGTCTTTTAGCCCCGATTGGAGTGGAAATCCTTTTTTGTTCTTTCTTTAAGAACAAAAAAGATTGCAACGGAAAGCGGGTATTGCATTTATTGAAAAAGCCCGAATTTTCTGCTCCTAATTCTTTCAAGTGGTAAATATAAAAAATAAAAAAGCTACTTCCGAATGAAAGTAGCTTTTCTATATAATGTATTGTGAATTATTTCTTTTTCAAGAATTCATCAACTGCTTCAGGAGTCATAATAGATTCTACGAATGTATATGCACCAGTTTTTGGAGATTTCACCATTTTGATGGCTTTTGATAATCTTTTAGAAGCGGTTTGTAACGATGCTACGGTTTTCTTTGCCATGACTAATTATTATTTAATTTCTTTATGAACTGTTACACGTTTCAAGATTGGATTAAATTTCTTAATCTCTAATCTGTCTGGAGTATTTTTTTTGTTCTTTGTTGTTATGTATCTAGAAGTCCCCGGAACACCTGATGTTTTGTGTTCTGTACATTCTAAAATTACCTGAATTCTATTACCTTTCTTTGCCATCTTGCTATATATTTATTAGGAATGGATTATTTAATAAATCCTTCTGACTGTGCTTTTTTCAAAACTGCAGCGATTCCATTTTTATTAATTGTTTTTATTGTAGATGCTGCTACTCTAAGAGTAATCCATCTATCTTCTTCAGGAAGATAAAAACGCTTTTTAACTAAGTTAACGGAAAACTTTCTCTTAGTTTTATTCATAGCGTGAGAAACGTTATTTCCTACCATCGCTCTTTTACCTGTAAGGTCACAAACTCTTGACATTATCTTATCTTTTATCGTTATTCAAATCGAGGGTGCAAAGTAACAAAAAATAAACCTATAATACAAAATAATTAAAGTAGATTTTTTAAAATTTCTTTCTGCAACATTTCCAATCCTTTATTTACGGTTCTATCTATCACTTTTTCACGGGGTTGACCAAAATTAAATTCTTCGACGATAACTTCGTTTGGTGTGGCCAAAGCGATAAAAACGGTTCCGATTTCGGCATTTTCGTCTCCTTTTGACGGTCCGGCGTTTCCGGTTGTGGCAATTGCGTAATCGGTTTTCATGAGTCGTTTTATGGCGATGGCCATTTCTTTTGCTACCTGAGCACTGACTACCGAATGTTCTTTTACCAATGCTTCCGAAAGTCCTAAAACGGATATTTTGGTTTCTGTCGCATACGAAACCACGCTTCCTTTGAAATAATTGGAAGCGCCGGCAACTGCCGTTAAAACCTGTGCAATTTTACCGCCGGTGCAACTTTCGGCTGTCGCAAGGGTTTTCTTTTGCTGAGTTAATAATCGTCCGAGAACGACTTCTATCGTATCCGAATCCTCAAAACCAACGATAATATCTCCGATGATTTTGGTTAACGAAATCACGTTTTCTTCAATCTTTTTTTCTAAGAATTCTTTATCGGTTCCTCTTGCCGAAAGTCGCAAACGCACTTTTCCCGGACTAGGCAAATAGGCTAGTTTGATAAATTCAGGTAAATTATTTTCCCAGTTTTCAATACGTTCTGCCACAAGGCTTTCGCCCTGTCCGTAGGTAAGAATTGTTTTATGAATGATATATGGTCGTTTGTATTCTTTGATAACTTTTGGGATGATTTCGTTTTCGACCAAATATTTCATTTCATACGGAACGCCGGGTAACGAAATAAAAACGGTATTTTCTTTTTTCATCCACATTCCTGGAGCCGTTCCCACTTTATTGTGAAGTACCGTACATTGCGAAGGAACCAGTGCCTGGTCTTTATTCATTTGCGAAGCCGGGCGATTCATCACGCGCTCGATTAGATCGATTACATGAGCTTCCACGTCTTTGTTCACTACTAAAGTATCTCCGAAATACTCACACAAGGTTTTTTTGGTAATATCATCTTTTGTTGGACCTAAACCTCCGGTAATAATGACTAAATCGACTTGATTTTGCAATTGGGCTAAAGTATCTAAGATATGTTGTTTGCTGTCTGAAATAGAAATCATTTCGTGGATTTCTACTCCGATTCGATCTAATGATTTTGCAATGAATCCTGAATTGGTATCGACAATTTGGCCTATCAGAATTTCATCACCAATAGTAACTATGGTTGCTTTCATTTTTTGATGTATGTTGGATATAAAGAAAAAAGACAAAAATTATCAACTGATACTTTTTGTCTTTCTAATTGATTTATGACTATAAACTGAAGTCTTTCTTGATTTCTTTGACCGCTTTCTCTACTTGGTGGGCTACACTTTTATAGATTTCTTTGATCTCTTTCTTTTTGCCTTCGGTTTTTGTCCAGGCTTCTATTTGCAGAATTTCTTCATAAGCCACATTCAGTCCCAATAAATCAAGAGAAGGCTTGATTTTATGCGCATAACTATAGGCTTTTTTGTGGTTTTTTTCTTCGATTCCGTCTTTAACCTGTTCCAAATCTGAAGGCACTTCTGTGACAAACAAATTAATGATTTCTGATACAAATTCCGGATCGTTATCTGAAAGTGCGTACACTTTTGCTAGGTTGTAATGTAAAGCCATTATTTTACGTGTATTCTAAATAGTTTATTTCCCTCTAAAAATCCTTCTAAAACATCTTCTGGTTTCACAATCCCAACACCTTCCGGTGTTCCGGTAAAAATAATATCTCCAATTTTTAGCGTAAAATATTGAGAAACATAGGATATAAGTTCATCAATTTTCCACAACATATGACTGGAATTCCCTTTTTGGACTGTTTCCCCATTTTTGGTTAATTCAAATGTAAGATTTTCTAGTGAACTAAAATTACTTTTTGGTAAAAATTCTCCAATAACTGCTGAGCCGTCAAATGCTTTGGCTTTTTCCCACGGCAATCCTTTGTCTTTCAGTTTTTGTTGTAAATCTCGCGCCGTAAAATCGATTCCTACTCCAATTTCATCATAATATTTATGGGCAAATTTAGCATCAATATATTTCCCGACTTTATTTATTTTTACAATAATTTCAAGTTCATGATGAATGTCTTCCGAAAATTCCGGAATCACAAACGGATGTTGTTTTAATAAAACAGCCGAATCCGGTTTCATGAAAACTACCGGTTCTTGTGGCCTTTCGTTTTGTAATTCTTCAATATGTTTGGTATAATTTCTACCGATACAGATGATTTTCATTTCTTTTCTTGGAGCTATTCCCGCGATCCGTTGCAATCTTTTTTGTTTTTAAAGAAAAAACAAAAAAGGATTTCCACTTCTATCAGGGCTATTTTTATTCTAGCTTAATTTATTATTCAGTTTTCGAAGTTTAATGGCCGTCAATACTTTTTTGGTATAAAGCGGAAAATCAGCATTTTGAATCCAGCTGAAATAGCCCGGTTCATTCTCAAGTACTTTTTCTACTTTTACTCCTTTGTGTTTCCCAAAAGTAAAAATCTCTTCGTCTTCCTTGTCAAAGGCTATCATTCCGGCAAAATCGGCAATTTTTTTTCTGGTCGAGAATTCCGACAGCAATTTCATATCATTTTCCAATTCCGGGTAACGGTCTAATTGGGCTTTCAGGATTTCGTAAGTCGCCATGGTATCGGCTTCGGCTGAATGTGCGTTTTCTAAGTTTTGACCGCAATAGAATTTTAATGCTGCACCCAAAGTGCGTTCTTCCATTTTATGGAAAATCGTTTGAATATCAACAGAAACGCGGTTTTTCATGTCAAAATCTATTCCGGCACGAAGCAATTCTTCGGCTAGTAACGGAATATCAAATCGATCTGAATTGAATCCTGCTAAATCGGAATCTTTAATCATGGTATAAACCTGCGAAGCCAGCTCATTGAATGTGGGTTCATTAGCCACTTTTTCATCGGTAATTCCATGAACTGCGGTAGTTTGTGGCGGAATTGGGATCGTTGGATTAACCAGCCAGGTTTTGCTTTCTTTATTTCCGTTTGGAAAAACTTTGAATATCGATATTTCTACAATTCGATCTTTAGCCACTTCAATTCCAGTAGTTTCAAGGTCAAAAAAGCAAATTGGTTTGTTTAATTTCAGTTCCATTTTTAGGTTTTATGAAACGCAAATATACTTTAATATAAAACAATATAAAAACAAAAACCCGTCAGGTGGGAAACTGACAACTTTGTTACATTCTTTACTTTATTACTTAACAATTTTAACATTTGAAGCAGTGCTGCCGTTAGATATATTCAAGAAATAAATACCTTTGGATAACGTTTCCGGCAATTCTAATTTTTGGGAATGATAGCCGGTTTGAAATGTTTTGCCTTTTATTAAATTAGCAATCTTTACTCCATTAATATTAAACAAATCGATGGATAATTCTTCAGATTCCTTTAGATTAAAATCTAAATTCACCATTTCATTTACCGGATTTGGATAAACTGAAAAGGTGTTTTTTTGAATACTGAATTCAGGATTAGACAATTGCACTCCCGAATTATACCGCAACAAAACAGAATGAGGATGAGAGGAAAGAAACGCTTCACTTTTTGCTCCACCGACCACAATTTTACCATCGGATTGCAAGGCCACTGCACTTGCCGAGCTTCTGGTACTCTCTCCAATAGATGTAATAACAACACCATTGCTTCCAAAAGTAACATCTAAATCTCCATTGATTAGATAACGCGCCAAGGCAATATCATTATAATTCTCAGCATTCTCATAAGATCCGGCTACTACTATTTTACCATCGGATTGGATAGTTAATGCACCCACAAAGGGCGCTGTAACTTTTCCATTTATCCCAAAACTGGTATCTAAATCCCCATTAGACTCAAGGCGCAACAATTTAGTAGAAATAATAAAAGAATAAAGTGGTTCCTGATGGTACGAATAATCCGTTAATACTATTTTCCCGTCAGATTGAATTTTTACATGCGTAGCACTGTCATTATCATCAATATCAATGATTACTATTCCGTTAGTTCCGAAAGTAGTATCTAATGCACCGTTAGTATTATATCTTACAATCGCTAAATCGCTACTATTACCACCATCGGACGAAGTAGATCCCGAAACAATAATTTTTCCATTAGACTGTAGCGTTACTGCATGTCCAAAATCTTTCCCTCCTATTGATGTTGCAACTACTCCATTTGTACCAAAATTAGTATCCAAAACACCATCTTTACTGTATCGAACTAATCCAAAATTCCTATTGGAACCCTCAAATAAAAATCCGGCAGCGATGATTTTTTCATCAGACTGGGCTGCTAAAGAATTAAATCTAACGGAATCTTTCATAACTATTCCACCAACTCCAAAGCTAGTATCTAAAGTCCCATTTAGATTATATCTTATTAAACCAGCATTAAAACTTGTACTGGCTATTCCGCCAATAATTTTACCATTTGTTTGCAGCAGTACAGACTCAGAATTTAAGGGCAACATTAATCCCAAAACATCACCTATCACTTTCCCATTAGTACCAAAAGTACTATCAAGGGAACCATCCATATTATACCTGGCCAAACCATGTTGATTATAACCACTGTGATCAAAAACATTCCCAGCTGCTATTATTTTCCCGTCAGGTTGTATAGCTAAAGCCCTGACATCAGATTCATATTGTCCAAAATGAGTAATTACTTTCCCCTGGTCTCCAAAAGTGGGGTCAAGACTTCCATATTGTGCAAATGCGACAGTAGAATTAAATAAAAATACAACTAAAAAAAAAGGTATAATTTCTTTCATGATTTCTATTCTTTTGATAACTACTAATTTACGATTTTTTAAATACTGACAATCAATTAATTACAAAAAAAAATGACCTCAAATTGAGGTCATTTTTTAAATAATTTTATCTGATTTTAGAAATCTCTATTTACATCAAAAGCTTCTAAATAATCCGCTACGCGTTTCACAAATGAACCTCCAAGCGCACCATCTACAACTCTATGGTCATAACTGTGCGACAAGAACATTTTGTTACGGATTCCGATGAAATCCCCTTCCGGTGTTTCGATAACCGCCGGTACTTTACGAATCGCACCCAAAGCCAGAATCCCCACTTGTGGCTGGTTGATAATTGGCGTTCCGAAAACACTTCCGAATGTCCCAACGTTAGTCACAGTATAAGTTCCTCCTTGTGTATCGTCTGGTTTTAGTTTACCTGCTTTTGCACGGCTTCCTAAATCGTTTACTGCTTTTGCCATACCAACCAAGTTCAATTGGTCTGCATTTTTAATAACAGGAACGATTAAATTTCCGTTTGGCAATGAAGCTGCCATTCCTAAGTTGATATTTTTCTTTTTGATGATGTAATCGCCATCTACAGAAATATTCATTCCCGGGAAATCTTTCAAGGCTTTTGCCACGGCTTCCATAAAGATTGGCGTGAAAGTTAATTTCTCACCTTCTCTTTTCTCGAAAGCATTTTTATTTTTCTCTCTCCATTTCCAGATGTTCGTCACATCGACTTCGATGAATGACTGTACATGAGCCGAAGTTTGAACTGACGCTACCATGTAACCGGCAATCAGCTTACGCATTCTGTCCATTTCCACGATTTCGTCACCCCCGTTTACAGAAACCGGAGCCGCTTTTTGAGCCACTGGAGCTGAAGCTGCTTTTGGAGCTGCCGCAACTGGCGTTGCTGCTACTGGTTGACTTGCTCTATTTTTAACGTACTCTAATATATCGTTTTTGGTCACTCTTCCGTCTTTTCCTGCACCGCTGATAGCTTCCAGTTCGGCAACAGAAACATTTTCCTCTTTAGCAATGTTTTTTACTAATGGTGAAAAGAATTTTTCGGAATCGGCAAAATTTACCGGAACAGCAACTGCGTCTTTAGCAGTTTCTACTGTTTTGGCAATTGTTTCTACCGCTTGAGTTGCTGCTGCAGGAGCTTCAACAGCACCGCCTTCTGTTTCAATGATTGCAATGGTTTGACCTACTTGTACCACATCATCTATATTGAAAAGGATTTCAGTTAATATACCCGATACTTCCGATGGCACTTCGCTGTCTACTTTATCAGTAGCGATTTCAAGTACTGCTTCATCGGCTTCAATTTTTTCACCTACTTGTTTCAACCAGTTGGTAATGGTTGCCTCTGCAACACTTTCTCCCATTTTGGGTAATTTCAATTCAAACTTTGCCATATCTTTAAACTAAAGTTGTTTTTTCGTATTTGGTTTGCAAAATTACTAATTATTTTAAATTATAATTCCACAAAATGTAATTTTTTAATCAATTTTAATAATCTCACCTCTATCATTACTGCTATTACTTCCAATCATAAAAGAAGTATTTTGAGGAATAATTTTAAACGTAATCCCGAATTCTCGGGACTGACTTCTGTTTTTTTCCAGAAAAGCAATGATTTTTTTGAATGAAAAACTGTTGTTATCCAACAAAATTTCAATTTGTTTTCCTTTTGAATTTAAATGCGAAAATAACGTATTTTCATCAATGTTTGTTACCCAATGAAGCTTTTTTTGCAACTGTTTTTCTACTTTATTTTTTAGATTCTCATCCGAAGAGTACAAGACATATTCATCAATACTTAAATGGATTTGTTTCGCCTGATTTTTCTTTATTAAGGCAAAAAAGAAGGCTCCCAATCGCATGAAAACATCAAACAGGAACGATACATGGAAATGTTTCTGATAGAAAAAATGCATTGCTTCGCGAAACCGTTTCATATAGGTTCCGTCTTTTACCGTGCTTTCCCCTTTATAATGAATCGCCGAAGTTTCGTGGAAATAATAATTGGATTTTCCTTTTTGCAACACGGTATAGGACAAATCAATATCATCGGAATACATGAAACAATTTTCATCGAATCCGCCTACTTCGAGATATAAGTCGCGTTTCATGACCATAAAAGCACCCACCAGAATATCGACTTTACCCGTTTCATTTTCGTCTAAATATTGAGCATAATATTTATTAAAAAGAATTGATTTTGGAAAAGCTTTATATAAACCCGTGATTTTGGTAAAAGCTACCCAAGGTGTCGGAACGCCGCGTTTACTTTCTGGAAGAAAATTTCCCGTCCCATCAATGAGTTTACAGCCTACAATTCCTAATTCGGTTTGTTGCTTAGCGAAAGCCAGCACTTTTGTAAAAGTATCTTCGGCAACAACAGTATCAGGATTAAGAATGCAAATGTATTCGCCTTTGGCAATAGCAACACCAATATTATTGCCTTTTGGAAAACCTGAATTCTGCTTGTTTTCGATGAGTTTAACGTTTGGAAATCGTTGTTTCATCATGGCGCAACTGTCATCCGAAGAATTATTATCGACTACAATAATTTCGCCGTCAATAGTTTCGAGTGCATTTTGGACACTTAAAACACACTGCTCTAAAAAATAGCGAACGTTATAGTTGAGAATAATGACGGATAGTTGCATTTTTCAAAGATATATTTTAAGTATTAAAGTTGCAAAGGTTCTGAGCAGCAAAATGTAAAACACAAAAGACATTTATTAAATAGCCCCGATTGCAGTGAAAATCCTTTTTGTTCTTTCTTTAAGAACAAAAAGATTGTAGTGGAAAGCGGGAAAAAGATTCCTAAATAAATCCCAAACTTTTCGCTTCAAAAACAATTCGCAATTCGTAATTTTTAATTCATAATTTAAATAGCTTACTTTTGCAAAAAATTACTTCTTGTGAATTACTTATCTGTTGAAAATATCTCGAAATCTTTTGGTGAGCGTACGCTTTTTAAAGACATTTCGTTTGGAATTAATAAAGACCAGAAAATCGCTTTTATCGCCAAAAATGGTTCTGGTAAAACGACAATCATGAATATCATTAATGGTTTTGACGAACCCGACACCGGGCAAGTGATTCTGAGAAAAAGCATAAAAATGGCGTTTTTGTCGCAAGTAGGCAACCTTCAGGACGAATTGACGATTGAAGAAAGCATTTTTGCTTCGGATAACGAGACGCTGAAAGTGATTGAGGCCTATGAAAAAGCATTGGAAAATCCTGATGATGCTGAAGCCTACCAAAAAGCTTTTGACGGAATGGACCAGCATAATGCTTGGGATTTTGAAACACAATACAAACAAATTTTGTTTAAATTGAAGTTGGAAGACTTTAAACTGAAAGTAAAAAACCTTTCGGGTGGACAGAAAAAACGTTTGTCACTGGCTATCATTTTGATTAATCGTCCGGATCTATTGATTTTGGATGAACCTACGAATCACTTGGATTTGGAGATGATTGAATGGCTGGAAAGTTATTTTGCCAAAGAAAACATTACGTTGTTTATGGTAACGCACGACCGTTTCTTTTTGGAGCGTGTTTGTAACGAAATCATTGAATTGGACAACGGGAAATTATACCAATACAAAGGAAACTACTCTTATTATTTAGAGAAAAAAGAGGAACGTATCGCATCCGAAAATTCGAGTGTGGACAAAGCCCAAAACCTGTTTGTGAAAGAATTGGAATGGATGCGCCGCCAGCCGAAAGCGAGAACTTGTAAGAGTAAATCGCGTCAGGACGATTTTTATGAAATTAAGGAAAAAGCACAAAGCCGCCGACGTGAAAACAAAGTGGAACTGGAGATTAACATGGAACGCATGGGAAGCAAAATTATTGAGCTTCACAAGATTTCCAAAAAGTTTAAAGACCGTGTGATTTTAGATAATTTCAGTTTCGATTTTCAACGTGGTGAACGTATCGGAATTATTGGAAAGAACGGAACCGGAAAATCAACTTTCCTGAATCTATTAACAGGAACTATTCCTTTAGATGGCGGAAAAGTGGTGGTTGGTGAAACCATAAAAATGGGCTATTATACCCAAAGCGGTATTAATCCGAAACCGGGACAACGCGTCATTGACGTGATTAAGGAATACGGAGAATACATTCCATTGACGAAAGGAAAAATCATTTCAGCTTCGCAATTATTGGAGCGTTTTCTTTTTGACAGCAAAAAACAATATGATTTTGTAGAAAAATTGAGCGGTGGTGAGTTGAAACGTTTGTACTTATGTACAGTTTTGATTCAAAATCCGAACTTTTTAATTCTCGATGAGCCAACGAACGATTTAGATATCGTGACGTTGAATGTTTTGGAAAGTTTCCTTTTGGATTATCCAGGCTGTTTATTGGTGGTTTCGCACGATAGATACTTTATGGATAAAATTGTGGATCACTTATTCGTCTTTAGAGGCGAAGGGGTTATTGAAGATTTTCCAGGAAATTATTCCGATTTCAGAGCCTATGAAGATAGTGCCGACGTAGCGCAGAAAGAGGAAAACAAAGCCGAGAAAAAAGACTGGAAGCAAAATAATCCGACAGGAAATCTGACTTTCAACGAGCAAAAAGAATTTCAGAAAATCGAAAAGGAAATCAAAGATTTAGAGGTTCAGAAAATCGCTATCGAACAATTATTTTCTGACGGAACTGTTTCGGATGCCGATATTGAGAAAAAAGCAAATGAATTGCAAAATATAATCTCTAAAATTGAAGAGAAAGAAGAACGCTGGTTTGATCTTTCTGCTAAGATAGAAGGATAACGTGTTATTTCGACGAAGGAGAAATCTAGTTTTATTATTTACAACCCCAATGTTTTTTAGTGTAATGCTGAAAATGTTGGGGTTGATTTTTGGATAAAAAACAAGAGATTCTAAATGATACGAAAAGCCGAAATATAGTTTTTTGATGATTTTTAGTTTCTTTTATATATTTTTGAGATAAAACAAACTTAAAATTGTACGTAAATCACTATAACACATTATGACAATGGGAAATAAAAAGGAGTTGTCGTCAGAGCAACCTGAAGAACTGCTCAGAGTATTAAAAGGTCGTTTTGAGAAAAACATGGATCGCCACAAAGGCCTTGAATGGGATAAAATACAAGCAAAGCTGGAAGCTAATACTGAAAAACTGTGGTCGCTCAATGAAATGGAAAGGACTGGAGGTGAACCGGATGTTGTAGGTCATGATAAAAAAACGGGCGAATACATTTTTTATGATTGTTCATCGGAAAGCCCTAAAGGCCGCAGAAGTGTTTGTTACGACAATGAAGCGCTGAAATCAAGGAAAGAACATAAACCTGCAAATAACGCAATTGATATGACTACTGCAATGGGCATTGAAATTTTAACGGAAGAGCAATATAGAGGGTTGCAGCAATTTGGAAATTTCGATACGAAAACATCGAGCTGGTTGAAAACACCTTCTGAGATTAGAAAACTTGGTGGTGCCATCTTTGCTGACTACCGCTATGGCACTGTCTTCGTGTATCATAACGGTGCGGAATCTTACTATGCTGCCAGGGCATTTCGCGGCTCACTGAGAGTCTAAATATTGCATCAGACGATGTCGAGATTAGCTTTTTAATCCGAGTGCACATCCAGTTCGTTTATTTGGTCTTTATAATCCGAAGGGAGCAAGATACTTTTTAGCAACCAGTCCATCTTCATTAGCCTGCTGATTTTATACAACGGTATTAAAGGTGTAAGCAAGGAAAAATCTCTAAAATGCAATAGGTCTTTTACTCTATCGGGAACCACTAATTTTTGACCTTCAATCAACACCTTAAATCGTAGGACGCCAAGGTGCTTTTTATATTGTTTAAAAAGATCGGCTGTGTATTCACTCTTTTGCAGGTCTTCCAATAAATGTGCCTGTCGCACGGGTAGCCATTCGATATAAGTAAGCGGCAACTCTACCAATCCCATCCTCGCGCCAACACGATAAAAAACATTGTATACTTCTTCCTTTTCTTCATTGCTTAATTTTTCTTCGAGCAGTTCGTAGGCGGAAATGGAATAATGTATCAGCATAAACAGCACATCACGGTAAGCCCAGTCTGGTATTGTTGCGCCACGATTTTGTTCAACCGTACTATGTATTTGCCGCATGGTGTCAATAGCTTTATTGGCTTCATCCATTGACGAAAAAACAATCCTTCTAGCATACCTGACCGTGGAGAACAGCCTGCCTAAGGGATCGGAAGGCAACTTGCCGGTAAAGTAAAGCCAGTCCACAGCTTTATTAAGGGCAAATTCAGCAGCGGCACCCGCAAAAATAAAAAGTACGGTGTCGCTCTTGCCCCAGATTTTCCTAACTACCGATTTTTTTTCGACAAATAATTGCATAAGTAAAATTGTTTTTTTGCAAAGTTACTAAAAATTCACAAATCAAAAGTACTTTGTATTTCAAAGTTATGTATATTTGTAAAACAAAAATCCGGAATGAAACTTATTAAAAATTTAAGAACTATACTTTCGGATATTTACTAACAAATTATTAATAACAAAAAAAATTATGATTATGGAAGAGAAAAGACTTTTCGGCATTGTGATCACAGTAGCACTTCTATTGTGCATCCCTTTAATAGCGATGCAGTTCACAGCTGAAGTGAACTGGACCCTGTCCGATTTTGTTGTCGCGGGTATCCTGTTGCTCGGCACAGGCCTCCTGTGTGAGTTTGTAATGAGGAAGGCAACCAAAACCGGGCAACGAATCGGTATCATTGCAGTTATTCTCGCAGTGCTCTTTCTTATTTGGGCTGAACTTGCAGTCGGCCTTTTCGGGACACCTTTCGCCGGATCTTAGACAGAAAAACCATGAAAGACAACATCACATCATCTATAATCAGCTGGCTATTTGGCCTGGTTGTTTTTGCTATCGGCGTTTTGAATTTATTTTTAGTACACGCCGTTCCGGGAGTCATTTGCATTCTTCTGTCTCTTGTTTACTTTCCACCGGTAAATGAGATTCTCAAGAAAAGGTGTGGTTTCTCAATTCCGCTGGCAGTAAAAATTATTTTAGGCATCGTCATTATCTGGTTCACGTTAGGTGTGAGTGACCTTGGGGACATGATTGACTAATCGTGTCTCAAGATTGCTAGCTTTGCGATTTTCCCTTGCATACTACAACAGTAATTATTAAATAATTTCAATAGTCTTGTTCAAAATAACAATAAAAACACAACTTTTAAAACATCATGCTCCAATTCAACATTAACTATTTTGGTCTGACAATCTTACTGTTTTTCACGGAAGTGCTAATTGCACTTTTTGTTCATGATGCTTTTATAAGACCTTATATTGGCGATGTATTGGTTGTCATTTTAATGTATTGCTTTTGTAAATCTTTTGCGAATCTGCCAGTTCTTCCCGTGGCATTATTTGTTTTGTCTGTGGCCTTTCTTATTGAAATACTGCAGGGATTTAATATCGTTGCAAAAATCGGCTTGGAAAAATCAAAATTGGCCAATGTGGTCCTCGGGAATTCGTTCTCCTGGATTGATTTCCTAACTTATATTGTAGGATTTCTTATTATTATCGCTATGGAAAATAGGCTGGCTAAAAAAGTGCGGTAATTTCCATTTTTTATGAATAATTTAAATTAAAAATTAATTGCAAACAATGGAAATTAAATACTTAAAGTTACCCTACAATAGCAGTATCAAATTCCATATGATCTACTATTTCTGCTCCTTCACTTGTTTCAGGTTTAGAACCTTTGAGCGCATTAAATTTTTCTAATTGTTCCAGTTCTCCTTCTTCGCCACTGAAATAAGGGAAAACATCCATAATCGGAGATTCCGAAATAGCGGGTATGGTATAGTCACCCATGGTACCTTTCATTACACTGGTCGTGTTATCAAAAGCTTCTTTTACATCGTTGGCCTGCACTAATAAATACATATTCGACTTTCGTTCTTTGCCGCTTTCTTCGTCATAAGCCAATAAAGAAACTTTTGATTTAAACCAACGATCCGCATTTTCGAAGGGATGAATCTCTGCATAATTGGCCACTTTTATATTCGTGATTTTAAATTCTTCACTGATATAGGCAGACATCTCTTCATTAATTCTGGTTTCTGCTTCCGTATAGGATAAAGCATCTACCAAATAAGGTTCTGTTGTAATCTTTTGTACTCCAGTATCATTTGTTTTTCTATATTTTACTTTGCATTCGTACCAAGTTGTGCTCATCTTTATTTTTTTTAAGGAAGTCAAAGATAGATTTAAAAGAAAAATAAATCCACCATTCCTAAAATAGATATCCACAATTTCGGATGAATGTCTACATTGATTTTTACTGTCTTTGTGAACTCACTGCTCTTGTCCGAAACGATATGACCTAAAACAAAAAAACCACAACAAAATATAATTCTGTTGTGGTTTTTTATTTTTATAAATTACAGGTTTTACCAAGGAATCGGATTGTAATCTTTTAAAAACTTCCCGCACCAATGTTTTCCCGTATTGATTCCGTCAAACAACGGATCCATAACCCTTGCAGCACCATCCACAATGTCTAATGGCGGTTGAAAATCTTCCTCTTCTTGTTTTCTTTTGGCTAATTCTGCCGGATCTTCATCAGTTACCCAACCCGTATCTACCGCATTCATAAAAATACCGTCCTTTGCCAAAGTTCCTGAGGAAGTGTGCGTCAGCATATTCAAAGCGGCTTTGGCCATATTGGTATGCGGATGGCGGTCTTCCTTAAAAAAACGGTGAAACTTCCCTTCCATAGCCGAAACATTAATGATGTGTTTTTGTCCGGTGTTGTCTTTCTTCATGACTTCCGAAAGTCGATTACACAATACAAAAGGCGCCACCGAATTCACGAGCTGCACTTCAATCATTTCGGTTGTTTCAATTTGTCCTAATCGCAAACGCCAGCTGTTGGTTTTTCGCAAATCTACTTGTTGTAAATCGGCATCGAGTTCCCCTTCCGGGAAAACTTCATTCGCCACCAGTGCATTATCAAACGAATACGGAATTTGGGATAATTTGGCAGAAGCTCTTAAACCTATTCCAGGTTCAGGACCGTGCCAGGTTACCGGCATATTTTGATTGGAGGAAGCTCCGGCGGTCAATTCTTTTAATTCATCCAGACAATTGGTATGATCCAGTAATAAATCTTGTGCTTGTTTGGGTAAAGAAGCTATCGGACGCTCTTCATTTTCCATTAAATGGGTATAAAAACCCGCAGGACGTCTTACGGTTTGTGCCGCATTATTAATCAGAATATCCAAACGTTCGTATTTTTGCTCGATAAAATTGCAAAAAATCTCCACACTGGGAATATGTCGTAAATCCAATCCGTGAATTTTTAGGCGATGCCCCCATTCCATGAAATCCTCTTCCTTAGAAAAACGCAAGGCCGAATCCACCGGAAAACGAGTCGTTGCAATAACTGTAGCGCCTCCGCGCAAAAGCATTAAAGTGATGTGATAACCAATTTTTAGGCGAGAACCAGTAATAACGGCCACTTGTCCTTTTACATCTGCGGTTTGAAAACGTTTGGCATAATTAAAATCGCCACAATCCGTACACATTGTATCGTAAAAATGATGCATTTTGGTAAACTCTGTTTTACAAACGTAACAATTTCTGGGAGTTTCCAGTTCTAATTGTTCTTTAATAGCGAGATCATTAAAAGCTAATAATTTGGGTGCCATAAAAACACTCGCTTCACGGGCATAACGGATTCCGGTTTCCTTTCGGGCGGTTCTGTCCCGTTTTTCCATTTTGCGTTTGGCAGCTACTTTTCCGTCTTTTTTTCTACGGAAAAGCTCGTCACGGTCGGGTCGGGAAAACATTCCTGCCGCTTTGATTAAGGCCGTTCGTTGGTCTTTTGGGATATCAAATATTTGGTCTGTATCGGTATTCAATTGTGCTAAAATAGCGATGCATCTATCAATTTCTTCCGAAGTTATTGCAATATTAAGTTCTATTTCTTCCTTCATCATCATAAAAAACGGGTATTGTTTCTGGTATAAATTCCAAGGCCGCAAATATAGTCTTTAAAGTTTTAAAGTTAAAAGTGAAATGTGAATCGTAAAATTATGAGAAGTACAATACCCGAATTCTCGCTATTTACTTCTCAATATTATCTTTGTATATTCGCAGTCATTTGACAAACCCTATTTGAATTTTATGTTATTCCAAATAAAATCTTACCTGCAATTTCTTTGGCACTCTAAAAATGAGCATGCGGTACATTCGCCGTTTGTATTTAGTTTGTTGACGAAATGTTTTTATGACAAAAAATTAAAACCGGAATATGCTATTTTAAAAAAGTACAGAAACTCGCTTTTACAAAACAAAGAAACAATTGAAGTCACTGATTTTGGTGCGGGTTCGAAAGTTTTTAAATCCAATACCCGAGAAATTTCTAAGATCGCTAAAACCGCTGGTATTTCTCCGAAACGTGCGGAATTATTATTCAGAATCACAAATTATTTTCAGTCGGAAAGTCTTTTAGAGATTGGGACTTCTTTAGGATTGGCGACTTCTGCCCTATCATTGGGATCCCGAAGTGTCGGGACAAAAGCTAAAATTACGACGCTGGAAGGTTGTCCGGAAACGGCAAAAATTGCTCAAAAGCAATTCATATCATTTGGTTTAACCAATATAAATTTAGAAGTGACAGAATTCAATAATTATTTGAATAATCTTCAAACTTCAAACTTTAAACTCATTTACTTCGATGGCAATCATCAAAAACAAGCGACACTCGATTATTTCGAATCATTACTTCCAACGATAACCAACGAAACAGTTTGGATATTCGATGATATTCATTGGTCATCCGAAATGGAGGACGCTTGGAAATTAATAAAAAAGCATCCAAAAGTTACCGTTACCATCGATACTTTTCAATGGGGATTGGTGTTTTTCAGATACGAACAGAAAAAAGAGCATTTTATAATTAGGACATAAAAAAATGACAGCCATTACTGACTGTCATTTCTCACTTTGAATTAACAATTATTTATTCTTTAGCTTCTTTCATTTCTTCAGTTTTAGCACCCATTCTGTTAGCTTTTAACATTGGCCCAAATTTGAATTTTAAAGCAGCGATTTTTCTGTTGTCATCAGAAGAAAGTCCTTCTTTTTCTACAGTATTTTTTCTGCTGTCTAATGCTTCATACATTAATTTTACTTCATCCCAATCCTCACGAGTATAGCTGTCTTTATTATTTTCAGCAGTATGGATGAATTGTTGGTAAACACTATGGATGTTGTCTTTATTTACCCAGTCAAAATTCATGTCGTCACCAATTTTTCCTTCACCAAACAAAGCGTTTCTCAATTGTTGCTTAGGGTTTGCTGGAGCAGCAGGAGCAGCAGCTTGCATGTCAGCTTCCATTTTAGCTTTTAACGCTTCATATTTGGCTCTACTTGCATTTATTCTTTCTTGCGCTTTTTCTCTATCTTTTAAATTTTCTAAAGCAGCTTCTGCTTCGCTAACTCTCAATTGGTATGAAGCATCAATTGCTTCCCAGTTTGCTTTAGCGTCTGCATCAGCAACATTTCCTAAAGAGTCTACATATACTACATATGTATCTACTGATTTTTCTGCTTGTGTTTCTTTTTCATCTTTACAAGATGTAAATCCTACAGCGATTACCGCTAGTCCTAAAAACAAATTTCTTTTTTTCATAATTCTGGGTTTTTAAATATTATTCAAGTAAAAGTAGTTAATTTTGTTTTGTAAACAACATTTAACCTAAAAAATTAATAATAATTTAATATTTAAGTGAAAATTATCAAAAAATGTGACAATAATAAAATAAAATAAAGGAATTATATAACACTTACGTTAGAAATTTTATTTATAAAAATTTAAAAAAAACACTTACTTTTATCTCAAATAAAAAAAATGACCACACCACTTATAAAAATTACCAATATAAAAAGAGATTTTATTCTCGGAAATGAAATCGTTTATGTCCTAAAAGGCATTGATTTAGAAATAAATAAAGGAGAATATGTTGCCTTAATGGGGCCTTCCGGTTCCGGAAAATCAACTTTAATGAACCTTTTGGGTTGTTTAGACACGCCAACTTCCGGAACCTATATATTAAATGGAAAAGATGTCAGTCAGATGAAAGATGACGAACTGGCCGAAATCCGTAATAAAGAAATAGGTTTTGTTTTCCAGACTTTCAATCTTTTACCCAGAACTACCGCTCTGGATAATGTGGCGCTTCCCATGATTTATGCCGGATATTCAAAATCCGAACGAAAAACGAGAGCCGAACAAGTTCTGACCCAAGTTGGCCTGGCTGACCGTATGGATCATCAGCCCAACCAACTTTCCGGCGGACAAAGACAACGTGTGGCTGTTGCAAGGGCCTTGGTAAACAGCCCATCCATCATTTTAGCCGATGAACCTACAGGAAATTTAGACAGTAAAACCTCTGTAGAAATCATGAATTTATTTAACGAAATTCATACCAATGGCAACACGGTTATTGTAGTTACCCACGAAGAAGAAATTGCGAAACATGCTCATAGAATTATCCGTTTACGTGATGGTTTGATTGAAAGTGACACCAAAAACGTTGTTGAAAATGAACTCGTTTCTTTGTAATTCAAACAAAATGAATTTAGCTTTACTGACTTGCGAAAAACTGCCTGAATTAACTCCCGCAGACCAACTTTTAATTCCGGAATTAGCCAAACACAATATCACTGCAAAAGCAGTGATATGGGATGATAAAAGGATTAATTGGAACGAGTTTGATTATTTAGTTTTCCGCAATACCTGGGATTATTTCGAAAAAGAATCCGAATTCAATCTTTGGCTTGACCAAATGGAACAATTAGGCATTAAAACCCTAAATCTAATTCAAGTCATCAAAAAAAACAAGCACAAATTCTACTTGCGTGAAATGCAGCAAAACGGAATACAAATTATTCCGACTGTTTTTATTGATAAAAGACTGAATCTTAATCTTTCGGAACTCATTCCTTCTCATTGGAAAAAAGCGGTTATCAAACCTGCATTTTCAGGAGGTTCATATCAAACGGCTGTTTTCGAGGTTTCTGATATTGAAAAAATCAATCAGGAATATAAAACGATTGCTTCCGAAAAGGAGTTATTAGTACAGGAATTCATGCCTGAAATTCAAACATTAGGCGAAACTTCTTTCATCTTTTTCAATAAAAAATTCTCCCATTGTATCAATAAGAAACCAATGGATGGTGATTTTCGAGTACAAGTACAATTTGGAGGAAAATATACCTTAATAGAACCTAGTTTAGAATTAACAGAAAAAGCGCAAAAAATAGTAAATACATTCAAGGAGGAACTATTATATGCCAGAGTTGACGGAATTGTCATCGAAAATGAATTGTATTTAATGGAAATCGAATGCATCGAACCCGATTTATATTTCGATTTAAGCGAAGGTTCGCCTCAAAGATTTGTCGAATCGATGTTAGAATTAATAAAATAAACATGTTTTTTGGTGTTCAATTCAATGAATAACCAAATAAACGAATACCCAAATAAATTAGAAATGAAAGTATATACTAAAACTGGAGATACCGGAACCACTGCTCTTTTTGGCGGCACACGCGTTCCAAAACACCACATTCGCATCGAAAGTTACGGAACCGTAGACGAACTTAATTCGCACATTGGTTTAATCCGCGATCAGGAAATGAATGTCCATTACAAGGAAATTCTCATTCAGGTGCAAGACCGACTGTTTACCGTTGGCGCAATTTTGGCCACTCCGCCAGAAAAAGAAATACTAAAAAACGGAAAACCAAGACTAAACATCCCGAAAATAATCGAAGGCGACATTCAATTGCTTGAAAATGAAATCGATGACATGGAAAATTCCTTACCGCCAATGACTCATTTTGTGCTTCCGGGCGGTCATACTACCGTGTCATATTGTCATATCGCCCGTTGCGTTTGCCGTCGTGCAGAACGTTTGGCGGTACATTTAAATGACATGGAACCTACAGATGTGTTCGTCATTAAGTACCTCAACCGACTTTCTGACTACCTTTTTGTCTTGGCACGAAAGTTGTCGCATGACCTGAACGCCGAAGAAGTAAAATGGATACCTGAGAAGCAGTAATTTCAGCTCAGTATTCAGTTAACAGAAGGCCATTTTTAGTCTCATTTTTTGGTTAAACCCTTAAACTTCAAACTTTAAACCTTAAACAAAAACTTACGTTCTTAACTTTTTTTAAAATAAATCATTTTTTACTTGACTTTTTCAGTAAAAAATTTATTTTTGCATAAACTAAAATCGATATCAAATGTATTGGACATTAGAATTAGCATCTTATTTAAGTGATGCACCGTGGCCTGCGACCAAAGATGAACTTATCGACTACGCTATTAGAGCTGGTGCTCCGCTAGAAGTGGTAGAAAACCTACAATCTATAGAGGACGAAGGAGAGATATATGAATCGATGGAAGAGATTTGGCCAGATTATCCTACGGACGAAGATTATCTTTGGAACGAGGATGAATATTAAAAAATAAAACCAATGAAAAAGTCTCATCAGAGGCTTTTTTTTTGGTTAAATTTGCTTAGATTATTATAAATAGAAATAGAAAAATATATTATGAGTTTCATAAACAGCATCCTTAAAGTTTTCGTTGGAGACAAGTCTCAAAAAGATGTTAAAGCTTTACAAGGAAATATCACTAAAATCAGAGCCTTTGAGAGTGCCTTGGAATCATTGTCTCACGACGAATTGAGAGCAAAAACCACTTATTTCAAAGAGAAAATAAAAGAAGCCCGCGCTGATAAAGATGCGAAAATTGCCGCATTGCAACTCGAAGTGGAAAGCATTGAGGACATCGATAAAAGAGAAGACATCTACACTGCTATTGACGCGCTGGAAAAAGAAGCTTATGAAATTTCTGAAAAGACATT
Organism: Flavobacterium sp.; assembly: GCF_035292545.1. Taxonomy (GTDB): domain Bacteria; phylum Bacteroidota; class Bacteroidia; order Flavobacteriales; family Flavobacteriaceae; genus Flavobacterium. Next base: position 22,528 of record NZ_DATDPV010000040.1, on the reverse strand, counting down.
AAGTGATCTTCTTCCTGAAGCTTTTGCGGTGGTGAAAGAAACAGCGAAAAGATTCAAAGACAATACTTCAATTAAAGTTACAGCGACTGCAAAGGACCGCGAACTTTCTGCTTCAAAAAGCTACATCACACTTGATGGCGACCATGCAGTTTGGGCCAATTCCTGGAGTGCTGCCGGAAAAGAAATCACTTGGGACATGGTACATTACGATGTTCAGCTGATTGGTGGTATGGTACTTCACAACGGAAAAATTGCCGAAATGCAAACGGGGGAAGGAAAAACATTAGTAGCTACTTTGCCTCTTTATTTAAATGCTTTAACCGGAAACGGCGTGCATTTAGTAACCGTGAATGACTATTTGGCAAAAAGGGATAGTACCTGGAAAGCGCCTTTATTCGAATTCCATGGTTTGACCGTAGATTGTATCGACAACCACCAACCGAATTCTGACGAAAGAAGAAAAGCCTACGAAGCTGATATCACTTACGGAACAAATAACGAATTTGGTTTTGATTATTTGAGAGACAACATGGCCCATGCACCATCGGATTTGGTTCAAAGAAAACACAATTATGCTATTGTCGATGAGGTCGATTCCGTTTTGATTGATGATGCCAGAACGCCATTGATTATTTCTGGTCCGGTTCCACAAGGGGATCGTCACGAATTCAACGAATTGAAGCCGAAAATCGAAAATTTAGTTGCTTTACAAAGACAATTAGCCAATGGATTTTTATCGGAAGCTAAAAGATTAATCAAAGAAGGAAATACTAAAGAAGGTGGTTTCAATTTATTGAGAGCCTACAGAAGTTTACCAAAAAATAAAGCTTTAATCAAATTTTTGAGTGAAGAAGGCATCAGACAATTGCTTCAAAAAACCGAAAATCAATATTTGCAGGACAACAAACGCGATATGCATATTGCCGATGAAGCCTTGTATTTTGTAATTGAAGAAAAAAACAATCAGGTAGAATTAACGGATAACGGAATCCAATTCCTTTCTCAGGATACAACCGACAACAATTTCTTCGTTCTTCCGGATATTGGAACTGAAATTGCTGCCATCGAAAAGAAAAAATTAGACAAAGACGCGGAAGCGGAAGAAAAAGAAAAATTATTTCAGGATTTCAGCATCAAAAGTGAAAGGATCCACACCTTAACGCAATTGCTAAAAGCATACAGCTTATTCGAAAAAGATGTCGAGTATGTGATCATGGACAACAAAATCATGATTGTTGATGAGCAAACCGGTCGTATTATGGATGGTCGTCGTTATTCAGATGGTTTACACCAGGCGATTGAAGCAAAAGAAAATGTAAAAATCGAAGCCGCTACGCAAACTTTTGCTACCGTAACCTTGCAGAATTATTTCAGAATGTACAGCAAATTAGGCGGTATGACTGGAACAGCAGTTACAGAAGCGGGTGAACTTTGGCAAATTTACAAATTGGATGTAGTAGAAATCCCTACCAACAAACCAATGTTGAGAAAAGACAAAGAAGATTTAATTTATAAAACGACTCGTGAAAAATTCAACGCCGTTATTGAAGACGTAACGGAATTATCACAAGCAGGAAGACCAGTTTTAATTGGTACCACATCTGTTGAGATTTCTGAATTATTAAGTCGAATGTTGAAAATGCGCGGTGTAGCCCACAACGTATTGAATGCAAAAATGCACAAACAAGAAGCGCAAATCGTTGAAGAAGCAGGAAAAGCGGGAGTGGTAACTATCGCAACCAACATGGCTGGTCGTGGAACGGATATTAAATTATCTGCTGAAGTAAAAGCAGCCGGTGGTTTGGCCATTATCGGTACCGAACGTCACGATTCACGTCGTGTTGACCGTCAGTTACGTGGTCGTGCCGGTCGTCAGGGAGATCCGGGAAGTTCTCAATTCTACGTTTCTTTGGAAGATAACTTAATGCGTTTGTTTGGTTCTGAAAGGGTATCAAAAGTAATGGACCGAATGGGATTGAAAGAAGGTGAAGTAATTCAGCATTCTATGATGACCAAATCTATCGAACGTGCTCAGAAAAAAGTAGAAGAAAACAATTATGGTGTTCGTAAACGTTTATTAGAATATGATGACGTCATGAATGCGCAACGTGAAGTGGTTTACAAACGTCGTCGTCATGCTTTGCACGGAGAACGTCTAAAACTGGATATTGCCAATATGATGTATGACACTTGCGAACTAATCGTGGGTGACAATAAAATGGCAAATGATTTCAAAAACTTTGAATTCGAATTGATTCGTTATTTCTCTATCACGTCTCCGGTTACGGAAAGTGATTTCGGTAAATTGACAGAAATAGAATTGACCGGTAAGGTTTATAAAGCAGCATCTCAATATTACGCTGAGAAAACAGACCGTAGTGCCAGAGAAGCTTTGCCTATCATCAAAAATGTTTATGAAGATAAAAACAATCAGTTTGAACGTATTGTAGTTCCATTTACCGATGGTGTAAAATCATTGAACGTGGTTACTGATCTGAAAAAAGCATACGAAACCGAAGGAAAACAACTAATCGCCGATTTCGAGAAAAACATCACTTTAGCTATTGTTGATGAAGCTTGGAAAAAACACTTACGTAAAATGGACGAATTGAAACAATCAGTTCAATTGGCCGTTCACGAACAAAAAGATCCTTTGCTTATCTATAAATTTGAAGCATTCAAGTTGTTTAGCGGCATGTTAAATGGTGTAAACAAAGAAGTGATTTCATTCTTATTCAAAGGGGATTTACCACAACAAAATGCACCAACGATTCAGGAAGCAAAAGAAATTCGTCAAAAAGAAGATTATAAAATATCTAAAGACGAAGTTTTAAATTCTGATGAATTAGCAGAACAAAACCGTGAAGCGGGACAAACGCAACCACGTCAGATTACGGAAACTATCGTGAGAGACATGCCAAAGATTAACCGTAATGACAATGTTACGATTAAACAGGTTGCTACCGGCAAAACCGAAACCATGAAATTCAAAAAAGCTGAAAGTCTATTGGCTTCAGGAGAATGGGTTATCGTGAATGAATAAAAATCAGAACGTTGTTTTATAAATTCAACTTAATTTAAAAATTCTCCAGTTTGATTAACTGGAGAATTTTTTTTATTTACAAACAAAGTATCACTAAATTTAAAATGAAAAAAAAAATATCAATTATTCTATTCTTAATACTAAACTTTTTAACTGTAAACGCTCAATTTAGCTCGTATGGTATTGAGGGAATTCAAAAATTAAAAAAAACTAAAACCTATGTTGTTTTAACAGAAGATAACGAACCTTTTAATAAGTATATTAAAAAGGCTGTAGAAGAAAATTGGAAAATTACACCTTACGAATTTATTAGTTATAAAGATTTAGACCAATATAAATCCAGTGATGCAAATTCATTCCTACTAGTGTCTACTTTTAATCACAACGTCCAGTATGTAGGTGCATCTTTGGATTTTTATACCCACAAAAGTCATACGACTGATCGAGCTCCATACAAGATGGTTGCAAATAACACTTTTACACCTAATACTTCACCGGATTTTACTCAAACTTATGTATCTAATTATGGATCAACAGTAATTTCAATTCAAATGGGAGGTGTGGGAAGAAAATTTAATACCATTGCAAATTGGATGGTTATTTGTTATGCTGGTATGGATCAAAAAGGTTTAAGTTCACCAAAAATAATTCCATACATCAAATTATTAAACAATACAGCTGAATTGATTTTAAATGAAAATTTAAAAAAACTAAAAGTAAATGGTAAGGACTCTGAAAAAATCTACAATACCGAAGAATCTATAGCTAATAAAACACTACTGCTTTGGGAAGGAGACATACCAGCTTTGGCTAATGAAAAAGAAAAAGCTAAATTTAGCGAAGATAAAATAAAAGAGAATTTTACTGGCAAATTCAAGATTGTTAATGAGAATGAACTTTTAGAAAAAATTGAAAGTAAGGATGAGCAATTCTTATATTTTGGATACTTTGCAGAGGGAACATTTTCGGCAGTTTATTTGTATGATGCAAATGGAAAAATCTATTTTTATGATACAATGGGACGCGTTGGAACTCATGCCCCTGAGACTACAGGCTGGTTGAATTCCGTTTTACGTAAATTCGATATCCGATTTAAAAAATAAGAATCAAAAATCCTAAATAACGAAAGTAGTTGGGGATTTTTTTATATTTGATTCAATTAAATATTCCAAATTACAACCACTTTCAAATGAATACACCATGGATAGCATTAATCTAATTCACAGTGACCTGATTGCTGCGAAGGAACTTGTTTATGATATATGCAATTTTGATTGTACACAACCCTTAAAGGAAGCCGAAAGCGCTGAATACGGAGCATATGAATTCGGTCTTAATGGTCAATCTGTTAAATTTCGTACTGCTAAAATCACTCCAACAAAGACAGGACAATTTGTTACTTTATGGAAGAGAAATGGAAAAGGCCCTATTCAACCCTATGATGTTTCAGACTCGGTAGATTTATTTATTATCAGCACCCGAAAAGACAACTTTTTCGGACAATTTATTTTTCCAAAATCCATTCTTTGCGAACAGGGTATAATATCAAATAATGCTAAAGAAGGTAAACGTGCCATTCGGGTTTATCCGCCGTGGGATATAACTACAAGTAAGCAAGCACAGAAAACCCAGAAATGGCAATTGGACTATTTTCTGGAAATTCCTGATAATGGCATTATAGATATAGATCGCTCAAAAATGCTTTACCGTTCAGAAGGTTAGATTGCTTAAAATAAGCTATATTTAAATAATAAACTTTAGTAAAAGATGATATTCCATTAAACAAAAAACTTCAATTTGAAATACATCACACGCACGGTTTGGATTTTATCAATAGTCAGTTTGTTTACTGATATGGCAAGCGAAATGCTTTATCCAATCATGCCTATTTATTTGAAGACGATTGGTTTTTCTATTGTGCTCATCGGTATTCTTGAAGGTGTTGCAGAAGCTACGGCAGGACTTAGCAAAGGATATTTTGGCAAACTTTCCGACAATTCAGGTAAACGGGTTCCTTTTGTAAAAATTGGTTATACTTTAAGTGCGATCTCTAAACCCATGATGGCATTTTTCATTTACCCGATTTGGGTTTTCTTTGCACGAACGGTGGATCGTTTTGGAAAAGGAATACGAACGGGCGCCAGAGATGCGATACTTTCAGACGAAGCCACACAGGAAACAAAAGGAAAAATATTTGGTTTCCATCGCTCCATGGATACTTTAGGTGCGGTTTTGGGACCCTCATTGGCTTTGCTTTACCTATACTTTCATCCGCAAGATTATGAAACACTTTTTTATGTTGCTTTTATTCCGGGGCTTTTGGCAGTTTTAGCTTCGTTCTTGCTCAAGGACAAAAATAAAATAATTCCGATAAAGAATAAACCAACCTCTTTTTTCTCTTCCTTAAACTATTGGAAAAGCAGTCCTGAAATTTATCGTAAAGTGGTCATTGGATTATTGGCTTTTACACTATTTAATAGTTCAGATATTTTTCTGTTATTGAAAGCAAAACAATCGGGGCTCAGTGATACTATGGTTATTGGCCTTTACATTTTTTACAATTTGATCTATGCTTTATGTGCATTTCCAATAGGTATACTTGCAGACAAAATTGGATTAAAAAAAATGTTTATTTACGGACTGTCATTATTTGCAATAGTTTATTTAGGAATGGGTTTAAGCACGAACAGTTACGTTATAGCCGGACTCTTTTTACTTTATGGAATTTATGCCGCTGCAACCGAAGGGATTTCGAAAGCATGGATTAGCAACATTACTGACAAAAAAGACACGGCAACAGCAATCGGAATGTACTCGGGTTTTCAAAGCATTTGTACCATGTTGGCCAGTTCCTTAGCCGGACTGATTTGGTATCAATTTGGAGCAAGTGTAACGTTTATGCTAACAGGAATTGTGACCCTTTTCATTATTGTTTATTTTGTGTTTTCAGTTATGCAGAATGATGGTAATAAAAATGAAGAAAAAGCTATGGATTAAACAAAAACCTCATTTATAAAAAATGACAGGGAAATTTTATACATATTAAAGAGATCTATTTCCTATTAAAGAAAATAATTTTTACATTTACCTAAATTAAGAACTGAAAATAAAACTTTAAAATCAAATATCATGGCAAAAAGTCAAGACGCAAAGAAGACTGAAAAAAAAGAACCTCTTAAAACCGCAAAGGAAAAGAAAGAGGAAAAAAGAGAAAAGAAAAATACACCTAAAAGAGATTAAATAACTAACCCTTTCTGAGTTTAAAAACTTTGAAAGGGTTTTCTTTTTAGGCAAGATTCTGAAAAAAATTTAAAAAATATTCCATAATATACTTGATGTTAAAAGGCAAAGGCTAATTTTGCAAAATAATATCACACAATTATTCACTTTATAAACACCGAATGCCAAACAGTTCCACTTACTCTAATTTTTTCAATAAAGTAAAAACAAGTATCCATGAGGGTACTTTTGCAAAACTGACCTTAACCAAAACTATTGGTCAGCCTGAATTACAAAATATTTATGTGAGAACAATTGTGGTAGATGATATCTTAAAATTATCTCTTACTTTTAAAATTTATAAAGACGGTTTAGAGGAAATTGAAAAAATTATTGAACTGGAAGATCTGGAAACCGAGTTGGTGCCGTACATCAATAATCCATTTATGTGGGGTTTATTGTTTACCACCGAAGCTGATATTACAATGAAACTGAATAAAAAACGATTGGCAACTATTACCGAACAACCGCCAACCTTTAAAAATCCGGATCAGATACTTAAAGATTTTATTACAAAATCACAACAAGAATAAGTTCAACCTATATTTTATAAAACAAAAAACTCCGAAATAGATTCGGAGTTTCTTTTTATTAATAGAATTACAAATTATCCGGAAAAATCTTGCCTGGATTTAAAATTCCATTGGGATCAAAAACCGTTTTTATTCCTTTCATCAACTGTAATTGTGCTGTATTGAAAGCAATATCCATATAATTTTTTTGGACGAAACCAATGCCGTGTTCTCCGGATAAAGTTCCTTTTAAAGAAACGGTCAGTTCAAAAATTTCCCGAATGCCTTTTGGAATTTCTGTGTTCCAGTCGGAGTCAGACATAGTGCCTTTTACAATATTCACATGCAGATTCCCATCGCCTGCGTGACCATAACAAATCGATTTGAAACCGTATTTATCGCCAATCGTTTTAATCCCTTCTAACAATGTGGGCAATTCATATCTTGGTACCACGGTATCTTCTTCTTTATAAATAGAGTTTGATTTTACGGCTTCACCCACGGCTCTTCGCATTTTCCAAAGGGCATTTTTTTGGTCCTCGGTATCGGCAAACAGCACCTCGTCAATTTGAAATTGCTCTACTACACCCATTATTTTCTCCGCTTCCGCAAAAAGAATATCGGGATAATTGCCATCAACTTCTATCAGAAGATGGGCCTGAATTCCGTCGTTAATCTGAACATTAATACCCTCAACAAATTTCAAAGTCCAATCAATCGCATCGCGCTCCATAAACTCCAAAGCACTTGGTACAATACCGGCTCTAAAAATAGCAGAAACGGCTTCACAGGCCTCTTTCGCGGAATAAAACGGAACCAACATTAATATATTATTGGTGACTTTTGGCAACAATTTCATGACAATTTTGGTGATAATACCCAATGTCCCTTCGCTACCCACCATGAGTTGTGTCAGGTTGTAACCTGTAGAATTTTTGAGCGTGTTGGCTCCGGTCCAAATGATTTCGCCATTGGCCAAAACGACTTCTAAATTCAACACATAATCTTTTGTCACACCGTATTTTACAGCTCGAGCGCCACCAGCATTTTCTGCTACATTCCCTCCTATCCAGCAGCTGCCCTGGCTGCTTGGATCTGGTGGATAAAAAAGATTTTTTTCGGATACGATTTCTCGTAAAACCTGAGTAATTACGGCAGGTTCAACTGTTACCTGTAGATTTTGCTCATCAACATGAAGGATTTTATCGAACCGTTCCATCGAAAGTCCGATGCCTTGATGGACGGACAAAGCGCCTCCGCTCAGACCGGTTCGTCCGCCAATCGCAGTAACTGGAATTTTATAATGATTGGCTACTTTCAAAATAGCCGAAATTTCTTCTGGAGTTCCCGGTTTCAAAACGACGGCGGGCGGAAAAACATAATCTTCGGTTTCGTCGTGACCGTAATGATTGCGGGTTTCCTGATCTAAAAAAAGAAATGACTGCCCTACAATTCTTTCAAGTTGGGCAATCATTTCGCTATTTAATATAGTATATTTCATAAAAGTAAATTCAAGAATAAAGTACCGATTCGATACAAATATTCCTCAAAAATACTATTTATTTGGTTGCGGTGTCATTCTTAAATAAGGTTTTATTCTTCGGGATCCTTTTGGGAATTTCAAAGGAATATCCTCGTCTTTTACCGATAGTCCGATAACAACATCTTCGCCTTCTTTCCAGTTTGCCGGAGTGGCAACCTTATATTCTGCTGACAATTGTAAACTATCGATAACGCGCAACAATTCGTCGAAATTCCGTCCGGTTGAGGCAGGATACGTCATCATTAGTTTTATTTTTTTGTCAGGAGCAATCACAAAAACAGAACGAACCGTAAAATTTTCATTTGCTTTGGGATGAATCATATCATACAACTCGGCAATTCTTTTGTTTTCATCAGCGATAATCGGGAAATTGACTGTTGTATTTTGGGTTTCGTTGATGTCTTTAATCCATTTAAAATGGGAATCCAATCCGTCAACGCTCAGCGCAATGACTTTGGTGTTTCTTTTTTCAAATTCTTTGAAATAATTGGCAACAGTTCCTAATTCGGTGGTGCAAACCGGTGTGAAATCGGCGGGATGCGAAAATAATACGCCCCAAGAATTGCCTAACCAATCGTGAAATTTTATTCTACCTTGTGTAGTTTCTGCTTCAAAATCCGGAGCTATATCTCCTAATCGTAATGTTGCCATGGTAATATTATTTTATTGATTATTAACACTCTAAGGTATTGAATTAACCGTAATAAAATATTAAAACTAAAGTTAAAATTGAAATAAATATTTTATGGAAATGAAATAGTAGAAGTATATTTCTATTGTAATTTATGATTTTAGAAACCGAAAATTTATTATTTACCGGAATGCCCTAGCCATGATAGAAGTGGAAATCCTTTTCTTTTTTTCTTTAAAAAAGAAAAGATTACTTCACTATACTTTTATTTTTCATTTGAGTTCAGTGAATTTCATTTGCAACGGATAGCGGGAAACAGCTCCTGAAAAAATTATTTCTTTTTTAAATTGGGTAAAAAGAAGGCGACAATTCCTATCAACGGTAAATAAGCACATAAATAATACACGTAAGTTATGCTGGTATGATCGGCTAAATTCCCCAATAAAGCGGAGCCTAAGCCGCCCATTCCAAAGGCAAATCCATAGAAAAGTCCGGAAACCATTCCGAGTTTTTTGGGCAGTAATTCTTGTGCGAATACCAAGATAGCCGGGAAAGCTGATGACATTATGGTCCCTATGATGACGGATAAAACCCCGGTCCAAAACAAATCGGCGTAAGGCAATAATAAGGTAAATGGTGCGGCGCCTAAAACGGAAAACCAGATGACATATTTTCTGCCAAATTTATCGCCTAAAGGACCACCGATTAACGTTCCGATGGCACATGAAGCCAGAAATAAAACCAGATGAAACTGGGCTTCCTGAACAGACAGTGCAAATTTCTCCATTAGATAAAACGTAAAATAACTGGACATGCTCGCCATATAAAAGAATTTCGAAAATATCAAAACCATTAAAATTATTACTGAAACAATGATTTGTTTTTGTGATAAATCAGGCAAATTTATAACTGTTTTTTTGGTAGACCTAAGACTTAAATGATTTTGATACCAAAGCGCTATTCGACTCAAAACAATCAATCCGATAATGGCGACTGCGACAAACCAAATAATGTAATATTGTGTGTTTGGAACTACAATTAAGGCTACTAATAAGGGTCCCAAAGCGGTTCCGGCATTGCCTCCCAATTGAAAAATAGACTGTGCCAAGCCACGTTTTCCGCCTGATGCCAAGAATGAAATCCGGGAAGCTTCGGGATGGAAAATGGAAGAACCTATTCCGACGAAAATTACCGAAATGATAATCATAGAAAAACTGGAAGCGTAAGATAAAATCACAATTCCTGACATGGTAAATAACATTCCGAAAATCTGGGAATATGGTTTTGGCCTTTTATCCGTATACAATCCCACGATAGGCTGCAATATGGAAGCGGCCATTTGATAGGAGAAAGTGATTAATCCGATTTGCGTAAAAGACAAATTAAAATTTTCTTTTAAAATCGGATAGGCTGCCGGAATGACTGCCTGTAACAAATCGTTTAATAAATGAGCAAAAGCAATGGAAAAAAGTATGGAATAGACCGTTTTTTTGGCTAAATCGTGGTTTTCAATTGGGTCATTTATATCTGTTGCAACTTTCATTATGCGTGATTTTTATGCAAAAGTACTATTAAAAGAGAATATGAATTACACTAATTTTTATTAATTTATTCCTGTTGATTTATGGAACACAGATTTCACAAATTTGCACAGATTTATTTGTGAAAGTTTGTGAAATCTGTGTTTAAATTTTTAATAACATCAGAATTCGGATTTAATATTTTTATGTCAATTAGCGTAATTCATGTTTAAATACTAATTTTACTCAAACGATTTTAAGTTTTGGAAAACAACAAGAAAAAACAGTCTGCACTTCACGAAAAAGCCGGAATTACATCTCCTGAAATTATCAGCTCGGCTTCGGTGGCACACATAAAAAATCTGAAGAAGCATCAGCCTTCGTCGGAGGAACTGATTTCAGGAATTTTAGCCGGAAATATTGCCGCTTTGAGCAGAGCCATTACTTTGGTGGAAAGCACTCAGGTATCGCATCTGGAAAAAGCCAATGAAGTGATTAATGCGTGTTTGCCCCATGCCAATAATTCGGTTCGCATAGGAATTACCGGTGTTCCCGGTGTTGGAAAAAGTACTTTTATAGAAGCTTTTGGGAAATATCTGACTGGTTTAGGAAAAAAAGTGGCCGTTTTGGCCGTTGATCCCAGCAGTACGATTTCACACGGAAGTATTCTCGGCGATAAAACCCGAATGGAGGAATTGGTAAAAGACGAAAATGCCTATATTAGACCTTCGGCTTCGGGAGAAACATTGGGCGGTGTCGCCCGAAAAACCAGGGAAGCCATCACGCTTTGTGAAGCTTGTGGTTTTGATACGATTATTATAGAAACTGTTGGTGTCGGGCAAAGCGAAACTGCTGTGCACAGTATGGTGGACTTTTTCCTATTATTGAAAATTTCTGGTGCCGGTGATGAATTGCAAGGCATCAAACGCGGCATTATGGAAATGGCCGATGCGATTGTTATCAATAAAGCCGATGGTGATAATATCAGAAAAGCCAATTTGGCAAAAACCGAATTTAATCGGGCACTGCATTTATTTCCTACTAAAAAATCTGGCTGGACGCCGACAACTTCGACCTGTAGTGCTATTACTCACGAAGGAATCAGTGCTATTTGGGAAACGATTTTGAAGTTTTTAACACTGACCAAAGACAATCAATATTTTTTTGAAAAACGAAAAGAACAAAACCAATACTGGATGTTAGAAACCATCAATGAACAATTAAAATTGAACTTTTACAATGATCCAGAAATCCATAAATTATTGGAAGAAAATAAAAAAGCAGTGCAAAACAATGAAATTTCACCGTTTGCCGCTGCTCAGTTATTATTGGAAAAGTATTTTAAAAAATAAAATTATTCTTTCTCGTAACGCTCCATTTCCCTATCGTAAAAAGCATTTGCCTGTTCGATAAGTCCTTCCATTTCAACATTTAATTCTGCCTCATCAAGATCTTCGGCTTCTTCGATAAATTCTACTTCATCGTCTTTTAGATTGATGATGAATCGAGGATAATCCAAATGAACGATGAAAATATCTTCCGGAAAATCGGTGTTGTCGCCTAGTAAAAATTTTGGTAATTCCATGTATTGTTAATTTGATGATTTATTATAGTAATACTATTAATTATATGTAAAATGACTCTATTTATAGGTTGTTAAATTAACTGTTATTTCTAACGAGCCTATTTGTTAATTTATGAAAGCGAATATACAAAAATAAAGCAGCAACTGTTAGCCCCGCCAAAAGTCCAATCCAAACGCCCACTGATTCTAATTTGGTGTATTTTCCAAGATAAAATGAAATCGGAAATCCTACTACCCAATACGCCACAAATGTAATGTACATTGGGATTTTCACATCTTGCAATCCTCTTAAAGCCCCGAGAACAACCACTTGGATTCCATCTGAAATTTGAAAAACAGCCGCCACCAATAATAATTTGGAGGCAATCAGGATTACTTCTTTATTTTCGAGTGCTTGTGCCGTATCATTCATATTTAAGAAAAAGTGAGGCAGCACTTTATGTAAAACCACAAACAGTAAGGCGAATATGATTTCAACGATAATAGCCAATAAAAAAATTGATCTTGCAACCACTATCAGATTTTTATAATCCTTTAAGCCTTTTTGATTACTTACTCTAATCATGGCAGTCACATTCAGCCCCATTGCAAACATAAAAGTAGTTGTTGCTAATGTCAGTGCAATTTGATTGGCCGCCTGACTGGTTTTACCGATAGAGCCCGTCAGCCAGATTGCCGCTGTAAACAAAGCCACTTCAAATAACATTTGCAAAGCCGAAGGAATACCTAAATCAATTATCTTTTTTAAGACTGATTTTCGTATTTCTTTGAAACTGAAATTTTTAAAATAACGTCTTATTTCTTTATCATTCCTTAACAGGTAATGCATAAAAACCACCATCATAATTCTTGAAATCACGGTTCCTAATGCCGCACCGAGAATTCCTAATTTAGGAAAGAACCAGATCCCATAAATCAATACATAATTAAAAAAAACGTGCACCACATTGGTCATAAAAATGGCGTACATAGAATATTTGGTTTTTGACAAACCATCAGCAAATTGTTTGTAGCCCTGATAGATGATAACCGGAATTAGCGAAAAAGCAACCCAATCAATATAAGGCGAGGCCAAATCGATTACTTCTTTGGGCTGGTGCATCAGGTACATTATCGGTTTTGATAAAACAATCAAAATAAATAATATAACTCCTAAAACTGTACTCAATAACAAACCATGGTGAAAGGTGGTACGAATCTTTTTATCGTCATTTTCTGCATCCGCTTCTGCGATAATAGGTGTTATGGCAGTTGAAAAACCAATTCCAATTGACATGCCAATAAAAATAAAACTATTCCCAAGAGAAACCGCAGCCAATTCTGTAGAACCAAGATTCCCAACCATGATGTTATCTACAATTCCAATTAAGGTATGACCCAGCATTCCCAGAATTACAGGGTAAGCTAGTTTTAAATTATAAGAAAATTCTTTAGTGTATTGAGAAAAATTCACTTTGTTGTTTTTTTAAGTCCGCAAAGGTAAGTAGAAGCTTTTGATTGATTCTTTATTATTTGATTAATAAACTTTCTTTTACTGTAATTTTTTTCCTTAATACATAATTATGTAACAAATCGCAATAATTGTGTAACATTTACCTGATATATTGGCTTACATTTGCACTCGGATTTTTGATGGTATCAAAGTATCATATAACCAAAAATCACATTTAACAATAAAATTATTTATTATGAAGATTAAAGCATTATTAGTATTAGCCATTTCAATTTTTTCAGCAAGTAATGTTTCTGCTCAAGAAACTGCAGAAACAAAAGCAACAAATTATGATCAAAGTTTCCGTTTAGGATTTGGTTTGAATGGTGGTGTTCCAGCAAATGATTATGTTTACGATTATTCTTTAGGTGCTGATGTTAGACTTCAATATGATTTAACAAAAAGAACGTCTTTAGTATTAACAACAGGTTTTACTAATTTGTTCATTCAAAATGACGTGAAAGATTTAGGATTCATTCCAGTAAAAGTTGGTTTCAAAGCTTTTGTTTGGGAAGATCAATTCTATGTTCTTGGTGAACTAGGTGGTGGTTTTGCAGTTACAAATGATTACAAACAAGATACTTATTTATGGGCTCCAGGTATTGGATATGCTAACAAAAATTTCGATCTTAGTTTACGTTACGAATCTTACACAGAATATGATACAGACCAAATCGCTTTGCGTTTAGCTTACGGTTTTGAATTGTAGATTCATTCTATTACATACAAAAAATGCTCTGATTAACTTCAGAGCATTTTTTTTTTATAATTCTTTCTTCAATATTTCTTTATACATTTCAATATTAGCTTTAATATCATCATCCAATTCGGGTTGATGAATATCGGAATGTTTCTGCATTTCTTCCAAAATAATTTTGCCTACAATATAACGCGCCATTTCCTTATCGTCGGCAGGAACCACGTACCAAGGCGCATTTTTTGTAGAAGTATTATTTATTGCTTCTTCATAATAATGCATATAATCGTCCCAAAGTTCCCTTTCTTTCAAATCGCCAGTCGAAAATTTCCAATTGTGTTTGTCTTCCTCCAATCGTCGCAATAGGCGTTGTCGTTGCTCCTCTTTACTTAAATGCAAAAAGAATTTCAACACAATTATTCCATTTTGCGCAATGTGTTTCTCAAAATTATTGATCTGCTTCATTCTTTTTTTCCAAAACTTAGGCGTAATATCTTCCACCTTTTCTATTCCGGGCAGATTCTCATATAGGATATATTCCGGATGAACCCGAGTAACCAACACATTCTCATAATGCGATCGGTTGAAAATTCCAAATTTTCCTTTTTCCGGCAAAGCCAAATAATGACGCCACAAATAATCATGCTCCAGTTCACTTGAATTAGGTGTTTTAAAACTATTCACCACAACCCCTCTGGCATTGGTTTCCTTAAAAACTTCACGAATCAAACTGTCCTTTCCTGAAGTATCCATGCCTTGCAGGCAAATCAGCACAGCATAACGGTTGTGCGCATACATCACTTCCTGAATTTCGCTGAGTTTGGTTCTTACCTTCGCCAATTTATCTTCCTGTTCCTCATCATCGCCATCAACATCAAGCAACGTAGGCATTTCAGAAAGTTGAATTGCATTTACAACTTTAAAATCATCGGGATTAATAGACTTCATAGGAAATATTTTATATTTACATCTTCAAATATAAATAATTATTAGGAGCTATTTCCAGCTATCCGTTGCAATCTTTCCTTGCTAAAAAAGCAAGCAAAGGATTTCCACTGCTATCTGGGCTAGGGCATCTCCTTATCCAAATAAAATCATGCAAAAATTCACCTTAGAATTGCTTTTTCAAATTATCGGAATTGGTTCTGCCTCAGGATTGGTTTACAAAGACAATTCCCTTTTTATCATCGGTGACAACAGCGGATTCCTTTATGAATACAATATCGACACATCCGATTTGAATCGTCATCCATTAATTGAAAATGCCTCTGAAAACATTCCCAAAAAAGACAAACCTGATTTTGAAGCAATAACCCGTTTTGGAGATGACTTATATATTTTTGGCTCGGGCTCTACCGAAAATCGGAACAAAATGGTACAAATCAATCCAAAAACCAAAGAAATCATTGCAACAACGGATTTAACCGATCTGTATTTGGTTATGCAAAATTTCGGAAAAATAAAACCCGAAGATTTCAATATAGAAGGAGCGATTTACAATGGAGAAACTTGGTTTTTGTTCAATCGTGGTAACGGAAAGGCAAATAAAAATATCATTTTTACCATTCATGCAAAAAACTTAACCAACGAATTCAATATACTTTCTAACGATTATAAACTACCCAAAATAAAAGGAGTACGGGCCAGTTTTACCGATGCTGTTTTAGTCGAAAATAAAATTTACTTTTTGGCCACCGCCGAAGACACCACTTCTACCTATGATGACGGCGAAGTTTTGGGAAGCTTTATTGGTTGTATCGACATCGAAACCATGAAAATTGACTTCACCAAAAAAATAACCGATACCCATAAACTTGAAGGATTGGCTTTATTTAAAAACTCAAATGAAAAAATTGAATTCCTGCTTTGTGATGACAATGATACCGATGAATTGAAAGCCAATATTTATAAATTGACTTTAATTAAATAAAAAAATCCCGTCCAAGAATTTCATGATAAAAAAAGAGACTGTACTATTTTACAATCTCTTTTTTGTTTTAATATAATAGAAATCTAGGAAGTTTGTTTTCAACTCTTTTATAAGGCTATCATCTGTCTCTTCTCGAAGGGGCATTAAATTCTCTCGTTGGTCGGGATGAGGGTGCTACCGGCCTTGTTGACGGAGCTACAGGTCTGGTTGAAGGTGCCATTGGTCTTGCTCATGGTTCTACTGGTCTCGTTGTTGGAGCTATAGGTCTTGTCGAAGGCGAAACTGGTCTCGTGGTCGGTGCCGTTGGCCTGTTTCTCGGAGTCACCGGTCTTGTTGAAGGGCTCGATGGACGTACCGTTTCTGGTCTTCTATAAGTTCTTCCTTGATAAGTTGGATTGTATCTTCCAATTCTTCTGTTTTGGAGAACTGTTGGAGAACTGTTTCTGCTTCTGATATAATGAGAATAGCGAACTGGATTTCTTACAAAAACCGCTCTGCGATAAAAATGATTTCTATAATAATGGTTATGATAATCCCAATAATTATAATAATATACTGGTTGCCATGGGTACCAATAAGGCGGATAATAACCCCAATGCCAAGGAGAGATATAAACTGAAAATACCGGAGAAAACAAGTGGACAATTACAGGCCAATCATTGACATACAGAAAGCCATTGCCATTTAAATTTGTAATGGAATAACTGTTATTTATAATTACGGTTCTTTCAGTAGTAAAACCTGGATTTGGTGTTTCTGAAATATTTATAACAGCTGGTTCTACAATATAATTTTTACCATACAAATCTTCATCACCGATAATCTGGACAATAATTTTACCCGATTTATTTTTTTCGACTTCTATAACGGCAATATCCTGATATTCTTTGCTGTTTATTGCATCTCGAAGCACAATAGAATGTGAATCACCATCTTTATAACTAACTACTTCAATATAATCTATGGCATTGTCATTATTCAAATCCAGATTATTGATTTTTGTGTCTTTATCGTTAATTGCTTTTTCAAAAGCTTCCAATGTAGGCGATTTTTGAAAAACCTCCAATACGGCATACAAATTAAGATTGTCTCCAGGCAAACCTAAAGCTATAGGCTCATTGTTGTTTTGAGAAAACAGAGGCAAACTTAACAAACTAGTCACTATGACCATCATGGATAAAATTAATTTTTTCATGACTTTAAATTTTATACATTGATAATAAACAGGCTCACTAAGGTACAAAAAAAATACATTTAAAATACTTATTACCAGTACTTTAAATGTATTTTTAAAATTATATTTTTATATTTTATTGAAATGCAATCTTACCTATAAACAAAGAGTTCTAATGAAGAATCCATTTTAAACTCAGATTAAAAATCAATATGAACAATATTTAAAACTATGATCTAAAAATAGTTTAGCTGTTTTTTATTTCTCAATTTCTCTTAAATTCTCCATTTTCTTGTGGGCTAAGAAACCGGTAATATCTTCAAAATGTTCTTTTACGCGTTTGTTTCCAAATTCAAAAACTTTGGTCGCTAATCCGTCCAAGAAATCACGGTCGTGAGAAACCAAGATTAATGTTCCGTCAAATTCACGCAAAGCGTCTTTGATGATGTCTTTGGTTTTCATATCCAAATGATTTGAAGGCTCATCAAGAATCAATAAATTAACAGGTTCCAACAATAATTTAATCATTGCCAAACGCGTTTTCTCGCCACCAGAAAGTACTTTTACTTTCTTGGTCACATCGTCACCATGAAACATAAAAGCGCCTAAAATATCTTTAATTTTTGTTCGGACATCACCAACGGCAATATCATCAATGGTTTCGAGAATAGTTGCGTTTCCATCCAATAAAGACGCTTGATTTTGTGCAAAATAACCAATTTGGGCATTGTGGCCAATTTCTAAACTTCCGCCATTGATTTCAATTTCTTTCATGATGGCTTTGATCATGGTCGATTTTCCTTCCCCGTTTTTCCCTACGAAAGCTACTTTTTCGCCTCTTTCAATCACCATATTGGCATCTGCAAAAACTACATGGTCACCATAGGATTTCGACAAATCTTTTACGATTACCGGATATTGACCAGAACGAGCAGCAGGTGGGAATTTTAATTTCAAAGCCGAAGTGTCGACCTCGTCAACCTGAACAATAACCAGTTTTTCCAACATCTTAACACGGGATTGAACGGCATCAGTTTTAGAAAATGTCCCTTTAAAACGATCGATAAAAGTCCTGTTATCCGCAATCATTCGTTGCTGCTCGTCATAGGCTTTTTGCTGATGCACACGTCTGTCTTTTCGTAGCTCTAAATAATGGGAATATTTGGCTTTATAATCGTAAATCCGCCCCATTGTTACTTCAATAGTACGGTTGGTAATATTATCTACAAAGGCTCTGTCGTGCGAAATCACCACAACCGCTTTGGCAGAATTAATCAGGAAATCCTCTAACCATTGGATACTTTCGATGTCCATGTGATTGGTTGGCTCATCCAGCAAAATCAAGTCCGGTTTTTGTAAAAGTATTTTGGCCAGTTCTATTCGCATTCTCCAACCTCCGGAAAATTCTGAAGTTTGGCGTGTAAAATCTTCGCGAACAAAACCCAAACCAATTAATATTTTCTCTACTTCGGCTTCATAATTCACTTCTTCGATTGCATAGAATTTCTCGCTTAAATCGGAAACTCTTTCAATCAGTTTCATATAGGCATCGCTTTCATAATCGGTGCGAATCGTCAACTGTTCGTTGATTTCATCCATTTCTGCTTTCATGCTGAAGATTTCACCAAAGGCTTTTGATGTTTCTTCCATAACCGTTGCGCCGTCTGTAGTCAACAAATGCTGAGGCAAATAGGCCACGATTGCATCTTTTGGTGCCGATATGTTTCCGGTTGACGGTTTGCTTTGACCTGCAATTATCTTAAGAAGTGTTGATTTTCCTGCTCCATTTTTACCCATTAGGGCAATTTTGTCATTTTCATTTATCGCAAAAGAAACATCGCTAAATAAAGTAGTTCCGCCAAATTGAACGGAGATATCGTTAACTGTAATCATTATTATGTATTGTTATATTTTTCGATTAATAGACAATCGATTTTTTGAAGGTGCAAAGATAAGAAATAAAAAAGGCTAAAAGTTAGAAGAATAAAATCCTAAATACTCAACCTAAATTCCTCAATCACCGGATTGGCTTTTGAAAAATCTGTTTCCTGAATGAATACTTCCACTGCCTGACCGGAAGTTCCAAAACCAGCTAGTCGAGCCGATTGTATGTTATTTTTTAAAACGGTTTCTACACCAATGGCTTCGATTTTTTGTTGCAACGCTTGCGCTAAAATTTCGCTGCCTGAAAATATTTTCATTAATCCCATGTTGTAATTTTTTATATTATTTTTAATCCTCGATTTCAAACAAAAAGGGTTCCACAAGCATTTTTTCAGCAAGAATTTCTATTCTTTCTGTAAGTTGTTCCGAAAAAATAATACGTTGTGTTCTGGTAATACTGTTCGAAATACGCATCATTTTGGTTTCATGACGCAGTTTCAAAATTGGATCCGCATCATCAAGAATAAACATTTTTAGGCGGTTTATATTATAACCCGCTGTAGTAAACATTTCACTAAGTTTATTGGGTGTACCAATCAGCACATCAATTCCGGTAGAGATGTAATTCTTATCATATTCCGTATCGCCTTTGTCATGCACGCCATACACTCTCAAATCGGTATAATTGCCTAACTTTTCGAAAAGTTCTTCCATTGCCAATACTTTGGCTTTGTCTTCCACAATAATCAAAGCGCGTGGTGATTCTTCACCTTCGGAAACCAATTGTTGAATCACATTCAGCACAATGGTGGTTGATTTTCCGCTTCCTTTTGGAGCAATAATAATGCAATCGGCGCCACTTTTCAGGGTTGAAAAGGTTTCTTCCTGCAACTGATTCGCTTCGGTTAGACCGTTTTCAATTAACGCTTGTTGTAACTTTTCGTTTAATTTTTTTAATTTCATATTTTTTATTATAAGATTAAAAAATTGAAAAATTCAAAGATTCGATTCTGTATTAATCTTTGAATTTTTCAATCTTTCAATCATTAAATTTATTTAGAGGCAAACAGTTTTACATCATTCTCAGAAATCTCATTTCCGCCCAGGATAATCAAACGTTCTACGACATTTCTAAGTTCAC
This sequence comes from Flavobacterium sp., assembly GCF_035292545.1. Classification (GTDB taxonomy): domain Bacteria; phylum Bacteroidota; class Bacteroidia; order Flavobacteriales; family Flavobacteriaceae; genus Flavobacterium. Next base: position 2,097 of record NZ_DATDPV010000040.1, on the reverse strand, counting down.
GGATGTTTCCGGTCCAATCGTATTCTTTTAACAAATCGATGGCTTTTTCAGAAAAATGTTTTACTGCATTTCCTTGTTCGGAAGCAATTTTTTCGGCAAAATGAGAAATCAATAACGGGATATCATCTCTTCTGTCATTCAATGCTGGAACCTTGATTAATATCACCGCCAAACGATGGTATAAATCCTCACGAAAACGGCCTTCGGCGATTTCGGTTTTTAAATCTTTGTTGGTTGCTGCAATGACGCGAACATCGACTTTGATATCTTTATCAGCTCCTACTCTGGTAATCATACTTTCTTGTAAGGCACGCAATACTTTGGCCTGTGCCGAGAGACTCATATCGCCAATTTCATCTAAGAAAATGGTTCCTTTATCAGCAGCTTCAAACTTTCCTGCACGGTCTTTTACTGCAGAGGTAAAGGCCCCTTTCACGTGACCAAATAATTCGCTTTCTATCAATTCTGATGGAATGGCGGCACAGTTCACTTCGATTAATGGGAAATTAGCTCTTTCACTTTTTTCGTGCAATTGATGCGCAACCAGTTCTTTTCCCGTTCCGTTGGGTCCGGTGATTAAAACTCGTGCTTCGGTTTGGGCGACTTTATCAACCATTATTTTGATGTGGTTAATGGCATCGCTTTCGCCAATCATTTCGTAATTTTTACTGACTTTTTTCTTTAGGATTTTGTTCTCGACAACGAGTTGTTTTTTATCTAAAGCGTTACGAACCGTATTCAACAACCGATTCAAATCCGGTGGTTTTGAAATATAATCAAAAGCTCCGAGACGCATCGTATTGATGGCCGTTTCCATGTCGCCATGACCGGAAATCATGACCATTGGGATTTCTGGTTTTATTTTTTTGACGGCTTCGAGTAATTCTACTCCGTCCATTTTTGGCATTTTGATGTCGCACAATACCAAATCGTAATCGTTGTTTTTTATTTTTTCAAGTCCGGCAGCACCGTCTTCGGCATCTTCTACTTGGTACGTGTCGCTTTCTTCGGAAAGTATTTTTGTGAGTACTCGTCGGATTGCAGCTTCGTCTTCTATGATTAGTATTCTTGACATTTTTGTAAGTTTAAGATTTGAACTTTGAAAAACAAAATTCGTTAATTAGCATTCGTCTATCATTCTAAAGAACTCTCGTTTATTTTGTTTTGCAAAATTACTAAAAATTCGAATGATTCCTCTTTTAGCCCCGATTGCAGTGAAAATCCTTTTTGTCTGCCGAAAAGGCGGACAAAAAGATTGTAGCGGAAAGCGGGAAAATGATTTATTGACAAAAACCAAGCCACTCGCTCCTAATACTTCAGCCATTTGTATAATTCGCCCCAAGTTGGTTTTTTACCGTACATTAAGATTCCTACACGGTATATTTTTGCGGCAAACCAGACCGTAAAAAAGAAGGTTCCGAAAAGTATGGAAATCGAAAGTGCCAGCTGCCACCAAGGCACGCCAAACGGAATTCGCATCAGCATGACAATAGGTGATGTAAGCGGAATCATAGAGAATACGGTGGCGATTGTTCCGTGCGGATCGTTCATTACTGTAAAAAATCCGATGTAAACTCCCAAAATTAATGGCATGATGATAGGCAAAAGAAATTGTTGCGAATCGGTTTCATTATCAACTGCGGCACCAATAGAAGCGTAGAATGAACTGTACAAAAAGTAGCCTCCGATGAAATAAATCACAAAACAAATGAGTAATGTTGCGATGGGTAAATTCCATAATTCTTTAATATACATTTGGGCTGTCCCGGCTAATTCTTGTTGCGCTGATTGCATTACTTCTGGCGGAATTTTAGCTGTTGGTCCAATATTTACACCAAAAAATATGGAAGCGGCAAGCATTAAGGTCATTCCGATGATTGCCCAGATTACAAATTGAAGAATTCCTGCTAATGATGTTCCAATGATTTTACCCATCATTAATTGGAATGGTTTTACCGAGGAAATGATGATTTCGACAATACGATTGGTTTTTTCTTCGATGACACTTCGCATGACCATGTTGCCATAAATAATAATGAACATCATGATTAAGTATCCGAAAACACCTCCAATTCCGATTTTAATTTCATTAAGCCC
>NZ_DATDPV010000039.1:0-41796 GCF_035292545.1 Flavobacterium sp. | reverse complement strand
GTAGTGGCTGCTTTTCCGATGGTAAATGTTAAAGGAGTAGATGTTGCTCCATTATAATTATCATCAGCGGCAACAGTTGCAGTGACTTGATAGGTTCCCGCATTGATAGGACGTGTTACACTGGCACTGTAAACAGTCGGTAAAACCCCTGAATAACTATAGGTAATTGCACCGGCTGAACCTGTTTCTATTGATGTTGTTGGACCTTGTGGTAATCCACTATAGATAAATGATGTTGTTCCGGTGGCTGTAATCGTAGAACTTCCCTTGGTATCAGCTCCTACAGTCACTTTACCAATTGTAGAAGAAAAGTAAGTGTTGTTTGTGTGATTAGCTAATGGTGATGAACTTGTGCTACCCCACGTACCTGAAGCAGTACCTAACCCGCCCAGTGTAAGAGTGGTAGCCGTATGTGAAAAAGTACCCAGATTGGCTATTACAGATCCGTTTATTGACAGATTTCCATTAATTGTGGTTGAAGTTGCAAAAGTTTTTATGCCACTTCCAGACAAAGACAGATTATGATATGTAAAGCCTGCAAATATATTTTGGTTTCCTGATCCGTTATAGTTCACAGTGCTTGGACTACTAATAGTAAACGAATTCCCGATACCAGTTGAACTTATTAAATCACTCACATTTAATGTGCTATTATTACTTAATGTGAATGTTGCAATACCAGGATTCCCCGAACCACCAGTTGTCAGATTTAATTGAGCTAATGATAATGTGCCTCCATTTGTAGTCAAACTTACCGTCCTGTTATTCTGTGAACTTATTAAGTTCAGCCAACCTCCAACAGTCAAATTGAATCCACCCATATTAAGACTACTAGTACCATTAGCTGTTGTTGAAGCCGATATATTTAAAGTTTGGCAAGTAGCATTTGCTGATAAAGTAATAGCATTATTTTTTGTAATAGTAACTACGTCAAGAGGTCCAGGATAATTAACGCCTTGAACAGGAGCTGGACTTCCTGTAAAGCCCCAAGTTGCTGGGCTATTCCAATTACCATTTGCTGTACTAGTAAAGCTTGCATCTGTAAAATGGCTTAGTGCTATTTCGAGAGAAGTATTTCCTGTTGCGGTAACAAAGAATGCTTTTCCCAAATGACTTTGAAGAGTCACAAATTGATCCATCAATACATTCCCTTCTGCATCCGCTACAGCTGAATATTCTATTGGTGCATTATTTGATGGAATTTCTTTTATGGAAATAGAAACCTGTTCCCCAGGAAACCAAGAAGTTCCCGTAATTACAACCTGATCACCAGGCATATAATCATCTTTATCTGTTGTTACAGTAGCCTGACCAAAAGTCACACTTGTAAAAAATAAATTTACAATTAAAAAAACGGTCGTTAAAAATCCTGAATTACGTAGAAATTTTTTCATGTCTATTGAATTAAAATGATAAAGCAACGAATTGTACAAGTCAAATAATAAAGAGTAAAATCAATGGAATGGAGTTCATATTATGAATAAATTTTTTCAATCAAATTCCCTAAAAAAAGGTTTTTATAGATACTTTGTTGGATTAACAAAATATTAGCTTAATTGTATAATTTTTATTCATTTATACGCTAAGCTACATTATTGATAAATTACAAATCATATTATTGAGATATTTTCGATAAAAGGGTCAAAAAAACCTATCAACTGAATGTCGATTTATAAAAATTGGAATGAATATGATATTTAATAATTATGAATAATTTATTTTTTAAATGGTATACTCATTTTGAATTAATAAGGAAGCCATAACATAAAAATCCTTTCGAATTATATCACCTTAAACATGTTAATCCGAGAAGTTGGTTTTAATTAAAAATTTAAAAACCTATCAAAAAATCTAACCTTTTATACTTTATAGGTATATTTATCGTTTGAAAAATAAAAATATAATGAAAAAAATAATAATTGTATTGAGTCTGTTCCTCTTGATAGGTTGCAAAACCAAATCCGTAGTTGTAAAACCAGAAGAGAAAGTTATAGTTAAACTTAGCCCGAGTGAAGTGGATAATTCACTAAAAAACAAAGCTTATGAGTTAGGAAAAAGAGTTTTGATGACCTGTAATACTTCAACATTCAAGCCTTTTACAACTAGCGAAGCCACTCAAAAAGTAATTGAAAACACAACACAATCTCGACTTACTCAAACCTGTTTAAAGTTTCGTTTGAAATACGGTGCTTTCAAAGATATCCAACTTGTTGAAGTGATTCAAAATAAGACTGACAGAATAAATATTTTCCGCTATAAAGCCATTTATCAAAAGAAAATTGCCAATAAAGAACTTCGGGTTACGATGAATGAAGAAAATAAAGTTTCTGCTATCAATTCAAAAGACTGGACTGATAGTTATAAATAGAAACCAAGAAAATTTTAGCACTATTTAAGGGTTCAAAAAAATGAGTTTAAGAAACTAATATTAATCTTTCATATATTGAATTTACCATAATTATTAACTTCTCAGCAATGATTTGTAATGAATTAAACTAAGTATATTTTTTTTAACAAAGTCCGACAATCAAAAGCACATCGAAAAAAATAGCAGTACCTTCGCGCCAAATTAAAGAAGTAAACTAAATAATAGTGTTTGCTTCATAAACACCATTTATGTCATTTAACTCATTAGGCTTATCTGATGCTTTATTAAAAGCCATCAGCAAAAAAGGATATACAACACCTTCTCCAATACAACAAAAAGCAATTCCACCCATTTTAGAAGGTAAAGATGTATTAGCATCTGCACAAACTGGAACAGGAAAAACAGCTGGTTTTACACTCCCAATATTACAATTATTATCACAAGGGCAACACTTAAGACACAGACCCGTTCGTGCCTTAATATTAACCCCAACACGAGAATTGGCCGCTCAAATATATGCCAATATAAAAGAATATAGTGAATTTTTAGATTTACACAGCACTGTTATTTTTGGAGGTGTAAACCAAAATCCACAAGTAACTAAATTGCGTCAAGGTGTTGATATTTTAGTTGCAACTCCTGGTCGATTAATCGATTTGCAAAACCAAGGTTTAATTTCGCTTGCAAAAGTAGAAATCTTAGTTTTAGATGAAGCGGACCGTATGCTGGACATGGGTTTCGTAAGAGACATTGAGCGTATTATAAAAGTATTACCTTCAAAAAGGCAAAACTTGATGTTTTCGGCAACCTTTTCAAAAGATATCAAGAAATTGGCCATGGGCATTTTGCACCATCCTGTTCATGTTGAAGCAACCCCGGAAAATACAACAGTAGATGCTATTATCCAAAAAGTATATCCTGTCGCTAAAGAGAAAAAAACAGAATTGATCATTAAATTGATTACGGAAGGAAACTGGAAACAAATTTTGGTATTTACGCGTACCAAACAAGGCGCCAATAAACTGACTGAAAGTATGATCAGTGCCGGAATTAAAGCAGCTGCCATTCACGGAAATAAAGGTCAAGGCGCACGAACCAAAGCCTTAGCGGGTTTCAAAGACGGAAGCCTTACCGCTTTAGTCGCTACCGATATTGCGGCCAGAGGACTGGATATTCCATTGTTACCGCATGTGGTCAATTTTGAATTGCCTAATATTCCTGAAGATTACGTTCACCGCATTGGTAGAACAGGAAGAGCCGGAGCAAGTGGAGAAGCTATTTCGTTATTCAGTCCTGACGAAACGGTCTTTTTACGTGATATCGAAAAATTAGTGGGTTTGAATTTGCCTAAAGAAAACATCAAAGGTTTCGAGCCAGATCCTAACGCTTCCACTGAACCTATCAAACAAGGGCAAGGAAGACAACAACGCAATTCAACGCCTAAGAAACCAAAAACAGACACTACAAACCGTAGTAGCAATAACAGTTTTGGTCCAAGACGTCCGAGTCAAAATAATGACAGACGTTCTAATAGATAATTAATTTTTATTATTTTTTAGGAGCAGAATATTTTCGTTTTTTTAGAACGTATTTCCCGCTATACATTACAAACCTTCTTAGGGCTGAACACCAGCTCTAAGAAGGTTTTTCATTTCTATCGGGGCTATTGAGAGGGTTTTTACTTTCATAATACCGTTTTGTAAATTCATATCATGAATGCACATTAGCTAGATGATTTGTAAGAAAAAATGAATATATTTGAAATAAATAATATGACTGCTGTCGTACATATAAACTAGTTGACAGACATTTTTGAAAAATCGACGAAAAACAGAAAAAATTAAATGTCAATAAAATCTAAAGAAGAAATTGAGTTATCTGATGCTTTATTTGAAAATATAGTAAAAACCCTTTTCATTCAAGGGGAATTAATTATTGCTGACTTTGAAGACAAAAAGAGTTTATATAAAAAAGTTTTGAAAATAAACGAAAAAGTAAATTATAAAATTGTCATAGACCATAAAACTAATATAATTGAGACTGCTCGTGAATTTTTAAGTAGAAAAAATTATAATTATGCTAAATTACTTTATGCCACCTACTTTGAACACGAAATAAATGATTTAATTTTAGAGTTATCTCAAATTCAAGGTTTAGATAAAAAAACTATAAATGAAATAATAAAATCAGTTAATATTATCGGCAAATATTCTTGGTTGATAACTATACTTGGTGCACCAAAATTTTCTGAAAATCATAAAAAAATAATTCAAAAAGTGTCCGAAGAAAGAAATGCTTTTGTTCATTATAAATATAATCCAATAGAAGAAAGTATTGAAAACATAAAAGATTCAAATAGAAACCAAAATAGACTTAATGAAGAATTTAAAAAAATTGAGTCAACAATAACTTATTTAAAAAGATTTAAAAGTAGAATTCTTTATAAAGGAAATAAACAATTCATTGAAAAAAGCATTAAAACTAAATGAAACCCCAATAACGCAGATTTGCAATCCATACCCATAATTCTAAAAATGAAAAGTTGAAAGGTCTTTTTAAAAATCTGATATTCAATTAGCCCCCGCCTTTTATTCTATTTTATTTCGAAAAAGTAAATTTCAAATAAAATAAAAATGAACTTAAATAAAAAAGATGAATAGGATTATAAAATTAATTAGTGACAAAAAATTAGCATTTAAAATCTCTTTATTTTACGTTTCATCGGGAACTTTATCAGTTTGTTCAATTTATCCAAAAGATTTATTTTATGGAGATTGGTCACTTTACGGATTACTATTAACATTTCCGGTATCAGTAGTTAGTTTTGGCTTTAGATATGCAGAATCAAATTCATTATATCCAGTTTTTATAATACAGTTAATAATGCTTTTTGTAACTTTCTTTTTGCTTAGTTTATTCATAAAAGACAAGAAAATTTGAAATCTGAAATATGTTCCTCTTTATACTGAAAACTGTTGTTTCCAAATACAACAATAATTTAAAGCATTAATTTACAAATTAGTATTCTATTCATACTTATTCAAATCTAGATTAAGAATAGTACCTACGCTGCTAAACTCTTCATTAATCTTTGCATTCAGGATAAGTGGTTCATTTGTTATGGGATGATTAAAAATTAACTGATGTGCATGAAGCATCATTCCTTTCAGTTCAAAATGCTCCAACCATAATTTATTTTGTTTGTTACAACCATGTGGACGACTTCCTAAAATGGGATGAAAAATATGTTTGAAATGTTTTCGTAATTGATGCATCCGTCCAGTTTCAGGAATCGCTTCTACCAAACAATATCGTGACGTTGGTTTATTGTTAAATTCTAACTCAATTTCGGTACTTTGCAATCGATGAAAGTAGGTTACTGCATTTTGTATAATGCCATCATCATTGGATAAATCATAGTCAATCGTTAGTTCTTCGGGTGACCAACCACGTAAAATTGCTAAATATTTTTTTTCGACTTCGCGCGTGGCAAAACGATCATTCATAATTTTTAAAACTTCTTTATCCAACGCAAATAACAAGACACCAGATGTTTTGCGATCTAACCGATGAATAGGATAAACGTGTTGCCCTCCTATTTGATTTCTCAATTCTTGAATAGCAAACACTTTTGCATCGCGCGCATAAAATGATTTGTGGACCAACAATCCACTTGGTTTATTAATGGCTATAATATATTCGTCTTGGTAAAGAATTTCTAACATTTGGCAAAAATAAAAGAGATTTCTCTCGAAATCTCTTTTTTGACTTATTTATTTCTATACTTTTCTTTTTTTCCCGCTAGCGCGAGCGTATTCTCAATTTTACAGCTGTTAAACATCTGCAATCAAAAATCTGAAATCTATTTTAGCCCAACCAACCATCGCGATCTAAACTTCTATATTGAATGGCTTCCGAAATATGATAAGAGACAACCTCTTCCACTCCTTCTAAATCAGCAATAGTTCGGGAAACTTTTAGGATTCTGTCATAAGCGCGTGCAGACAAATTAAGCCGTTCCATCGCTGTTTTTAATAATTGTTTTGATACATCATCCAGTTTGCAAAATTCCCGAATGTGTTTCGAACTCATCTGGGCATTGTAATGTACTTTGTCCATAGTTTCAAAACGAGCCGATCGAATTTCTCTGGCTTTGGTCACCCTTGTTCTGATATCAACACTGCTCTCCGCCTTTCTATCGTCAGAAAGTTTTTCAAATGGAACTGGAGTCACTTCTATATGAATGTCGATTCGATCTAATAATGGTCCCGAAATCTTGCTTAAATACCGTTGCATTTCGCTTGGAGAAGAAGTGACTGGTGAGTCGGGATCGTTAAAATAACCACTCGGGCTTGGGTTCATACTTGCAACCAACATAAACGATGAGGGATAAGTTACGGTAAATTTGGCTCTTGAAATCGTTACTTCCCGATCTTCGAGAGGCTGGCGCATGACTTCCAGAACATCCCGTTTGAATTCCGGTAATTCATCCAAAAACAAAACACCGTTATGTGCCATAGAAATTTCACCGGGCTGCGGATAACTCCCTCCTCCTACTAATGCTACGTTTGAAATGGTATGATGCGGACTGCGAAAAGGCCGTTGATTCATCAAGCCCACTTCTTTCAATTTACCTGCCACACTGTGAATTTTGGTTGTTTCTAATGCTTCTCCGAGCGTCATTGGAGGCAGAATACTCGGCAATCGCTTGGCAAGCATTGTTTTTCCAGCTCCAGGCGGACCAATCAGAATGATATTATGTCCTCCGGCTGCAGCAATTTCCATACAACGCTTGATACTTTCTTGTCCTCTTACATCGCTAAAATCGAATTCCGGGAAATCTAAAGTTTTATTAAATTCGGCTCTGGTATCTATAACTGTAGGTTCCAACGTATCTTTCCCTTCAAAAAAATCGATAATTTCTTGAATGTTTTCAATACCATAAACGTCTAACCCGCTGACGATGGCGGCTTCCTTTACATTTTGTTTGGGAAGGAAAAAGCCTTTGAATCCTTCTTCTTTGGCTTTTATGGCGATGGGTAAAGCCCCCCTTATGGGTTGAAGACCGCCATCTAGGGAGAGTTCTCCCATAATAATATATTTATCGACTTCTTCCGCTTTTATTTGTGCCGAAGCGACCAAAATACCCACTGCCAGAGTCAAATCATAAGCAGAGCCTTCTTTGCGCAAATCGGCGGGAGCCATATTTATTGTGATTTTCTTGCCGGGCATGGCATAACCATTATTCTTTAATGCAGCAGCAATTCGGTAACTGCTTTCTTTTATGGCATTGTCTGGTAATCCAACTAAGTGGTAACCAATTCCTTTGTCCATATTTACTTCTACGGTGATGGTTGTGGCTTCGACGCCAAAAACGGCGCTTCCAAAAACTTTTACTAACATGGCTTATAATTTTATTGCCTAAATTTAACATAAAATTCCTTTCAAAATTAAATTTAATCTCAATTTTCATTTGTATTCCCATTATTATTGATTTTCTTTGATGATTATCAATAAAAAAGACATCAAATGGGAATATTTAACGCCATTTTAGGCAACGCATCGGAAGTAACTATTGAGAATGTTTCAAAAGAATTTGAACCTATTTTGATAGAGGGTGAAGAAATTGAAAAAGCATATAAACTGATTCGCGATATGTTTATTTTTACCAATAAAAGGCTGATTTTAGTGGAAAAACAATTGGTTGGAACAAAGGTTGACTATGTTTCCATTCCCTATTCAAGCGTGATTAAATTTTCTAAAGAAAGCGCCGGGATATTGGATTTAGATGCAGATTTAAAAATCTGGGTAAAAGATCAGGAATTACCGATAAAGAAACAATTTGGGAAAGGAAGCAATAATATCAATGAGGTTTATAGAATTTTAAGCCAGCATATTTTGAAGTAAACCTGTTACTTGAAAATATTTTTAAAGTCTTTCAGTTTACTCTGAAAGACTTTTTTTTTTAAAAGTAAAACAAAATAATCTTTTTGTAAAATTAATTTGTCTTATTGTAAAATAAACTTTACTTTTGATATGAATTCTAATTTGAAATTATATGAAAACACATTTTTTATTTCCAAATCAATTCAAGAAAATTGGTTGGATATTATTTGTACCTAGCCTTGTGATTGGAATTGTTCTTTACACAAACAGTTTTAATTTTGATGATTATTTTAAAACTAACGTTTTTGCAATATTAAATGATGAATTGCTTTCAAAAAGTAACTATTTTTCAATCATTAAAAATGGAATTTTAGATGAAATGATTTTGATCTTTATAATTGTTGGAGGAATTCTGGTAGGGTTTTCAAAAGTAAAAAGGGAAGATGAATTAATCTCAAAAATTAGGTATGAAAGTTTAGTTTGGGCAGTTTATTTCAATTTTGGAATAATGTTATTTTCAACCATATTTATTTATGGAATGATGTATTTTAATGTTTTGATTATGAATGTATTTTCTATGCTTTTCTTCTTCATCATTCGATTTCATTATATGCTTTACAAACTTCAAAAATCAATTCAAGATGAAGAATAATTTAAAAGTTTTAAGAGCCATGGTTAATATTTCTCAAGGAGATTTGGCCGATAAAATTCAGGTGAGTCGGCAAACCATAAATGCAATGGAGAAAGGAAAATATGTTCCTTCTACTGTTTTGGCATTAAAGCTATCTAGGTTCTTTGAAAAACCTGTGGAAGAAATATTTCAATTGGAAGACGAAGATTAAAACAAAAAATGCCACTCGATTGAGTGGCATTTTTTTATTTCTTAAATTTTGATATTCCTGTTTTTAACCAGGTTTCATATTCATTAACATCCGGCGTATAGCTTATTGTAGGTGTCTTTTCGTTTAAACTATTACCTTCCAAATCCGTGATTACATACAATGGCTGTGTATTGGTTTTGTATTTAGAAATCATAAAATCTGTCCATTTATCACCAATAGTTTCCAGCAATTTACCAGAAGTTTTAGAAACAAATTGTTCAGATTTTGGCAATTCTCTTTTATCATCAACATATAATGAAATCATAACCACCTCATTTTTTAATATTGGTAAAATAACGTCTTCTGACCAGACATTGTTTTCCATTTTTCGGCAATTTACACAAGCATGACCTGTAAAATCTAGCATAATGGGTTTGTTAACCGTTTTTGCGTAAGCCAATCCTTTGTCATAATCAACAAAAACCATTATTCCGTGGGGACCATATTTAGCGCCTTCCGGTAAAGTGTCAGCTGAAGTATTTCCTCTGTTTGAACCTCCTATACCAAAAGGACTTTCGCTATATTCCATTGGAGGCGGAAAAGCGCTTATTAATTTTAAAGGCGCACCCCAAAGTCCTGGAATCATATAAATGGTAAAGGACATAATCAATATTCCCAACGATAATCTTCCGACAGAAATATGTGTCAAAGGACTATCATGGGGCAATGTAATTCTTCCAAATAAATACATGGCCAAGGCTCCAAAAATGGCTATCCAAATGGTTAAGAAAACTTCTCTTTCCAATAAATGGAGTTGCAAAACCAAATCGGCATTTGATAAAAATTTAAAGGCTAAGGCCAATTCTAAAAACCCTAAAAACACTTTCACCGTATTCAACCAGCCACCAGATTTTGGCAATGAATGCAACCAACCCGGGAACATGGCAAACAGCATAAAGGGTAAAGCTAAAGCCAATGAAAATCCGAACATTCCGATGATTGGCGCAATTCCGCCTTTGGAAGCGGCTTCCACTAATAACGTTCCAACAATGGGTCCTGTACAGGAAAATGATACAATAGCCAATGCTAATGCCATGAATAATATGCCAACAATTCCACCTCTGTCGGCTTGGCGATCTACTTTATTGGCCCATGAATTAGGCAGCATAATTTCGAAAGCTCCCAAAAATGAAGCGGCAAAAACGATTAATAAAATAAAGAAAATAATATTAAACCAAACGTTTGTCGATAAAGCATTCAATGCATCGGCACCAAAAACCCAGGTCACTATAAACCCTAAAAAAACATAAATTACAATAATAGAAACTCCATAAATAATGGCATTTTTTATCCCTTTTGCTTTTGTTTTACTTTGTTTGGTAAAAAAACTCACCGTCATTGGAATCATGGGAAATACACAAGGTGTCAACAAGGCTGCAAATCCTGAGAAAAAGGCAATGATAAAGATGGTTAGCAATCCTTTTTTCTCTTCTTTTTCAGGTTGTTTAATACTCTCAGAAATGGGAACTATATCTGCTTTATTTTCCGTTGCTGTTTCCTGAACGGTATCTTTACTAACCGAAGTCGTATCAATATTTGCGGTTATTACTTCAGTTATTGGAATTGCGGGAATCGTAAATTGAAAACTTTTATTTTGATTGATACAGGCATCTTTACAAACCTGATAGTCAATTTCCACGCTAATTTTAGTCGTTTTTGGATTGGTGATTTTGACTTTTTGCTTGATGACTACTTTCTTTTCGAAGAAAATTTCATCTACTTCAAAAACATCATTATATTCTCTTTTGGTTTTACCCTCTACAGCTTTTCCCACTAAATTGTAGTTTCCTTTTGCTGCTGCAAATTTCAGTTCTAAAGGAAGAGGCCCGCCATCTGGAGTAAATTGGGAATACATGTGCCAGCCTTCATCAATTACACCTTCAAAAACAAGATTGAATTCGGTATCAGAAATTTTTTCGGTTTTAGAAGTCCATTTTACAGGATCAAGAATTTGCGCATTTCCATTGGCGAAAGCTAAAAAAACGAGGAATAAAAAGAATATTTTCTTCATTATAAAAGTGCTATTTGTAATTTATTTTGTGTGGTGTTATCTATTTTAAAGCGTTCGTCTTGTCGGATTCCAATAACCCAAACAATTTGATTATCAGAACATAAAAGCCAGGTATTTTCTTTTTCAATCAAAGATAATTTTTCATCTTTAAAAAGTTTGCTTACTTTTTTTGATTTGCCTTCCATCCCAAACGGACAAAAAGAATCCCCATCCTGCCATCGGCGCAGAACTAAAGGAAACTTCAACTTATCTTCATCAACAAATATAGAATTATTTTCAGTCATCGAAATGTGATCTGTGTTACATAACGAAAGTTTTAAGGGAAAATTAACTTCTTTTTGATTTTTCTCAATCAAAAATTCCTCTTTTTCATTTGTATTATTTATTGGACATAAAATTAAAAAATGACGGTCTTTCAACAATCTGAATTCTTCTGAAAAAACTTGCTTTCCAGATTGAGCATCCACTAAATCATAAATGTCCTCCCAAGCTGAAAAACCAAATTCGTTGAGCCATTGGTATAAATACGATTTGTAATTGGGCAATCTTTTCAATTGCTTTAAATCAAAATGAATTTCGTCCCCCTTATCTTTTGCCACTTGCTGGTAAATCATAATCGTGGCATCTTCAACCATAACATTTGCTTCCTGCAAATAGGCTTGTGTTTTTTGAAAAGAAGTCAGAAAATGTGGATTTAATCCTTTCAAAATCGGAACCAAATCATGACGGATTTTATTGCGTAAATATTTATCGGAAGCATTGCTGCTGTCTTCCCGCCATTGGATATTATTTTCTGTAGCGTAGTCCAAAATTTCATTCCGGCTAAATATTAAAAGTGGCCGAATGACTTGCTCATTATGCTCAGGAATCCCGGTAAATCCTTCTAATCCTGTCCCGCGAGTAAGATTAATCAGAAACGTTTCCAAGTTATCGTCAGCGTGATGGGCGGTTAGGATATAATCAAATTTTTCCGTTTCAAGAAGTTCATAAAACCAGTTGTAGCGCAGTTCACGAGCGGCAACTTGTGTAGATAATTTATAATCTTTGGCGAAAGCTTCGGTATCAAATTGGGTTACAAAAATGGGAATTTGATTTTCTTTGGCATAGTCCTGAACAAAATTTTGATCGTCAAAACTTTCCATCCCACGAAGTTGAAAATTGCAATGTGCAATGGCTATTTCAAAGGGTAATTTATGAAACAAATCTGCCATGACCATACTGTCCAAACCGCCACTAGTGGCCAAAAGGAGCTTTTTTCCTGTTAGAAATGAAAATTTATCTGATAAATGATGATTAAGTTTTATAAGCATTTCCAAATTTAGTTATTTAATTCATTTCCAAAACCGCTCTCATCGCTTTTGCTTTGAGTAAACATTCTTCATATTCATTCTCGGGAATGGATTGCGAGGTTATCGCACTTCCAACTGAAAACGAAACGTATTGTTTTTGCTGATTGTATAGAATACTTCGGATTACCACATTAAAATCAAAATCGCCGTTAGGTGCAAAATAACCTACTGCTCCGCTGTATAACCCACGTTTGGTTTCTTCCAACTCTTCGATGATTTGCATAGCCGAAATCTTTGGCGCGCCCGTCATACTTCCCATCGGGAAAGTGGTTTTTATGATTTCTACGGGCGAAACCGTAGGCGAAACTTCCGAAACAACCGTTGAAATCATTTGATGCACTTGTTTGAAACTGTAGATTTCACATAATTCTTCAACTTTTACCGACCCTTTTTCGGCGGTATGCGACAAATCGTTGCGTACCAAATCGACTATCATTATATTCTCGGCACGCTCTTTTGGATTGGCTTGCAATTCGGCGATGGCAATTTTATCTTCTGTTGGATCTGAATAACGTTTGGCTGTACCTTTTATAGGTTGCGAAATGACTTTGGTTCCTTCTTTACGCAAATACCGTTCTGGTGAAGCCGAAAGTAAATAATGCTTATAGTTTTTGAAATAAACGGCAAATGGCGGCTCCGAAATCACATTTAGTTTTTGATAAATGTCTAATGGATTGATTTCGTCGTTTTCTGCATAAAATTCCATACAGAAATTGGCTTCGTAAATGTCGCCACGATGAATTCTGGTCAGCATTTCCTTTACTTTTTGAAGGTAATTTTCTTTGGAAATTCTTTGCTGAATTTCAATTTCACATTTACGGTTTTCAATTGCTGACTTTATATTTTGAATTTCTTCCAAATCATCTTCCAATTCATCATCACACATATGGAGATAATGGATTTCTAGTTGATTCCCTTTAAGCAGAAATAACTTTTTAGGCTGAAAGAAAAACAAATCAGGGAAATCCAATCCATCAAAATTATTAGACTGTAATTCCTCGACATCATTTTTTAAATCATAGGACAAATAACCAAAAAGCCAATCTCTTGTGGTTTGCTGATAGACTTTTAAATCTTCAAAAGCATTGTAATAATCCGTTTTAATGGAAGTAAAAGCATCGACAGCGAGAACACAATCGTAACTGGAATATTTTTGAGGATAATCATTACCATCCAGAAAAACGACTTCACGAAACTGCTGCGCCCAAACTAATAATTGTTGCTTGAATTGGGTTGGATTGGAAATATTTTGTACAAAAAAGGTTCTCAAAAAAACTAAATATTTGTGAAATTCAAAATTACAATAAAAAAATTCCTTCAATAAGAGATTAGAAGAAAAATTAGTTTGTTTTTTTTTGTAAATTTACAATAGCATGCCAATTTTGAAATTTTAGTTTAAACCAGTAAAATTATTTATATCATGGCTAGAAAAATTTTCGTGAATCTTGCAGTTAAAGACCTTAATAAATCAATAGTTTTTTTTACCCAATTAGGTTTTTCATTCAATCCACAATTCACGGACGAACATGCAACTTGTATGGTAATTGCAGATAACATATTTGCTATGCTACTTGTTGAAGAACGCTTCAAAGACTTTACCAAAAAAGAAATTTGTGATGCCCGAAAAAGTACTGAGGTTTTAATTGCTTTGGATGCAGAAAGTCGTGAAAAAGTAGATGAAATGGTACGAAAAGCTGTGGAAGCCGGAGGCTCAATTTATATGGAATCACAAGATTATGGTTGGATGTATAGTCAGAGTTTTGAGGATTTGGACGGTCACCAATGGGAAATTTTATATATGGATGAAAGTGCTATTCCCCAAAAATAGCTATTAATTAACCAAAATACTTTATTATGAAAATCGCAACAATTATTATCCGAACCCTAATTGGACTATTACTGCTTTTTGCTTCAATCAGTTATTTTTTATCCCTAACACCTGAACCAGTTGTCACTGGAAACTTTAAAGCTTTTCAAGTTGGTTTAGTAGCATCAACTTATTTAATGCCTTTGGCAAAAAGTATTGAATTACTTTGCGGATTGGCTTTTGTGTCTGGTCGCTTTGTTACTTTGGCCAGTGTTTTAATTTTACCCATAACCATAAATATTTTGTTTATTAATTTTTTCTTAGCTCCGGAAGGCATACCTCTTGCATTGTTCTTATTTTTAGGAAACTTATTTTTGATTTATAGAAATTGGGATAATTATAAAGGATTATTTGTGATGTAAATGATATAAAAATAAAACCCGCTCATCAGAACGGGTTTTATTATTTGAAATCAAATTATTGAATAATCAATAATCTATTATACGTGCAATGCTCTATTATCCGTAGCGGCTAAAGCGGCTTCTTTGATTGCTTCCGCAAAAGTGGGATGCGCATGTGACATTCTTGAAATATCTTCGGCTGAGGCTTTAAATTCCATTGCAGTTACTGCTTCGGCAATTAAATCGGCACAACGCGCACCAATCATGTGAACACCAAGAACCTCATCTGTTTTTGCATCGGCAAGGATTTTTACAAATCCATCTAAATCACCACCAGCACGAGCACGACCCAATGCTTTGAATGGGAAACTACCTGATTTGAATTCCACACCAGAAGCTTTTAATTGCTCTTCGGTTTGCCCTACAGCAGCTACTTCCGGCCAGGTGTAAACAACTCCCGGAATTAGATTATAATCGATATGCGGTTTTTGTCCGGCTAAGATTTCAGCAACCATGGCACCTTCTTCTTCTGCTTTGTGAGCTAACATCGCTCCACGAACTACATCTCCAATGGCATAAATGTTAGAAACATTCGTTTGCAAATGGTCGTTAACTTCCACCATTCCTCTGTCAGAGATTTTTACACCCGCTTTATCAGCATTCAATCCGTCTGTGTATGGACGACGGCCTACAGAAACAAGCGCGTAATTCCCTTCTAGCGTGATGGTTTCTCCTTTTGCGTTTTCGGCCTGAACGGCAACAATATCACCATTTCTTTCTACTGATTTCACTTTATGTGAAACATAGAATTTCATGCCTTGTTTTTTCAATACTTTTGTCAATTCTTTAGATAAAGAAGCATCCATTCCCGGAATAATTCTATCCATATATTCCACTACAGAAACTTGCGCTCCAAGACGTAAATACACTTGTCCTAATTCAATTCCGATAACGCCACCGCCAATAATAACCAAATGTTTTGGTACTTCAGGAAGTTTTAACGCCTCTGTAGAAGTGATGATTCTTTCTTTATCTATTGTGATAAAAGGCAACGAAGAGGGTTTAGAACCTGTTGCAATAATGATATTTTTAGCTTCTAAAGTTTCTGAAGTTCCGTCAGCTTTTGCCACAGCAACATGCGTAGCATCTACAAACGAACCCATTCCTTCGAAAACGGTAATTTTATTTTTATCCATAAGGAATTTCACCCCTCCGGAAGTTTGATCTACTACGGCTTGTTTGCGTGCAATCATTTTTTCCAGATTTACTTTTACCTCACCGGTAACTTCAATTCCATGATCAGCAAAATGTTGCAATTCTGAATAATGATGAGATGAAGCAAGCAATGCTTTTGATGGAATACAACCTACATTCAGGCAAGTTCCTCCAAGAGTGGAATATTTTTCGATAATGGCAGTTTTCATTCCCAATTGCGCGCAACGAATAGCTGCTACATATCCTCCTGGACCTGAACCTATAATGACTACGTCAAATGAACTCATAGTATATTTATTTTATGTTGTGTTTTTTCTTGAAAATTTGAATGGCAAAATTAACGAATTTAGTTTTGTTTAAAGTTTTTTTGTCACGAATTTCACAAAATTCCGCGAATTAATATAATATCTTATTTTCAAATGGAAAAAGCGGTAGTGTTTTTTACTTCTCCAATCATAAAAGTACTGTGTGTGCTGCCAATGTGGTTCAAAGTGGTTAATTTGGTCACCATAAATTCCCTGTATTCTTCCATGTCTTTTACGCAGATTTTAAGAATGTAATCGTAATCGCCACTGACATGAAAACATTCCAGCACTTCATTCAATTGAACTACTTCTTTTTCAAATTGGGAAATGAACTCTTTAGTATGCTGCATCAGTTTTAAATGACAAAATACGACAAAACCTTTCTCAATTTTATTACGATTCAGTAAAGCTACATATTTGTCGATTATACCTTCTCTTTCTAATTTTTTAATCCGTTCGTAAACGGCTGTAACCGATAGATTTAGTTTTACGGACAGCTCTTTGGTCGTTTTTTTACTATCGCCTTGAAGTAAAGTCAAAAGTTTTTTATCAATGATGTCCATTCTTTTTGTTTCAGGTTTAAAGTTTCAATTTGAAATATATACTAAATAAGTTAAAATTCAGAAGTAAAATTAGAATAAAAATCTTAGATATTAATAGAATATAGTTTTAATTTCTGTTTTTAAACCTATACATTGATTTTTATTCTAAAGTTGTGCAATTTTGAATTATTAAAAAATATCAAATCTATTTCAACATATATGAAAAATTTCAATCCCGCAGACAAAATCCAGGACTTACAATATTTTGGAGAATTCGGAGGTGTAAACCCTTCAATTTCTGATAGTTCCACTTACACTTTTCTTTCAGCAAAGACAATGTTCGACACTTTTGAAGGAAATGCTGAAGGCTGTTATTTGTATTCACGTCACTCTTCGCCAAGTAATTTATATTTAGACAAAGCACTGGCAGCAATGGAGGGAACAGAAACAGCGAATGTTTCTGCATCAGGAATGGGTGCCATCACTCCTACACTATTACAATTATGCGGCAGCGGGGATCACATCGTATCAAGCAGAACGATTTATGGAGGAACCTATGCTTTTTTGAAGAATTTCACCCCTCGTTTTGGTATCAAAACCACTTTTGTAGACATCACTAAATTAGAGGTTGTAGAAGCAGCAATTACTCCAAAAACTAAAGTTTTGTATTGTGAAACCGTAAGTAACCCTTTATTAGAAGTAGCTGATATTGCTGGTTTAGCGAAGATTGCAAAAAAACATAATTTGAAATTAGTGGTCGATAATACGTTTTCACCCTTATCAGTTGCGCCTGCAAAATTGGGTGCTGATATTGTGATTCACAGTTTAACCAAATACATCAACGGAAGCAGTGATACGGTTGGTGGTGTAACTTGTGCTTCCCAGGAATTCATCAATTCATTAAAAAGCGTGAATGACGGTGCAAGCATGTTATTAGGGCCAACAATGGACAGTTTGCGCTCGGCAAGTGTATTGAAAAACCTGCGTACATTACATATTCGAATGAAACAACACAGTCACAACGCGCAATTTCTGGCCGAAAAATTCGAGAAAGACGGAATTAAAACCGTTTATCCAGGTTTAAAAAGCCATCCAAGCCATGAATTATATAAAAGTATGATTAATCCGGAGTATGGTTTTGGAGGAATGATGACTTTAGACGTGGGAACTTTGGACAAAGCCAACGAATTAATGGAGCTGATGCAAAACAGAAATTTAGGGTATCTGGCAGTGAGTTTAGGATTTTACAAAACTTTATTCAGTGCTCCTGGAACTTCGACTTCTTCTGAAATCCCTTTAGAAGAACAAGCAGAAATGGGTTTAACAGATGGTTTAATTCGTTTTTCTATCGGTTTGGATAATGATATTGAGAGAACATATGAAATGATGAAAGCTTGTATGGTTGAGCTTTCTATTTTATAGTTTTATTTACTTATAAAAGTAAAAAATTCGTTTCTAGAATGTTAGAAACGGATTTTTTTATAATTATATAATCCTAATCTGACCTATAATTTTCAATGGATACCAAAACAAGAATATTTTTTTAACACATATTTAGCGACCTAAATTATATTATTTCTCTAACTTTGAAACTGTATTTAATTTCAATGAAAAAATATTTCACCATAATGTTGTTGTTTTTATATCTAATTCCTGCCATAGGAGTTAATATGTCTGCGCATTATTGTGGTGGAGAATTAGCTTCTGTTTCTCATAAATTTTCTGAAAATAAACCGTGTTCCTGTAGTCCTAAAAAAATGAAAAAAGGATGTTGTGAAGATAAACAACAGACTTTAAAGATGGATAATAGTCAACAAAAAGCGGAACTTCTTTCCCAAAAATTTAATCCTTCTTTTCAATTTCAATTAACTGTACCTGCAACATTCCAAATACCTGTTGTGTTTGAAAGTATTGCCAGAGTAGATTATACTCTATTTCATCCTCCTAACCTATTCAAGCGTCCCATTTACCTGCTGAATAGCGTGCTCCGAATTTGATTTTTTTAAATTTTAATTGATATCCGATACATCTATGTATAACGGATTATTGTTCTATTCACACAATTCAAATTAATTTTTATTCTAAAAATATCAAAAATGAAATCACTTCCTAAATTAGCAATCGCAATAACAGTATTGCTATCAGTCACAGTATCAAACGCACAAATCAAAAACGCTAAAACCGAAACCGTAAAAATATTCGGAAATTGTGGCATGTGCGAAACCACTATAGAAAAAGCGGGAAATCTTAAAAAAATTGCCAAAGTAGATTGGGATAAAGACACCAAAATGGCAACACTTACTTATGATACCACAAAAACCACCCAAGAGGAGATTTTAAAACTTATAGCACTAGCTGGTTATGATAGCGAAAAATTTCTTGCTCCGGATGAAGCCTATAACAATCTTCATGGCTGTTGTCAATATGATCGTGAAGCAAAAATTGCTTCAAAAACAGATACTAAATCAGAAGCTGTTGCAGTAAATCATAGCAATCACGCCAACCATTCGGAAACAATAAAAGCAGAAAGTCAAGAAGTAAACCAACTAAAACCCGTTTTCGATAATTATTTTGCATTAAAAGATGCCTTAGTAAAAACTGACGGAACCAACGCTTCTGCAAAAGCCAAAGAATTACTGTCAACCATAAATGCTGTAAAAATGGAAAAACTGCAATCTGAAGAACACATGGTCTGGATGAAAGTTATGACTGGTTTGAAAGAGCATTCACAACATATTTCCGAGACAAAAGACATTTCTAAACAAAGAGATTATTTCAAGGATTTATCAAAAAGTATGTATGATTTAATGAAAGTCGCTAAATACGAAACACCAGTTTTTTATCAATTCTGTCCAATGGCTGATGATGGTAAAGGTGCCAATTGGCTGAGTAAAGAAAATGCAGTTAAAAATCCATACTTCGGTTCAATGATGATGAGTTGTGGCAAAACAGTCGAAACAATCAAATGATTTTTCATGTGAATCTTGCAAATCAAATAAACAATAGTGCAACTATTTAGACGATACTATATTGTATATTTAGACAATACGAATTAATTCCATAATTTAAATTTTAATCAAATGAAAAACATACTCTTTTCAGCCGCAATCATGGCTCTCGTAATGGTTTCTTGTAACCAAAAAAATAAAGAAGCAGAAACAACTCCTCCTATGATGGATGATAATTCAACTATGATGGAAAAAGACTCAACAATGATGGGCGACAATTCAAAAATGTATGCTTGTCCGATGCACCCGGAAGTTCAAGGAAAAATGGATGAAAAATGTCCAAAATGCGGAATGGATTTGACCGAGCCTGTTCCTGAAACTCCAGTAAGCGACAAATAACGTAATCATTTCGCTTATTTAACTCTAATCAACCTTGCTATTAAATTGGTAAGGTTGATTTTAAACGATAAACTAATGACCCATACCTATACTATTACCGGGATGTCCTGCGATGGCTGCCGCACTAAAGTGGAAAAAGCGCTGAATGCTATTAAAGGAATAGAAGCTGTAGTTTCCTTAGTCCCTCCTGAAGCAACCATCAAAATGGAAAAGCACATTCCAACTTCACAATTACAGGAAGCTTTAACTGCTGTTGGAAAGTACACCATATCGATGAACCATTCCACCGATTTAAAAGATAAAATAGCTGATGAACCAATAGCCAAATCATGTTGTAGTAATGACAATCATCAACACAGCAAGGACAAAAAACCTTTGCCGATTAATGCTCCGGGGAAATACTATTGTCCCATGCATTGTGAAGGCGATAAAGTCTACGATAAAGCGGGCGATTGTCCGGTGTGTGGCATGAATCTGGAAAAAATTCCTGAATTGAGTGCTGCAAAAACAATGTACACTTGTCCCATGCATCCGGAAGTAATTCAGGAAGGGCCTGGCTCCTGCCCTATATGTGGTATGGATTTAGTTCCAATGGAACCAACTGACAACGAAGACAAAAAGACGTATAATGATTTGCTTTATAAAATGAAAATTGCTGTTATTTTTACAGTTCCTATTTTCATCATAGCAATGTCTGACATGATTCATAACAACCCTTTGCTAAAAATAATGGATACTTCCAGCTGGAATTGGGTACAATTTGCATTATCACTTCCCGTGGTTTTCTATGCGTGTTGGATGTTTTTTGTTCGTGCATGGAAATCTGTTATCACATGGAACCTCAATATGTTTACACTAATTGGAATTGGTTCGGGCGTAGCATTTATATTTAGTCTGATAGGACTATTTTTTCCTGATATCTTTCCCAATGAATTTAAAACCGAAAGTGGCGCAGTCCTACTCTACTTTGAAGCGACAACGGTCATTTTAACCTTGGTTTTATTAGGGCAATTATTAGAAGCTCGTGCGCATAGCCAAACCAGTGGCGCCATAAAAGAGTTATTAAAATTAGCACCTACCGAAGCTACTTTAGTAATTGATGGAACGGATAAAGTAATTTCAATCCATGATATCAAAAAAGGAGATTTATTGCGTGTAAAACCTGGAGATAAAATTCCTGTGGATGGAAAAATAACCGATGGAGAAAGTACTATTGATGAATCGATGATTTCAGGAGAGCCTATTCCAGTAGATAAAAAAATAGATGATTCGGTTATTGCTGGAACAATAAATGGGAATAAATCCTTTGTGATGATTGCCGAAAAAGTGGGTTCGGAAACCTTGCTTTCACAAATTGTTCAAATGGTAAACGATGCCAGTCGTTCCAGAGCACCAATCCAAAAATTAGCCGATAAAATTTCCAAATATTTTGTACCAATAGTGGTCATCACTTCTGTAATCACCTTTTTTGTCTGGGCACAATTCGGGCCTGAACCCGCGTTAGTTTACGGATTCATCAATGCCATTGCGGTATTGATTATTGCCTGTCCTTGTGCCTTAGGATTGGCTACGCCCATGTCAGTCATGGTTGGCGTTGGGAAAGGAGCGCAATCGGGGGTTTTGATAAAAAATGCGGAAGCATTGGAAAATATGAACAAAGTAAATGTTCTGATTACTGATAAAACAGGAACGATTACCGAAGGAAAACCTTCTGTTGAAAAAGTATTCTCCTTAAATAATGACGAAGATTCTTTATTGCAAAGCATTGCTTCTTTAAATCAGTACAGCGAACATCCTTTGGCGCAAGCCGTAGTCAATTTTGCGAAAGCGAAAGAAGTTTCATTAATCGAAGTCAAGAATTTTGAAGCGATTTCTGGAAAAGGAGTCATTGGAACAGTAACCAATAAAAAAGTGGCGCTGGGAAATAAAAAATTGATGGAACAAGTGAGTGCTGCAGTTTCTGCAGAACTGGAAAATCAAATTATAGCCGAACAAAAACTCGGAAAAACGGTTTCTTACATTTCAGTGGACGGAATTGCCGTGGGATTTGTATCGATTACAGACGCCATAAAAGCCACAAGCGTGGAAGCTATAAAAGAATTAATCCGTCAGGGAGTTGAAGTGATAATGCTTACCGGTGACAATGAAAATACGGCAAAAGCAGTCGCTCAGGAATTACATTTAAGTTCCTATAAAGCCAGTTGTTTACCCGAAGATAAATTAAAAGAAATTAAACGCCTGCAATCCGAAGGCAAAATTGTAGCCATGGCCGGAGATGGTATAAATGACGCTCCCGCATTGGCGCAAGCCGACATCGGAATTGCCATGGGAACCGGAACTGACGTGGCGATAGAAAGTGCCAAAATAACTTTGGTAAAAGGCGATTTGCAAGGCATTGTAAAAGCCAAAAACTTAAGTCATGCTGTTATGAAAAACATTAAGCAAAATTTATTCTTCGCTTTTTTTTATAATGTGTTAGGAATACCAATTGCTGCAGGAGTTTTGTATCCCTTTTTTGGGATTTTACTTTCGCCGATGATCGCGGCTTTGGCCATGAGTTTTAGTTCGGTTTCGGTAATTGCAAATGCATTGCGGTTACGAAGTTTGAAACTTTAAAAAAAAATACTAAGTCCTATATCTGTTTTGGACTCGCACAATCAATTTATATACATGAAAAAAATAGCAATTATATCATTCATCCTTACCTTTTTTTCCTTTGCACAAGTTGCGAATATGAAAGGGATGACTATTAAAAAAAATGAAAACAGCCAACAAGTGCAGCCAAGTACTTACACCTGCCCAATGCATCCCGAAATTCATGCGGATAAACCCGGAAATTGTCCGAAATGTGGCATGAAATTGATAAAAGAAAAACCAAAAGCAGTTAAAAAAACGGCAGCTAAAAAGCCGAATAAAATACCAGTCCCTGCGAAAAAAACTTCTGAAAAGAAGATTAAGACTGAAAACATAAAAAAAGAGGATCACATTACACCTCAAAAACACAACATGGACAACATGGTTTTGCCTAAAACTGAGCCTATAAAAACTATTGTCAACACTACCCCGCCAAGAACTGTCCGATACGATTTATATGTACGGGACACAATTGTTAATTTTACAGGCAAACCCAAAAGAGCTATCGCCGTAAACGGACAAATTCCAATGCCAACTTTAACTTTTACAGAAGGTGATACCGCTGAAATTTATGTGCATAATGAGTTGGACGAAGATACTTCCTTGCATTGGCACGGATTGTTTTTACCCAATAAAGAAGACGGCGTGCCCAATCTTACCCAAATGCCAATCAAACCGCACACCACCCATAAATATACTTTCCCGATTATCCAGCACGGAACGCATTGGTATCACAG
The DNA here is from genome assembly GCF_035292545.1 of Flavobacterium sp. Lineage (GTDB taxonomy): Bacteria > Bacteroidota > Bacteroidia > Flavobacteriales > Flavobacteriaceae > Flavobacterium. The sequence goes on along the minus strand of NZ_DATDPV010000039.1, from coordinate 18,313 downwards.
CCATACGGGATTACAGGAACAAATTGGAATGTATGGCTCTTTTATTATGAATAAAAGAGAAGAACTAGCTATTCCCACCGTTCCAATAATTTTGAGTGAATGGACCGATATGAATCCAAAAAACGTACACCGATTGCTACACAATGCATCCGATTGGTTTGCTATTCAAAAAGGAACGACACAAAGTTATACGGAAGCCATCAGAAACGGCCATTTTAGAACCAAAGTCACCAACGAATGGAAACGGATGAACGCCATGGATGTAAGTGATGTGTATTATGACAAATTTTTAATCAACGGAAAAAATGAAAGTCAGCTTAAGCAGTTCAAAGCAGGCGACAAAGTCCGCTTGCGAATTTCAAACGGAGGTGCATCCACTTATTTTTGGCTGACATATGCCGGAGGAAAAATTACCGTTGTGGCCAATGATGGAAATGATATTGAACCCATTGAAGTAGATCGATTAATCATTGCAGTTTCCGAAACGTACGATGTTATTGTAACTATTCCAGAAGATAAAACGGCGTATGAATTTTTAGTAACATCCGAAGATCGTACCAAATCAGCCTCATTATATTTAGGCGATGGCATCAAACAATTAACATCTCCTCTACCCAAATTGAAATATTTTGAAGGAATGAAAATGATGAACGATATGATGAAAATGAACGGCGATTTGGATGATATGGGAATGAATATGAGCCTCAATCAAATGGATATGAATGTGGTAATGTATCCTGAAATTACAGGTGACGGAAAGAAAAAAGAAGCTGTTAAAATGGATAATGAACATGCTAACCACAATCAATATGATGGTAATGCACTTTCTGATATTACCACCTTGAATTATGCCATGCTGAAATCACCAACGAAAACAAATCTTCCAAAAGACGCACCAGTAAAAGAATTTAAGTTTGAGCTGACAGGAAATATGAACCGTTACGTTTGGAGTTTGGATAATAAAGTAGTTTCAGAAACCGATAAAATCTTAATTAAAAAAGGAGAAATCATACGCCTGATCATTCACAATAATTCGATGATGCGACATCCAATGCACTTGCACGGCCATGATTTTAGGGTAATCAACGGTCAAGGGGATTATGCGCCTTTAAAAAATATTATCGACATCATGCCAATGGAAACCGATACTTTAGAGTTTGCAGCTACCGAAAGCGGCGACTGGTTTTTTCATTGTCATATTTTATACCATATGATGGCGGGTATGGGCAGGGTTTTTAGTTATGAAAATTCACCCCCAAATCCCGAAATACCAAATCCTAAATTGGCCCAACGCAAATTATTTGCCGACGACAGAGCATTTCATTTCATGGCAGAAAATGATTTTGCCACAAACGGAAACGATGGAATGGCCATGTTTAGTAACACCCGTTGGAGTATTGGAACCGAATGGCGATTGGGTTACAGTAATCATCACGGCTACGAAACCGAAACCCATATTGGAAGATATATTGGCAAAATGCAATGGATCATGCCATTCGTAGGTTTTGATTGGCGTTACAGAAAAAACAATCCCGAAGAAATAGAAGAAAATATTTTTGGACAATCAAACACTAAAAACAATCGTGCTGTTTTTAGTGCCGGAATTGAATATACTTTGCCAATGCTGATAAAAGCACAAGCAGAAGTATTTACCGATGGGAATTTCAGATTACAATTCGAAAGAATGGATATTCCGGTTTCCAAACGATTACGAATGAATTTAATGTGGAACACCGACAAGGAATATATGGCCGGTTTTAAATATATATTAGGCAAAAACTTTGGAATTACAACCCATTACGACAGCGATATGGGAATTGGTTTTGGAGTAAATTTTAACTATTAAAAAAGTATAATTTTAAAGTTAGAACAAAAACATGCTTGTTGTAAAAGTCAAGCATTTTTTTGTTGTTGCATTTTTTTAAATCTAAACAATACTATTGATAATGTGTGAATTAAACAATTATTTGGTAAGATATCACAATACTTTTATAGATAAAAAAGCTAACTTTATACTGTGAAAAATAATTCACAATTAAATTTTAATAAGATGAGTCATCAAAAATTCCAAAGTTGTATCGATACGTGTTCGGATTGTGCAGTAGAATGTTTTCATTGTGAAAGTGCATGCTTGAATGAGCAAGATGTAAAAATGCTTGCGCATTGTATTAAATTAAACCAGGATTGTGCTGCTATATGTACGGTTGCAATGCAATTTATGGCAAGTGGAAGTGAATATGCTGAAAAAATCTGTAATATGTGTGCTGAAATTTGTAACGCCTGTGCAGAAGAATGCGAAAAACACGCACATATGGAACATTGTAAAAATTGTGCAGATGCCTGTCGAAAATGTGCTGCTGAATGTAGTAATATGAGTAAAATATAATTAATAAAATTATAAAGTATGAATAAACGCTTAATTTTATCAGTAATAACAGCTATCTGCTTTTTAACGTCATGCAAAAATAATACAAAAACAGTGGAAGATACTCCATCCAGTCCAATTGCAATTAACAACATCGACAATGAAATGATGAAAGCAATGGACACCATGATGGCCAAAATAAATGCAATCACCATAACCCACGATTTCGATATAGATTATGCAAACATGATGATTGCCCACCATCAGGGAGCTATTGACATGGCATTAATAGAAGTTGAGAAAGGAACTGATCAAAAAATAAAAATAATGGCCCAAAGCATTATTACCACACAAACAGATGAACAGGCAAAACTTAAAGAAATCCTAAAAAAAGCCAAATCTGCGCAGATTAAAAGTAAAGAAAACCATCCGGAATTGCAGAATGCCATGAAGAGAATGATGGATAAGATGAAAGAAATGTCGTTGACAGGACAGACAGACAAAGATTTTGTAATATTGATGATTCCGCACCATCAAGGAGCCGTTGAGATGTCCAGGAGTTTACCTTTTCATGGAAAAAACAGAGCTTTAAAACAATTGGCGCAAAAAATAAGTACAGACCAGACAAAAAATGTCAAAGAGTTCAAAAATTGGCTTTCAGCGAATAAATAAAATAATTATTGTCGTATTTATTATAAATTTTAATAGCTATTGATTTCTAATATCCTGTTGATTATTCATTCCGAAAGTTCTATTTAGCATTATTAAAAAATGCGCTTTTCGGACTCATTCTTACACCAAAATCTTCTTCAAAAAATTGCTGGTACATTTAAATAAAAAAAAATGTAATGTTCTATAATACAGCATCATAAATTTATTTAAAACAAGAATTTTATAAAATTTAAATAGAATTGTGTAAAAAAAATTCTCTTTAAAAGTGTAATTTTATAATACTTTAGAAAGTGTTACAAACCAATAAACTACTAAAATGAAAAACACAAAAAAACATTTAGATGATGCTGAAAATCAGAAACAACGGGATTTGAAATTAAATAAATCCGATGGTACTAATCAGTTTATGACTACGGATCAGGGTTTAAAAATTAACGATGATAATAATTCCCTTAAAGCCGGAGAACGCGGACCTTCCTTATTGGAAGATTTTATCTTAAGAGAAAAAATCACCCATTTTGACCATGAAAGAATTCCGGAAAGGATTGTACATGCGCGAGGTTCAGCTGCGCATGGTTATTTTCAGGTTTATGAATCAATGGAGAAATATACTAAAGCAGGATTCCTTCAGGATCCTAGTCTTAAAACTCCCGTTTTTACACGCTTTTCTACAGTTGCAGGATCCAGAGGCTCCACGGATTTGGCTCGTGATATTAGAGGTTTTGCAGTAAAATTTTATACAGAGCAAGGTAATTATGATTTGGTTGGAAATAATGTACCCGTATTTTTTATTCAGGATGCCATAAAATTTCCGGATTTAATCCATGCCGTAAAACCCGAACCGAATAATGAAATGCCACAAGCAGCTTCTGCACATGATACTTTTTGGGACTTCATTTCATTAATGCCTGAAACCATGCATACGATTATGTGGGTGATGTCGGACAGGGCAATCCCAAGAAGTTTACGAATGATGGAAGGTTTTGGGGTGCATACTTTTCGTTTTATAAATAAAAAAAATGAATCGTATTTTGTAAAATTCCATTGGAAACCAAAATTAGGTACGCATGCCGTAGTTTGGGATGAAGCTCAAAAAATATCAGGAAAAAATTCCGATTTTCATCGTCAGGATTTATGGGAAGCCATCGAAAGTGGGAATTATCCCGAATGGGAATTAGGCGTTCAGATTATTCCAGAAGCCGATGAGCATAAATTCGAATTTGATTTATTAGATCCAACCAAGATAGTTCCGGAAGAATTGGTTCCGGTTACCATAATTGGAAAAATGGTACTCAACCGTAATCCTGATAATTTCTTTGCGGAAACAGAGCAAGTTGCTTTTCACCCAGGACATATTGTACCTGGAATCGATTTTACAAACGATCCGTTATTACAAGGGCGTTTATTTTCATATACCGATACTCAATTATCGCGCTTGGGAAGTCCAAATTTTCATGAAATTCCTATCAATAGGACTATTGCACCCATGTTCAATAACCAGCGTGATGGACACATGCGCCAGGAAATTAATGTGGGCCGGGTAAGTTATCACCCCAATTCTTTGGGCGGAGGTTGTCCTTTTCAGGCAAAAATTGACGAAGGAGGTTTTACCAGTTTCAATGAAAGGATAGATGCTCAAAAAGTGCGAGACCGCAGCGAGAGTTTTTCAGATCATTTTAGTCAGGCAACCTTATTTTTTAATAGCCAGACCCAAATTGAAAAAAATCATATTATAAATGCCTTGCGTTTTGAATTGGGTAAATTAGAAACTTTAGCCATACAAAACCGTATGCTCGGGCTACTATCTCAAATTGATAAAACATTAGCCGATAAAGTTGCCCAAGGTTTAGGCCTTAAAGTTCCCGGTAACCCGGAAAAACCAATCAATCATGGTGTTGGAGCGAATGCAGACAAACAAAAGTTTGAGCCAAAAAAAGTTACCCAAAGCGTGAAATCTTCGGATGCGCTGAGTATGCTTAAAAACAAAACATTGTCCAAAACAATTGCAACCAGACAAGTTGCTTTTTTATGCTCAGAAGGCGTTCACCAAGCATCGGTTAATGCCATGAAATCCGCATTGGAAAAAGCTGGTGCTACTGCAAAAATTATTGCGCCCCATTTAGGAACCATAAAAACAAGCGAAGGAAATGAACTCGCGGTTGACCAGAGTTTCCTGATTGCCGCTTCTGTTTTATTTGATGCCGTGTATATTCCCGGCGGAAAAAATGCTAAATTCTTAAATTCTAATGCAGAAGCTATCGAATTTTTAAATGAAGCTTACAAGCATTGTAAAGTCATTGGTACTGATGAATTTGAAATATTGAGTAAAACCAATATTGATGATAAATCAGATAAAAATGAAGAAGAAGGAATTATTATTAATTCAAAAACTGATAAAAATTTCACAAAAGCATTTATAGATGCTATGGGAAATCACCGTTTTTGGAATCGAGAAGCAGAGCTATAAAAACATAACCTGTTATGAAACTATTTCTAAGGACTAGTTAAAAAATAAAAGACATTAGATTATAACTTCATAAAAATAATTATGAAAGGATTTAAAAGTAACATCGAAAAGGATACACTGGAAAATAATAATTTCCGGAAAGTATTATATACTGCCAAACATCTGCAATTAGTATTGATGAGTCTTAACGTTGGCGAAGAAATTGGCGAAGAAACTCATCCCGACAACGACCAGTTTTTTCGTTTTGAAAGTGGCACAGGAAAATGTGTAATCGATGGTAACGAATATCAAGTGACCGATGGGGATGTTATTATTATCCCAGCCGGTGCGAAGCATAATATCATCAATACTGATCGTACCCTGGCATTAAAAATGTATACTATTTATGCTCCACCTCATCACAGAGATGGCATTGTAAGAGCTACCAAAGAAGAGGCCGAAAACAACAGTGAAGAATTTGACGGTAAAACAACAGAATAATTTGTTCTTAATAAAACAAGTAATTAAAATTTAAAACAAATTAGGCCTTGCTCTTAATTGGTAAAAAGTTGCTAATCTAAAAACATAATTATCTGAACAAAGAAAAACCGAAACTTTTATTTCGGTTTTTTTATTTATATAAAAATCAAAGAGTTTTATTAATCTTTAACTCCTAACTTAGTCAGGATATCTTCCAGCAAACACCATTTGGTAATGGAAGATTGAAATAAATTAGCTCCAACAAATGCGGTAAGCCACAACCAGTTTTGGTTTACATACAACGCTAATAATAAGCTGAAAAGGATAAAAACCCCTGCGAAAGCCCTGATAATTCTATTTTTCATTTTTTTGTATTTATTGATTGTTAGATCGTTCAATATTTAAAACCGCTACATGAATTTTTGATAATGTTTTTTGCTTTTCATTGAAATCAGAAACCAAGTCAAACACTCTATCTACATTTCCGATTTTTACGAAAGCATAAAACAATATCGATTCCGTTTCGTTTATTTCACTGGCAAACCAATTGCTTTCAATTGATTCTTCTGAAATATCTTTATATCCTTTTACTTCTTTATAGGTAAAGGTTTTAACATCTGCTTGTTTAAGTATATGTTTGATTTCTTTGTCGAACGCTGCGATGGCGGTTATGATGAGTAGTTTCATTGAATTATGAGTTATAAGTTATAAGTTTTTTTCATCTGATCCTTGAGAAGGTTTTTCCCATTTTTTTCTTTCAGTAATGTAATAAATCAACGGCACTACAATCAAGGTAAGTATCGTGGAAACAATCGCTCCGGCTACCAATGAAATCGCTAATCCTTGAAATATCGGATCAAACAAAATAATAGAAGCTCCAATTACTACTGCACCCGTTGTTAATAAAATTGGCGTGGTTCGCACTGCTCCCGCTTCAATAATGGCTTGTTTCAAAGGAATGCCATCATTCAATCGGATTTCTATAAAATCAATTAATAAAACCGAGTTCCTCACCATGACTCCCGCCAAAGCAATCATTCCAATAAAAGAAGTTGCGGTAAAATAAGCGTCTAATACCCAGTGACCAAATACAATTCCGATTAACGAAAGCGGAATGGCAAGCATCATCACAATTGGTGTTTTAAAGTTCTGGAACCAACCCACAATCAGCATATAAATAATCACAATTACCACCATAAAAGCAACTCCCAAATCTCGGAAAACTTCCAAAGTCACCTGCCATTCGCCATCCCATTTTACGGTAAAATCACTTTCGTCCGTGGGTTGTTCCATATACAGTTCATTGATTTTGTAGCCTTTTGGCACTTTCATTTTAGCCAACTTTTCATTCATTCCCAAAATCGCATACACGGGACTTTCCAATGCGCCAGCCATATCAGCGGTAACATAAACGACCCGTTTTTGGTCTTTTCTATAGATGGTTTTCTGTAAAGTATCTTTTTTAACTTTTACCAAATCACTCACCGGAATCATATTACCCTGAGTTCCTTTGATTTTCAGGTTTTGAATGTCCTGTAAACTGGTCTTGTCTTTGTCCTCCAATGAAAGGACAATGCCTACATTATCATTGGAATTTTCATCGTACAAATTAGAAACCGGATATTCTTTTAACAAATATGTCAGATTTCCAATTACTTGTTGCGGTGCAATCCCGTTAAGCATGGCTTTTTCTTTATCTACTTCGAGTTTGTACTCGGTTTGATTGTCTTCAACCATCCAATCGATATCCACAATATCAGAAGTGTTTTGAAGAATCTCTTTTACCTGATGCGCCACTTTTATCTGATCTTCGTAATTTGGACCATAAATTTCTGCAACTAATGTTGACAATACAGGTGGTCCTGGCGGAACTTCTATAATTTTTACATTCGCACCGTATTTTTTGGCAATCTTCTGAATTTCGGGACGCATTGCTTTAGCAATTTCATGACTTTGTAAATCACGGTCTTCCTTATGTAAAAGATTCACCTGAATATCAGCCATATTACTCCCCCCCCTTAAATCATAATGACGAACCAAACCATTAAAAGTTATCGGCGCTGATGTGCCAATATAATTCTGATAATTAACTACTTCGGGTTTAGTCGATAAATACTGTGCAATTTCTTTAGTAACTGCTGCGGTTCTTTCCAAGGTTGTTCCTTCTGGCATATCAATCACAACCTGAAATTCGTTTTTATTATCAAAAGGCAGCATTTTTACCACAACTGATTTGGTAAAAAACATCAAAACAGATCCAAATAACAGCACCACGGTAACCGCTAAAAGTATTCTTCTTTTTAAGCTGTTTTCCAAAAACGGACGCTCCAGTCTATTGTATAATTTATAAATACGGCTGGTTTCCATTCCTTCGGCTTCTTTGTGCTCTTGCTCATCTTTTTCCTGAAGCAAATGGTATCCCAAATAAGGCGTAACGGTCAAAGCTACAAACAAGGACAGAATCATCGCAATCGAAGCGCCAATTGGCATCGGACTCATATAAGGCCCCATCATTCCGGACACGAAAGCCATAGGTAAAATAGCTGCAATAACCGTAAATGTTGCCAAAATCGTTGGATTTCCCACTTCATTTATCGCATAAATAGCTGCTTGTTTAAAGGGCAGTCGCTTCATCTTGAAATGGCGGTGCATGTTTTCGGCAATAATGATACTGTCATCCACAACAATTCCGACCACGAATACCAAGGCAAAAAGTGTAATTCTATTTAAAGTATAATCCAATAAATAATAAGCAAACAGAGTCAGTGCAAACGTCAATGGAACTGAAAAGAAAACCACCAATCCACCACGCCAGCCCATCGCCAGCATCACCAAAACAGTCACTGCTATAATTGCCACACCCAAGTGCAACAGCAATTCGCCAACTTTGTGAGAAGCGGTTTCTCCATAATTTCGGGTCACTTCTACGTGGACATCGTCCGGAATTAAATTTTTCTTCAAATGCGCTACTTTTTCCAGAATCTTATCCGAAATTTTCATCGCATCGGCACCTTTTACTTTTCCAATTGAAATTGTAACGGCTGGATATTCTGATTTTGCGGTTTTGAATTTTTCATTGGTTTTTCCGTAACCAAAAGAAACATAACTTTTTGCTGTTGCAGGACCATCTTTTACTCTCGCCACTTGTTTTAAATAGACCGGCATGTTTTTGTTTACGCCAACAACCAGGTTTTCCACATCATCGGCATTTGATAAAAACTGACCCGTAGTAACTAAATATTCCTGGTCATTTTGTACAAAACTTCCCGATTGAGAACTGCCGTTATTGGCCTGAATCATTTGCATGATACCCAAGGCATCCACGCCATTTTCGGCCATTTTATCTTTATCTAAAATCACTTTTAGTTCCCGATTGCTCCCGCCAATTTCTTTGGTAATCGCTACATCTTTTACTTTTTCTATCTCAGATGTTACTTCCTCGGCAATCTGGCGCAACTGAAAATCATCTTGTTTTTCACTCCAAAGTGTAATTCCAAGCATCGGCACATCATCTATAGAACGCGTTTTTACCATAGGTTTATAAACGCCTTGCGGAAACATATTTTCGTGTTTCGCTAATTCGTCATACAATTTCACATAGGAACGTTCGACATCCTGACCAACATAAAACTGTACAATCAACATCGCCTGGCCATTCATTGCCATACTGTGCACGTGTTCCACCCCTTTGATATTAGAAATCACTTTCTCCAATGGTTTGATGACACGACTTTCCACTTCTGTCGGGCTTGCTCCCGGATAACCCACCATTACGTCGGCCATCGGAACATTAATTTGTGGTTCTTCCTCTCTTGGAATGAGAAAAGAACTATAAACACCAATAATCATTAAAGCCACCATCAATAAAATGGTTAGTTTCGAATTGATGAAAAAATTAGCTATCTTACCTGAAATTCCTTCTTGCATTTTCTTTTTGTTTATAGTTTAATGTCTAAAAGTTTATAGTTTTTTAAAACCTAAAACTGCGACTGTTAACCCTGATTTTATATTGATTACTGAACACTGACTTTAGTTCCGTTATACAACTTCCCATCTGCCGAAATTATATATTGTTCATCAGTTGACAATCCTGATAAGACTTCTACCTGATCTCCAAAAGTTTTTCCGGTTCGTAACCATCTTAATATGGCAAAATTTCCGGTTCCTATGGTATAAATCCCAACTAATTGACCTTGTTTCACCAAAGCGCTCTCAGGAACTAGAATTCTGTCGGTTTTTACCGTTTGGGTTTTGTTTTCAACAGGAAATTGCACATTTACAAACATTCCCGATAAAACCGAACTATCCGTTTTATCTAAATTGATTTTCACTAAATATTGTCCACCAGTATTTTTAGCAGATAAACTTACCTCGCTCACTTTACCCGTTAAAGCTGCATTGGAAGATTTTACCAATACTTTTACCGGCATTCCTTTTTTTATAGAAACAATATCATTTTCCGAAACCATCGCAGTAACCTGCAATTTAGAAGCGCCTTCGACACTTACTAAAGGCATTCCCGGATTGGCCATATCTCCTTCTTTTACAAAAGTATTCGTCACCACTCCCGAAAACGATGCGGTAATGTTAGCATAAGAAAACTGCGCAATTACTTCGTTTCGCATTTGCCTGGCGCCTTCCAATGCGGCTTTGGCCATTTCGTAACGTGCCGTCATATCGTCCAGTTCTTTTTGGGAAGCACTTTGTTGTTTGAATAAATTCACAAATCGTTCGTAATCTTTTCTGGCACTGTTGTAACCCGCAGTTGCCTGAAGAATACTAGCGTCTACTTGCGCTTTTTTGGCTAACAAATCGGTATTATTGATGCTGACCAATAATTGTCCGGCAGTTACTTTTTGCCCCATCTGAACATGAATTTTAGTGATATAACCCATCAGTCGCGTACTTAAATTTGCGCTGTTTTCGGCTTCAATTTTTCCGCTTGCAGTAACAAATGGGCTGTTTTCATAAGATGAAATTCCGCTTACTTTTACGGCAATTATTGGTTCATTGGCAACGACTTCTTTCTTCTCTCCGTTGCAAGAGGTTAAAACGAAAAATGCTACAGCTATTATTGGTATGAATATTTTTTTCATGGTTTTTATTTGGTTAAAAATTGTAAATATTGTTGGGTAAAATTGTACTCGAAAACAGCTTGCAGCAATTCCAATTCTTTTTGGAACATTTGAGTTTCAGACTGCAACAAATCATTCGTTTTTTCCAGCCCTTGTGTAAAACGATTGCTTCTGATTCTATAGGCTTCCTGAGATTGTTCAAATGCCAGTTTAGATAAATTGACCTTGTTTTCGGCATCTTTCAGCTGACGGTTGGTTTTGTTTAATTCTAATTGGCTCTGGGCTTTGTATTGTTGGGTTTCCATTTCCGATTTTTGAAAATCGGCTTTGGCTTTTTCCATTTTTCCAATGGATTTATAACCATCAAATACATTCCAGGATAGTTGTGCTCCCACTACATATCCTTTGGCATTGGTACCAAAAATTTTGTCATCGTACAATTCATAACTTCCAAAAGCATTTAAACGAGGTAAGAAATTCATTTTGCTTGACAGCAACATTTTTTGGTAAGCTTCGGATGATTTTTCCAAAGCCTGAATGTCTTTTCGATTTACCGAAAGTGTGGTATTGACAGATTCAATTGCAATGGTATTTTCTAGTTCGTCGGCAGGTTTAAAAACCTTGTTCGTATTATCTTCATTCAATAAAAAAGCCAAATAATCTGAGGCATTTTGCACATTACTTTTCGCATATTGCAATTGATTTTTTATTTCGTTTACACGAACCTGCACCGATAGTAAATCGGTTTTTTGGAGTATGCCCTGCTTGAAATAATTATCTACTTGTTTTAAATTGGCATCTCCGGTAATGCTTGCCTTTTCTAAAACTTTAACTGATTTATAGGCTAACTGCAATTGCATATACGATTTGTTAACTTCCAGTTCCAGATATTCTTTGGTTCTTTCGGTTTGCAATAGAAAAGCACCCATTTTGGCTTTGGCAGCTTGTCTTCCGTACAATCCATCCAGATTAAGTATGGGTTGTAAAACTTCTATTTTAGTGGCGTAATTTTCTATTCTGTCCGGATTATTTAACAATGCCGGATCAAAATCGGAAGTAGTCAGGATTTCCTGATTCAATTTTGAACCAAAAGCCATCAACGGATTTGTGGTTGAAATCGCAGTATGGGAAACTGAAATATTGGGCAGGAAAAGTGAGTTGGATTGTCTGTAATCTGCCTGCGCCGATTTAAAAGATTTTTCTGCAATTTTTATTTGCAAATTATTATCGGAGACTTTTTGCCATAAATCACTTTTGGAAATAGTCAAAGTATCCTGACTAAAACCTAAAGTCGAAATGGATAGTACTCCAAGTACTAGTATAAAATTTATTTTCTTCATAATCGTTTTATCTGAATTATGAAGCAAAGATATATTCGTAGAAATGCGTGGTCAGTAACAAGTGTTACATTGGAACAATATTATGTGTTTCAATAATTTTTTAAATAATTGAAGGTGTTTTATTTCTAGTTATAATTTATTATATTTAACACATAATATGGAATTTTTATTGGTATGAAAGAACAAAAACCAACATATGACTATCTACTCAATAAAACAAAAGACCAGGAATTAGAAATTAATCGCCTGCTTGAGCACAAAGAATCAATTAATAACTTTGAATTCTATCAAAAAGAATCGCAGGATTTAGTTTGCATCGCAGGAATTGATGGATTTTTTAAAGAGATTAATCCCACTTTTATAAAGGTTTTAGGTTATACGAAAGAAGAATTATTAACTAATTCCATGCTCTCATTTATTCATCCTGATGATGTGGAGAAAACTACTCGGGAATTAAAACAATTATCACTAGGACATCATACCTCAATAAATTTCGAAAACCGATACATTAAAAAAAATAAAGATATCGTAACGATCCAATGGACCACTACTAAGTCGGCTTCAAAAGAATTTATTTATGCCATTGGAAGAGATATAATAGAAAAGAAAAAAGCAATTGAAACTTTAAAAGAAGAAAGAGATAAGTTTGCCAAAATTGCAGCAACCTCACCTGGTCTGATTTATTCGATGCGTCAAAATAAAGACGGCTCCTTATACTATCCATATGCCAGTAATGCCATTGACGAAATCTATGGTTTTGCTTACGAAGATATTAAGAATGATCCAAATAAACTTTTTTCATTGATTCACCCCGACGATTTAGATTATGTTATGCAAAGCATTATCGAAACGAAGTCAAAGTTGGTTCCCCTTAAAGGTCAATATCGTTATTTTCATCCAAAAAAAGGAATGGTATGGCATGAGATGAATTCTTTACCCGTAGTAGAACCGGAAGGAACTGTTATTTGCCATGGAATTATTACTGATATCACAGAACGAATCAGAGCAGAACAAAAACTAATTAAAGCAAATCGGCTTTATTTATTTATCAGTGAAATTAACCAAATGATTGTTCATACCACTGATGTACAGGCGCTTTTTAGAGAAGCTTGTACTATTGCTGTTGACATAGGCAAGTTTAGAATGGCATGGATTGGAACGATTGATGAAGATACTAAAAAATTAATTCCTGCAATGATAGCAGGTGAAGATCAAGGGTATCTATCCATAATTAAAAAGATATCAGCTGAAGATATACCAGCAGGAAGAGGTCCCGGTGGCACTTCAATTAGAGAAGGAAGATCTGTTATTTGTAATGATATTGAAAATGATTCAATAATGCGGCCTTGGAGAAAAGAAGCTTTAAAACGAGGTTATTGTTCTTCGATGGCAGTACCACTAAAAAAATTCGGTAAGGTAATTGGTGCTTTTTCATTTTATGCCAATGAAAAAAACTTTTTTGATGCTGAAGAAATTGCTTTATTAGAAAAAGCAACAGATGATGTGGCTTTTGCTTTAGAAATTTTTGAAAAGGAAGCACTGAGAAAAAAGGCAGAGGAATCGGTAATTGAAAGTGAACAAAGGTATCATATGCTTACAGAAGTTTCTCCTGTAGGTATATTTCGTACCGATGCAACAGGTCATACAACCTATGTTAATGCACGTTGGTGTCAAATCACAGGCTTATCTTTTCAGGAAGCAATGGGAACCGGCTGGCTTAATGCTGTTCATAATGAAGATAGAACTGCATTATCAAACGTTTGGGAGAATGCGACAAGGCAAAAAGAAAACTTTTTGTATGAATACCGTTTTGTTCGGCCCAACCGTTCTATTGCCTGGGTAATTGCACAAGCTATTCCTGAGAAAAACTCAGAAAATCAGATTGTAGGCTACATCGGTACAACTACTGACATTACAGAACGCAAGTTGATGGAAATGGAGTTAATAAAAGCAAAAGATCTGGCCGAAACCGCTAATAAAGCCAAGACCGATTTTCTTGCCAACATGAGTCATGAAATTAGAACCCCATTAAACGGAATAATTGGTTTTACTCATTTGTTAATGAAATCAAATCTAAAAAAGAATCAGTCTGAATATATGGCCACCGTTAATGAATCCGCAATTTCGTTAATGGAGATTGTCAATGATATTTTAGATTTTTCTAAAATAGAATCCGGAAAATTAGAGTTAAATATCAACGAAATAAATCTTTTTAAATTAACTAATCAGGTTATTGGATTATTTAAACATCAGGCCAATCAAAAAAAGATAGATTTGATACTCCAAATCGATAAAAATGTTCCGCAATATATTCTTTCGGATTCAGTGAGATTAAAACAAATATTAGTAAATCTGTTGAGTAATGCCATAAAATTTACCAATTTCGGAGAAATACAATTGGATATCAACGAAATAGAACCATCAGATAAAAAATGGTCAACCATAAAGTTTTCTGTAAAAGATACAGGAGTGGGCATAAAAACAGACAATAACGAAAAAATATTTAATTCTTTTGTTCAGGAAGATAATTCCACCAATCGAAAATTTGGGGGTACAGGATTAGGTTTGGCTATTTCAAATCGGCTTTTGGCACTAATGGACAGTAAATTGCAATTAATCAGTAAATATGGAGAAGGAAGTGATTTTTTCTTTGTCATTAAATTTAAAAAGGTAAACCATAAAAAAAATATAGATTCGGTATTAAACAATATAATTGAAGAGGATAAAATTATTCCTGTAAAGACGCTAAGTAATAAAAAGATTTTAATAGTTGAGGATAATAAAATTAATATGCTTTTAGCAAAAACACTTATCAAAAGAATAATATCCAATTGCACTATTTTTGAAGCCAAAGATGGAAATGAGGCTATAGAACAATATAAAAAAGAAAAGCCAGATCTTGTTTTAATGGACATTCAAATGCCAAATAAAAATGGATATGAAGCCACTGACGAAATCAGAAAATTAAAAGACGCAGAAAATATTCCAATCATTGCAATAACTGCAGGTATAATGGATGGTGACAAAGAAAAATGTTTAGTCTCAGGGATGAACGATTATCTGTCAAAGCCCATAATCCAAACCGATTTGGAAAAAATACTGCACAAATGGTTACATAAAAATTGATTGTATTTCCTATTTGTATCAATTTTTTACACAAAAAAAAAGAGTGTTTGAAGACTCAAACACTCTTTTAAAAAAGTAAATAGTAAACAAGTACGTTTGTGATTATGCTTTTTTAGCAGAACAACAACCTGCTTTCTTCTCTGTTCCACAAGCCTTTTTTTCTTCTGTAGAACATGATTTTTCAGTTTTTGCTTTTTTCTTTTGTTTTGGCTCTTCCTGAGCGTTAACAGTCATTGAAAATAAGAAAGCTACTAATGCTAATGTTGAAACTAATTTTTTCATTTTTGTGTTTTTAAAATTATATACTTTTAATATTTTGATGTAATGAATTCCTCTGTAAAAAAAATATTTTTTGGAGGATGCCAAATCGTATTTTGGTATTTTGAAAGGAAAACTTTTTCATAACTTAAATTCTTTCTCTCTAAAGCTCCTAATTCCTGATTAAACGAAATACTCTGAATTTGCTCTACAATATATTGTCCCGTGTTAAAATTAAAATTCAGTATACATTTTTCTTTTTGACAACCCTTTGGATTTATATTCTTATTTTCCTTTTGACAAGTAGTATTACAGTTGACCCCTAATTGGCTTTTTACCACTTTTATAGTAGGAATTGCAATTAGAAATAAAAAGTAAAAACTTATAATTCTTGTCAATGTTTTCATTAAATCAAATGTATTATTTTTTTTTAATTAATATTATCCTAAAGAAACTATTTTTATTTTTTGTTCAAAATATTAGCAATTTGTGCAAAAAATGATTTATAGTTTTTTTTTAAAACCAATTTGCGAAGTTTGACAGATTAAATTATCTGAAATACGATTACTACAAATAAAAATACAATTAAATACTTGTTAATCAGATAGTTGTGTTTTTAAAGTTTTCATTTTATATAATAATTTTCTGAATATGCCGGTACTTTGTCGGTTATAATTGTTTATTATCGACTTTTCATAGCTCAAAATTTTATTAAACCTTTTAATTAATTAATTTTAATACAGATTACTTTTATACTGTTTCAAGTCGTTTTGCAAAACAACTTTTTTGATTAATAATAAGTTGGTAAAAGGGTATCTTTTTGTTCCCTACAATAAAGATTCCCTGAATGATCAGATACTTCATGATTTTTTTGAAGATGCATCGTTTTTCTGCAAGTTTTCTCCCCAAGACTGAAAACTTTTATTTTATCCTATTTTTAATTACAATGCTAATTATTTTAAATTAACGCTTCTAGTTATTTTTTAAGTGGCTTTTTTGGTTAATAAAAGGATTTAGTTATTGTTCCCCACAATATAAATATCTCTTTGGTGATGGAATACTTCATTAAGTTTATTTTTTGAAGTTGATGGGTTTTTCTATGAGTTTTTCTTTCCCCAATCCACTCGTTTCCTGCTTTTAAAAACAATTATGGTGTAAAATTACATTATCATGAAAAAGAGTACCATTTCGAATTTATTCGATGTCTTATCCCGTAAAATAATCAGTTGTTTTGTAACGAAAAACACTGTTTCTAGATTAGATTTTTTTAAATTTGAGGATAGAATTATTGTTAATCCTCAAACAGAAATAGGCAAAATAAAGAATGTATTATTACATTTCTCTATTATTTTTATAATGTGTATGACAGGAATTTTTTCTTGGTCACAAAATTTAGCCACCAGAGAAACTTCTAATTTAAAAACTGCAGTTGCCTTTACGGATGCTTTTACCCATAACAACAAAGTCTATCTACCATGGGAAACTCAATACTGGCAACAAAACGCCATTAAGCTTGACTACCAGAACTATACAACTCAGGATGGGATAATTTATAAAGAAAACGGGTATAGCTTGACTCCTTCATTATTGCCTTTAGTGGGAGCCGCCACTCCCTGCGAGGCACACCGTTGGCTTGCAGGAGATGGGTGGAGAAAAGGAAATAGTCCCACTAGTTTATGGGAGGCTGTTGTGCAAAATGCCCCTAACCTGCAGCCCAAAGGAATAGTACGTTGTGCCAGTTCTGCAGAAACAGAATCTGGACTACAGGTTTTTAAAGGTTCTTACGATGCTGCTAGTAATCCTATTGCTGCGATACTGCCAAAAACAGATTGTTATAGCATGACAAGTGGAACATTTGGTAATGAGCTTTTACCTCCTACACAAGGGGAGGATATTGTTTGGTTTAATTTTGACATTCGTCCTTTGGCTGGTACTTATCAATTTCAGATTGTAACAAACGAAAGTGTTGGCTTTGTTTTGTTTCATGTTGATCCTACTAATGCACAACCCATTAATGGCGAAACAACGGGTACTAAATATCCGGTACCAAATAATGGTTTATCGGGCAATTGTGCAAATCTTACATTCGCTAATATAGACGTTACTGGTGTTGCCCATCCTGCCTGCGGATTTAGCGGCAATGGTTGGACCACCATTACTGTTCCATCCTTTAAAAAACCTACCAATTATTACCTAGCTATGTGGATGGCTAAACCAACCGAAACTGCCTTCCCAGGTAGTATGAATCTTGTCTATAAATCAAGGTATGGATGCGGTGGTGCCACCTGTACATTGGAGTTTGACAAAAAAAATACAATATGTAATACAGATGGTACTTACACGGTATGCATGGATTATGGTGGAAGTGCAGGAAGATGGAATCTTGTTGATAATGGGGCAATAAAAGCAAGTTTATATACCATAAAAACTTTTAAGGAAGATGGAGTGACCCAAGTAGGTTCAACACAAACTAGCACTAATCTTGCTAGTAGTCCATTAAGCCTGACATTGGGAACGATTCCTGATGGGGCGGTTTTAGCAACGATATGTG
>NZ_DATDPV010000038.1:0-39863 GCF_035292545.1 Flavobacterium sp. | reverse complement strand
AGGAAAAAGCATTTGTGGCACTTTTAGCCAAAAACAAATGGGAGTTGAAGGACGAAATAGAAAAATATGAAGGAGAAATCGTTGGCGGCGTTCGCGTAACGGAATCCGGAATATTGGCTGCTGCACATCTTGGTGGAGCTGGTTCAGTGAAGAAATTTTTGAAGAGCAATGGAAAACGCAAATCCAGAGATAGTTACGGAACTTCTGTAAAACAATACATGAGAGATTTTGCAGGGTATGAAACTTCTGGAATTGTGGCAAATAACAATGCCCGAGTACGATAATTCATTCTTTTAAATAAAAATAAAAAAACCTGTCGAAAGACAGGTTTTTTTTATGTCTTACATTTTGTGAATAATAAATATTGTTGGTCGGTTGTGTAAATCGATCTTGACATTTTTCCAATCGGAAGCCCTCATGGTTTTGATGTATTCTGTTGGTAAAGTGATATCCGTTGCGATACAAACATGGGTGGAAGGGCTTACCGCCAGTAGAATATCTTCCAACATTTTATTGTTTCTAAAAGGTGTTTCGATAAAAATCTGGGATTGGTTTTTGTCCTGGGATAATTTTTCCAAATTTTTCAGAGCTGTTTTCTTCTCGGACTTATCTATTGGAAGATATCCATTAAATGCAAAACTCTGACCGTTCATTCCGGAAGCCATAATAGCTAACAGAATAGAGGAGGGGCCAACCAGCGGCACTACCTGAATACCTTTTTCATGTGCCAGTTTTACAATTACCGCGCCGGGGTCAGCTACGCCTGGGCAACCAGCTTCAGACATTAAACCAATGTTTTTGCCTTCTAATAAAGGCTTGATCATTTCGGCATGTTCTGATTTTTCGGTATGTTTGTTTAAAGCACTTAATCGTAATGTTGCCTGCACTTTTTCGGGATTAATGCTTTTTATAAATTTTCTTGCTGTTTTTTCATTTTCAACAATATAATCGTCAATAAAATCTACCGCTCTTTTTACGGTTTGAGGCAACACGTCCATAGGGTCGCCTTCGCCCAAAGTGGTTGGAATAAGGTATAGTTTTCCTAAAAAAGTAGTGGGTTTCATGTTGTGTAATTTATTAACGGCGAAGGTAATGAAATTATGATTGTTTTTTTATGGCAACGAATCCATTTGTTGTAGTTTTTGGAATTGTGTTCTCTTTAGAATTGTGGCCTAGCCCAGATGGGAGTGGAAAGCCTCGAAGTTTTAAAAACCTTTTTTATTAAAAGAACAGAGCGACCAAAGAAGCTCCTGTTATTTTTTTAGAAAAAAGAGGTTTTGAAAGTAGAGCTTGGAGCGGACAGCCGGAATAGCTTCTGAAAAAATTAACCGTGAAGCTTTATTAGTTTTTTTGCAATAATGTCACAAGTCTCGTCAAGCATTTCGTAGACGGTATCAAAACCGTTTTGCAAACCATAATACGGATCTGGGACGTCTACATTTTCATCTGGAAATAATTCATTCAAAATCAGATGAACTTTCTTTTTATGCTTTTCTGTTTTGGCTAAAAAAAGAACATCGTCATAATTACTGCTGTCCATCACATAAATATAATCGAAAGTATCGAAGTCGCTTATCGAGAATTGACGGCCTCTTTGATTGGAAATGTCCAAGCCATTTTTTAACGCAGCAGCGATAGAGCGCTCGTCAGGTTGTTTTCCGACATGCCAAGGACCGGTTCCGGCAGAATCGACTGTGAATTTGTCTTTAGGAAGTTTGGAGGCTAAAAGTCCTTCTGCCAATGGCGAACGACAAATATTTCCCAGGCAGACCATTAAGATTTTGACAGGCATTTATAGCGATAGTTTCTTGTGAATGTCTTCTACATATTTCTTGAATTGCTTGTCGGTAGAAACTAGATTGTCTACTGTTTTGCAAGCGTGTAAAACCGTTGCGTGATCGCGATCCCCAATTTGAGAACCGATATTCGCTAAAGAAGCTTTGGTGAATTTTTTTGCAAAAAACATTGCCAATTGTCTTGCTTGTACCACGTGTCTTTTTCTGGTTTTAGATTGTAGCGTTTCTAAGTCCAATTGAAAATAATCGGAAACGGTTTTTTGAATATAATCAATCGAAACTTCGCGTTTTACATTCTTTACGAATTTCTCAACGACTTGTTTGGCTAAATCTAAAGTAACTTCTTTTTTGTTGAAAGAGGATTGTGCGATTAATGAAATAATGGCACCTTCTAATTCTCTTACGTTCGATTTGATGTTTTTAGCAACATATTCGATAATATCTTCAGGAATCTCAACGCCATCACGGTACAGAATATTCTTTAAAATCGAAATTCTGGTTTCGTAATCGGGTTGGTGTATTTCCGCGGAAAGTCCCCATTTGAAACGGGATAATAAACGTTGCTCAATATCTTGCATGTCAACGGGTGCTTTGTCCGAAGTCAAAATTACCTGTTTTCCATTTTGGTGTAAATAGTTGAAAATGTGGAAAAACACATCTTGTGTTCCTGATTTACCTGAAAGAAACTGAACGTCATCAATAATTAAAACATCAATTAACTGATAGAAATGTATGAAATCATTCCTATTGTTTTTCTTAACCGAATCAATATATTGTTGCGTAAATATTTCAGCAGAAATGTATAAAACCGTTTTTTCCGGATATTTGTCTTTAATTTCAACGCCAATAGCGTGCGCTAAATGCGTTTTACCTAGACCAACACCTCCGAAGATTAATAAAGGATTAAATGAAGTTCCGCCTGGTTTGTTGGCAACAGCCATACCAGCTGAACGTGCTAATCTGTTTGAATCTCCTTCAAGGAAATTGTCAAAACTATAATTGGCATTAAGTTGTGATTCGATTTTTAAATTTCTAATACCAGGAATTACAAATGGATTTTTTAATTCAGGGCTTAGGTTTTTAAATGGCGCATCGACTTCTTGTGCTTTCATCGGACCTCTATGGGCACTTGGCAATTGTTCCGTAAACGGTTGTTTATTGCCATAAGTGTTTTCCATTTTAATTTTATAGAGTAACTTTGCGTTTTTTCCGAGTTCTTTGGTTAATGCCACTTTTAATAATTTTACATAGTGCTCTTCCAACCATTCGTAGAAAAATTTACTAGGTACTTGAATATATAATGCGTTATCGGTTAGCTCAACTGATTTAATAGGTTCAAACCAAGTCTTATAAGCTTGATCTTGAATATTGTCTTTTATGAAAGACAGACAGTTTTCCCATACTGATTGCGCAGTTTTGCTCATATATTCTTTTAAATTAGTGTTATTATCAATGTTTATCTTACAAAAGAAAATGAACTTCTTTTGTGTTTTTTAGGGAACACAAATATGTGAACAAAAATCGTTAAAAAAAAATAAAAGACAGATTGATTTTTTGAAAATATTGTTGTAAGGGTATTTTTAAAAAAGATAAAATAATTGAAATATATAGTATGAAAGAACATCAAATTCAAGTGCGCGTCCGGTACTCAGAAACGGATCAAATGGGCGTGGTTTATCACGGAAATTACATTCCTTATTTTGAAATGGGAAGAGTGGAATGGCTCAGAAACAAAGGAGTTTCCTATAAAAGTATGGAAGAAAAAGGGATTGCGCTTCCTATTGTATCTATGAACATTAACTACAAAAAATCAGCGCGTTATGATGAATTGCTGACGGTTAAAACTACGTTTAAAAGCCAGACGTCTGTCAAGATAGAATTTGATTGTGAGATACTCAACGAGGAAAATGAGTTATTAACAACGGCTCAATTTATTTTGGTGTTTGTAAGCCTGAAAACGGGTCGCCCGACTGCTCCACCGGAATACATAAAAGAGCTTTTGGAAGCGATGGAAGACTAAAAAATTAATCTATTTTTTTTATAGTAATTTCAAACAAAGAATTAAAAATGTCGAATACCATTTCGGCATTTTTTTTTCGCGTTGCGATTTCAATTTCACAACTCAATTCCATTTTTTGGGCAATGATTTCCAGATTTTTTTCTTTGATGACACGCATGACTTTGTTCATGTTTTTGTAATCGAAAGAAATAAGGTAATGGACATCAATTGTTTTTTCGATAATCTCCGAAACTTCCAAAGCCATTTGAGCTGTTGTTTTATATGCAGAAATCAATCCGCCCACACCTAATTTCACGCCTCCAAAAAAACGAACAACCACGATTAAAATATTAGTCAACCCAAAAGATTGGATCTGACCATAAATGGGCATTCCCGCACTATTGCTGGGCTCGCCATCATCATTTGCCCGAAAAGAGATTTTATCAGTCCCCATTTGATAAGCATAACAAAAATGACCAGCACCAAAATGCTCTTTTCTTAACTGTTCTAAATGAGTTTTTATTTCGGATTCGGTAGAAACAGGAAAAGCATATCCAAAGAATTTGCTATTCTTTTCTTTAAATAAAACTGCTGACGAAGGAAATCCGATGGTTTTGTAGGTGTCTTTAAATTCCAAAAGAGGGTAATGCTTCTAAATTATTTTTTTATCATACAAATCAACGACATCTTCCTTACCTAACTGCAAGTTCCAAACTTTAAGGCCAACCGAGGCAGCGACATCTGTATTTTCTTTACTGTCATCAATGTATAAAGTTCGTTTTGGCGATAAGTCGTGTTTTTTGATAATATAATTAAAAATCTCTACATCGGGTTTTCGCAGACCCAACTCGAAAGAAAAATAGACTTTTTCAAAGCACTGATAAAAATCCCGGTAAAAGGACATTCCTGCTTTATGCTGAAATTTCTCGATATGCATAGGATCTGTATTGCTCAACAAAAACAAGCGGTATTTTAGCGAAAGCATTTGAAGAAATTCCAATCGGTATAAAGGCATCGGGTGCTCTGATATAATGGAATTCCATGCATAACGAATGTCTTCTATTGTAGCGTCGGGTAAATGTTTCTGGAATCCTTCTATAAACTGAAGTTCCGAAATTTTTCCTATTTCAAATTGTAAGTTGAGTTCTTTTAAATCATCTGACCATTCTTTTAAACCTAATTTTGAAAACTCAGCAATTGGAGCTTCTTTATCGAGATTGATAAAAACATCTCCAAAATCAAAAATAATTGTATTAATCATAGTTTCGAAAGATTAAAAGTTCATCATTGTGTATTGATTGTTTTTCTATGTTTTTTGTATTTAAAATAGGTGCTTTCGTTCCGTTTTTTAAATCTAAATTTCCTTTAAAAACCCTCGCTTCGTCCCAAAAGTTCGAATCTATGAATGTCTGCAAGGTTTGTCTACCGCCTTCAATAATTACGGATTGGATTTCGTGCTGATATAAAACGCGAACAATTTGTTCAGCGACTTTCTTTTCGAAATCAATCTTTTCGAACTGAATATTGTCTTTTATAGAAGGAAATATTGAATTCGAAATAATAATGGTTTTCACCGGACTATCAAAGATATAACTTTCTTTTGAAATACGATTGTTTCTGTCGATAACAATTCTAACGGGATGACTTCCAGTCCAGTCCCTTACATTCAGTTTTGGATTGTCATCAACAACAGTTTGTGTTCCGACAAGGATTGCCTGTTCTTCGCTTCGCCATTTATGAACCAGCTGTCTGGAATAGGTATTGGTAATCCAAACGGGTTTTTGTTCTGATTTTTCTTTTGGACTAATAAAACCATCTTGACTTTCGGCCCATTTCAAAATAATATAAGGTCTTTTCTTTTGATGAAAAGTAAAAAAGCGTTTGTTCAATTCATGACATTCGTCTTCCAGAATGCCAATAGTTACATTTTTTCCGGCTTCAATTAATCTTTTTATTCCGTTGCCTGCCACTTTTATATTTGGATCAATGGTTCCGATAACTACATTTGGAATTTGATGCTGAATAATCAAATCGCAGCACGGTGGCGTTTTTCCAAAATGACTACAGGGTTCTAAACTCACATAAATTGTGGCTTTTTTTAATAATGATTTGTCTTTTACGGAATTTATCGCATTGACTTCGGCATGGGGTTCGCCTGATTTTTTATGCCAGCCTTCGCCTATAATTTTATTTTCAAATACAATTACACTCCCAACCAATGGGTTAGGATAAGTGGTTCCTAAGCCATTTTTGGCTAAATCTATACAGCGTTTTATGTATTTTTCATGTATCTTCACCTCACAAAAATACCATTTTAAAAACAGAATGAAAAGTATAATTATTAGAGAAATTCAAAAAGAGGATAACGCTGCTGTAGCTCAGGTTGTCAGAACTGTTTTGATAGAATTGAACGTTCCAAAAGTAGGGACGGCCTATGCTGATCCGCAATTGGACTTCATGTTTGAAGCCTATAATAAGTCAAAAGCAGTTTATTTTGTGGCTGAAAATAACGGAAAAATTATTGGAGTGGCAGGAGTGAGTCAACTTGAAAACGAAGCGAAAACGATTTGCGAATTACAAAAAATGTATTTTCTGCCCGAAGCCCGTGGCTTAGGTTTAGGTGCGCAAATGATGGAACGATGCTTGCAAAGCGCCAAAGATTTTGGGTTCGAAAAATGCTATCTCGAAACGATGCCCTATATGGAAGCTGCCCAAAAGCTTTATAAAAAAGTGGGTTTTGAATATCTTTGCGAGCCTATGGGAAATACGGGACATACTTCTTGTCCGGTTTGGATGATTAAGGAATTATAAGTTTATTTAAAATGAAAATTAGAGAATACCGTACCCATTTTATCCAAGAACTCACACCGATTTATGATGCCGGTGAAGCGGAAAGTTTTTTCTATTTGATTTTAGAAGAAAAGCTTCAGATGAAAAGAATTGATTTGGCTCTAAATCCTGATTTGATTTTTTCTGAGGATGCAATTCAAAATTGGGATGCTATTTTGGAGGAATTAAAACTCGAAATTCCCATTCAATATATTTTAGGTAAAACCAGTTTCTACGGTTTGGATTTTGAAGTCAATGAAAATGTATTGATTCCAAGACCGGAAACCGAAGAATTGGTCGATTGGATTATTAAAGAAGATTCAAAGATTAAAGGATTGAAGGATTTAAAGATTTTAGACATTGGAACCGGTAGTGGCTGTATTGCAATTTCATTGGCTAAAAATCTGCCGAATGCTCAGGTTTACGCGATTGATGTTTCGGAGCAAGCTTTGGCTACAGCCGAAAAAAATGCAAAACGGAATAATGTGAACATTATTTTTATTCAAAAAGACATTCTTACCACGGAAGATTTAGAACAACAATTTGATATTATTGTTTCTAATCCGCCTTATGTTCGGAATTTAGAAAAAGAGGAAATCAAGAAAAATGTATTAAATAATGAACCACATTTGGCGCTTTTTGTCGAAGACAACGACGCTTTGATTTTCTATACAAAAATTGCTGATTTAGCACAAAAGAATCTTTCCGAGAACGGACAATTGTACTTTGAAATCAACCAATATCTTGGAAAAGAAATGATTGCATTGCTTCAAAATCTGAATTTCAAAAATATAGAACTTCGAAAAGATATTTATGGAAATGATAGGATGACGAAAGCTACTCGTAACGCAAAGCTTCAATCGGATCTAGTTTAGAAGCCTTTAATGCCGGATAAGAACCGGAAACCACTGCAACGATAAACGTAGTAATAAACGCCGCAACAATAGCACTCCATGGAATCACAAAACTGAAATCGATGGCTGACGAAATGCCATAACCAATCAGGATTCCCAAAATAATTCCGACTAAACCACCCAATTGTCCAATGATTAAGGTTTCTACAAAAAATTGAAAAGCAATCGTACTTCTTTTGGCGCCAAGTGCTTTTCGAACGCCGATTTCCCTTGTTCTTTCGGTAACGGAAACTAGCATAATGTTCATCAAAGCAATCGAAGAACCAAAAATAGTAATGATACCAATAATCCATGCTGATGCACTTAAGACTCCAGTTATTTCTGATATTCTATTGATTAAATCATCACTTCTGGAAACTCCGAAATTATTTTCCTGGACCGGATTTAGTTTTCGAACCCTGCGCATCGTAATACTGGCATTGTCGACTGCTTCGTTTAATAATTCTTCTTTGGCTACCATAACGCTCATTGTATAATTGATGTTTGGTGCTGTAAATAAGGAGCGCGCCACTTGAATCGGAATTAAAACGCGCAAATCCTGACTGTTTCCAAAAGTGGAACCTTTTTCTTTCAGTACGCCAATAACTTTGAATTTGGCACCTCGAACGGAAATAATTTTATCAATAGGATTAACATCTTTCAGTAATCCTTTTTCAAAATCTGACCCCACAATACAGACATACGCATTATTGTCAATATCAAAACCTGTAAAATTTCTTCCTAAAGTGGTTTCTAATCCGGAATTGTTCAAAAAATGCTCGTCGACACCTACAACTGAAATTTCAGGATCTGTTTTTTTGGCTTCAAATTTCACTTCAGCTCTTGAAGTCGCCGTAAAAGAAAGTGAGGTTTGCGTAAAAGGATATTTGTAGCTTTCCTTAAAGGCCTTGGCTTCAGGATAGGAAATAATCGGATTTATCTTTTCAAGTTCATCACCACCACGATTTCTTACCCTGGTTTCATATTGATTGATGTTGAAAGTATTCGAACCCATCGAAGCAAAATTCGAGGATAACGTATTTTTTAGTGCCGAAACTACCGTTAAAATCCCGACCAAAGCGGTAATTCCAATAGCAATAATTAATATGGTCAGAATTGTTCTTAATAATTGGGTTCGGATAGAACTTAGCGCAATTCGGATATTTTCTTTAATCAGGTTAAACATAGCGGGATTTTGAAGGCACTAAAGTAATAATTTTTAGTGAACTGATTTTTATTTTTTGTGCGAATGTTTTGCTTTTTTTGGCAACTTATCGCTAAACGAATATGCAAATCAACGAATAAACCTTATTTTTGCAACTTCAAAATCATTAAAATTAAAATGGCACAAAAACCGAGTATTCCAAAAGGCACGCGCGACTTTTCACCAATGGAAGTGGCAAAACGTCAATATATTATTCAAATTATAAAAAGCAATTTCGAGAAATTTGGTTTTCAGCCTATCGAAACGCCGTCTTTTGAAAACTCCGAAACCTTAATGGGGAAATATGGGGAAGAAGGAGATAGATTGATTTTTAAGATTTTGAATTCCGGGGATTACTTAGGGAAAGTTGATGAAACTTTATTGCAAAATAGGGAGAGTAACAAATTAACTTCAAGTATTTCCGAAAAAGCATTGCGTTATGACTTAACTGTTCCATTCGCGCGTTACGTAGTACAACACCAAAATGATATTGAATTTCCATTCAAAAGATACCAAATCCAACCGGTTTGGCGTGCTGACCGTCCGCAAAAAGGACGTTTCAGAGAGTTTTATCAGTGTGATGCCGATGTGGTGGGTTCTACCTCATTATGGCAGGAAGTAGAATTAGTTCAATTGTATGATTCTGTTTTTACGACTTTAGGTTTAGAAGGCGTAACAATCAAAATTAATAACAGAAAAATCTTATCTGGAATTGCGGAAGTTATTGGTGCTTCGGATAAATTAATTGATTTTACGGTTGCTTTAGATAAGTTAGACAAAATAGGAGAAGACGGTGTGAAAACCGAAATGATTGAAAAAGGAATTTCAGCGGAAGCGATAACCAAAGTACAGCCTTTGTTCAACTTCACCGGAACAATTTCGGAAAAAATAGAAAAATTATCCCAACTTTTGGCTTTGTCAGAAGAAGGAATGAAAGGAGTTTCAGAGTTGCAGTTTATTTGTGATAACGTGATGAATCTTGGATTGAGTACCTCAATTTTAGATTTAGATGTAACGCTGGCGCGAGGATTGAATTATTATACAGGTGCTATTTTTGAAGTGGCTCCACCAAAATCAGTTTCGATGGGTTCTATTGGCGGTGGCGGAAGATATGATGATTTGACCGGGATTTTCGGTTTGAAAAATATGAGTGGTGTGGGGATTTCTTTTGGATTGGACCGGATTTATCTGGTTATCGAAGAATTGAATTTATTTCCGGAAACCGTTACCTCAACATCAAAAGCATTGTTTATCAATTATGGTGAAAAAGAATCTTTTTATTCTATGAAAGCCATTAAGGAATTGAGGACTTTTGGAATCAAAGTAGAACTATATCCTGATAATGTGAAAGTAGGTAAACAGTTTCAGCATGCTGATAAGCGCAGTATTCCCTTTGCAGTAATCGTTGGGGAAGAAGAAATGAAAAACAACCAATTTGCTTTGAAAAACTTAGTTTCCGGAGAACAGATTACTTTGGATTTTGACGGATTGAAAGAAGCTTTGCTATAAATTTTTGACCAGTTTAATTTGACAAACTAATTGCTTAGATATTGTTTCTATAAAAAAAGCTTCCCAATATCAGGAAGCTTTTTTTACGAAATTATTTTCCGTTATTTGATAATTATTTTTTTACTGATATTTCCTTTGGTTGTTTTAACTTTTGCAATGTAAGTACCGGCGCTTAAGCTTTTAACTGGAATTTGTATGTTTTGTTGTGCTTCGTTTTCTACGTCCCAATTCGAAATAGGCTGACCTAATATATTGAAAAGATATACTGCACTTACTGTTGTATCGATACTATTATTTTTGATATTTAAAACATTATTACTGTTTGTAAAAAACACAGAAATTCCATTATTTAAATTATTGTCATCAACATTCAGAGCTTGATTTGCAAAACGTAAAGAGAAACGATTGTTGTATGCGCCAACAGGAAGAGAAATTGTAAAATCACTATTTTTAATATCGTGATAAATACCTGTTAAGTTGTCATGTAGAAAAATTTCGGTATTTTCAGGAACATTTTCCAAAGCATCAATTTTAATGGTACTTATACCAATACTCGTCACATTAAGACCTAATGGAATTATTTGACCAACATTAAAATCAGGTACAGCCTGAATCACAAATTTGCAATTACTAAATTCCCAATACATATCCTCACCATTTATATCTGCAATTGGTGCATCGTAACCAATATCAAAAAGATTCGTTGTGCTGCTATCTGCACCCACTAATATTTGTCGATGCAGCCCAGAGGGAGAATCAAATTTTAATCTAATTTTTGGTCTATAGTCATTATCTGCTGAAGCTGAAGTAGTATTATTTTCTGTTCTATAGAACACGGAATTGCTCACGGATTCTACTTTAAACGCTCTTTGACTATTTTTGAAAGCTATTGGGCCTCCTGTTACTGCCGTACTTAAATTTGGATTGTTGGTTATAAGAGCAGGGTCTAAAAAACTTTGAATAAAAAATCCTTGTCCCACAGCTATATATTTTCCAGGAATTTTTAACCCGGCCGAACCATCATTGATATTCAAAGGACTGTTCGCTATTGCAACTACACCTCCCATTAAAGTATAGGTAGCATAGCCTCCAACATATTGAGCCAGAAAATGAGTTTGCCCACCAAAGTGATCCCAAAAGTAAAGAGCACCATTAAAAGCATTTAATGTTGCGTTTCCTAGACCATCTTTGATATTATTTTTAATGAACTCATCTGCATTTAAAGCTGAAGGATACGGGTTTCCTATTAAATAACTTTGATTTGGACCGATGTTTAATGAAATGTTTCCATTATTTGGTTTTCCCGCAAAAACATAATTTTGCAGCGTTAAAAATGATGCGGTTCCATTAGTTCCTTTCATAGTATAACCTTCTCCTACTTTTATAGTTCCTGCGCTTCCGACAGCTTGCCATGAAAAATAACTATTAGTACTGGCAGCATATTTATATATCCAACTGTTACTAATTCTTATTGGATTTGATGCCGTACCATCTGCAGTGTAAGCGCCATCTGCAAAGTAAACGCCATTTCCAAAATTTATAGTATTTGGATTAAATGGATATGTTGAAACATCTGTACCATCTCTTAAAATACTAGCAATTGAATAATTAAGATTATCCGCGCTTACTGGTGAAGACCAGTAATCATAATTGAAACTACTTTTAGTTCCTTGCTGATCTCTCAATAGTTTCCCTGTCCCTCCATTTGTATTAGCTGCGATTCCGGCTTGAACTAATTGGGCTTCTCCGGTTAAACGCAAATCACCGCTTAATAAGGAGAGGTTATTTAAAACTGTTAATTCAAATGCATTTGCGACACTTATTCCTTTGGCGCCATTTGAATTATTTAAGGTTAAATTATAAAAACCTTCTTGCGCTTTTATGCCTTCATTTATAGTTTGAACCTGATTTGTAGTAGTACCTTTAAATGTAACAGTTCCTATTCCGGGAGTAAAGTTTCCGCTGTTTATCCAGTTGCGACTAATTTCCAAATCTGAAACTCCAATGGTAGCCATGCTAGCAGAGGCTCCGCTTCCTATAATCAAATCTTGTGCACTGGCAATATTGGAATATGCCGCAGCAAATGTAGAGTTTGCAGGATCTATGACGGGCATATTTAGACTATTTCCACTTGGAATTGTTGGAATTTGGGCATCTATGGTGCTCGATGGTAAGCCGCCAGCCCAGTTGCGGCAATCGAACCAATCGGTACTTATTAAACCTGTCCATAAACCTGGTGTCCCATTTAGAACGGTTACCATTGCAGAACCGGTGAAGTCTTCTGGTTTGGCAGTACATCTTGAATCAATCAATGCAGTAACGGTATAAGTTTTAGTTGTTGTCATATTACTAACATTGAAAGTATATGGATTCGTACTGGTACTTACCGTTGTTGGTGTTGTACCATCAGTATACGTTATTGTCCATGGACCCACGCCTGTTAATGCAATACTAAAATTAGCAGTTCCATTATAACAAATGGTTTGATTTACTCCTATGTTTGCAGTAGGTCTTTGATTTACATTTACTGTAACATATACAGTTCCTAGAGGACCAAAACTTGTGCAGCCATTCAGGAATGAAGTTACCGCATAGGTAGTTGTTACGGTCGGCGATACTGTTGCATTTGATGTATTGCTAATAACAGTTCCTGTTACACTGTCAATCCATTGTGTAGCAATAGTTCCGGCAGGTGCTTCTGGAATTCTAATGTTATCTACTGCCCATGAACTTGCTCCTACTCCATGATAATTGAATCGTATTCTCAAGTTTGCTTGATTTAAATAGGGACTCAAATTAATAGCTGGTTCAGGAGTAAAAGCATTATATGGGGTTCGAGTACTTGCGCCACTATACTGAGCCAAAGTAGTGTTGTATGAAAGGCCACCATCAAAGGAAAGCTCAATTTTGACCCATGCACCAACCAATAAATTAAAGGCATGATCAAAATTTAATTCTGGATTGGTCAGGCCAAAAGTATTAAAAATAGGTGTTTCTAATTTGGAATCTAAAGCACCATGAACAATGGCAAACTTACCAATTGAGACATAATTTATACCGGAATAAGTACCTCCATTTGTTGCACTTTCTTTAAATGGGCCAGGATCTGTATTACTATTCCCAGCAGGTAAACAATTTCCACAGCCATCTACCAACCATCCTTCAGGATTTGCGGTATTGAAAGCTCCACCAGAAGCTAGATTTTGACTGGTAGCATATCCACTTGTTGAAGATAGAATTGATGAGTCGCCATTGCAGATGGTTGGAGGAGATGCTTTTACCGGAGATGGTTTAATGTTAGGAATAACTATTACCTCTGCCGCATCGGAATAAACAACAGGGCATGATAATAATCCATTAGTTAAAACAACCCTGAATTTTGTAGTTTGTGTTAAACCTGAGTAATTATATTGTGTAATGCCATTAGTACCCGCTATTGGTGACCATGAAGCTCCTCCTGTTATCGATTTTTCCCATCTGTTAACAATACCGGTATTGCCACTCAGGTATAAAGTACCGCTGGCTAATTGACATCCCGTGGTTACATTTAATCCACCTGGAAGATTTGAAAAAGTAACTGCTCCTTCTACTGGAACCGCTTCAACCACAACAGTTGCTGTTATTGGTGCTCCAATACATCCATCAGCTGTTGGAGTAATGGTGAAGGTTACGGTTTGGGCAGAAATGGTGTTGTTAGTTAAATATCCACTGATATCACCATTTCCACTGGCTGCAATTCCAGTTACATTAATTATATTATTTCTAGTCCAACTAATAGTGGTTGAAGTCACATTACTAGATAAAGCCACGGCTAAAAGTTGAGTTTCTGAACACATTGTTTGTGATGCTGGTGTTGCAGTGGCTGAAGGTGTAGGTTTGTGGATTACCGTGGCTAGACTAGTATCATTAATACAAGGAGCTGTTCCTGTAACGGTATAGGTAAATTCACTTGATGTTGCTCCAATCGCTGGAGTATATGTACCCGTGCTTGCTACAAACGTTCCGCCTGTTCCCGAAGTACGGGTCCAAGTTCCTCCAACTTGCTCGCCAGTAATCAAACCAGACAAATTAATTGCAGTCGAGCTATTATCACATACAGTTATATTTCCATCTGTTCCTGCATTTGGTTGGGTGATAATAATTATAGTAGCTACACTCGAATCATTTATACAAGGAGCTGTTCCAGCAAGAGTATAGGTAAATGTACTTGAAATCGCAGTCGGTTCCGGTGTAAATGTTCCAGTTCCCGCAACCAACGTACCCCCAGTACCTGAAGTACGGATCCAAACTCCGCCAGTTCCTTCACCTGTAATCAGATCAAACAAATTAATCGCAGTTGAACTAGAATTACACACAGTTGTATTCCCATCTGTTCCTGCATTTGGTTGTGGATTTATAGTTATTGTGGCTACGCTTGTATCATTTATACAAGGAGCTGTTCCTGTAAGTGTATATAAAAAGGTACTTGATGTCGCTCCTGCGGCTGGAGTAAAGGTACCTGCTGTATTAAATGTTCCACCAGACCCTGAAGTTTGTGTCCATACTCCTCCAGGTTGTTCGCCAGTAATCAAATTAAACAAATTTATTACTGTGGGACTTGAATCACAAATAGTTGTATTTCCATCAGTTCCTGCATTTGGTTGCGCATTTATGGTAACACTTGTAGTAACTGTTACTGCTGAACATCCTGCACTTGTAGGGGTTGTATATGTTACAATATATGTTCCTGCGGTACTGGTGCTTGGTGTAATAGCTCCTGTTATTGAATTTATAATCAATCCTGCCGTTGAGCTATATGATCCTCCTGTATAAGCTCCCGTTCCTGTTAATGTAACGGTTTGTGCTGTCGCTGTTGATTTACAAAAAGGTGCACTAGCATAACTAATTGCAGCTGTTGGTACTGCTGTAATGGTTATACTTGTAATGACTGCCACTGGCGAGCATCCGGCGCTTGCGGGAATGGTATAGGTTACGGCGTATGTTCCCGCATTACTAGAACTTGGCGTGATGGCTCCAGTCGTTGCATCAATTGTTAATCCTGCTGTAGAGCTATAAACTCCACCAGTATAAGCTCCGGTTCCTGACAGCGTAACTCCTTGTACTGCCACTACTGATTTACAAAAAGGTGTGCCTGAATAACTAATTATTGCAGTTGGTACTGCAGTAATAGTTACACTTGTAGTAACCGGAACTGCTGAACAGCCTCCACTTGCCGGGATTGTATATGTTACAGTATAAATTCCTGCGACACTTGCACTTGGAGTAATGGATCCTGTTGTTGGACTGATGGATAATCCCGCTGTTGAACTATAGACTCCTCCTGTATAGGCCCCAGTTCCTGCTAAAGTAACGACTTGTGCTGCGACTACTGATTTACAAAAAGGTATACCTGTATAATTAATTGTTGCAGTTGGTACTGCTGTAATGGTTATACTTTTTGTAACCGATACTGCTGAGCATCCGGCGCTTGAGGGAATGGTATAGGTTACAATATAGGTTCCTGCAGTACTGGAACTTGGTGTGATGGCTCCGGTTGTTGCATCAATAGTTAATCCTGCTGTAGAACTATATATGCCTCCTGTATAACTCCCTGATCCCGTCAAGGTAGCAACTTGTGGAGTCGCCACTGATTTGCAAAAAGATGTGCTTGTATAACTAATTGTTGCAGTTGGTGTTGCTATAATATCTACAGTTGTATTAAAAGATACCGCTGAGCATCCCGCACTTGCCGGAATAGTATATGTTACAATATATGTTCTTATGTTGCTGGTACTTGGTGTAATAGCTCCTGATGAAGCATCAATTGTTAAGCTTGAATGAGATGAACTGAATGTTCCTCCTGTATAGGCTCCAGTGCCTGTCAATGTAACATTTTGTGCTGTTGTTATTGATTTACAAAACGACGTGCTTGCATAACTAATTGTTGCTGTTGGTACTGCTGTAATGGTTACACTTGTGGTAACTGATACTTCCGAACAGCCTCCGCTTGCTGGAATGGTATAAGTTACAGTATAAACTCCTGCAGCACTTGTACTTGGAGTGATGGCTCCTGTTATTGAACTGATGGATAATCCTGTTGTTGAACTGTAAAATCCTCCTGTAAAGGCTCCAGTTCCTGATAAAGTAACGGCTCGTGCTCCCACTACTGATTTACAAAAAGGTGTGCCTGAGTAACTTATTGATGCTGTCGGTACTGCTGTAATGGTTACACTCGTGGTTATAGGTACTGCTGAACACCCTCCGCTTGCCGGGGTTGTATATGTTACAGTATAAGTTCCTGCTGAA
The DNA here is from genome assembly GCF_035292545.1 of Flavobacterium sp. Taxonomy (GTDB): domain Bacteria; phylum Bacteroidota; class Bacteroidia; order Flavobacteriales; family Flavobacteriaceae; genus Flavobacterium. Next base: position 23,348 of record NZ_DATDPV010000038.1, on the reverse strand, counting down.
CTGACGTTTGGTGTGATGGCTCCCGTTACTGGATTGATAGACAGTCCTGCCGTCGAACTATAAGTTCCACCAGTATAAGCTCCGGTTCCTGTTAATGTAATTCCTTGTGCAGTTGTTAGTGATCTACAAAAAGGTGCTGCATAACTGATAGATGCAGTTGGCAGTGTAGTAATATTTACAGTTGCAACACTGGAGTCATTTACACAAGGAGCAATTCCAATAATTGTATAGGTAAAAGTACTCGAAGTGGCTCCCGCTGCCGGTGCAAATGTTCCTGCGCCAGCATTAAAAGTCCCACCCGTTCCGTTAGTTCTTGTCCAAGTTCCGCCTACATTTTCGCCTGAAATGAGTCCGAACAAATTGATTGGTGTTGTATTGGAATCACAAACAGTTGTATTGCCTGAAGTTCCTGCATTTGGCTGTGGATTTATAGTAATTGTTGCAACACTTGCGTCATTTACACAAGGAGCAATTCCAATAATCGTATAGGTGAAAGTACTCGAAGAGGCTCCCGCTGCGGGTGCAAATGTTCCAGCGCCAGCATTGAATGTTCCACCCGTTCCGGTAGTTCTTGTCCAAGTTCCGCCTAGATCTTCGCCTGTAATGAGTCCAAACAAATTGATTGGTGTTGTATTGGAATCACAAACAGTTGTATTGCCTGAAGTTCCTGCATTTGGCTGTGGATTTATATTTACTGTTGCAACACTTGAGTCATTTACACAAGGAGCAATTCCAATAATCGTATAGGTGAAAGTACTCGAAGAGGCTCCCGCTGCGGGTGCAAATGTTCCAGCGCCAGCATTGAATGTTCCACCCGTTCCGGTAGTTCTTATCCAAGTTCCGCCTAGATCTTCGCCTGAAATGAGTCCAAACAAACTGATTGGTGTTGTATTGGAATCACAAACAGTAGTATTGCCTGAAGTTCCTGCATTTGGTTGTGGATTTATATTTATTGTTGCAACACTTGCGTCATTTACACAAGTAGCAATTCCAATAATCGTATAGGTAAAAGTACTTGAAATGGCTCCCGCTGCCGGAGTAAAAGTTCCTGCGCCCGCATTGAATGTTCCCCCGGTTCCGGTATTTCTTACCCAAGTTCCACCTAAATCTTCGCCTGAAATGAGTCCAAACAAATTGATTGCCGCTATATTGGAATCACAAACAGTAGTAGTGCTGGATGTTCCTGCATCTGGCTGTGGATTTATATTTATTGTTGCAACACTTGAGTCATCTACACATGGAGCAATTCCAGTAACTGTATAGGTAAAAGTACTCGAAGAGGCTCCCGCTGCCGGAGTGAAAGTTCCTGCGCCCGCATTGAATGTTCCACCGGTTCCGGTAGTTCTTGTCCAAGTTCCACCCACATCTTCGCCTGAAATTAGTCCAAACAAATTGATTGCAGCAGTACTGGAATCACAAACAGTAGTATTGCCTGAAGTTCCTGCATTTGGCTGTGGATTTATAGTAATTGTTATAGGTGCTGAAGTATCAGTACAGCTACTAGCATCTGTGACTGTGACTGTATAACTTCCTGAAGTGGATACAATAATAGAACTAGTTGTAGCTCCTGTTGACCATAAATAGGTATTACCTACCGAAGCGGTTAATGTTACGTTATCGCCTTGGCAAAAAGTTATTGGACCAGAAGGAGTTATCGTTGGTATACATTGTCCAAAACCATAAAAAGAACAAAATAACAACAGAATTACAAGAGGGTGAATTTTTTTCATGATTTTAAGACTAATGATTAAACAAATATGTTTTTCAGTATTTAATAAACTCATATATGAATCACCACCTATAATAAAATCTTTGAATAAAAACTTGCGCTATTATTTTTACGATTTAGGATGCCGTAATAATTAAAAAATTCGACTCATTATTTTTTAAATCAGCTGAAACTAAAAAAGAATATACTCGAATTTCATATAAATCACTAGGTAGTTTTCATCATAATGCAATGATTGTTTCGGTTAAGTATCTTAAAATTAATAATTTAATAAATAGGTAGACTTGAATTATCTGAGTTTTCGATGAATTGAATTTAACCATCGATTAACTACACTATTTCATAAATTTTAGACTTTAATTCAATTGTAAGGGATTTAAAGACCTTGAAAAAAAGTATTTTTCAATAGAAATTGAACTAAAGAATATCGGGTTGAAGTTGTTGAAGACAAGAAAAATAAACAGATTTTTTTGAATGATTGATATCGAATGGCATCAAAGCAAAATTTCAGGAAATTGTTGTGCTATTTATAAAGAGATTCATAAAATCAAGAGTGGTAAGGATATTTCGTTTGAATCGAATAAAATTTATTTTGCAAAAATGTTAGCCAAAGTCTAAACTGTTGTTTATTAATTATGGATAAAAAGGAACTTTTTGTTTGATGGATGTCATCAAGAAATTGAGGGAGAGAAATAAATGATAAAAAAACCAATAGGTTTTTAAAAATTTGATTTCGTACAAACAAAAATCAGTTTAGAAGGATTGAAAGAAATCCTGAAATAATTAAAAGGCCGTCAAAATTAAATGACAGCCTTTACTTTTTAATCTAATTTACTTGCTTTGTTTCAGCATCCATTCGTAAATAGCGTCTTCTCTAAAAAGATTTTCCACATTACTGTGATTTCCTCCAGGAATGATGGTAAATTTAACATCGGCTTTGGGTTTGCAACACTTGATTGCATTTACAATCTTTTTTGATTCTGAAATCGGAACAACAAAATCTTTATCCCCATGCTGAATCCATAATGGGATGGTCGCCAGTTTGCAAGCATCTTTTACGTTTCCACCGCCACAAATGGCTACAGCGGCTGTAATTTTATTTGCGTATTTTCCAGCAAAATGCAATGTGCCGTAACCGCCTAAACTCATGCCGCAAACATAAACTCGAGATAAATCGGTATTATAATTTTTTTGGACATACTTTAAAACCTCCAAGACTTTATCCGGATTCCATGAACCTGAAGCTACTTGTGGGGCGATTACAATTGCCGGAATTATTCTCCCTTTTTCGATAGCACGTAAAATGCCATAACGCTTTACTCGATTAATATCAGTTCCGGATAAACTTTTTCCGTGTAAAAAGATAATTATGGGAGCTTTCTTGTCTAAAACTTTTTTGTCAGGAAGATTAATCCAAAAAGGATAATCAGTTTTCCCAACTATAGTTGTAAGCTGTGCTTGTAAAAGATTAATGCTAAAAATAAAAAGTAAAAGAATAATATATTTTTTCATGTGACTTTGAATGTAGGGCTAAAAAGTGCTGCTAAGTTAGCCTTTTTGATGGCATTGATTCTATTTATGTTAAATGTGTTAGTTTTTTTAAGATTTGAAATTGATTTTTGAAGTATGATCATATCTAAAAAAGCTTCCCGAAACCAGGAAGCTTTTTGATAAGAGTTGTCGTTTTTGGACTATTTAATGATAATTTTTTTGCTAATATCACCTTCAGTTGTTTTAATTTTTACAATGTAAGTTCCTGAGTTTATATTTTGTATGGGGATTTGTATATTGGTTTGCTCTTTGTTCGTGATATCCCATTTAGAAATAAATTGACCCACGATATTGAAAAGTGATACAGCGCTCACTTTGTTGTCAGAAAAATTTGTAATATTTAATTCCTCATTGGAATGGGTGTACATTACCTTTATGCCTTGGCCTTCGCTTAAATCATCTTCATCTAAAGAGGTTTTGTCGTTGTGATCATTGTTTTTTTTATTTTTAAAACACAAATAAAAACGATTATCAGCTATTCCGGCAGGAAGTGAAATTTCAAATACTTGTTCTCTTATATTGTGATAGATATTGGTTTGTTTATCATGAATATAAATTTTCTGATTTGTATCAAAATTTTCCAGACTGTCTAAAACAAATTGTACATTTCCTTGAACTGCTGTCTTGATTTCAAGTGGATAGCTATTGTTTTTATTAAAGAAACCATCTCCTTGAATGGTCAGTTTTGTTGTTCCATTCATAAAGCACATGTCATTTGGCTGATTGTCAATGTGAATGCCATCATAACCAATATCATAACCGCTTGTCGCATTTTCATTCATGAATCCAAGTAAAAGTTGTCTGTGGTAATTGTTATTGGAGTTAAACCCTAAACGAATTTTGGAAAAAGTATCTTCTTCATAAACATCATTATTATTGTTCTCTAAAGAAGTTACCATCGTTAGTTTATTGCTATTGGTTTTAAATAGTTGGAAAGAGGATGCGTGGTCTTCTTTAACAAATAATCTTTGGGTATTATTAAAAATAATATTCCCTCCGGTTGCACTTCCCGCCACAAAAAAAGCCTGACCTACCGGAATAAATCTCTTGGCAATTTTTGTATTTCCACCTAAACCGTTTATTTCTGGCGGAGCAACCGGTGGTGTTCCACCAGTTTTTGTGTATGCCGCATAACCCCCCTGATAACCAGCTAAATTATGGGTATTGTTTAAGCTTGAATGCTCCCAAAAATAGATGGTTCCTGTAGTTGCGGATACTCCCGCTAATGAGGAAATATTATCATCTATGAATTGATTTGCATCTATAGCTGAGGCATAAGGATTCCCGCTTAAATTGATGTTGTTTGCCGCAATGGGACTTGTTATTGTACCATTAAAAGGTTTTCCGATGAAAGTATAATTTTGAGTTGCACTTGTTGCTCCGCTTCCTTTTAAAGTAAATCCTTGGGCAGGAGTAAGGGCGCCTGTTTCAAAAATTTGTGACCAATTTGAATAAGCATTACTTACATTTTGAAATTTAAAAATCCAATGACGGGCCAGGCTAATTGGGGAGCCTGGAGATCCGTCATAGCCTCCAACCCAATTGATATTTATTGGGCTTGCAGGGTTTGTTCCGTCTTTAAAAACATTTCCAACAGAATAATTATTATTATTTGTCACGGCATTAATTGGTCCGACAGGAGATGACCAGTAATTATAGTTGTAGAGGCTCGATTGGCCTTGTTGGTCTCTTTCTACACTTCCGGAGCTTGTCGGGTCTAAATCGCTGTCGGTAGTTTGTACTAATTGAGAACGTCCTTGTAAGTCGATTTTTCCATCTAATTTGAGATACCAATCATTTTGTAACTTAGAGTCATTACTAATCTCTAGGTTTTTTGAAGAATTGATGATCATGCCTAAACAGGTAAGATTAGTGTTGGAAGTAATGTTATGGTTCACGATTATAATAGCGCAACTATTATCTACAGCATCCTGACCAATAATTTGATTAATTGTAGAATTAACAGCGGAAGCAACTGACCCTGTTTGTTTTGTTACAAAAGGCATCGGTGCTTGTTGAACTTTAATATTTTTTACATTAAAAATTTTGGTTCCGGTTGTTACATCAGTTGTTGTTGTGGTGTGATCATCAATTACATTATTTTTGAAATTGTCCATTTTGTAATACCGTTTCAGATTAGACCAGGGAAGTGAGGCAATATCTTTTGGAATTATAGTACCTTTAATCAGTCCATTGTTATCTTGAATTTCCTGATAAACCATTTTTTGTAATTGTGCATCGGTTAATGCCATGTCAAAAACACGAATTTCATCAATATTTCCTTTGAAGAATTTATCGTTTGCAGATGGGTTTTTTCCAATTGTTAAAAGGGAAGCATCTGCTGTTAAGGTTCCGGAAATAGCCGTGCTTTTCACCATTGTTCCGTTTATATAGAGTTTTAATAAACTATTGCCACTGTCATAAACCACTGCTGTATGAATCCATTGGCCAGCATTTAAGGCTTTTGGTGCAGTAATAGTTATGCCATTCGCTATTGCTTGTAATTTTCTGGCGCCATTTACTTTCAATTGCAGTTTGTCCTGCGCGACAATTATGCCTTCAGATGAAAATAAATTGTTTAGATTTATCCATGCCATCAAGGTTGCATTCGGCCATCCATTAATTACAGACAGGTCTTGGCCGTAATCATTTCTTCCGTCGAATTCGATAAATAATTTGCGTTCTAAATTCCTAGGGGAACCAAAATAAGCAGTATCAGTATCAAAAGTATCCAGAATACCATCTTTATCAATATCTGTTGTGCTGTCAATTATACCATCATTATTACCATCAAGACTGGCATAAAGAGTATTTGAAATATCTAAGGAAACTCCATTTGAAGTAATATCGATATAATCAGCAATACCGTCACCATCGGTATCTAAAAGATAATTTAGAAATGGAGCGTTTATAGTTCCCTGATCAGAATTTCCATAATTATCGATTCCATAGTCAAAAATGTCTAATATTCCATCCCCAAAGCCTTCGTTTACTCCGTCTCCATTGGTGTCTTTATTTCTGAATGTTTCTGTATCGAGGCTGTCTCCAATACCATCACCATTAATATCTCCATCACCATTTACAAAACCTGAAGCAGCATTGCTATTTCCTGCGCCAGATTCATCCACATCAAAAACACTATCATTGTCGCTGTCCAAATCTATGTAATTTGGAAATCCGTCTCCGTCAGAATCCAAAACTAAATTCATAGGAAATTCAGCGCTATCATGAAGTCCGTTTCCGTTTACATCTATGCAGGTTACATCCATTCTTCCTTTTCCATTACTCAAATGCCCTAACCCTGCTTCAACTATTTCAGGAATACCATCATTGTCCGAGTCTAAATCAAAAACATCCGCAACACCATCATTGTCTAAATCGCATAATCGCTGGGTAATTAATATATCATCCAAAGCGAGGTCATTACCATAGCCGCCTGTCACATTATTGATGAATATTACTTTGAAGGAGGTCACATTGAAGTTTAAATCAGCTGTAAACTGATGCCAGTCTCCCGTCAGATTTCCTGTTGTGGTTGGGGCTATAGCTCCAGTGTTGATCGCCGTTAATAAATTGTTATTAATGTCTCTGAATTCTACTCTGACATTTGGTTTTAAAACACTACCAACATTGGGGTGGTTTGTTGGTATAAGATTGATAACCCAGAAACTATAAGTAATAGGAACATTGGGTAAAACGCCTGTCATTGTAGCGGTATAGAAAACACCGGGAGAGTAGGAAGCGTTAAAAATTGCCATTCTGCCATTTAAGTCACCCGTATGATCCCTGCCCATATACCAGCTGGAAGCAGCCCATGAGGCAATTTGAGCACTTGGACCAATAGTGTATTCTCCGTCATCTAAACTATAACTACTCAGTGTTGGACAAGTTATAGTATTGATACCAGCAGTCCCGTCCTCGTAACAATAAGTTGTATTTGCGTTATTGGTAGTATTGATTGTTGTTCTTGGCCCTGAACCGAAGGTTTCATTTAAGAATTTATGGTTTACTTTATGTCCATTAGAACTATTGCAATTGGTTTCTTCCGTAACATCCGGAATACCATCATTATCATCATCATTATCGACATTGTCATAAATGCTGTCTGCATCACTATCGAAAAAAACTTGATTTCCTGATCCTTTGATTTCAAAAATATAGGGATTTTCATCAGAGTCATTACTTGCTATTGATACTGTTGCAGTCTTTATACCTATAGAGCTTGGATTGAATTTTATTTGAAAAGCAGTCGTGTTTGTGCTTGTAATAGGAGTAATCGGAAAGGTTATTACTGAAAAATCTACGCTTCCTGTTATAGAAACTAATGGTGTGCCAGTTAGATTAACAGTGCCACTTCCAATATTTTTTATAGTAAAAGTTCTGGTTATTTGGTCAGATACTATTTGGGTAGATCCAAAATCAGTACCATTTGCTATTATTGCCATAGAATTATGAGCAATCGGGTTATTCTGACCGTAAAGGTTAATGTTGAACTCTTCTGTTGTTGTTCCAGCATTAGAACGGTAATCAACTTCATCAAATTGAACTCGTAAGCTTGTTGGTGTAGAGCTCCAATTAGTATTACTTAAACAATTAAATCTTTGGTTCATTATGTCTATTTGGGCAATTGCTATTAATGGGAAAACATATAATCCAGTTAAAATCAGAAGTATAGATTTTTTGTCGAAAATAGTGTTAGTATTCATTCTTTAGCTATTTAAATATTACATAACTAAAGTTATATATAAATAAATTGCAATAATTATAAAGTCGATATCGCGCTATTTTTTTTAGTTAAAGTACAGAATTGTAGTATTTTATGTTGGTTATTTGCATTTGTTTAATTTTTATAAATGTTTTTTTAAATAAAGTAAAATATATTTTTGAGATATGATCATATTAAAAAAGCTTCCCGAAACCAGGAAGCTTTTTGATAAGAGTTGTCGATTTTATGGCTATTTAACAATAATTTTTTTGCTAATTTCTCCTTCAGTTGTTTTAATTTTTACGATGTAAGTCCCTGAGCTTATATTTTGTATCGGGATTTGTATATTGGTTTGCTCTTTGTTGCTGATATCCCATTTAGAAATAAATTGACCCATAATATTGAAAAGCGATACGGCACTCACCGAAGTATTTTCAGAAAAATTTATAATATTTAATACATGATTGGAATGGGTATACATTACCTGCAAGTCATCGTTTAGATCGCCTTCATCTGACGTATTTTTGTTGTTATTGTTTTTATTATTTTTGCTTTTAAAACACAAATAAAAACGATTTTTAATTATTCCGGCAGGGAGTAGGACTTCAAATAATTGCTCTGTTATATTATGATAGATATCGGTTACTTCATCATAAACATAAATTTGCTGATTTGCATTAAAATTTTCTAAACTATCTAAAACAAACTTTACATTTCCTTGAACAGCGGTCTTAATTTCAAGAGGATAAATCCTGTTTTTATTAAAGGAACCTACTCCTTGAATGGTTAGTTTTGTTGTTTCAGCCATGAAATACATGTCATTTGGCTGATTGTCAATATGAATGGCATCGTAACCAACATCATAACCACTTGTGGCATTCTGATTCATGAACCCAAGTAAAATCTGTCTGTGATAGTTGTTACTGGAGTTAAATCCTAAACGAACTCTGGAAAATGTGTCTGCTTCATAAGCATCATTATCATTGTTTTCTGTAGATAACATATTGTTGCTAGTTCTAAACAACTGGAAAGCTTCAACATCGTCTTCTTTAACGAATAGTCTTTGGGTATTATTGAAAACAATATTGCCGCCAGTAGGGCTTCCTACAACGAAAAAGCTTTGGCCAACCGGAATAAATCGTTTAGCAATTTTTATATTTCCACCCAAACCATTAATTCCTGATGGTGCAATCGGTGGTGTTCCGCCAGTTTTTGTATATGCAGCATAACCGCCTTGATAAGCAGCTAAATTATGAGTATTGTTTGAACTGGAATGTTCCCAATAATATATGGTCCCTGTAGTGGTATATGCTCCGGCTAAGGAAGAAACATTATCATCTATAAATTGATTTGCATCTATAGCTGAAGCATACGGATTCCCGCTCAAATTTAGATTATTTGCTGCAACAGGACTTGTTATTGTTCCATTGAAAGGTTTTCCGATGAAAGTATAATTTTGCTTCCCACTTGCCGCTCCACTTCCTTTTAAAGTGAATCCTTGGGCAGGAGCAAGGGTGCCTGTTTCAAAAACTTGCGACCAATTTGCATAAGCATTACTTACATTTTGGAATTTAAAAATCCAATAACGGGCTAAGCTAATCGGAGTGCCCGGAGATCCATTGTACCCTCCAACCCAATTGATATTTATTGGGTTTGCCGGATTTGTTCCGTCTTTTAAAACACCTCCAACAGTATAATTGTTATTGTTTGTCACAGCGTTAATTGGGCCAACAGGAGATGACCAGTAATTATAGTTGTATAAATTGGATTGTCCTTGTTGGTCTCTTTCTATACTTCCTGAACTTGTTGGGTCTAAATCGCTTTCTGTCGTTTGTACCAATTGTGACATTCCTACTAAATCTATTTTTCCGTCTAGTTTTAGATAACTGGAAACTTCAATTTTTGAATTATTTTCAGCACTTAATTTGTTACTATTTACTAATAATCCCAAAACTGTCTTATTGCCATTTGAAGTAATATCATGTAAGGTTTTAACTATATTCCAATCTATTTTTGTTGAACCATCTACGCCAATACTATTAGGAACATCCCAAACAGGATAATTAACCCAAGTTTCATCAGTTTCCCAACTACCATTCGCAACAGAGATATAAGGTATTGGCGCGGTATCCGGTTCTGGAACACCGATACCTTTCAATTTACCATTTTTTAAGTTACCGGATTTATCTACTAAATAGCCATTGTCTACATCACTTGTTTTATTCATTTGATAATAGCCTGTCAAATTAGTCCAACTTAATCCATTGATGTTTTTAGGTATAATCGCTCCTTTAACATTGCCACTACCATCGTTTGTGATTTCCTGATTCATCATTTGACGAATTTGGTTAGCAGTCAAAGAAACATTCCACATACGCAGTTCATCTGCATAACCATTATAATAATTATAAGGCGTGTCAGTATTTTGACTCATAGCACCCAAAATGAAATCAACAGTATTCGATGTTGGGTTTACAACAGAAGCGGTAGTATTGTCTAATATTCCGTCAATGTATAATTTATAGTTAGTGCCATCGAAAGTAACCGCAATATGGTACCATCTGTTAGTGTCAATTGCATGAGTGGCAATTATGGAATTATTGTTCCAATTGAATGAAATAAGATTGTTTACTAATCTTAAATCATAGCCATCAGTCGAACTTGGGCTAAGATGTTTTGAAAGTATAACTTGTGTATCGGCATTAGTAGCGTTCGATTTGACCCAAGCTTCTATGCTAAAATTACCACTGTTTAAATTAAAGTTATTTTTAAAGTTAATATTGTCATCAACTCCATCAAAATTCACAACATTGCAGAGTGAAAAAGTAATTACAACGTTGTCTGTGGCACAACTTGTAGCCCATCTTAAGGTATATGCGCCAAGATTAGGGCTGAAAAATGTTGAAGTGGGGCTTGTGATATCTGAGAAAATTTCTCCACCGCCAGCAGGTCCACTAACAATTTCCCAAGACCCCGCTGCTCCTGCTGATGCTTCTAATGTAGTAGATTCTCCTCCACAATAAGCCATTTTATCCGGACCCGCCATACTTGAGAAGCATGAACTTGCATCAATAGCTATTTTAATTGAGCCATCAATTGGTAAATGACAAGCTGTTGCATCATATCCTTGAAAAAAATACTCGGTAAATGGAGTTCCTGATATAGCACCCGTACCTGTTATCGTACCTGTTTCTAAAGAGACTTCAGGGCTACAGCCGGCACTTAATATAATGGCACAATCTGTTGTAACATTAAGGGTAAAGCTTAAATCGGCATAGATATATTCAGGATGACCCGCGGTTATAGGTAATACACCCAAATCCCAAATAAGTTGATTTGTTGCCGAATCAAAATAAGGAACGTTGGTTGTAGTGAATCCGTTGTAGGTATGGTATGAAATAGTTGCTCCTGTATTAAAAATTGCAGTTGCCGGAATGGGAATTGAAATTATGGTGTTATTCGTTGCTTCGGTACCTTGATTTGTAATATTGAGGGAATAATTGATTGTTTGTCCTGGTAATGCATTTAAAACGGCAGGGTTTGTAACATTATTAATGGATGTTACGCTTATCAATCCGGTTGGTTCCGGGATATAGGCATCCACTGACATAGCAAAACCGAATATGGTAAATACGTCAGAAGTAGAGCCAAATCTAAAAGTAGTGGCAGTTTGATTATTGGCTATTACAGAATTTGATGCATTCGGAATTGTAAACATACTAAAATCAACTCCTGTGTTGTTTTGCAAAATAGGATTGCTACTGCCTACAGCCGGCAGAGGGAATATAGAAGAATTGAAGAAATTAGTGGTTAAATTCCCTGCATGATTTAAAATAGAATAATTTCCAGGATAAACTGCAGGATCCTGATTTAACTTTTGCACCGCTAAATAATCTCCCGATAAGGCTATATCTCCTTCACTTGCGAGTAAGCCAAGTTTCATATTCACCTGTCCCGATCCAACAGTTGTAAATCCTGAAATCGGGATTAGGCCATATTCACCACCAACAGCCTGTCCATTAATATAATCATACCCATCAAAAAGAGTTACGGCACGACTTTTCATTATAGGATTCTCATAAATAACAACTATAACCCAACCTCCCGATAAACCCGGATTAGCATTCGTACCTTCGGTCAAAGCTATATCAGCAACAGTATAGGCCCCTGGACCGTGTGCTTTTACATAATCGGTGATTTCTTGATAGCCAACATAAATTCCGCTTTGGGCAGCTCCAGGAAAACGTATTTCAGAATTTATACCGTTAGTGTTTGCAGTGATGGTTTCATAAGTTGTAGCGCCTGGTCCTTTCAAAGAAACTACTCTTTTATCGTAATTTTTTGTAATGGTTGCAAACGCAGGAATAGTACCTGAAACATTAACCGCGGCAGAAGAAGTGGTTTGAGTATCTGGACTGTTTAAGTTTGTTGCTGTGCTTCTGATTAATTGGTTAATTGTTAAATTTACTGTTCCATCCACTATAACATACGGGGTTGCAAGGGTGGCAGTTGCAGTAGTTCCTGATATGGTAATTGTTACGGGAATATTTGTGAACGCGCCACCATTTACAGAAAGCCTTACAGTTGCCGGTGCAGCATTATTGCTGTAATGAAAAGTATAGGTATTGCCATTTCCCGAAAATGTATAAATTGGACTACGATTTGTACTACCTTGATTATCCCTGGTTATATTTAAGGAGTAATTGGTATTAGCAATAGCTTGCGCGTGATTTATGGTTAAATTATTATTGATTGCCTGTGTACCATTTGGAACCTGTTTTGAAACTACAAAGGTATCGGCGTCATCCGATTTTCCGGTCCAATAAAGTCCTGCGAAAATAATAGTTGAACAATTTTGATTAGCACTATTTTCACCCGAATTAGAGAGTTCAAGGGTAGCCATAGAAGAATTCCAAGTATTGGCATCACCATCAATATCGATGTATTTCATGCTATTTGTCTCATTGTCAGAGCTATTTGTGTAATTGACAAGAGTTAAATTAGTGTTGCCTAACATTGTAAAATCACCCTTAACGTTGTAGATCGTTTTGGTAGGTGTGGCAGAGGAAGTTCTTTGCAAAAAATTAACTTGCGGCGCTATCTGTGTTTGAGCTATCATTTGGATAGGTGCAACAAAGAACAGTAATAGTAAAAAAACTAAAGTAGGAATTAGTTTATCACTTAACAGTAGGGTAGTTTTCTTCATAATCTTTGGGGGCTTAGATTATTTTTCGGTTACGTTAAAATAATGGATTCAGGTTTTTTATTCAGGCATTTTACATATTATCTGTGCTTATATTATGATTTTAATTTAAATTATTTGTTAAAAATACAAAAGTGTTTTTATTAAATATGGATAATAGGTGATAAAAATCGATTAAAAGTAGTTTTTTATTGATTTAATAATAAAATGATTACAATGAATTTGTTTTTACGATTCAAAATTAAGTAGGTATTTTGAATAAAGTACTATAAATATCGATAAAAGACATAAAATCACGATTAAATACATTTATGTTATATTAAGAGATGTTTTTTCTTTCAATTTATTTTTAACATTAGGAAGCTTTTATAGTCATTAAATTGCGAATTAAAACAACACAATTAATTCCTGAAATACGCAACAGAGATCAAATAATGTCTGGATAGAAGAGATTTATTTTGGCAAAAAGGAATTATAAGTTAAATGTGTCGACCAAAATGGTCAATGCAAAAGGACTTTTTAAAAATATTAAACAGGTAATGAAGAGGTATAAAGAAAGTCGGTTTGGAATGTTTTTTTTTTAACTTAAAATTTATCGACTCTTTATAAAAATATAAAACAAAAAAAATCCCTAAACTATTGTAGTTTAGGGATTTGAATTTAGTAGCGAGGACGGGAGTTGAACCCGTGACCTCAGGGTTATGAATTTTAAAGTCTTTGCAAGCCCCAATGTTTATAAGCTTTTGCAAAGCCTTTTTTTGAATAAAAGTGTAAATCGTATGCGTTTTAGTATTCCTAATTTATAGTATTTTAAAAATCTATATAATATTTTCATTTTTTAGAAGTAGATACATTTTCGCTCTGCTCTCTGCTTCATTGTCGCCAAAACAAATTAAATTTTGGTATTCGCCGTTTTTAGTTATTGATGTAGCAATTACACCATTGTACCAGTATCTAGTTACAAAAAAAGAATTTTCATCATCAGATTTAGTACAATCTAAATGAGCTGAAACTCCATGATTCTCATTGCTGGGTTCATGTTTTTTATATACTTTACAACTTGAATTTGGCTCGTCTACGAGGGTATAATGATTCTCATTCAAAAAAATATCACTAGGTAGCAAGCTCATTATCTCTTCAGAAGTGTACGCAGGAAATAGGAATTCACTATGAGAAAGATCTGTAAAATCTACATACTGGTCCCCATTTATATTTTTGTAGTGGCTTAAGGCAGCATGAACATTAACTCCTGATTTAATTAATTTTTCACTCGTTTCTAAATTCGTTATTAGATTTTCTATTTTCATTTGTTATGAATATTATTGAACATTATTTTAAGTATGTAAAAACAGATTATTAAAAAGCTAAAATCTTTTCTTTTTCAGACCAAATTATAGGAGGTCTCGTTGTTTTTTCATCCAAAAGATTTAAGATTGCTCCGGATTTAAGAGTGTTATAACCATTGGATTGATTGTTAATGAGAGTTATTTTTTCTTTAATATTATTTTTGTATTTTGATTTTTCTGTAATTTCAAAATTAACAATTGACTTCCGTAAATCACTTTCAAAATAGTGTTGTGTAGAGCCTGTAACATAAGATATTAAAACTAATTTTTCGCCGTTAGATACAATTGCATTGAACTTAATATTTTTAAAATCATCTAATGGAGCATTTACTTTTAAAGATTTTCCAAAATGTTGTTTCAAAAATATGTTAGCATCTTTTTTGAATGTTTCTCTTTCTTTTTCTTCTTTAGGGTCTTTAAATTGTATGAAAAAACTATTAACGACACCTACTGAAAAATTTGCTAAATCAAATATCAAACCAGGTAGTTGTTCGGGACTAATACAGTCTTTATAATAATATAAATTTCCTTTAGCATCAATAGTAGTCTTGATTTCATAATTGTATTGATAATTATTAATTATCCTTTTAAGAATATCTTCTGATTCATCAAAAGTTGGAGTATCATATATATTTTTATCAATCCATCCTGCATCTGTAACTACAAATCTATCTTTTTCGAATTTTACAAAAATTGAAATAAATTTATTGTTTAAAGTCGAATAGGCAGTTATCACTTCTAGAATGTTTTCTCTTTGTTTAAAGTTTGTTAAACCACAAAAAGTTTCTTTTATACTATCTTTTATATGTTGAATATCCATTATTTGAATTTAATATTATTTAAATCAAAAGCAATGTTAATTTCAAATCCGGGTAATATACCGCTATCTATACATTCGGGTAATTCTTTATTATTAACAAATGTATTTGCTTCATTGCAGAATAGAGAAATGCCAAAATCGAGATTGTTGGCAATTGCTTCTGCTTCATTTTGTTGTTTTAAAATTGTATTTTGGTAAGCGAACTCCCTTCCCTTTGAATCAAAAGTGTTGAAATGGGGAGTTGGTATTTGTCGGTCAGCAAGTTTTACCGATTCATCAGAATTCCGATGTGCTGGACCATCTGAGTCAAATCTGAAATATGGTGTATTGGATAATTTTTTGCATCGTAGTTTTATCCCATACTTATATTCCATGTTGCTTTTTTCAACTATAAAATCAATGGAGTCATTGGTAGATTTTAAAATAGTTGCCGAACTGCCAGCGGCCCATCTTGGATTACCTTTTTTTTCGGAAAGATAGATTTGCTTACTGTGGATTTGTTTTTCTTCATTTAGAAGTTTAGAAAAGAAATCAGATTGATTTGCAATGTCATCATTAATTTTAATTAATTTAAGCATAAATTCTTTTTTAATTTAAAATTTAAACATCTTAGCAATAGCTTCCTCTGTCTGTTTCGATATTTCTTCTTCAATTTTTTTTTGAACTTCTTTTCCAAATTTATCACAACACGGATTGAATTTAATTGAATCCCCGCTCACTTTTGCATTTGGTTTTTCGTTATGTTCTTTACACGTTTTATTTTGAAGAGATCTACATATTTTATTTAAATCTAATAGTGTACTCATAATATATTAATTGTTTAATGGTTACTAAATTATATTATGTGGTATTTGGTATGCGCAATCCTTTTGCAAAACATTTGCAATTTGTGTTTAATATCTAAAAAATCGCTGTAGATCTAAACTAGACCAACTTAATGATCTCATTGGTTTCATAGGTCTCATTTCTCTCATCGATTTCATGGGCTTCATGTATTTCATCGATTTCATGGGCTTTATGAATTTCATTGGTTTCATTGGCCCTCCATTTGCATTCTCATTAAAAAAAAGATACTGTCCATTAGGGGCATTTATCCATCCATTATCAAACCAACCTATATGATTTCCATTGTAATTATATACGGAATTTTCATATATATATCCAAGTGGGCTTCCATTATAGTCGAAAAGATGCTCATTGTCATCAGTATAAAATAAAGCCATGCCACAATTATTATAAAATGTCATAGTATAGTATTTTTATTCATAAGTGGTATATAACATGCTGATACAATTGCGGCAAACTAATTTGCCAAATTCAGCAGCTTTTTCTCGAGTCTCTTGTTCGTTTAAACGTACCGCATCTGTTATCCAATAACCTTGTGACGGTGTAATTTTTTTGCACATACAATCAACTGATATTTTGTAATTTGAACCTTTTGAATGACCTTCAAAAATATGGCTCTCATCAGTGTCATTAATTCTAAAAAAACTATAAGCCTTTTTCATAATATTAGTTTGGTAAATTATGGGGTATTTAATCTTTAACTAAAATCAATGTATTGTATTTACTGCTTTTCTCCTTTTTTGC
Organism: Flavobacterium sp.; assembly: GCF_035292545.1. Taxonomy (GTDB): domain Bacteria; phylum Bacteroidota; class Bacteroidia; order Flavobacteriales; family Flavobacteriaceae; genus Flavobacterium. Next base: position 6,404 of record NZ_DATDPV010000038.1, on the reverse strand, counting down.
CTTTATAGGCGTTGCGTTAGACTTGCGTTTTTATCATAAAAAGAACTTCTTTTTATAAATTCTTTTTAATTCTCCTAACGAATGATCGTCTAAGAAATATCTGTTTATCTTACTATCATATGCTAGCTTTTTATATTCTGTTAATTGGTCCGACGTCAAAATCTTTCTGAACTCAATCTCTGACTTATAAATAACCGGAGCGATTTCTTCGTTTTGCTCAATATTAATTCTTGCTAATTCTTCTTTCTCTGTTTTCCAAACGATTTCAGATTGCCCTTTCTGTGCATTAGTAAGGTTTAAAAGTCCAACCGCATCATTCTTACCTTTAATAAATTCTTGCTCTGTAAATTTAGCATTGCTTTTAGCTTGCATCATTGTCACTGTTTTTGTGATCCTGCAACTTGTAAAAAATGCCAAAGAGGCAATTGCGAATAATAATAAAATATTTTTCATTTTATTTTTTGTTTATGATAATTCCTACGAATATACAATTTAATTAAGACTAAAGACTAGGTTTACTACCCTTAAGTAATTTTTTTTCATTCTCACAATCTTGCAATTTGATTTCAACAAAGCCAATTTTTTCTTTATAAAATAATATCATTTCGTCTTTATTGGTGCTGGTTATTTTCAATAACTCGTTTTGCTCTTCCAGAAAAGCTATTTTTTTATCATTTGAATTGATTTCGTATGTATTATCAAGATTATTTGAGTCTTGAAATATTTTTTCCCTTAACATTTCGCCTTCACCAAGAATCAACCAACGCAAATTTAAATCTTGAAACTTGTTTGCAATATCTTCAATAATTTCAACTGATGGTTTCTTGTTTTCGTCTTTCAATCGGTTCAATTTAGACGAAGAATCGTATTTCAGACCATTTAAAGCGAAATCGTTTAAGTTTTTAAATCCCTTATTATCAACAAGTTGTAATAATCTTTTGAAAAATGTATTCATATTATTGAAATATGTTTGTATAATTGAAACTTGTTTGTATATTTGCCTTGTTCAAACGTTACATAAACATTACAAACGTATTGCAAAACAATAACTACGAATGTAAAAAAAAACATTGTAACAAGCAATTAAAAAACAATGTTGGATAAAGAAAAACAAGGCAACAAAACGCCTTTTGCAAAACCCCTGGAAAGGGTGTAATTGTAAGACTTTAACTAAAATTTAACAATCCAAATAGTGTGCCAAGATTATGGATTTAACGGATAATTCAATTTTAACTATTGGAAAACACAAGTTTAAATTGCTCAAAAATGTTCCAAAAGAGTATTTGATTACCATTTATGAAAATCAAAATCCTTTTTGTCCTTATTTATTAAAATATGTAAATAAGAATATTGAACAAATAAAACACAAGGTTGCACAAATTGAAGAGCCTATTTGTAGCAAGCAAGCCTATTTTAATGAGAAAATTGCAAAGCAAATATTATTTGAAATTAATAATCAAACGCAAAAACACAAAAAACCAATAAGGGTTTATGAGTGCGATAAGTGTGGGAATTATCATTTAACATCAAAGCCATTGACTGATTATGATTAGAACATCAACAGAAAACCGCCGTTACAGGTTGCATCAAAAAATCAAACGTGCTGCGTTTCGTTACGCTTCTCGAAATAAAACGGTGTACGTTCCTGCAAACTCTGATTTGCAAAACAATGATGTTATTGAATTGAAAAACAAACACGGCTATTGCATCCAGTTAGAAATACCAACAGATTAAATAATAAAGTCATGATTACAGCAACCGAAAAAAAGCTTGTTATAAAAACTTGGGGAAAACAATACACTAGCTCCATTTTGCAAGGTTTTGCAAAACTGCATATAAAAAATGCAGACGGTAACGATTTTTCTCCCAATAGTATCAGTCTTTTAGTTTGCGGACACAGAGAAAATATTGCACTAGAAATAGAAATCATGAAACTGGCCCATAAAACAATCAAAGCAAAAAAGGTTTTGCAGGACAAACGCAAAAAACTATCTAAAAAATAATTATGGCAAATCAAGATTTAGAGCAAGCGCAATGGAGAGCCGAATGGCTAAAAAAATATTTTCCAAAAGGTTATGCTAAACCTTTTTCAGTTTCAGGAAAGCATCGCAGAGTTCTTGTACGTAAGTACTTATCATGGCAAATTCATCGAAAAATAATGATTTATCCGACTTTATTGCGGCTAAGGCAAAATTACCAAACCATTAAATAAAAAAGAGTATGAATTTTCCAAAATTAAGAATTGACGAATTATACGAATTTGTTAAAGAGGGCGGAATGAGCAAAGAGGAATTTAAGAGAATAGCTAGTAGGCATTTGTCCACTCAGGTAGGTCTAAAGTATAAATATTTGACATATTTACGCGCAAAACCCTTTTATATTCGGCTATTTCTTTTTCCTCTGTATCATTTAAATATGAAACGTACAAGAGGTAAATCGAATCTAATGCTTCAGAAAATCCAGCAACTATATCTTCAAGATGCTCCGGTTGTTCGACCGTAATACTTTGATCGAGTTCAGCGTATTCATTAGCATACACCATGAATATTTCATTTGCCTCCCTTTTAAAATCGATAACTGTCATAGTTCAAAATTTAGATCGCAATATAATAATAATGAGTCCAAAAGTCCTATCAATATTCAACAACGCCAAAATTTTTCTTTCCGCCGAGGAACTGAAAGACTTGGCCATGTGTATTGAAAAAGAAGTTGGAAAACCAGTTAAAAAAAAGATTACAAAACCCGACCTATTAGAGAACTGGACCATTGAAAGTGTGACCGAGAAACTAATGGCAACCCAATTTAGAAAAAAACATTAAAAATACCTCCAGCAATAGCTGAAACTCCCTAGACGTATTCGGGCAAATTTTGCCCGGTACTGACAGGTTATCAAAAAGTAATTTATGAACAAACAGCCTTTAGATTCAAAAGTTTTCTCGTTAGCTTCCAATCTTTTTGGATTTGGAAATACTACAAGAAAAAACGATACCGAAAAAGCCATTGCAATTGACGTTGCAAGTACATTGCAAATGAAAGACCGCATTATGGCAGTTTATCCGGCTATCACAGATGAAGCGTTTGCGGTTACGATGGACAATTACAGGAAGCACATTGCAACTTATAATTTTAAAACCCATGCTGAAAACGAATTAATTGAAGTTCATAATACCAATGTTGATCTATTCCGAAAAAACACAACACTTAACGAAGTGCAAAAGGAATTTTCTAAAGTCTTTTTGTTAAGCAACAAATCATTAAAACCAAGAGAATACAACGACAAAGCAGATGCCTTTTGCAATGAGTATGGTTTACTGGTTCCGAAAAAGAAAATCCAAACTGTAAAATACGCTACAGAAATTATTTTTCAAAATCTTTTGCATTTATACAATTCTCAGTTAATGAAACGCAACGAGCAATACATGAAGTTGCGCATTACTGCCATTAGACCCATAGAAGAATTTAAGATCAATTCTTTTTTAGTAACCCAACTAAAACGAAAAGACATACAAAGTTTAGACCTCTGTACAAAGACGGTGCGCAACCACAGACAACGTTTAGAAGAATGCGGTGTATTTGTAGATTACCACTTTGCAGGGCAAAACAGACCCGTAGAAGTGCATATAAACGCCGAAATTTTGACCGTTTTAGACCTCAAATCCTTAAAACTTGTCGTTGCTGATAATCAATTAGTTACCTCTCCAAACGAGAATGTTTTACCTGATAACAATGAGATTACAAGAACAGATTTAAATGAATGTCAAATGAAAGAGAATGTGAAAAACATTTCTCTTGATGATAAGGAGTTCCCTCCGGTCACGCCTTTTAATTTGTTTTTTACAAGAACACCAGCCAGCAAGAAGCAAAATCCAACTGAGGTGGCGGTGGGCGAAAGTGTTAAAGTTCCGGAAACTTTATCTGAAAAACTGCAAAACCTCATTATCCATCCGCAGGAACTTGCCGTAAATCTTGCCAGTCAGGAATATAACAATTACAAACCGATTGACATTCGTTGTTTTTTCAAAGAAGCGTATTCCGGCACGATGCTAAAAGAAGATTTCAGGGAATTAGTTATTCAGGATTTTTTCAAGGGAATGGCAAAAATTTACAAAAACAGTACGCCGTTTGCGGGTTCATGGAAAAAAGCCATTAATCTCTACATGGCAAATAAATGGATTTCATTCACTGGAGAAGCATTTAACAAAGCAGCTATTGCTGAAGATATTCAACAAATGCGTTGGCGTTCAGAATGGGCCCGAAAATGGTTCGTCAAACATGAGTTTACCCCTTTGTTTCCTTGCGATTATTTCGATATGACCAGAAAAACGTCCAAAGAAGTTGGTTTTGAATACACAAAATCGAAGTATGCAGAACATTTGCAAAACAAGGCGAAATATGAAGCCCTGAAAAAGAAGCAGGAAGCCAATGCAGTACGCAGAAAAACAACGATTAACCACGCAAAAAAATACGAAAATGAGGTAAATCGTTTCTTCAAAAACAAGATCACATTACCCCAATTATTTGATTATGTAGAAAAGAATTTACCATGTGAATTTTTAGAAAAATTACCCGCAATGATTGAGAAAAAGACATTGCAAATGAATACCAAAGTAGCTTTTGATGATGATTTTTTGAAATATAACCTAAACGAATTTTAATCATGCCAATATTTGAAGCCAATTCCTCAAAAATTAAAATGGTGATCCTTACCAAATCCAAACAAGAAAATGCGGTTTGGTGGTCCCCGATTAATCAGAACAAACGCCCGAATCATTTAATCATGTTAAGCATGCTCCGGAGGTTTGAAAAACACACACTTTCAAAAATTACCAACGTGGTGCAATTTTATGAAAACGGTCAACTAATAGCATCAAAAAAGATATGAGAAACATCGCTTTAAAGAAAATCGAAATTGTAGAAATACAAGTATTGCAAAACGAGTTACTGAACTTTTTAACATACCAATCGTACGAGGTACAAATGATTGATAAAACCGATAATAAGTTTTTGGATTGTGTATTAATCACAGATATTTTACAAAAACTGTATTACAGCTTCAGAAGCAAAATCGAAAAGACCAGTAAAGCTTATGCGACAATAAATTTAAGCCCAAGCGAAGCGGTCATATTGATATTATGTTGCAATAGCACTAACACGATTCGAGGAGATTTTGAAAAATTCGTGTTGCAAAAAACATCGGATTTAATTCACTGGCACTTAATGAGTATATAATTAACCAATAAATAAATTCAATATGAAACAATCAATTTACAAACGTTCGAAAAGAACCTGGACTAGTGAGCAAGAAGCATTTTTTGATGTTTGCGAAAAACAAAACCTAAACCCTGATGCAATTGCAGCGGAACACACCGAAAAGCATTTTGTCTGGAAAACCATCATTACCGATGAAACTCCAATTGCAACCGTATTGCAAAACACACCCTGCGAATTTGCAAAAGAAGATTTTACCAAACAGGAAGCAACGCAAAACGCAATGAAAGACCTAGATACATTCGAGGGCAATCTAAAAGCAAGTCATAGCGAAACGCATTATGTGTTTGCAAAAGTGAGATAAAAAAAAAGTTTAATCGGTTATCAATAAATTATATGCTACCAAATCCAACAAAAAAACTACCGTATTCAATTACAAAAGCACAATTAGTTAAAATGTGTTATCCAGTACCGGAAAGGGCGGTAAGAAATAGGATAAACATAATAATTTATGATAACCGAAAAGACAAGGGGTTCTATAAAGATTTATCTATAAAAGAGGTAATCAGAACCCATGTTGTAGAGCATCATGAGATCAAAGAATATTTTGAAACTTACGGACTTCCGCCCGGATTTGAATTTTAAATTATGAAAAGAAAATTACAAAAACCACTAATGAATATACTATCAACTATACTAATAATAGCAATTATTTTGCTGATAAGTATCAGAGTATATTATAAACTTTCTGCAACATTGGGCAATTGGACGATTGCAATAGTAATCGGTTTTTTTTGGTTTTGGGTCGCAACGGTTGTTTATTTATTGATAGGAGTACTAACTGGAAAAGAACGATGACCCGCAAAAAACACTTTCAGATTTTGCTTTTTGTTATTTATCGGTTAAATAAACAGCAGTTTTAGGACAAACCTTAAAACTGCTGTTTTGTTTTAGTTTTTTATTTACTGCTTAATCAAAATATATTCTCCGGCGGGAACCGTAAAATCCGAAGGTGGGGGTGGTGTGCCATCGACATAAACACTTGGTCCTTGTCTTCTTGTTTTTATTTTGATGGCTTGCTGTCCGCCTTGCATTATTCTTCTTACTACCATTGTCCCATAAGATTCGGTATCCGAAAAACTTAACATAACTCTTTTCTCATTTAATGCACAATCTGTGCACAATGGTCTGTTGGT
>NZ_DATDPV010000037.1:0-3594 GCF_035292545.1 Flavobacterium sp. | reverse complement strand
CTTTGATTTTAGCCAAAGGTATCCCTCAATTGATTTGAAGAAGCTCTCTCTTGCATAAGCTTCTTTCCTAGTGCCAAACACTTCAGAATAATGAATTTGATATGGTATATGCCCCTTTGTATATCGCACTTTTCCTGAATTATGAATCATTAACCGAGCATCGAGATTATTGGTAGAACCATAATAATAACTTTTATCTTTTAGACTTTTTAGAATATATGTATAAAACATTATTAAGAATAGAGATGAAATTAGTAGCGCGTGCGGGATTCTTCCGAAGGAATCCCTTTGGGAGAACCCGCGATCCCCGCCTTGAGAGGGCGATGTCCTAAGCCACTAGACGAACGCGCCTATTTAAAAGCCGACAAAAATAAGCATATCTAGAATTTGGAATGTCTTCAGTTAGTTAACTTGAAAAGGAGGGATTTTAGTTTTTTGTTTTTAATATAGCCACATCTCCAGGAAATAAAAGAAAGCAACAACAGAAAAGTAATAACCAAAAAGTGCAAACCATATTTTCAAAGCTCTTTCGTGACTACTTCCTTCAACAAAATAACCAGCAGCAATAATAAAAATTACTAATAAGACAACCATGTTTATCCATAAGCTGGCATCATCATACCCTTTACCGTCCAAATTTTGCATGGCAACCAGAGTCGTTAATCCTAATAGCGTTATCATCAGCGGCATATACTTTTCATACCAGGGATATTGGGAAGGGGTCGATTTTAGTAATCCTACAAAAAATCTTATCACAATAAGTCCGGCACAAATAAAAATAGCTGCAAGCAATCCGTTCGATGAATTCATAAACGGAGCCCGACTGGGAACTGCAGAGTTAAAAATAATATTTGTAATAAAGTACACCACCGTTATTATTAAGCCTACAAAAAATTGATTGCGATTTTGTCGTCCCCATAATTCATAAGGAGTAAAAAAATCTTTTATTAATCTGAATATAAATTTATCGTGTCGTGCAGTGGTTGACAATTGAGCTTCCATAAAATTTAATCCTTGGTTACCGGAGTCAAAATAATTTAATTAGGAATTATAGTCAATATACTTTATCTAATACAAAATATATACTGATATATATAAATTATTAAATATATAACCTCCGTTAGCCATACCTATTGGTTTTCTGTAATTAGCGTATTAAGGATGTATTCCATTGTATATACTTGTAATTCGAACAGTTTCTATTGATTATAAGCTCAATTTCACGGATATTTGCATTATTATTGCCAAGTGAGGCATTATATGTGTAATAATTTCTCTTTTCATTCTCTATTCAGTTTTGCCCTTTCGGGATATTATCCAATAAATTTTTTGTTAAATATTTTTGTAAGGGGAATCAATGAAAATTTTTTATTTCTTTATTAGCTTTTTCTTAATTCATTTCTTTATACCAGTCAGCTGTTTTGCTCAGGATATAAATGTACACAATTACATTGGCAAGAGTCAGTCTGATGTGATTAAGAAATATGGTAAGCCTGTTCACCAGGATAACAGCAATCCATCGATGTTATGTATGTTTTACAAAAGTGGTTCCAACAACATGATTTTTGTTTCCAACGCGGAAGGAATTTACCAGTCTGAATCCTCTAGTTCTTATAACCGGGAGGAGGATGCCCGCTCATTGGTTGATTCATTTATATCAGGCTCAGTTTCCAACGGATACATGGTTGATACTGTTACAACCGGAGATTTCCATCTTAAAAAAACAGGTGTAAAAGTAGATCTCCAGATCTCCGAAAATAAATTATCCAAGAAGTTCGATATCCGTGTGAAAGCAAACAGATCAGCCGAGTGATTTTCCTATAAAAATCCGGCGAACTTTAATTGTATAGAGGTTATTTAGTAGGCAAAAAAGAATCCCGCAAAGGCGGGATGAAAATAAATCATTCTCAAACCTTTTATCGCTGCCCCGTCAGGGGTCGAACCTGAACTTTTCTGATCCAGAGTCAGACGTGTTGCCAATTACACCACGGGGCAAATAATATTAAATGCAAAAATATGACTTTTCAGAAACTAAAACTAATACTTGTTAATTGTCGAATTGATCAGAAAATCCCGATCTTTTTATGAATCTAAAGTGAGGTAAGACTATACAAGACAACATTTAATAATATAAAACCAATTATATCAAAGAGTATTAAAAAAGTATTTAGTGTTTTTTTCTTATTTCTAATGGTTTTATATTCTAATTGTCTTCTATCAAGATGGAACAAAAGAAACTAGATGTTTCTAACAGAGAAAAAAAGTAAAATATTGTACTTCCTGAAGGAATAATCTCTAAAGAATTAATATTGCAAGCAACTGAAAACTACGCATGCTTGTATAAATCAGTCAATTTCGTTAACTTCGTATCGTTCGTCAGGTCCAGGAGCCACCGATCTAATAATACCATAGACATTACTTTTCTATGCGAAAAGGTATCATTTAATTAATTAAGGAGGTCCAATGAGAAGTTCAAAGTGTACTATTCTTTTAACGTTTGGGCTTTTGCTGGTATTGGCTTTTTCAAATGCGGCATATTCACAGATTACAGTTGCGCCGGAGGATTTGCTCGGACAAATTGGTTCAACACAGATTGTACTTGAAGACCAAAGATTCAGTATCCCGATTGATGTCGGTTCACCGGGTGCAGACCAGGTCTGGGATTTTCGCAGCCAGGTCATTGAAGACACTCTTTTTTCGGTTTACGAATTTTTAACTCCGGACGAAACCGGATCCGCCGGTACATTTCCTGATGCCAATATGGCACAAAGGATAACAAGCATTGATGAACCGGGTTTTGAAGTTTTCAATTTTTATAACATAAGCCCTGATTTTTTTATTAATCTTGGCGATAGTTCAAGAATTTCCTCTGAGGAATTTGACACATCTTTTGTTTTTTTTCAAAACGATACCATCGCACCACTGCCTGTCGCCTTCGGAAATACGTGGATTACAACAGAGCGTGATACCACAGGTTTTTTCCCTGCTGCTGCAACCATCTCTATAGATACAACAGTTAACTCGATTGATGGCTGGGGAACAATCCGTCTCCCAATGGGCGACTTTGAATGTCTTCGAAACAAACAAATTGTACAGGTGATAAACCAAACAATCTTCGATGGGATGGTTTTCTCAACCACCGTCGATTCATTTGTTCAATACAACTGGGTCACGTCAAATGTTTTTCTACTTGCGCATGCACAGAGCCAGAATGGAGACACCGACCCAGACTTTGCAAATGCACAGGGTTTCGGGAGGCTGGATTCGCTCAGTGCCGGACCTACAAGTGTAGCATATAATCTAAAAGTTCCTGCCGAATTCAAATTATCCCAAAATTATCCCAATCCATTCAATCCTGAAACCGTTATCAGGTACCAAACAATAGAAAACGGATACGTTGAATTAGCTATATTTAATTTGCTTGGGGAAAAAGTGAGAGTTGTATTAAATGAAATTCAGTCTGCAGGTGCTTATGAGGTCAGATGGAATGGCACAGATAATAACAAAAATCCACTCAGCAGTGGAATTTATTTATACCGCCTGACGTCCGGTGCTTTCAACTATACGAAAAAAATGATCCTGTTGCGGTAATTT
>NZ_DATDPV010000036.1:0-114878 GCF_035292545.1 Flavobacterium sp. | reverse complement strand
TAAATCTTCAAATTGCTGATATTGTTCGGGATCGGGATATTTTGCAATTGGCAAGACATCATGCCGTAAAAATCTTAAAAGACGATGCTCCCATGGAGAAACCGGAACACACTTCTTTAAGGGCTGTTTTTATTGAATTATCAAAAAAGAAAAACATTTGGAACTATATTAGTTGATATTCTCAGCGAAAACTAATATTTGTACGTACAAACGTTAAATAAAAATTAACAACTCCTTTATTCCCATTTCTAAAACTTAAATTTGTTTTTTAACTTAAAATACTGATTCCAAATCTTACTTTAAACTACAAAAATGAAAATAAAATACATTGTTTACACCTTATTAATAGTCGGAATTGGTGCTTTTATCGCATACAGAATCACAGAAAACAAAAGCGAGAATAATGATTCTAAAGATAAAGACGGGAAAAGCAAGCCCATGAATGTCAGCGGAATTGTGGTAGAGCCTCAATCTTTTGACAATAATCTTTCGCTTTCCGGTTCTATTGAAGCCAATGAGCAAGTTGAAATTCGAAGTGAAGTTTCGGGTATTGTTGAAAACATTTATTTTCAGGAAGGAAGCAATGTCAGTAAAGGACAAGTGCTTTTTAAAGTCAATGATTTGGAGTTAAGAGCCCAACTTAGACAAGTTTCAACTAGAGAAGGATTGGCATCTGAAAATGAAAGAAGAGCCAAACTTCTACTTCAAAAAGAAGCGATAAGCCAGGAAGAATACGATGTTGCCAGGGCTGAATTTAAATCGGCACAAGCACAAAGCCAGTTGATTAAGGCACAAATTGCCAAAACATCGGTTAGAGCGCCATTTTCAGGAAAAATCGGATTGCGTTCCATTTCACCCGGAACCTATATTACTCCGGCTATTTTAGTGGCCAAATTAGTCAATATTGGAAAATTAAAAATCACCTTTTCTATTCCTGAAAAATATGTCAGCCAGATAAAACCGAATTCTAATTTGACTTTTACTGTCGCAGGTTCAACCGAAAAATATAATGCTAAAGTATATGCCATTGAGCCTGAAGTTGCTGTGGCTACAAGAACCTTACAAGTACGTGCCATTGCCGAAAATAAAGATGGAAAATTACTGCCTGGTACTTTTGCCAATGTTGAATTGCCATTGGATATTATCAAAGATGCTATCGTAGTGCCAACCGAAGCTATAATTCCGGTTCAAAAAGGGAAAAAAGTTTTCATTTCGAACAATGGTAAAGCCAAAGAAGTAATGGTAGAAACTACAACAAGAACCGACGCTTCCATTTTAGTGCTTTCCGGTCTGAAAGTCGGTGATACGGTTCTGACCAGTGGCGTTATGACTTTAAAAGAAGACACGCCTGTAAAAATTACCATAACGAATAAAAAATAATATGAGTTTATCTACCACAAGTATCAGAAGACCCGTATTAACGATTGTCATCAATTTAGCAATTGTATTGTTTGGAATAATTGGTTACAGTTTTCTTGGCGTTCGGGAATTTCCTTCTATTGATCCGGCACAAGTATCGATTCGTACTAATTATACTGGTGCGAATTCCGATATTATTGAGTCCCAAATTACGGAACCGTTAGAAAAAGCCATTAACTCGATTGATGGTATTCGGAACGTAACTTCTTCAAGTGCTCAAGGGAGCAGTAATATAACTATAGAATTTAATTTAGATAAAAATCTGGAAGAAGCTGCCAATGATGTGCGTGACAAGGTTTCCCAGGCGATACGAAGTTTACCGCAAGATATTGATGCACCTCCAGTAGTTTCTAAGGCGGATGCCAATAGTGACGCTATTATTTCGATGACCGTTCAAAGTGATACGAGAAGTGCATTAGAATTAAGTGATTATGCAGAAAATGTGATTTCTCAGCGACTGGAGACAATTCCAGGGGTCAGTGGCGTTCAAATTTGGGGTCAGAAAAGATATGCGATGCGTTTGTGGATTGATCCGGTGAAATTAGCTTCCTATGGTTGCACGGTTTCGGAAGTTAGAGACGCTTTGAATAAACAAAATGTGGAATTGCCTTCGGGAAAATTAACCGGAAAAAATACGGAATTAACCGTTAAAACAGTTGGAAATTTATCTACTGCCGAAGAATTCAACAATATAATCATACGTTCCGAAGGGGAAAAAGTGGTTCGTTTTAGCGACATTGGTTCGGCCTCTTTAGGACCTGAAAATTTGGAAACTAAAATGACCCAATCAGGGACACCATTAGTAGGTGTAGCCATTGTACCGCTTCCCGGAGCTAATTATTTAGATATTTCGGCCGCTTTTTATAAAGAATTCGAACGTTTAAAAAAAGATTTACCTAAAGATATTAATTTAAACATAGCTATTGATAATACTATTTTTGTAAAAAAATCAGTTATTGAAGTAGCCGAAACATTAGGAATTTCTATCCTTTTGGTAATTCTGATTATCTATTTATTCTTTAGAGACTGGGCCATTGCTTTCAGACCCTTAATTGATATTCCCGTTTCATTGATTGCTACTTTCTTTATTATGTGGCTTTTTGGATTTTCGATCAATGTATTGACTTTGCTTGCGATTGTTTTGGCAACAGGGTTGGTTGTCGATGACGGAATTGTAGTTACCGAAAACATTTTCAAAAAAGTAGAAGAAGGCATGTCTCCCATTGAAGCAGCCATCAAAGGATCTAATGAAATATTTTTTGCAGTAATATCCATTTCCGTAACTCTGGCAGCGGTATTTCTTCCGGTAATTTTTCTTGAAGGGTTTGTCGGACGACTGTTCCGGGAATTTGGCGTCGTCATTGGTGCTGCGGTATTGATTTCTGCCTTTGTTTCGCTGACTTTAACACCAATGCTGAATGCCTATTTAATGAAAGGCGGGGAACAAAAAAAATCAAATTTTTATATTCGAACAGAACCTTATTTTCAAAAATTAAACAGTGGCTATGCCAGTGCATTGACTCGATTTATCAAAAAAAAATGGTTAAGTTTTCCCATTCTTATTGCGTGTTTTGGTTTGATTTATCTGTTTTTCAATTTATTGCAGAAAGAAACGGCTCCTTATGATGATCGAAGCGGATTTGTGATGCGAATGACTACACCCGAAGGTTCCTCTTATGAATATACCGATCGCTTAATGCAAGAAGTTTCTAAATTAGTGGACGACTCAATTCCGGGAAAAAAAGTCAGCTTAGTCATTACTTCACCCGGTTTTGGATCTTCATCAGTCAATAGCGGTTTCATTCGTGTATCTTTAGTTCAGCCTAACGAAAGAGAAGATTCCCAAAAAGAGATTGCGGAAAAATTAACCAAATGGACCAAGCAATATCCTGAAGCCAAAACTTCTGTAATTGAACAGCCTACAATCGCTGTAAACCGACGCGGTGGCTTACCAATTCAATATATTATTCAGGCACCAAATTTCAAACAGCTAGAAGCAAAAATTCCATTATTTATGGATGAAGTTTCTAAAAATCCAACTTTTGCCGTTAGCGATGTTAATTTAAAATTCAATAAACCGGAAATCAACGTAACAATCGATCGGGAGAAAGCGGAAAGTTTAGGAATATCAGTAATTGATATTGCACAAACTTTACAACTTTCGCTGAGCGGTCAAAGATTTGGTTATTTTATAAGAAATGGAAAACAATACCAAGTTATAGGACAGTTTGATCAAAAGGATCGTTCAAAACCATTGGATTTGACTTCGATGTATGTAAAAAATAACAAAGGAGAACTGATTCAAATGGACAATGTGGTAACCATTGAAGAAAAAAGCAATCCTCCGCAATTGTATCATAACAATAGGTATATGTCGGCCACCGTTTCTGCGGGACTTGCTCCGGGCAAAAGTATCAGCGACGGTATTGACGCGATGAATGAAATAAAAGCCAAAGTGCTTGATGATACTTTTACAACTGATTTAGGTGGAGAATCACGTGATTTTGTCGAAAGCAGTTCCAATACTTCTTTCGCCTTTGGATTGGCTTTGCTATTGATATTTTTAATTCTGGCCGCACAATTTGAAAGTTTCATCGATCCATTTATTATTATTCTGACCGTGCCGATGGCAGTCGCCGGAGCTTTATTCTCCTTATGGCTGTTTGACCAGACTTGGAATATTTTCAGTCAGATTGGAACGGTGATGTTAATTGGTTTGGTAACCAAAAACGGGATCCTGATTGTGGAGTTTGCCAATCAATTGCGAGAGCAAGGCAAATCGAAAATGGAGGCGATATTAGAAGCTTCAGAAGCAAGACTTCGTCCTATTTTAATGACCAGTTTGGCTATTTCATTAGGTGCATTGCCCATTGCGCTATCACTTGGAGCGGCTTCAACCAGTAGAATCGGAATGGGAGTTGTGATTGTCGGCGGAACTATTTTCTCTTTGGTTTTAACCTTATTTGTAATTCCTGCCATGTATTTAATGTGGTCGAAAGCACGAAAACATTATCCTGAATTTGACCATATCGAAGAATATGAAAAAGAAAACAACTAGTATGATGAATTCAAAAATCCTATTTCAAAGCCTGATTTTGTTTTTCCTTTGTATGACAAAAACAAATGCTCAGGAAATTTTAACCATTCAGGATGCTGTAAAAATTGCCTTGGAAAACAATTATGAAATTAAAATTGCTTCCAATGATTTAAAAATAGATCAAACCAATGTTGCCGCTGGAAATGCAGGTATGCTTCCAAAAGTAACCGCAAATGTTGTCGATAATAACAGTATTCAAAACAGCTCACAAACACGTCAGGACGGTACGGTTACAGAATTGGATAATGCCAAAAACAACAGTTTAAATTACGGCGTTGGGCTGGACTGGACTATTTTTGACGGATTCAAAATGTTTGCAAAACTCGACCAGCTAAAAGAATTGCAAAAGTTAGGCGAAGCTCAATTAAAATTAACCATAATAACTAAAATCAGCGATGCAAATGCGGTCTATTATGATTTGGTACAACAGCAACAGCAATTAGAAGCTTTGGACACAGCGATTGTTATTTCCAATCAAAGGATGTCCTTGGCACAAAATCGTTTTACTATCGGAAAAGCATCAAAATTAGAAGTTTTGAATGCGCAGGTCGATTTAAATACCGATACTACAACGCTTTTGAGACAAAAAGAACTTTTTGCTAATACCAAGATTTTGCTAAATCAAATTTTAGCCAGAGATGCCAAAACTGATTTTAAAGTAATTGATGAAATTACTGTTGACGATAAATTATTACTTCCGGAACTTACTGCTTTAGCCGAAAAACAAAATCCGCAACTGGAAGCTCAAATCATCAATAAAAGAGTTTCAGAATTACAATTGAAGCAAATAAAAGCGGGAAGATATCCAACCGTAAAAGTAAATACAGGCTATAATTTCTCTGAAAGCCAATCGAGTCTTGGTTTTACGACAGAATCATCTGCCAGAGGATTGAATTATGGTTTTAGTGCTTCGCTGAATTTATTTGATGGCTTTTCACAAAACAGAAACGAAAAAATCGCCAAAATTGAAATCGAGAATTCCAAAATATTAATCGACCAGCAGAATCTAGCGTTGCATTCACAGTTAGCTACGGCTTATCAGACGTATCTAACCAATATTCAGCTGATAGATTTGGATGGAAAAAATGAAGCCATTGCGAAACAAAATTTAACTATTACGTTAGACAAATTCCATATCGGAACCATAACTACTTTAGAATTCAGAACGGCTCAATTGAATTATATTAATGCTATTGTGCGCTACAGCAATGCTCAATTTCAGGCAAAATTATCAGAAATTGCATTGAAAGAATTGGCTGGAAATCTCAATTTTTAATATATTTTTGTAAACAAAAATCTACGAATGACTTCATATAACCCAAAAGATTGGATTAGTTTTATTTTTCATTTAAGCAAAGCAGATACTTTTCGAAAACTGATTCCAATGATGTTCATTATTGGACTATATTCCGCTGGAATCGCTTATTTAGAAATTGAGTATTGGGATTTACCAGAGGACAGCCACGTAAAGAACATTTCAATTATGCATGGCATGTTGGGTTTTGTAATTTCATTATTATTGGCTTACCGAACCAATACCGCTTATGATCGTTGGTGGGAAGGGCGAAAAATGTGGGGAAGTTTAGTAAATAACAGTCGGAATTTTGCCATTAAATTATCGGTAATGTTACATGATGAGAAAGACCGTATTTATTTTCGAAAAATGATTCCAAGCTATGCATCTATTTTGCACAAACATTTAAACGACGCTGATACCGGCAAACAATTGTTCGACGATATGGATTTAGAAATTGACCATCACAAACACAAACCCAATCAGGTAGCTAAAATGCTGTTTCAAAAAATCAACGATTTGTACATTTCAAAAAAAATAACTGGCGATCAGCTAATCATTTTAAATGCAGAAGTGCAATCGTTTACCGAAATTTGCGGTGCATGTGAACGTATCAAAAACACGCCTATTCCCTACTCTTACAGTGCTTTTATCAAAAAATTTATTTTTATTTATGTGCTGACTTTACCTTTTGGGTATGTGTTTAGTTTGGGTTATTTTGTGATTCCGGTAGTGTCATTTATCTTTTATGTTTTGGCCAGTTTGGAGCTCATTGCCGAAGAAATCGAAGATCCTTTCGGGACTGATGCCAATGATTTACCAACCAAAAAAATGGCTGAAAACATAAAAAAACACGTGGAGGAATTGATTTAATTTTTTTCGAAACGAATTTTTCGGCCACTTTACTATTCTTGTTCCCGCTATCCGCTATATCTTTTCATTGTGAGAGCCATTTCGGATTACAAAAATTCTACTTTCACAATGAAAAGGATACCGCTGCTATCGGGGGTTATTAGATTTTTCATTTTTGTATCTGAAATAGTTGAATAATAGCGTTTTTTTCAATGTTTACCACGTCAATTCGCTATAAAAAAGCTCGGGTCAAATTGGCTCATTCTCTAATTAATAGTATCTTTGCCTTCTTGAAAAAAAAATACAATGAAAATATCATACAATTGGTTAAAACAATTCATAAAAACAGAATGGACATCGGAAGAAACAGCTTCTTTATTAACAGATTTAGGTCTTGAAGTAGAAGGTGTAGAAAAATATGAAAGTTTAAAAGGCGGTCTGAAAGGGGTTGTTGTAGGTCATGTTTTGACTTGCGTTCAACACACCAATGCCGATAAATTGCGAGTAACCACAGTAGATATAGGCGACGGAACTCCAATCCAAATTGTTTGTGGAGCATCTAATGTAGCGGTAGGGCAAAAAGTTCCTGTGGCAACCATTGGCACCAAATTATATGACAAAGAAGGCAATGCTTTCGAAATCAAAAAAGGAAAAATTCGAGGTGAAGAAAGCCACGGAATGATTTGCGCAGAAGACGAATTAGGTCTTGGCGAAGGTCACGACGGAATCATGATTCTTGCTGACGATTTAGTTCCCGGAACGCCTGCATCCAAAGTATTTAATATAGAAACCGATGAAGTTTTTGAAATTGGTTTAACACCAAACCGCGCCGATGCCATGAGTCATTGGGGTGTTGCGAGAGATTTACGTGCTGGTTTAATCCAAAAAAATATCAATCATTCGGAATTAATTACACCGCCGGTAAATAAATTTAAAGTTGAAAAACGTACTTTAAAAATCGATGTGAAAGTTGAAGATGCTAAATTAGCACCAAGATATTGTGGCGTTACCATTTCTGGCATTACTGTAAAACCATCTCCGGAATGGTTAAAAAACCGATTGAAATCTATTGGCTTAACGCCAAAAAACAATATTGTCGATGTTACTAATTATGTTTTACACGAATTAGGACAACCGCTTCATGCTTTTGATGCATCTAAAATTAATGGAAAAGTCATCGTGAAAACAGTTCCTGCCGGAACAAAATTTACCACGCTGGACGATATCGAAAGAACTTTACACGAAGAAGATTTAATGATTTGTGACGAAAAAGGACCTTTGTGTATTGCAGGTGTTTTCGGCGGAAAAAATTCTGGTGTATCGGAAAACACAAATGCTATTTTCTTGGAAAGTGCCTATTTCAACCCTGTTTCTGTTCGAAAAACAGCCAAAAGACATACGTTAAGCACTGATGCTTCTTTCCGTTTCGAAAGAGGAATTGACCCAAATATTACGCCATATGCTTTAAAACGAGCTGCTATTTTAATTCAAGAAGTAGCTGGTGGCGAAATAACATCTGATATTGTTGATATTTATCCAAAGAAAATAGAAGACTTTCCGGTAGTCTTGAATTTTGATAATGTTAAGAAAATTATCGGTCAGGAAATTCCAAAAGAAACAATTAAGAAAATATTAGTTTCATTGGACATAAAAGTAACCAGCGTTTCAGACACTAGTTTAGGGCTAATAATCCCGGCTTACCGCGTGGATGTTCAAAGAGAAATTGATGTTATAGAAGAAATTCTAAGAGTCTATGGCTATAATAATATCGTTTTTTCAAAAAAACTGAACGCAACTATTTCAAACTCACCTCGAACTGAAGATTACAAAGTTCAGAATATTGTTGCCAATCAATTGACTTCATTAGGTTTTAATGAAATGATGGCCAATTCATTGACTTCACCCGAATACATTAAATTATCAGAAAATTTAAGAGAAGAATTCAATGTAACCATACTAAACCCGTTGAGCAATGATTTATCGGCAATGAGACAATCTTTACTTTTCTCAGGACTGGAAGCCATTTCTTATAACATCAACCGAAGAAATTCGGATTTGAAACTATTCGAATTCGGAAAATCATACCATAAATTCCCGTCAGGTTACGAGGAGCAAAAGCATTTAACTTTATTGGTTTCCGGAAACCGATTAAATGAAAGTTGGACAACTGCTCAGAAACCATCCGATTTCTTTTTGTTTAAAGGCTATGTAAATGCTATATTATCAAGACTAGGAATTGAAAAAACTCAAAATAAACCGGTAAACTCAGATGTTTTTGCAGAAGGAATTGCCATTGTAGTTGGAAATGATACTTTGGTGGAATTAGGAACCGTAAAAAAATCACTTTTAAAGCATTTTGATATTAAACAGGAAGTTTTGTTTGCTGATTTCAATTGGGCATTGATTTTAAAACTAATTTCAACAAAAATTAAGTTTACCGAAATTCCAAAATATCCGGAAGTACGACGTGATTTAGCTTTGCTTGTTGACGAAAGTGTTGCTTTTGATGCCATTTATAACATCGCCAGACAATCTGAAAAATCACTTTTAAAAGACATTAATCTTTTTGATGTGTATCAGGGAAATAATTTACCTGAAGGCAAAAAATCATACGCTGTGAGCTTTGTAATTCAGGATAATACTAAAACTTTGACCGATACTCAAATTGAAAAAATAATGGGTAAACTACAAAATAATTTTGAAACGGAACTTGGGGCAAGCTTACGATAAAATAAAACCTACCCATTAATATATAAAAATCCCGAATCATCGGGATTTTTCATTGTACATATACCTGATTAATAACCCAATACATTGTATCGATACTTTTGAAGTTATTTCGTAAATTTGAAATAAGCAAAAATCCATAATATGAATCCCAACGAAAATTTAATCACCAAATTTTATACTGCCTTTTCAAATTCAGATGCAGAAACAATGGCAAAATGCTATCATCCCAATATTGAATTTCAAGATCCGGCTTTCGGAATTCTGAAAGGAAAAGAAGTCCCTAATATGTGGCGAATGCTCATTTCAAGAAGCAAAGGCAATTTGAAAATAGCATTTTCTAATGTTAATTCGGAGGATCAATCGGGTTCTGCAAAATGGATTGCCACTTATAACTTCAGTAAAACAAATAGAAAAGTAGTGAATGTCATTCATGCAAAATTTGAATTCCAGGATGGATTAATTATCAAACACACGGATGATTTCAATGTTTGGAAATGGACGCAACAAGCTTTGGGATTACCCGGTTATCTTTTGGGCTGGACTCCTTTCCTACAGAAAAAAATTCAGGAACAATCGAGGGATTTGTTAAAGAAATACCAAGAAAAGTATAGCTAACTGCTTTATCATAAGTACTATGGAAGTTAAAACGGAATATACTACTGAACTCAAAAACAGGAAAAACATAATGGTTATAATTCAAAACTCTCATGATTCAAATTCCGAAAACACCAGTTCCAATCCATTCAAACAGAAAGTTTTCTGTCCTTGAAATACTTCAATATATAACATTAATTTCTATAGTGTTATACTTCGGAAAAACACTATTTATTCCGCTCAGTTTTTCTTTACTGATTAGCTTTATTCTATATCCGATTTGCAAATGGATGGAAAAAAAAGGTATCAATAGAAGTATTGCCATCTTACTCTCCGTTTTTACAGTGTTAATTTTGTTTGGAGCAATTATTTATTTGCTGGTCGCGCAAATGGTGGAGTTTTTACAAGAATGGCAAACACTCCGTGCAAAACTTTTAGAAGCTACAACCCAATTGAGTGCATTTCTTGCAGAACAATTTGGAATAAGCATTGAAAGACAACAAGCATTTTTCAGAAATTCCTTTAGTAATTCCGGATCACAGACCATTTCATTCTTAAGGAGTACTGTGTTTTCTTTTTCAGAATCAATATTTATTTTTTTAATAATTCCCGTTTTTTCTGCACTGATACTATTTCACAGACAAATACTGGCAAATATCCTATATCAGATTTTCCCTTTAGAAAAAAAAGTAATCATTCACGAAATTCTTGTTGAAACCATTCACGCTTATTATAATTTTATCAAAGGCATGCTATTGGTTTATCTGATAGTTGGAATTTTGAATAGCATAGGACTTGCAATAATTGGTATTCCACATCCATTTCTGTTTGGTTTTATCGCCTCCATACTAACATTTATTCCGTATGTCGGGATTATGATATCTTCACTTTTGCCAATTACTATTGCGTGGATCACATTTAATTCAGTGTGGCATCCATTGGGTGTAATATTGGTTTTTGGCATTGTTCAAATACTCGAAGCCTATATCATATTCCCTTTTGCAGTAGGAAGTCGCTTAAAAATTAATACGCTCGTCATCATTGTAATGGTAATTGCCGGTGGTATTTTATGGGGAGCGGCCGGAATGATTTTATTTATACCGTTTATTAGTATCGTAAAATTGATTGCTGACCGTACTGAAAGTTTAAAAATATTGTCCTTGCTTTTAGGTGATGGTAGCCTAAAAAAACCGCCATCTTAGTCATTTAGTGCATCAAAACTAAAAGCCCAATCACGCTCTTTATTATACCATAATTGCCCTTGTGAAACTTCCAAAGGACAGTCAAAATTATTGGTAAACAAACCTCCGGTTCCTAATCCCTGAGGCATCTTATTGTGTTGTAAAAAAGTCCATTGCGCGATGGCATTTAGACCAATATTACTCTCTAAAGCAGAGGTAATCCACCAACCGATTTTATGTTTTTCCGCTAACGAAATCCACTCTTTTGTACCCCGAAAACCACCGATAAAACTGGGTTTCAAAATGATGTATTGAGGTCTTATTTTTTGCAATAATTGTTCTTTTTCTTCCAATGAAACCACGCCAATAAGCTCTTCGTCTAAAGCAATAGGAATTGGAGTGGATTTACATAGCTCTGACATACTGTCAGTATGATTTTTTTGTATCGGCTGTTCAATACTATGTATCTTATATTCAGATAATTGATTCAATTTAATTAAAGTAACGCTTGGATTAAAAGCACCGTTCGCATCTACACGAATTTCGACCTGTTCCGGAGTAAAATTTTGTCGAATAAAGTGCAATAACTGTAATTCTTTATCGAAATCTATGGCGCCTATTTTGAGTTTAATACAATGGAATCCCTGTGCTAATTTCTCTTCAATTTGCTGCTTCATAAATGCGGGTTCTCCCATCCAGACCAAACCATTAATCGGGATAGATTTTTCGCCTTTTGTAAAGTCAGAAGGAAACAATAAAAATGGGGTTTTACTGGCTAAGGACTGGAACGCCATTTCGACTCCAAATTGTATTGACGGAAACTCAATTAATGCTTCCCAAAGTGTATCTTTTCCGAGGTGAATATGGTCGCAGGTCCATTGCAACTTTTCTTCATAATCGGGTCTGTCGTCAATGCTTAATGTTCGGAGAATTCCGCACTCGCCTATTCCCTTTTTTCCTTCTTTTTCGAGGACAATAAACCATGTTTCCTTTTCCGTTAAAACTCCACGGGAAGTTCCTGAAGGTATCTTGAAATGGAGAATGTATTTGTGATAAGTTGCTTTCAATCGAATTAGAATTTTATCCCTTCGACCAATCTCAGGGTGATATTGGAATTTTGGATTTAGTCGATAACCCTTAAAACTTTTTTGAAATCATCTGATGGCAAACCTGCTTTTTTGAAAGCTTCGAAATCCAGTTTTACTTTTTCATTCCAACTCAAACTATCAGTTACATTTTGCAATTTGTATCTCCTGTAAAATGATTTGGCTTCTTTGTAATTATTGTTTAGCAGATAGGCATGCGCCAGATTCAATTTTAAAAGCAATTCTGAATTGTCCAGTTTTTCTCCGTCTTTCAGGAATTTAATCGCTTTGTCATATTGTTTGGTAAAAATATAATAGGTGCCGATAGCATTATAATCTAAAACCATTGCCTTTCCTGAATCGAAAATAGGCATCAATGTATTGATTGCTTCTCCGTAATTACCTTGTTTTGCTATATAGGAAGCTTTCTCTCTTAAATTGTTATATATGATGTTTTCGGCATCTGTTTCGGTTAGGCAGGATTTGCCAAAATCTTTAAAGCTTTTTGCTTTTTCACTATCCATTAATTTTTGGAATTCCTGAAACTTGAATTTTTTTTGCAGTTTATCCAAAATACAAATACAATAATCGTCCGGATTTTGAAGTTTTTTGGCCGTTTCTGTGGTTTCGCACTGGTCAAGAATCTTTTTTCTATTGACAAGATTCCAGCCTCTGCTTAATTTTGTATCTACCCAAGGTACAATTTCCAAAATTATTTTTTGGTTCATAATCCAGTTTTTACTTTCGAATGCAAACCAAATGTTGGTGGTATTGGGTTGTAAACAAGCTGATTTATCTACGGAAAGTATTTTAGCATCTTTGTTTACGGGGTTATTTTGATATAAACATGCTTTATCGGTTTTCCCATTTTCTCTATAAGCTTGAGCCGATGAATTCTTGGTAAAAATGGCATATTTACATCGGTCATTTCCTGCCACTTTTGACAAAAGGAATACCGCTCCGGCTGAACCCTGACTTATTCCTGTTGGATCCGGAATTGCTTTTAATACAGAAACTAAACTATTGGCCAATTGCTGATTTTCGTCCAAAACAGTAATTCTATATACGATTTCTGTGGTACCAACTGGTAAATCTTCGGACTTTACGACTACGATGTCTCTGGCATTTACGATAATTTCTCTTGATGTAACGCGATCTTTATCCCAATAACCGTCTTGTTGTGAGAAAACAGATTGAATTGTTGCGGTAAGCAGTAGTATGAAATAGTATTTTTTAATCATTTTCTTGATTATTTTAGTTTTTAGCCCTGATCGCAGCGGCATCCTTTTTCTGGCTTCTTTAGCCAGGAAAAGATATAGCGGAGAGCGGGATTAGCTCCTGAAAAAATTACAGCTCTATACTTTTTCCAATTTCCAAAAGCATTAAATCTTTGCCTTTATCGAAAAATTTCCTGATGGCTTGTTCATGATTGATTTCGATGTAACCAAAAGTATCGTAATGATAGCCTAAAATTTTATCGCAATCGACAAAATCTGAAGCTATAATGGCATCATCAACATCCATAGTAAAATTGCTTCCGATGGGTAAAATCGCCAAATCCAATTTGGTGCGCATTGGAATGAGTTTCATATCCATTGTTAGCGCAGTATCTCCGGCAATGTAAATGTTTTTATGTTCGCCCACGATGACAAAACCGCCTGGATTTCCGCCGTAACTTCCGTCAGGGAAAGAGCTGGAGTGAATGGCATTTACATATTTTACGGTTCCAAAAGTAAAATTCCAGCTTCCGCCGTGATTCATTGGATGGCAGTTGAATCCTTTTGCGCTGTAATGACTTGCTATTTCAGCATTGGAAACTATTACGGCATGAGTTCGTTTTGCAATCGCCTCCACATCGAGGATATGGTCCTGATGGGCATGCGTGATTAGAATAAAATCTGCTTTTAATTGATTGATATCAATATGTGCCGCTTTTGTATTTCCTGAAATAAACGGATCGACTAAAATGTGCTTGCCACTGACTTCAATTCCTAAGCATGCGTGACCGTAAAATGTAATTTTCATAAGCGATTTTTAGTTTATTAATTGTTCACGATTAAATCGGAAAGAAAATAAATCAAACATAAAGATAATAAGAATGAAAGCAGAAAGGTGCTTATCGCTAATTTCTTTAACTCCGGATCTAGAGCTCGGGGCACTTTATTTTTATAAACTGTAATTAAATGACTCATTAAAGGAAAATAGGCAACTACGAAAATATATTGATCAAAGTGAAAATCCATTAAAAATGCAAATACCAAAACCAAAATCATTGCAGAAACAACTAAAAAATAATGGTAGATTTTCGCTTTTGCGCCACCCATTTTCACGACAATGGTATTCTTGCCTGCTTTCTTATCGGAAGCTTCATCACGCATATTATTCAAATTCAAAACACCTACGCTTAAAAATCCAATGGCAATTGCCGGAAGAAGTAATAACCAGTCAATTTGTTTGGAAAACATAAAATAAATCCCCAACGTACTTACCAATCCGAAGAAAACAAACACGAATATGTCGCCATAACCATTATAACCATAAGCCGATTTACCAACCGTGTAGCGAATAGCCGATGCAATGGCTAAAATCCCAAGGAAAAGAAAAATAAAGGAGTATAATAAATATTGTTCCTTAAATGAAAAATAAATCAATAAAATAGCCGACAATAAAGTCAAAATAGAAGTGATTATCATTGCTTGTTTCATCGCTTGAGGCGTGATGGTACCGCTTTGAATTGCGCGTTTGGGCCCTACTCTGTCTTCGTTATCAGTACCTTTTATACCATCGCCATAATCGTTGGCAAAATTGGAAAGAATTTGTAATCCTAAAGTGGTTGTCAAAGCAAAAATGACAATTTTCCAATTGAACATCGCTTGTGACATCGCATAAAAACTTCCTAATATTATTCCTGACACCGATAATGGTAATGTTCTTAATCGTGCAGCTTCAATCCAATGTTTCATATTATTGTTGATTTGGTAATTTGTTGATTCGGTAATTTTTTTTTACATCCAATTACTATCAGATGTTTCTATTTCGTACAACCAAAGATTGACATACTGCTTAATTTTAGCATAATCGCCTAATTTAAAAGCCACATTTCCTCCAGCCGTATGAATCGTAATGGAGCCAATATTTGCCTTTTTATGCCAAAATAATTGCGATGTTGTTATGGCCTGGATTTTACCCGGCTCTAAAATTTCATTATCAATATCCCAAGCTCCGCTTTGTTTGATGATGAAATTATCATTGACAAACAATCGGTTATTCCTGAAGCCAAAATAAACCACTAATCCGACAAATATGATATAAATAGGTGTTAAATAAGCAAATTCTAAAAGCTCAGGCACCGCATAATTCGCTAAAGCAAAAAATCCAGTTAAAGGTACTACTATTGATAGAAAAATCGAAAAAACAAGCTTACGAAAATTAGGTTTCAGCATAACTCCTTTTTCCGGAATTTTATGAAAGAGTAATTTCAGTATTTCGTCACGTTCTTGTTCGTTACAACCCGGAATTTCAAGTGCTGACTTACGTTCTTCTTTTTCTCCGCTCGTGGCTTGTTTGATTTTAAGCTCCAAAATATTCATTTTCTTTTGGAAATAATTTCTGGTAACGGTCGTTATTTGAACTTTTTCTGGTTTAATAATGGTGCTTTTGGCATTCAATAAACCGTATGAAAGTAACAAAGAACCACTTTGTCTGGTAATTTTAAAATTAAAATACTTTACGATAACCCGAATCAAATTAATGACCAAAATAGCGCAAAGCATCAGAACCACAATAATAACAATAGACTGAACGGCTAAACTTTTGTCAATATAAGCATCAAATTTTTTTTCATCAAAATCGGAATTTCGCATAAAATTCTTCCCATTCTCGTACATTGTCACAAAAAAAGCCAGAATCAAACCAATGCTTTTGATATAATTGGAGGTAACTCCGACTTTCAATAAACTTAAAAAACTGATTTTTATAAAAGGCTGATTGTCGATTATTGAATCTGTAATTGGTTTATTCTCTTCTTCGGAAACTGTTTTACTTTTTTCATTATCCAACAAATGTGTCTTTAATGCTAAAGCCAGCTGGTGTGATACTGCCTTAATTTTCCCTTCTTTTTTGGTGCTTCCGGCGGTATCGACATCCAATTCATATACCCCAATTAGTCTTTGAATCAGAGATTGATTAATATTGACCTGCTGAATTTTATTCAGTTGGATTGCCGTTTTTGTTTTATTAAAAACACCTTCATTGATTATAAATTCCTCATTTTCATTGTCTAAATAAAAGGTGAAATTCAGGTATTTCAAATAAGCAACAAGACCAATTGCCAATAAAACCGTTATTGTTCCCAGAAAAAGGTATCCTTTATTGATTTCATCAAACTTGAAAATCCAAACTACTAAAACAGGCCATAAACCTCTGGCCCATTGCTGTAAAGTATCAAAAAACATCACCAAAACCCCAATGGGAGACTGACGTTGCGGTGCACTGAAATTAGTTTCCATTACAGTTGTTTTTGAATTTTTCCCATCAAAAGTTGCTTGATGTTTTCGGCTTGCTCTTTTTCAATTCCGGGAATTTCGATATCACTTGAACTTCCTCCGGCAGTAAAGATTTCTATTTTTGCCAATCCAAAATACCTGGAAATAAATCCTTCATGTAAAGCTACGTGTTGTACTCTATTATAAGGGATTACGACAGTATTCGAAGCAATAATTCCACTTCTGAAAAGTACATCATGAGTTCTGAAAGCAAAACCTTTTTTTCGGAAACTGATTCTTGAAAACAAAACAATAAGAAGCATCAAAACTATAAAAACGATGATAATTCCAAATCTAAATTCTGAAAGTTGTTCATTAAAAAATAACGCCATTCCAACTCCTGTTCCCAGAATTAAAAAGAAAATAAGCAAATTTATCAAAGTTACAATCCAGTAATTAGGATGCAAAGCCGTGAATTGCACTTCTTCAAATTTTGGAAGTTGGGTAGTATCTATGGTTTCGTTTGTAAAGTTTTCCAATTTATAAATTTTAATTTAATGTTTAAAAAGTTTAAAGTTCATAATCCAAACAACTTTAAACCTTAAACTTTGAACCCTTTTTTATGGCAACCATTTATCTTTTCCAAAATTCGGTTTTCTTTTTTCTAAAAATGCATTTCTGCCTTCTTTAGCTTCTTCGGTCATATAGGCTAAACGTGTGGCTTCGCCTGCAAAAACCTGTTGCCCTACCATTCCGTCATCAGTAAGATTCATGGCGAATTTCAACATTTTAATGGATGTTGGTGATTTCTGCAGAATTTCCTGAGCCCATTCAAAAGCGGTATCTTCCAACTCCTCATGAGGAATTACAGCATTTACCATTCCCATATCCATTGCATCCTGAGCAGAGTAGTTTCTTCCTAAGAAGAAAATTTCACGTGCTTTTTTCTGTCCCACCATTTTTGCTAAATAAGCCGAACCATAACCTCCGTCAAAACTGGTTACATCGGCATCAGTTTGTTTGAAAATCGCATGTTCTTTACTTGCTAAAGTCAAATCGCAAACCACGTGTAAACTGTGTCCGCCGCCAACTGCCCAGCCTGGAACGACTGCAATAACTACTTTTGGCATAAACCGAATTAATCGTTGTACTTCAAGAATATTCAAACGATGTTGTCCATCTTCTCCAACATAGCCTTGATGTCCGCGTGCATTTTGATCGCCACCGCTGCAAAAAGACCAAATTCCGTCTTTGGTTGAAGGTCCTTCACCGGATAATAAAACTACTCCGATAGAAGTGTCTTCCTGAGCATCATAAAAAGCCTGGTATAATTCGCTGGTAGTTTTTGGTCGAAATGCATTTCTGACATTTGGACGGTTAAAAGCAATACGCGCTACGCCATCACATTTTTTATAGGTTATATCTTCAAATTCTTTTACCGTTTTCCAGTTTATGGTATTCATAATTGTGTTATTTTAGCGTAAAAATAAGTCATTTTTTAGATTTTTCTAATAAACAAAACTTAAAAAGATGAAAACCTTTATTTCCGCCAAAAACAGGTTTAACCTAACTTTCTTTTGGATACTGGTTCTTTTATTAACCGTAACTCTTTTTATTCCAAAAAAGGAAACTGAATCATCAATTTATATCTTTTATGCGATCATTATACCAATTATTGCATCATTAATTTGGATTTTATTGGACACCAAATATGTCCTCAAGCAAAATCAACTGTATTATTATTCAGGTCCGTTTCGTGGTAAAATTGAAATTGATAAAATCAGAAAAATAAAAAATCATTCCGGCTGGATTGTCCCTGTGACCATGAAACCCGGTTTAGACATCAATGGATTAATTGTTTATTACAATCAATTCGATGATATTTATATTTCGCCAAAAGAGAAAAAAGAATTTCTTGAAGCGTTATTAAGAATTAATCCGAAAATTGAAATAACATAAACTCTTATCCTAATTTAACCGAAGTCATCGTCAACGAACCGCCAACGGCTTTATCATTAAAGAAACTCACTTCGTCTTTATCGTCTTGCAAAGCGATTGAATATAACAAAGGATAATAATGATCCGGCGTTGGAATAGCGAGTTTTGCCGCTGTATTTAGTTTTTCGTAATCAATCAAAGACTGAAAATCACGATTGCCTATTTTTTCTTTAAAAATCGCATTCATTTCAATGGCCCAATCAAAACCAAATTCCGGTTCCTGAAGTTTATCCCAAGCCACCATTCGAAGATTGTGTACCATATTCCCGCTTCCGATAATTAAAACTCCCTTTTTGCGCAAGGCTTTTAGCTGTTTTGCTAAATCGAAATGGTATTGTGGCGGTTTATTATAATCGATACTTAATTGCAAAACCGGAATATCCGCATTGGGATACATATGTCTTACAACGGTCCAGGTTCCGTGGTCTAAACCCCAATCATGGTCTAAACCAACATTTGTTGTATGAATTAAATTTGCAGTTTCTTTTGCAAGTTCAGTACTTCCTTTTGCAGGATATTCTACATCAAAAAGTGCTTGTGGAAAACCTCCAAAATCGTGGATGGTTCTGGGATTTTCCATGGCAGTAATATGAGTTCCGCTTGTTAGCCAATGTGCCGAAATCACTAAAACTGCTTTGGGTTTTGGAATTTCATTGCCAAATTTGGTCCAAGTCCTTGAAAATTCATTGTCTTCAATTCCATTCATCGGCGAACCGTGCCCGATAAATAAAACCGGATGTTTTGTATCTTCTTCTTTTAAATCGTGTGTCCAATTATAAAACGGATGTAATGATGCCATAACTGTGCCTCCTATTATAGTTTTTATAAATTCAGATCTATTCACTTCAATACAATATTTGTATATACAAATGTATAGTTAAATTTCAGGATATAATCCTGTTTACAAAAAATTTAACTAATAAAGGAGGTGATTTATAGCAGGTAAATTCCGTCTTCTTTAATTTCGATCAGTTTGTCTTTATATAAAGCACCAATCGCTTTTTTGAAGGTTTTTTTACTCATTTTTAAAACCGTTTTGATATCTTCCGGATGGCTGTTGTCGTTCAAACGCAAGAAACCACGGTTGGCTCTGAGTTCGTCAAGAATTTTCTTAGCATTCGGTTCGATACTTTCGTACCCTTGTATCTGAAGCGATACATCTATTTTATTATCAGGTCGTATTGTTTTGATATACCCGCGCATACGGTCTCCTGTGCGAATGGCATCATCGTAAACTTCATCTTTATACAACAACCCTTTATGCTGTTCGTTGATGATGACGTTAATCCCCAATTCGGTAATGTGTGAAACAATTAAATCCACTTCTTCTCCTTTTTCAACCGTAATTGTATCATTCTTCAAAAACTGGTTGGTTTTACTGGATGCTACCAAACGATTGGTTTTTTCATCCATATAAAGATAAACCAAATAACGCTTCCCTTTTTCCATCGGACGCGCCTGTTCTTTGAACGGAACCAGAATATCTTTTTCCATTCCCCAATCCATAAATGCACCGATTTGGTTGACGTAATTTACACGCAAAAGCGCAAATTCATTCAATAATATATAAGGTTCCAGCGTAGTGGCAACGGGACGTTCTTCGTGATCTAAATAAACGAAAACGATGATTTCCTCTCCTATTTCAAATTCGTTTGGAACGTATTTGTTCGGTAAAAGTATATCATGTATTCCTTCTGGATCTTTTTCTGGATTTCCCAAAAACAAACCGACTTTGGTATCACGTAAAATGGTAAGCGTATTGTATTTTCCTATTTCAATCATTTCTTTTGAGGTGCAATGGTTCTGGGTGCAAAGGTACAAAGTTTGAAAATGGGAAAACGAAAAATTATTTCATAAAAAAAAACGCTTCATTTCTGAAACGTTTTTATTTTTATAAATGGCTTTTTATTAATTGTAAACCGATTCTTTTTTGAAATGAACTGCCAATAAATAATAAACTACAGCTCTGTATTTACTTGTGTTGGAACGACCGTATTTTTCAATCACCGTGTCAATTCCTTTATCTAAATCCGGGCCGTCTTTCAGTCCTAATTTTTTAATTAAAAAGTTGTTTTTTACAGTATCCAATTCTGCTTTAGTAGAACCCGAAACCGTCGAGGAATCTGCATTATAGATAGAAGGGCCACAACCTACGGTCACTTTTGTCAACAAATCCATGTTTGGCGTTACTCCACATTTTTCTTTTAAATCTGCTGCGTACTTTACAATTAATTCATCTCTTTTACTCATAATTTAAATTTTAATGTATTGTTATTAAATCAACTTCTCTCAAATTTAATAAATTAATTAAAATCACACTGTTATTTTCGTACTAAAATCATGTTAAATGTTTGAAATAGTCCAACAAAACTGAATTATTTATAGTTGTAGGCGTAAAAACCTCTAAAATACTTGGTCTGTCATTTTGGTTGTAAAAATCTACCAAACTGCTTTCTAAACTTGCTTCTCCACTAGCCGTAAAATATTCAAAATGATACATTTTGGCCAATTGTTCACCAGTTAAGCAATGAGATGTTTCGAAAAACTTGTTGAATACTTCGCTTTCCTCATGTCCGGGCAGAATCCTAAAAATCCCTCCACCTCCGTTATTAATCAAAATAATCTTAAAATTCTTTCGAATATATTCGTTCCACAAGGCATTGCTGTCGTATAGAAAACTGATGTCTCCCGTGATGAGAACGGTTTGCTTTTCTTTGGCGAAAGCCGCACCAATAGCTGTTGATGTACTGCCGTCAATCCCGCTAGTTCCTCTGTTACAAAAAACAGTAATCGATGGATCTATATCGAATAATTGTGCATATCGAATCGCGGAACTGTTGCTTAATTGCAACATAGAACCTTTTGGCAAAGAAGGAATCACTTGTTCAAAAACTTTAAAATCCGAAAAAGGAACAGTAGTCAAATATTTTTGATGTTTCGTTTCTCGCAATGCTGCAATTTTCTGAAAATCGGAATGATAATTACTTTCTATTACTTTAGTAAAAGGTAAAAATTGATTGAAAAAATCATTTGGATTGACTTCAAAATGTTTCGTTAAACATCCAAAAGTATCATAGGCCCTCAAAGAATCGATATGCCAATGGTGTTG
Source organism: Flavobacterium sp. (assembly GCF_035292545.1). GTDB lineage: Bacteria > Bacteroidota > Bacteroidia > Flavobacteriales > Flavobacteriaceae > Flavobacterium. The sequence continues at coordinate 93,035 of NZ_DATDPV010000036.1, read as the reverse complement.
CGGCTTGTATTTTCGCAAAAAGGCTTTTATTCTTTTGGAAACTACCATTCCGCCGAAAGTAATCAGGATTTCGGGTCTGAAATTTTCAAAATCTTCCTCTGAAAAAGGCGTAATTATCGTATCAATATTATTCAAAAATGTTTTATGATGCAGGTTTGAAGTCGCTTCGGTCATCACCACTACTGAAGTGTCTTTGGCTAACAAATCAATAATATCCTCATCGATTTCATCAGGTTCGTTTACGCCAACTAAAATCAATTTCTTCTCTGAAGTGTTCCAAATATTGGTAAAGGCTATAATATCATCAACTGAAAGGTCATCATATATTTTATCAAAAGGCGAAATCAATGCATCAACAGAAAGATGGGAAATCGTTTGGTACAATGGCTCTTCAAAAGGAGCATTGATATGAACGGGGCCTTTTTTAGCAACAGCCTTATTGATGGCTTCATTAATTTCAGAATCATTTTCAAACGACGCTTCTTCAGTTAAATTCGCATTATATAAAGAATGGTTTGCAAATACATTTTTCTGACGAATGGTTTGTCCATCGCCAATATCAATCTTTTCAGGAGGTCGGTCCGCCGAAATAACCACCAAAGGAATCTGGCTGTAGAAAGCCTCTGCAAAAGCGGGATAATAATTCAACAATGCCGAACCCGACGTACAGACAACAGCGACCGGTTTCTTGATTTGCTGGGCAATTCCCATGGCAAAAAAGGCAGCGCAACGTTCATCGGCAATGCTATAACAATGAAATTCCGGATTATTGACGAAACCAATGGTTAAAGGCGCGTTTCGGGATCCCGGAGAAATTACGATATGGGTTAGTCCTTTGGCCAGACATATTTGGATAATGCTTTGCGCTAAAGGTATTTTAGGATAAATCATTTTTCTTGTTTGATATAGTATAAAGGTACAAAGTTGAGACTGTTTTTAAGCATTTTGCCTACAAAAACTGAGCAAAAATTTTCTATCTTTGAATGAAGCTTTGGAAATAAAACAATTACAATGAAAATAAAAATCAGACCCGCTGTATTTGCCGATTTAGATACGATATTGGAAATCATTAATCACGAGATACTTAACAGCACTTCGATTTATGATTATGAACCTCGTGAATTTGAAACCCAAAAATTGTGGTTTGAAGAAAAACAAGCCAAAAACTTACCCATAATTGTGGCTGAATTTGAAAAAGGAGTAATTGGTTTTGCTTCTTATGGTTCATTTCGTCAAAAAGATGCCTACCAATTTACGGTGGAACATTCTGTTTATGTGGCACAAGAATTTATCGGAAAAGGAGCCGGAAAATTACTATTGACTGAACTGATCAAATTAGCCAAAACAGACGGTTATCACACCATGATTGGTGCCATAGACGCGGATAATAAAGACAGTATTGGTTTCCATAAAAGATTTGGGTTTCACGAAATTGGAATCTGTCGCGAAGTAGGTTTCAAATTTAATAAATGGCTGGATTTATCGTTGATGCAGTTGATTTTAGAATAAAAAAAAGAGATTTCCGGTTTCCCAAAAATCTCTTTTTTAATACTTACTTTCATCTGAAAATTAGCCTTTAATCCAATCTACAATTGCTGCATCTGTAGGCAATGTTTTTGGAGAAATTACTTTTACCAATTCACCATTTTCATTTAATAAATATTTTTGAAAGTTCCATTGTACTTCAGAATCTTCTAAACCATTTTTTGCTTTTTGAGTCAGGAATTGATAGACTTCATTCATATCATCTCCCTTTACAGAAATTTTTTCCATCATCGGGAAAGTTACCCCGTAATTTTTTTGACAAAAAGTGGCAATTTCCTGATTACTTCCCGGTTCTTGTGAACCAAAGTTGTTAGCCGGAAAACCAACAATAACGAAATTTTTATACTTATATTCCGAATACAGTTTTTGCAATTGTTCGTATTGAGGCGTTAATCCGCATTCTGACGCGGTGTTAACAACCAGTACTTTTTTCCCTTTTAGCGAAGCAAAATCAAATTCATTTCCGGATAAATCTTTTACTTTAAATTGATGGATGCTTTCTTTAGTCATAACAGTGGATTTAGAATTTGCATTAATAGCCTTTTTGCTTTGCGCCTGATTTTGGCAACTGAACAAAAATAGTACGCTGCAAGCAGCAATCAATATTGATTTCATATTTATATTTTTTTATAAAAGTAGTCAAAAGCAGTCATTTAATCGAATTGATAAATTGTCATTTGATTTAAAGTTTTGTTAAATATAAATGAGTCAGTTTCTACTTATATCCATTGAGAAATTTATTTTCTTTTATTTTTAGACAGATTAGTTTAAGTTTGTATTTACTAAACTCTTACTATGACTCAAGAAGAACTATTACCGTTGATATTGACAAAAGACGATCGTGCTTTTACGCATGTGTATGACATGTATTCCAAAAGTTTGTTTGCCGTTATTAGTAATCTTGTAAAAGACAAAGAAGAAGCCGAAGATGTGCTCCAGGAAGTATTTGTGAAAATTTGGAAAAACATCGACAGCTATAACGAAAGTAAAGGCCGATTTTATACCTGGATACTTAATATTGCCCGAAATACTTCTATCGATAAATTGCGTTCTAAAGGTTATAACAACAGTCAAAAAAACCTATCGTCTGATAATTTCGTACATCTATTGGATGACAGCAACAAACTCACGAACAAAATTGATACCATAGGAATTCAGGAGTTTGTAAAAAAACTAAAACCAAAATGCATTCAAATCATCAATTTGTTATTCTTTAAAGGATACACACAGCAAGAAGCATCCGATGAGTTGGAAATTCCGTTGGGAACCGTAAAAACTCAGAATAGAAATTGCATCAATGATTTAAGAAACTTTTTACAAGTATAAATGGAAACGAACACCTATATAGAATCAGGGATTTTGGAGCTTTACGTTTACGGTTTATTAAATGAAACCGAAAACAAAGAGGTGAACCAAATGGCGAAAAACAATAAAGAAATTAACGATGAAATTATTGCGATAGAAAAAGCAATCATTAATCTTTCTACCAGTTTTTCTCCTTTTCTCTCTGCGGATAATTTTGAAAAAATAAAATCAAAATTAGAAATCAAACACGGAAAAGTGATTGATATAAAACCGAAGAATAATTGGTTAACCTATACTGGTTGGGCCGCGGCAATCTTATTATTGGCGGGAGTTGGATACCAATACAATCAAATGAATGAGACTAATACACAAATAGTGACTATTTCGGGAGAAAAATCGAAATTGCAGGAAGCCGTTGTTAACTTGGAATTGAAAAACAAACAAAGTGAATCAACTTTGGCTGTAATTCGTGACAACAAAAATACGGTTGTGAATCTTGCTGGCCAAACGGTGGATCCTAATGCTTCCGCAAAAGTGTATTGGAACAAAGAAACCCAAGTGGTTTATATAGATGCCGCCGGATTACCGGAACCGCCGGAAGGAATGGTTTATCAGGTTTGGGCATTAAAATTAAATCCGCTTACGCCAACAAGTATCGGATTATTGGAAAATTTCACTGCTGATGCTCAAAAGGTTTTCGAAGTTAGTAAAACTGGCGATGCCGAAGCTTTTGGAATTACATTGGAGCCAACCGGCGGAAGCCTTACTCCTACAATGGGACAATTGTATACTTTAGGAAAAGTATAATTCACAATATTATAAAAGCAAAAAGGTTCAACCGTAAAGTTGAACCTTTTTTTTATGACTTTAATATTCAATTATTTCTTATAATGTTTTCTATATTTTGGATACGTAATGGCTCCTATAATAGTAATCGCTAATAATGACATCCAAATCCAGTCTAATGAATTGGCTTCTCCACTAGCGTAAGAATGCAATCCAACCAGGTGGAAATTTACCCCATAATAAGTAAACAAAATAGAGATAAAAGCATAAATACTCATTAGATTGAAGACCCATTTTCCTCTTAACGCTGGAACAAATCGAGAGTGAATCACAAAGGCATAGACCATAATACTGATTAAAGCCCAGGTTTCTTTAGGATCCCAACCCCAATAACGACCCCAACTTTCATTGGCCCATTGTCCGCCAAGGAAATTCCCGATGGTAAGCATAATCAAACCAATCGTTAGAGCCATTTCGTTGATATAGGTGATTTCTTTAATGTTCAACGCCATTTTTTCTTTGTTTTTCTCATTGGTAAAGAAAATCAGAATCAAAGAAACCAATCCTAAAATCATTCCCAATGCAAATGGACCATAGCTCGCTACAATTACCGCAACGTGAATCATCAACCAATAAGAATTTAAAACGGGTTGCAGGTTCGCAATATCTGGATCAACCCAGTTCATATGCGCTGCCCACAAAATCATTGCTGTAACAAATGCGGATGACGCCACTGTTAATTTTGATTTTCTATCGAATGCCAATCCAAAGAACATCGTTGCCCAAGCTACATAGATTATAGATTCATAGGCGTTACTCCATGGCGCATGTCCTGAAATATACCAACGCGCGATTAAACCTAAAGTATGTGCTGCAAATAACAATCCTATTATTACATGCATGATATTCACTGAAACGGCCATGAATTTATTCTCCTTGAAGATTTTTACAATAGTTAAAATCAACATAAAAATCCCGGCTAACATATACAAATAAAACAATCTCTTGAAAACATCGTACTTATTGTACAAAACTTCTGACGAAATTTTTTCTTCGCTTGGAATTACTTTGCTACCGAATTTCCTTTGGTATTTCTTGATTCCTTCCAGATAGAAATCCGCTTCCTTATAATTATTTTTCGAGTTTGAGGTTTCAAGCGATTGCAGATACAAAGGCAAAATTTGTGCTGTAAAAGTAGAATCCATCCCTTTTAATCCTGCATGATTCAATTCTAAATGAGAAATCCATTTGTTATTTGGGTCATTCGGAATAGGGAAAATCTTCAGAATGCTTCTGCTTAAAGCAGAATTTAGCAAATTGACTTTTTTATCAGTTTCAACAAAATCTTTTTGAAATTGATTTGGATTAGCTACTTTATAGGCTTCATCTAAGTAAGGAGATAATTTATAATTTCCTTTTTCATCAAAAAAAGCAATGAAAGGTGCCAGTTTTTGTTTAGCATCAATACCAATAATTTTACGAATGCTGTCGTTCCCTTTGCTTATATAAATTAATGGAATTTCAAACCAGGCATTAGGAAATTGTGTCATTGACAAAAATACCTGATCGGAATTCATGTCATTATACATATCCTTGTGACTCACTTTTCGCAATAATTCAGATGAAAAAGTGTTTACGGGCTTCATTCTACCACCTACATCCTGAACAACCAGTCTTCCAAATTTTTCAGCATGCGCTTCAGAAACTTTGTATTTTTGAATTATAGAATCGATTTGTTTTACCGAAATTGCTTTCTCCTTATGGTTTTGGGCAAATCCGCTAAAACTTAACAACAATAATAATACAGTGATTAACTTTGATTTTTTAGTTTTCACAACTTCCAGTTTTCGTTTTAAATCTGCAAAACGAGAATGTTTGGTAAACATAATCGCCATCATTCCAAAAAATAATGCAAAATAACCAATGTAAGTAATCCAGGTTCCCCAGAAATCATGGTTTACCGATAAAACGGTTCCTTTCTCATCCTGGTCAAAAGAGGCCTGAAAAAATCTAAACCCTTTATAATCCAAAACATTATTCATGAATATTCTCGCATCGAAGCTTTTTGAAGAATCCTGAACCGTAACCTGACTCTCAAAAGCCGCATAACTTTTTTCTGTCCCGGGATATTTGGTTGCAATAAAATCATTTAGTCTAATTTTGAAAGGCAATGTATATACTTTACTTCCAAAGAAAAGAGTATACTCTAAATTTCCGATTTTGACCATTTGTGGTTCTCCAATTTTTCCTTTAGAACCAACTAATGTAATTTCCTTTTCTTTTCCTTCTGCTTCTAAGGTCACCACTAAAGCATCATCCTGATTTTTAGCTTTAAAATCATTCTTTGACATAAAAGCTTTAACCCCTTTGATAGCAGGTTCAGGAAAAACAAATTGCGATCCGCCTACATTATATAACGAGCGCATCATTAAAGGCTGTAGAGAATCCTTAATTACTTTGCCCTTCATTTTGTCCGCCATTCTCATAAACTCCCCTTCAAAAGGAGTTTGAATCGTAGAAATTCCGTCAGCAATAGTAATATTAATAGCTCCTTTTGTGTATTTATTTAATGCGAAAAGAACGTTGTGAACATTTTGAACTTCGCCTTCTTTCAAATAATGTTCATGTCTTGTTCCGTCACCAGATTCGACCATTTTTAGGTGTAAGACTCCCTTTGCATCTTCTTTGATGGTCTCTGTAGCGCCCATAAGGAAGTTTTTGTACCTTATTTTGAATGGCGTTTTATCGAATTTTTCAGAAATCGAAAAATTATTGTTGGTTACCGGAGAAAGCAACAGTGATTTTTCGAAAATTCTGCGACGGGCTTGCCCTTTATAATCGCCATCTACAAAAACCGTAAGATGCGTTTTATCGGAATAAACCTGATTTTCTGTTGCGCCTTCTCGAATTGGCATCATCCCTTCATAACTGATGTAACGCGTAATAAATGCACCTGTAATAATAAATATAAATGAAAGATGTAATATTAAGGTTGCCCATTTTTCTTTCCTAAGCAAATTGTATCGCTTGATATTTCCAATGAAATTGATTACAAAAACCAACATGATTCCTTCAAACCACCAGGCATTATAAACCCAAATTCGAGCGGTATCAGTATTGTATTTGCTTTCGATAAAAGTTCCGGAAATCATTGCTATTGAAAATGATAAAAACAAAAAAGCCATTAATCGTGTAGAGAACAAAAAGGAGAATATTTTTTTATCCATGGGTGTGGAATTATATATTTTTTAAGTGTCACAAAAGTAACTAAAAAATGTTGATTGATTGTATCGTTTCTGGCTGATTTAAGAGTTAATTAAGAATTAATCCATGTTGAGAAAATTCTGTAGTATAACAATTTAGAAAATAGGTTTTTTCTCAAAGTCGTCAAACATTAAGCCAATAAAACTGATTATTACAAAAAACAGTTCTAAAGAAAATTTAAACCTTATTTCAAATTTAGAAATGAGGTTTTTTTTTAATATTTTAGCCAAATGATAAAATTGAGTATTATCGGTTCCGGAAATGTAGCGCAGCATTTGATTGCCGCTTTCCAAAATACCCAAAATTCGGGAGCTGAATTTGAGTTGATTCAAGTATTTTCAAGACAAAAAGAAAGTATGGCTCACCTACTCGATTCGGATAAAATTACAAATGATTTTAATGATTTAGCAGAAGCTGATTTGTATATCATTGCTGTTTCTGATGATGCCATTGCGGAAGTTTCTTCTCAATTGCCATTTAAAAATCGTTTGGTGGCGCATACATCTGGCAGTGTTGCATTGGATAATTTAGATGACAACAATCGGAAAGGCGTTTTTTATCCGTTGCAAACATTTAGCAAAAACAAAGCGGTCGATTTTAGAAACATTCCCATTTGTCTGGAAAGTGAAAATGCAACTGATTTTCAATTATTGGAAAAAGTGGCTAAAACGATTTCAGATTCCGTTTTTGCCATCAATACCGAACAAAGAAAAGCATTGCATATTGCTGCGGTTTTTGTAAATAATTTTGTGAATCACCTGTACCAAATTGGAAATGATATTTGTACCGAAAATCAGGTTCCGTTTGACATCTTAAAACCTTTAATTCAGGAAACAGCAGATAAAGTAATGACGCTTTCACCAATAGAGGCGCAAACCGGACCGGCTAAACGCAATGATAATGAAACAATTAATGCTCATTTATCGTTTTTATCTGATGAAAATCAAAAAAATATTTACAAAATACTAACACAATCCATACAAAATAATGGCGAAAAGTTATAAGGAAATTATGAATGGCATTACTACATTTATTTTTGATGTAGATGGCGTTCTTACGGACAGTTCTGTGCATATTACACCTACCGGAGAAATGCTTCGGATTATGAATATTCGCGATGGTTTTGCGATGAAAGCCGCCATCGAAAGCGGTTATAATGTCTGTATTATTTCTGGCGGAAACAATGATGGTGTAAAAATTCGCCTTAGGAATTTAGGGATTACTGATATTTATTTGGCTACACCGGATAAAGTAGAAACTTTTAAGGAGTATGTTGAATTATATGACATTAAACCACAGCAAGTGCTTTACATGGGCGATGATATTCCGGATTATCATGTGATGCAATTGGTAGGTTTGCCTACTTGCCCACAAGATTCAAGTCCTGAAATAAAAGCGATTTCAACTTATATTTCACATAAAAACGGTGGTAAAGGCGCTGTTCGGGATGTTATAGAGCAAGTCATGAAAGTTCAGGGGAAATGGCACTTGTACTATAATGGAAAACACGATTAATACTTATTTTTAAATTTTAAACAATACGATGATTCACTTTTTGAAACTAATACGTTACCAAAACCTTTTGATGCTGGCATTAATGCAGCTTATTTTTAGATACGGCTTTTTGAAATCACAAAATGTTCCATTGGCTCTGGCCGACTGGCAATATGTTTTGTTTGTAATTTCCACTGTTTGTATTGCGGCTGCCGGATACATCATCAATAACATTTTTGATCAGGATACTGATGGTGAAAATAAACCTAATAATGTAATTATTGGTAAACAGATTTCGGAAAGTAATGCTTATAATTATTATGTGGCTTTAAATATAATTGGTGTTGGTATTGGTTTTTATTTATCCAATGTCATACAAAGACCAAGCTTTGCAGCAGTTTTTATCCTGATTGCCGCCACCCTTTATTTTTATGCCACAAGCATGAAACAAAGTTTATTGATTGGGAATATTATTATTGCATTACTGCTTTCAACCAGTGTTCTCCTCATAGGTGTATTTAACTTACTTCCTGCAACTTACGAAGAAAACAGACCCGTTATGGCCATCCTGTTTAGGATTCTTATAGATTATGCCATTTTTGCTTTTATTATTAATTTTATTCGTGAAATCGTAAAAGATCTTGAGGATGTTAATGGGGATTATAATCAGGGAATGAGCACTTTACCAATAATACTTGGCGTTGCAAGAACATCAAAAATTGTTTTTGCACTGAGTTTTATCCCGATAATTGCGATTCTTTATTATATCAATGCTTATTTATTTGCCAATGGTTTACTGATGAGTACTATTTACGGGTTAATTTTCATTTTAAGTCCGCTGCTTTATTTCACCGTTAAGATTTGGTCGGCCGAGAAACCAAAAGATTTCAATCATTTGAGCGTGGTTTTAAAATGGATCATGTTTTTCGGAATTCTTTCTATTTTAGTAATCAATTATAACATGAAACATCATGCTTAGTACCATTTTGAAAGAATATAAAATCATCCTGGCATCAGGTTCACCAAGAAGACAGCAGTTTTTCAGGGATTTGGATTTGGATTTCGAAATCCGGTTGAAAGAGGTTGACGAAATTTATCCTCCGAATCTCATTGAAGAAGATATTACAGACTATTTAGCTGTTTTAAAAAGTGATGCTTTTGAAGGGGAATTGAATGAAAAAGAAATTCTGATTACAAGTGACACCATTGTTTGGCATGAAAACAAAGCATTGGGAAAACCAAAAGATTATGATGATGCCTTTAGCATGCTAAAATCTTTATCTAATAAAACCCATAAAGTGATTACTTCAGTTTGCTTTAAAACAAAAGACAAAGTGGAAGTTTTTTCGGAAACTACCAAAGTCACTTTCAATGATTTGAGTGATGAAAGCATTCAATATTATCTTGAAAATTACAAGCCGTATGACAAAGCCGGCGCTTATGGCATTCAGGAATGGATAGGTTTTATCGGTGTTTCCAAAATTGAAGGTTCTTACGCCAATGTTATGGGAATGCCTGTTCATAAAGTGTATGAATATTTGAGTAATTTAGCATAACTTATTAAAGAACATGGCTTTTATAAACGATTATACCGCAGAGATCATTAACACTGGAATTTTGATATTTCTAGTGATTTCACTACGAATTATCGTTTCAAAATTAGTGAGACGGTATGCTAAATCAACTGAAATTATTGAACATCGGACCAATTTGGTGCTCAAATACATTCATTTGCTGATTAATATCCTAGCTATATTTGCCCTTATCATTATTTGGGGCGTTCAGACCAAAGATATTTTCATTGCTCTTTCTTCCATTACTACTGTTGTTGGTGTTGCCATGTTTGCCCAATGGTCTATTTTGAGTAACATCACTTCCGGAATTATATTGTTTTTTTCGTTTCCTTTTAAAATTGGTGATATCATTCGGATTCATGATAAAGATTTCCCTATCCAAGCCGAAATAGAAGATATTCGCGCCTTTCATGTGTATTTAAAAACCAAAGATGGCGAAATGATCACCTATCCTAATAATCTGCTTTTACAAAAAGGAATTTCAATCATGAAAAACCATTCTTTTGATGAAACAGAATTCGTAGACTAATTATTCTATTAGAAATATCCTCATTATATGTTATCATAACATATCAATTATACATTAAAAGTGTGAATTATGTAAATTTAAATAAAAATTTTATAACACTTAACGACCATTAAGTTTTCATCTTTGTATGTTGCATTTATAGATTTTTATTAAAAGAAAATCAATTTATATTTTAAATGCAAAAATGTTATGAATGAAGTCTTAAAATTTCCGTTTTACGCTAAACTTACCTTTATTATAGTGGGTTTAATTGGTGTTTTTTATGTTTTCTATATTGGACAGAATATATTAAATCCGATTATGCTGGCCTTTTTATTTGCGATATTACTAAGACCAACCGTAATTTTCATTCAAAATAAATTGCATTTCCCTCATGTTTTGGCTGCAATAATCACAGTACTCCTTTTTGTATTAATAATTTTAGGTGTTTTTGCATTCATATCATTACAAATTAGTGATATAGCGGATGATTTTAATAAAATCGAAAGAAACATTTCAATTCACGCTAGAAATATTCAACAATTTATCAGAGAAAATTTTAATTTAAGTTCAAGAGAACAAGCAAAATACCTTGATGACGCGGCGGAGGATTCCATGGAAAAAGGTAAAGAAATGCTTGGAACCACTTTAATCTCTTTTACTGATACTCTTTTAAACATAATTTTAGTACCGATTTACACCTTTTTGATTCTTTTGTACAGAACGCATTTCATGTTGTTTTTTTCCAAATTATTCAAAAAAGAACAGCACGCTCAATTACATGATTGTTTAACTCAAATCAAAATGGCTGTAAAAAGTTATATTGTTGGACTGATTATAGAAATGATTGCGGTTTCAGTTTTAACGACTTTGGGACTTATGATCATCGGTGTTGAATATGCTATCTTATTGGGTATCGTTACAGGAATCCTAAACCTGATTCCTTACATAGGAATTATGTTTGCAGGGATTTTAACCATCATTGCTTCACTAACCGGCACACCGGATTTATCAATCGTTATTGGTGTGATCGTTGTGAATATAATAGTGCAATTGATTGATAATAATATACTTGTTCCTATGATTGTAAATTCTAAAGTTGAAATAAATGCTTTTGTTTCCATTGTTGGAATTATCATCGGCGGCGCAATTGCCGGGGTTGCCGGGATGTTTTTAGCCATTCCGATAATCGCTATCCTAAAAGTAATTTTCGACAGGATCGAATATTTAAAACCCTGGGGCTATCTAATGGGTGATGATTTACCCAAAACATATGTCTGGAATAAAATTAAATTTCCTTTGTACGATTATGATTATGAAAAATCAAATGATACCTTTACTATAACAGCAGAAATTACAGTTCCTACTTTTACGGAAACCAATACGATTCAAGAGGAAACCAATACGATTTTAACCGAAAACAATGCAGCAAAAAATGAAAAAAACGGTACCGATAAAGAAGATTAAAGCATACGCCCGAAAGAAAACAATAGATTTAAGTGAAAATACAATTCATAGAAAAAATAAATTCACTCTATTTTTAAATAATGTTTCTGATGTAACACTATTCGTGGTTGATGTCTTTAAAAACACTTTTTCAAGAGGATTTGAATTTAAGGAATTCCTTCATCAGTGTTTCCAGATTGGTAATAAATCGCTTCCGCTAATCTCTATTACAGGAGTTATTATCGGATTGGTGCTTACGATACAATCACGTCCGGTTTTAGTGAATTTTGGCGCTGTGACCATGTTACCGGGAATGGTCGCTATTTCAATTATCCGAGAGATGGGACCAGTAATTACGGCTTTAATTTGTGCTGGTAAAATAGGTTCAAGTATGGGTGCCGAATTAGGTTCTATGCGTGTGACTGAACAAATTGATGCCATGGAAGTTTCCTCGACCAATCCGGTAAAATTTCTGGTGGTGCCCAGAATATTAGCTGCAACTTTAATGATTCCTTTGTTAACCATATATGCAGATGCCTTGGGTATTTTAGGCAGTTGGGGAGGAGCCAATATAAAAGGAGATGTAAGTTTCGTTTTATTTATCTCACAGGCTTTCGGGAATGTTGAATTTATGGATTTCATACCAGCTGTTATCAAATCATTCTTTTTTGGAGCGGTAATAGGTTTTGTAGGTTGTTACAAAGGTTTTAATGCCGGTCGTGGTACAGAAAGCGTAGGTATTGCAGCCAATTCAGCAGTAGTAATGGCCTCTCTACTAGTAATTATTGTAGATTTAATTGCAGTTCAAATAACTGACCTCTTATGATGAATTCAGAACAAAAAAATAAAGAAAAAGAAGCGGTAATCAATATTGAAGATCTTCAGATAAAATTTGGAAGTCTTGAAGTGCTAAAAGGCATCTCATTACAACTTTATAAAGGAGAAAATCTGGTTGTACTTGGAAAATCAGGTACTGGGAAATCCGTTTTAATTAAATGTATCATTCGTTTATTACAATCTGATCAAGGCCAAATCAATGTGCTTGGAGAAGAGGTAAACAGCTTAAAAAGCAAAGAATTGGATGAAATGAGAAAACAAGTTGGTTTTCTTTTTCAAAGTGGTGCTTTGTATGATTCAATGACGGTAAGACAAAATTTGGAATTTCCTTTACGAAGAATAAAAAAAGACCTGTCCGAAAAAGAAATTGAGGATAAAGTAAAAGAAGTACTGGAGAATGTTGGTTTGCCTGATTCGATGTACAAAATGCCATCGGAACTTTCCGGAGGAATGAAAAAAAGAATCAGTCTGGCCAGAACCATAATTGTCGATCCTTCGATAATTCTTTATGATGAACCAACAACGGGTTTAGATCCGGTGACTTCTCATGAAATCAGTTTACTGATCAATGATATTCAAAAGAAATATAAAACCTCTTCCATCATCATTACTCACGATATAGAATGCGCCAGAACCGTTGCCAATCGAATTATAATGTTACAGGATGGAGTAGTTTATAAAGAAGGAAATCTCGAGGAATTCGAGAATACTTCGGATGAATTAGTCAACTCATATTTTCAAAATCAAAACACAATTAACTTAAACAAGATATAAAAATGGAATCACATACACCCGCATTCAAATTTCGCCTAGGATTGTTCATTATTACCGGAATTGCATTATTCGTTTTAGGAATTTTCATTATCGGAAAACAAAAAAATCTCTTTGATCCAGTTTTCAAACTCAAAGCTGACTTTCGAAATGTAAGTGGTTTACAAGTCGGAAATATGGTTCGATTCTCTGGAATTAATATTGGAACGGTTGATAATATTGTAATTATTAATGATTCAACGGTAAAAGTTGAAATGCTTATCAAAAAAGAAGTACAGAAATTTATTAAGACCGATACTCAGGCCGGAATTGGATCCGAAGGAATTATTGGCGATAAAGTAGTTGTCCTGTCGCAAGGCGATTCGTCAACCGTAGTTGTAAAAGACGGACAATTAATTGCTTCCTCTGAACCAGTGGAAACTGATGCTATTATGAAAAGTCTTCAGATCACCGCTGATAACGCAGCTATGGCAACCGACGGTATCAATGATATTTTGATAAAAATAAACAAAGGAGAAGGAACTTTGGGAAGATTAATCCAGGATAAAGGAATGGCTGAAAATATAGACCAGACTATTCTTAATCTAAAAAAGAGTACCAAAGGTTTGGATGAAAACATGGAAGCAGCCAAACATAATTTCCTTTTAAAAGGTTATTTCAATAAAAAAGAAAAAGCGGCAGCAAAAGCCAAAAAAGACGCTGAGGAAAAAGCAGCAAAAGCAAAAAAAGCCGCAGATAAGGCTGCTGAAAAAGCCAAAAAAGAGGCTGAAGAAAAAAACTAATAAATAAATTTAGTAATCAGATAAGCCGTACTTTTATATAAGAATTAAATAATTTGTCAAACCTTTTAAAGATACTGTCATGCAAAGCGTAAAAGATTTAAATGCCAAAATTCTTGAAATCACCACGTTGATTCAGGAAAAATATCCGGAACTGTCAAAATATTTGTCTGAAATGCCAGATACAATTCCTGTTGAAAAAAACCCTGAAATGGATTCGGAACATCTTCAGAAATATTATAATTCATTAGATCAGCTTTTGAAAAAATATATTCTGGAGCATCCAAAAAAGAAACCTTTGCTATAATTTGATTTACATGCCAAGTCATTTCAATCTTCTTGAATTCTATTCAAAACATTGAAATTATATTGTGACTGCTTGGTTTTTTAAAGATCTCAAAGTAATCCATTTAAATACAGTTAGTCCTGCTATTTTCTTCTTTAACAGAAGAAAATAGCAGGACTTTTTTTTAAAATAAAAAGCTAAAAATACAAATGTGTGAATATTGTAACTTATAGGAAAAAAAGTGTAACAAATTAGTTTTGATTCTTTCGCATCTTTGTAATGTAGAGAATAACTCACATTTACTTTAATTAATTAAAAAACACTTATAATGAAAAAATCGACTATAACATTCTTCGCTTTACTTGCTTTTACCTCGTTAACCTTTTTAACCAGCTGCAAAAATAATGAAGAAAAAATCGATGATGCACAGGAAGATGTTTTAAATGCAAAAAAAGAATTAATTGAAGCAGAACAAGATTCTCTTGCAGATTACGAAGCATTTAAAATGAAAATTGATAAAAAAATTACAGATAACGAATTGAAAATTGCAGATTTAAAAGTCAAAGTAATTGACGGAAATGCAAATGAGAAAGCCAAGTATAATCAAAAAGTGGTTCAACTTGAAGAAAAAAACAGGGAGTTAGAAACAAAATTGAATAATTATTCTGAATATACTGCAGAAACCTGGGAAGCTTTTAAAACAGATTTAGATTATAAAATTAATGAACTTGAAGTAGAATTTAACGAATTCAACGCTAAAAAATAATTTTAAAAAAACTAAAAATATGAAAAAGATTTTAAGTTCAGTTACAATAATTTTTGCTATCTTAGCTAGTGCTAATGGTTTAGCTCAAGAAACAAGCACAACTTCATCTGATTCTCGAGGGGGTTTTAAATTTGGAGTTAAAGCCGGTGTCAATTTATCTAATGTTTATGATGAAGAAGGCAATGACTTTGTAGCGGAAAACAAAACTGGTTTTGCCGGTGGAGCATTTTTATCAATTCCATTAGGAAGATATATTGGTTTTCAACCTGAAGTTATGTATTCTCAAAAAGGATATAAAGCAACCGGAAGCAACATTTTGGGAAGTTATGAATATACGAGAACAACAACGTATTTAGATCTTCCTTTACAATTGCAATTAAAACCGATAGACAACCTTACCATTCTTGCTGGGCCGCAATATTCTTATTTGTTGGAGACCAAAAACGACTTCAACGGTAATACATCAACAACTCAGGAAGATGATATTAATAGTGACAATTACAAGAAAAACATCTTTGGATTTGTAGTTGGTGCTGATGTAAATCTTAGTGATTTTATCATTTCAGCTCGTGCAGGATGGGATATCAGCAAATCTGATAGCGATGGCGATTCAACAAAACCAAGATATAAAAATCAGGTATTACAACTTACATTAGGTTATGCATTCTAATAAAAAAGTAAACAATTAAAAACAATAATTTAAAATTAATTCTTAATAAATAAACATCATGGATACAGGAAAAGTAGTTTTAGGAGCATTAGCAGGATTAGCAACAGGCGCAATTTTAGGGATTTTATTTGCACCAGAAAAAGGTACAGATACTCGTAAAAAAATTGTTACCAAAGGAAAAGACACTGCAGAGGAATTGAAAACCAAATACAATGATTTAATTGACAAATTGAATTCTAAATTGGAAACAGTTAAGAGTGAAGGATTGAATTATTATGAAGAAGGAAAAGATTTAGCACAAAACACTAAAAAATCTTTTGAAAATACTGCAAATTCAGTAAAATAATTTTAAACTTATGAAAGATAAAGTAATATTAATAGAAATGCTTATTGATAAAATAGAACAATACGGTAAAACCAGTATTGAACTATATAAATTGAAAGCCATTGATAAATCTACTGATGTTTTTGCATCATTAGCATCACGCATTGTTGTTTTTGTTATTATTGCTTTATTTTTCATATTATTTACCATTGGCATTGCCTTATATATTGGCGATGTTTTAGGAAAATCGTATTATGGTTTTTTTGCTGTTGCAGGTTTTTATGCTTTTCTCGCTATTATATTATTTATAATTAGAAAACCTTATTTAGAAAAAACTTTCAATAATTACATCATTAATCAAATTTTTAAAGAAAAGGAAAATGCAGGTAATTAAAGACACAAAATCGTTAGCGGAAGCAATTGCACTTTTAGAAAACATTCATGCCTCTGAAGGAACTTTGTTAAAAGAACATTTCCAGTTCACTGTTTCCAGTTTGAACCCGATGAATATTATCAAAGATAAAATTAGCGATACATTCTCATCCCCTATTTTTAAAAATGAAATTGTGAAGGGATCCTTAGGAATCGCAACCGGATTATTATCCAATTCATTAATTGTGGGTGCATCTGGTGGTTTGTTAAATAAAGTTGTTGCCTCACTGGTGCAAACCGGAATTTCTAAAGTAACATCAACCAATACGGAAGCCATAAAAGATTCTGGAATATCATTTTTGAAAAATGTTTTAACAAAAATGAAAATAAAATCTTAAAATAAAATATTGTTTTAGATTTTATTAATCTACATTTAGAATTCATTCCCGTTTCATATATAAATATTAAAACCATTGGAAAATAGTTGACTTAACAATCGCTTATTATTCGGTTTTTATTAAAATTCACTACATTTAAATTTTGTAAATTAGTGCTTTTTAAAATCAGCTTTATGAACGATACGTTAAGATTTCCTTTTTACGCAAAATTAGCTTTTACATTAGTCAGTTTGATGGCTATTTTTACCATCTTATATTTTGGACAGAGCATCGTTATTCCCATTTTACTTTCATTACTTTTTGCCATTTTACTGAGACCCGTGGCTCATTTTTTAAAATCGAAGCTACGATTTCCTCATGTTATTGCCGTAATTTTTTCTGTATTTTTATTCATTTTGGTCGTAATAGGAATTTTAACTTTTATATCATGGCAGATTAGTGATATTGCAAATGATTGGGATACGATAAAAAACAATCTTTCGATACATTTTAGTAATATTCAGGAAATGGTTCGTGATAATTTCAATTTAAGTAAAGGAGAACAAAAAAAACTAATTGATGATGCCACGAAAAACTCCATAGAAACAGGGAAAAATATTATTGGAAGTACATTAATGTCATTTACGGGTACACTTTTGAATTTAACCCTAATTCCCATTTACACTTTCCTATTTCTTTTATACAGAACCCATTTCATAAAGTTTTTATCTAAATTATTCAAACCCGAACATCATAAAAAATTGAAAGACATTTTATTTCAAATAAAAGTTTCAATCCAAAGCTATATTATAGGCCTGATTATTCAGATGCTTACAGTTACTGCATTAACAACAATAGGTTTTATGATTATTGGGATGAAATATGCCATCGTATTAGGAATAATCACAGGACTGCTAAACCTTATTCCCTACATTGGAATTTTGTTTGCCGGATTATTAAGTATTGTTGCCACACTTACTGGCTCGCCCGACTTATCATTAATCTTAGGGGTTATTATTGTGATTGTGATTGTGCAACTTATTGATAATAATCTGCTTGTAACACTAGTTGTTAGCTCGAAAGTTAAGATTAACGCATTTGCATCTATTGTTGGAATTATTATTGGCGGAGCCATTTCCGGCGTGTCTGGCATGTTTTTGGCAATTCCCATTATTGCCATACTAAAAGTAATTTTCGACAGAATTGAACCTTTAGAACCTTGGGGCTATTTAATGGGTGATGATTTGCCAAAAACATATACTTGGCACAACATAAAATTACCGCTTTTTGACTCGGAATCATCAAGTGAAACCAGCCAAATTATTACCGATGTTAAAGCACCCATTTTTACAGAAACCACTACCGAAACGGATGAGAAATGAAGAAGATAAAATTCTAAAAATAAAATTACAATAAAAATATCCTGAAGAAAATCAGAACCCATTTTAATTTATTAAACCATTATAAAGACATTTTTATAAATGCTTCAAAAACAAAAATTTATTCTTTTTCTTTTGATAATCTGCAGTTGTCAGTTTTCTTTCTCACAAGTAGTTGAGACAAAAAAAGACAGTTCAAAGATGTACAAAGATATCCAGACTTATTCCAAAAAAAATAAGTTTACGAAGTTCATGCACGGTTTAGTTTTTGAACCTATTAGAGCAAAACAGAGAAAAACAAAAGCAAAAGTAGTACGAAAAAGATTCCGGACTTTTGAAGGCAAAATCATTAGAAACATCAATATAGTTACCCTCGATCCATTTGGTTTTTCAGAAACGGACACAACTGCTCATCCTAAAAAATTCATGTCAAAAGCAGGGAATCATCTTCATGCCAAATCTAAAAAACTCACAATTAGGAATCTATTGCTTTTTAAAAAAAATAAGCCTTTAGATTCTTTATTAGTCAAAGAAACCGAACGTTTAATCAGAAGTCAAAAATATATCCGTGCGATTGCAATTACTCCAAAATTAATTTCTAAAAATTCAGATTCTGTTGATGTTTATATCAGAGTTTTGGATTCATGGAGTTTAATTCCGGAAATTTCCGGTTCGAATACTAAAATTGCTTTAGATTTAAATGAACGTAATTTTTTAGGAACCGGTCACCAATTTGAAAACAATTACAAAAAAAGATATGAAGATGGCCAAACTGCGTATAGTACAAAATATGTTATTCCAAATATTTTAAACTCTTACATTAAAACTACATTAAGTTATCAAATTGATTTAGATGATAATTACGGGAAAAGTATCAATATTGATCGTCCGTTTTTTTCGCCTTTTGCAAAATGGGGTGCCGGAATATATTTTGACCAGCAGTTTAGAACCGAGATGCTGCCGGACAGCAGTAATGTATATGCAAAACAAAATTTCAAATACAATACACAGGATTTTTGGGCCGGAGATGCGATTCGTCTTTTCAAAGGAAATTCAGTAGATATTCGAACAACCAATTTAATAACTGCGGGCCGGTTATTAAAAATTAATTATCTCGAAAGCCCTACTATTGCTTATGACAGTCTGAATGTTTTTTCAAGCGAAAACTTCTATTTATTTGGAATCGGAATCTCTTCGAGACAATACGTCGAAGATAAATTCCTTTTTAATTATCGTATTATTGAAGATGTTCCCGTGGGAAGAGTCTTTGGAATTACAGGTGGCTATCAGAAAAAAAACAATATTGGACGGCTTTATCTTGGCGCGAGGGTTTCCTTAGGGAAATATTATAGATGGGGTTATTTGAGCTCTAATTTTGAATACGGAACTTTCTTTAATCATTCAAAATTAGAACAAAATGCTTTTTCTGCTCAGGCCAATTATTTTACTAATCTATTTGAACTTGGTGACTGGAAATTCCGGCAATTTGTAAAATCACAACTTATAATTGGAAATAAACGCCTGGCTTCAAATGCCGATCGGCTAACCATAAATGAGGGAAATGGAATTCCTGGCTTTAATACCAATACCTTATATGGTACCAAAAAATTTCTCTTTACTTTTCAGACACAATCCTACTCTCCTTATAATATTTGGGGATTCCGATTCAATCCTTATGCAAATTATACAATTGGAATGTTAGGAAATGCAGAATCCGGGTTTAAAAAAAGTAAAGCATATTCCCAGTTTGGAGTTGGAGTTATCATTAGAAACGACTATTTAGTTTTTAGTTCTTTCCAATTATCACTTGCCTTTTATCCTGTGATTCCAGGAAGCGGTGACAATATATTTAAAACCAATTCTATCAACTCAGAAGACTTTGGTTTTCAGGATTTTGAAATTTCTAAACCACAAACTGTTATCTATAGATAAGTCATTTGAAGTGTGAATTATACAATTAATAACGATAATTGTATAACACCATTAGTCTGATTATTTTTCATCTTTACCCTAATGTTACAACAGGAAAAGATAAAATAATCAGGCTTTTTATTTAATGATGAATATGTTATTAAAGCATGAATCTTTAAACTTAATTGAAGACTAATAAAAATCTTGGCACAGTTGTTGGCTATTACAAATCAGATATTAACTTGAACAGTAAATATATATTGAATATTAATTAAATTTTGAAATATGAAAACATTAAAATTAATCGCCGTAGGAATAATACTTTTGGTATCAAGCTCGATGCAATCACAAGTTTCCGTAAATGTAAACTTAGGTTCGCCTCCATCATGGGGTCCTGTTGGTTATTCAGAAGTAGATTACTATTATTTGCCAGATGTAGAATCTTATTATGATGTAAGAGCCAGTCAATTTATTTATTTTGGTGGAGGAAAATGGGTAAGATCAAGATATTTACCAAGACAGTATAGAGGTTATGATTTATACAATGGTTATAAAGTAGTTCTTAATGATTACCATGGTCCGGCACCATATACCTATTATAAAAAACATAAAGTAAAATATTATAAAGGATATAAAGGTAGTCCTCAAAGATCAATAGGCAAAAGACATGACAACCATGGTGGAAACAATGGAAATCATGGTAACAATGGAAATAGAGGTCATAAAGGTGGCGGTAAAGGTAACAACGGAAACGGTCATGGAAAAGGAAAAAATTAATTCCTATTGCATATAAATAAAAAAAGGGAGAGCCATCAGGTTCTCCCTTTTTAGTTTATATCAATTCTCCTCATCCTTTTGTTAAAGAAAATGAAAAACATTTCTCAAAATTGATTTAATTGTTACATTTGAAGTGATTGCAAATAAAATTTTAAAAAATGCAAAAACAGTACATTCTATCTCTTCTATTATTTCTTTTTTCTTTTCAAATACTATTGGCACAGCAGCCTTCAAAACCAAACGCTGTTGATATTTACAATCAAATTCAAAAGTTAAATTTTCTAGGTTCCGTATTGTATATCGCAGCACATCCCGATGATGAGAATACCCGTTTGATTTCTTATTTATCAAATGAAAAGAAAGCTCGAACAGGTTATTTATCATTAACTCGTGGCGATGGTGGTCAAAATTTAATTGGCCCGGAATTAAGAGAACTCCTCGGTGTTATTAGAACCCAGGAACTCATTGAAGCCAGAAAAATTGATGGAGGAGAACAATTGTTTTCGCGTGCTAATGATTTTGGTTATTCAAAAAACCCTGAGGAAACTTTGCGCATTTGGGACAAAGAACAGGTTTTGAGCGATGTAGTTTGGGCTATCAGAAAATTCCAGCCCGATGTTATCATCAATCGTTTCGATCATCGTTCCCCTGGAACCACTCACGGACATCATACCGCTTCGGCAATGCTAAGTTTGGAAAGTTTCGATTTGGCGAATAATCCGAAAGCTTTTCCAAATCAGTTAAATTTAGTAAAATCATGGCAACCTAAGCGCATGTTATTCAATACTTCTTGGTGGTTTTATGGAAGCAAAGAAAAATTTGAAAAAGCAGATAAATCTAATTTAATTCAACTTCAAACTGGTGTTTATTATCAATCCATCGGGAAATCCAATCAGGAAATCGCCGCATTAAGTCGCAGTCGTCATCAATCGCAAGGTTTTGGAAGTACAGGAAGTCGTGGTGAAGAAATAGAATATTTAGAACTTATCAAAGGGGAAACTGCAAAAGATAAAACCAACATTTTTGAAGGAATTGATACGACTTGGAACCGTGTAAAAAATGGAAATGCAATCGGACAATTATTGAATGAAGTTCAGGCAACTTTTGATTTCAAAAATCCATCTGCGAGTATTCCAAATTTAGTGAAAGCGTATTCT
This sequence comes from Flavobacterium sp., assembly GCF_035292545.1. Lineage (GTDB taxonomy): Bacteria > Bacteroidota > Bacteroidia > Flavobacteriales > Flavobacteriaceae > Flavobacterium. Next base: position 70,706 of record NZ_DATDPV010000036.1, on the reverse strand, counting down.
ATGATAGAATCTTTAGAAGAGGAACGTTGGAAAACCATTAAAACTGAGGAAATTAAAAAAATAATTGCCGCTTGTTCAGGATTATATCTTGAAGGTGTAGCCGAAAATCAAGGTGTTGCGCCAAACAGTTTTGTTAAATTAAAATTGGAAGCTATCAATAGAAGTGCTATTCCAATGCAATTAATGAGTATTACAACTTTTCCGGAGCAGAAAAACAATGTTCAAAATATTGAATTGAAAAATAACATTCTACATAACATTAACATCGAAATCCAATTGCCTTCGACAATAGAATATACCAATGCCTATTGGTTAAAAGAAAAAGGAACAGTCGGGATGTATCGCGTGGAGAATCAAAAAAATATCGGAATTCCTGATGTTATCCGTGAAATAAAAGCAGCATTTACTATTTTTATAAATGGTGTTTCTATTCCTTTTGAACGAAATATTATTTTTAAATATAATGACGATGTGAAAGGCGAAGTCTATAATCCATTAGATATTGTTCCGGATGTAACGACAAGTATTTTGGATAAAGTGGCCATTTTTAATAATGGAAGATCAAAAACTATTGGCATAAAAATCAAAGCTGGAAAAGACGTCATCCAAGGTGATTTACATTTAGAATTACCTGAAAACTGGAAAGTTAATCCAACAACAATCCCTTTTACATTGAATAAAAAAGGAGAAGAACAGACTGTTTATTTCGAAGTTACGCCACCAAAAACTGCAGATGAAATTACAATGAAAAGCATTGCAATAATTAACGGAAAACGCTTTGATAAAGAACAAATTAATATCAACTACGAACACATTTCGAAACAACAGGTTCTGAAACCTTCGGAAGCCAAATTCATCAAATTGGATATAAAAACCGGTAACGAAAAAATTGGCTATATTATGGGTGCTGGCGATGAAGTTCCAAAGAGTTTAACTCAAATGGGCTATGAAGTTGCTATCCTAAAACCCGAAGAAATTTCAAAAGAAAATCTAATTCCTTTTGATGTTATCATAACTGGAATCAGAGCTTACAATACGATTCAGATATTGGCTTTAAAACAAGATATTTTGTTAGATTTTGTCAAAGAAGGAAAAACCATGATTGTTCAATATAACACTTCAGATGATTTAGTGACTAAAAACATAGCTCCTTATTCTCTGAAAATTTCTCGTGATCGAGTAACAGAAGAAAATGCAGAAGTACGATTTTTAACTCCTAAACATTCAATTCTAAATTATCCAAATAAAATCACATCAAAAGATTTTGATGGATGGAAACAAGAACAAGGTTTATATTATCCAAGCGAATGGGATGCAGCTTTCACTCCTATTTTATCCTCAAATGACAAAGGAGAAGCTCCAAAAAACGGAGTATTGCTAGTGGCAAAATATGGCAAAGGACATTATATTTATACCGGTTTAAGTTTCTTTAGAGAATTACCAGAAGGTGTTTCAGGAGCATTCCGATTAATGGCAAATATGATTTCTGTTAAATAAAATTTAAGAGCAAAAAAACATTTCAAAATGAACAACGATAAATCAACTATCTGGAAAAAAAGTTACACTTGGGTTCTGTTATCCAATGCCATATATATTTTAGTTTTTTATTTAATCATGCAAATATTCTCCTAAACTATGCAGCAAATTGATTGGATTGTACTCGGAGTAACACTGCTATTCATCGTTATTTATGGCGTTTGGAAAACCAGAGGAAGTGCCAAAAACGTTGAAGAATATATTTTAGGAAATAATGAAACGCCTTGGTGGACCGTTGGTCTTTCGGTAATGGCAACACAAGCGAGTGCGATAACTTTCCTGTCTACTCCCGGCCAGGCCTATCACGACGGAATGGGATTTGTCCAATTCTATTTTGGTTTACCAATCGCCATGGTAGTCATTTGCACCACTTTTATTCCTATTTATCACAAATTAAAAGTATTCACCGCTTATGAATACCTCGAACAGCGTTTTGATGTAAAAACACGTTCCCTAGCGGCTATACTTTTTTTAGTCCAACGTGGTTTAGGGACTGGTTTAACAATTTATGCACCTTCAATTATACTTTCCTCTATATTAGGTTGGAATTTAACCCATCTAAATATTATCATCGGCACATTAGTCATCATTTATACTTTTACCGGAGGAACAAAGGCAGTGAACGTGACTCAAAAGCAACAAATTTTTGTGATTATGTTCGGAATGTTTGTTACTTTTTTCCTGATATTACATTTATTGCCAAACGATATGAGCTTTGGAAATGCCATGCATATTGCTGGCGCTAATGACAAAATGAATATTGTCGATTTTTCCTTTGATCCGGAAACACGTTATACTTTCTGGAGCGGAATTACAGGTGGATTTTTCCTGGCACTTTCCTATTTTGGAACAGATCAATCTCAGGTTGGTCGTTATTTATCCGGGAAGTCTATTCGAGAAAGTCAAATGGGATTAATCATGAACGGATTTTTGAAAGTTCCGATGCAATTCTTCATTTTACTAACCGGTGTTATGGTATTTGTGTTTTTTCAATTTAATACTGTGCCTTTAAATTTCAATCCAAACAACAAAATAGCAATTGAAAAGTCGCCTTATAAAGCAGAATATCATAAACTTGAAAAACAACTAAGCGATTTATCCGAAGAAAAGAAAGAATTTAATCTTTTGTATATCGATCATCTTAATCAGAATTATGACAATCCAATTTTACGCAACAAACTAATTGCGATTTCTGGCAAAGAAAAAGATTTGCGCGATCAAGCCAAAGAACTCATTACAAAAGCTGATAAAAAAGCAGAAACCAACGACAAGGATTATGTTTTTATTCACTTCATTCTAAACTATTTACCTAAAGGACTTATCGGATTATTGCTTGCCGTAATACTATCGGCAGCTATGTCTTCTACAGCTTCGGGGTTAAATGCTTTGGCCTCAACAACTGCGATTGATATCTATAAACGAAATGTTTCTAAGGATAAATCCGAAAAGCATTTTGTAAATGCCACTAAATTTTTCACTTTACTTTGGGGAATAATTGCTATTCTTTTTGCCTGCGTCGGGACCCTTTTCGAAAATTTAATTCAATTGGTAAATATCGTTGGTTCTGTGTTTTACGGTACCGTTTTAGGAATATTCTTGGTTGGTTTCTATGTTAAATATGTACAGGCTAAAGCTATTTTTTGTGGAGCCGTAATCTCTCAATTGACTATATTTTATATTTTTTATATGGATGTTGTGAGTTTTTTATGGCTCAATTTTATTGGGGCAATGCTCACCATAATATTATCAGTTATACTCCAGATGATTGTTTTCAGAAAAGATAATCTTCAAACAGAATAAAAAAAAATCCCGTTTCAAAATGACGAAACGGGATTTTTTTAAAACTTTAAAAAACTATTATTTCCTACTCCATTCTGAAATACTGTCTTCATTCATTTTAATATAATCATTATTTTTTGCTGCTTTCGCAGCAGCAAGAGATAATTTTGCGGTTTCAATGGCCCCTTTTTTATCCCCTAATTTAGCCTGAATCAACGATTTCAATCTGCTGTACCAAAATGGCTTGTCTTTATTCATTTCTAAAGCTTTATTTACATAAGCCAACGCCTTTGTTAAATCTCCGTTAGATTGGAAATAATATTGTGCTGATGAATAATAATCCCCTGCAGTTGGTCCGGCCAAAGCTTTTTCAATGCTCGCTATTGCCGCTTTTTGCGTTGGAACATCAAACTTTACAGCTACCAATGTTTTTTCCCAACTCAATTCTAAATGTGCAAAATTGTTATCTAAATTGTTAATGCCAATGGTAAATGTTTCAATATTTCTGTTTAAAGTTTCTGGCTTTACATTGGTTTTTAAAGCAACTTTTGTTTCATCCCAAACTTCTGGATTTCCCCAATTATCGGTATTTGAATAAAAAACTATCTCCCAACTATCAGCTCTTGGCGTAGTATACAAAGCATATTTACCTTTTTTTAATGTTTTACCATCAATAACAACATCCTCACTAAATGAAATCGTTGTGTTTGCATTTGCTCCCGTTCGCCAAAGTTTTCCAAAAGGAACTAAATCTCCAAAAACAGCTCTTCCACTTGCGCTTGGTCTTGAGTAATCAATCTCCACTTCTGTTAAACCGACAACTTGATTTACAACGGCTTTTGGACTGGCTTGGGGTGTTTTTACTTGTGCTTGTGAAGCATAAGTTGTCATCAAAATTGTTAAAGCAATAATTATTTTTTTCATAATTAAATATTTAGTTAGTCCTCAAATTTACAAATTCAGTTATTCAAAAATGTTAATTATTCCTTAATTTGAAATTAATAATGTTTAACTTTTTTAATTAAACAATAAACAATCGTACTTTTACATAAAATTCATAAAATGAAAGTATACACTTTACACAGCAAACAAAACATTCCAATCACCCTTGAAGAAGCTTGGAATTTTCTCGCTGATCCAAAGAATTTAAAAGTTATAACTCCACCTTATATGGGCTTTAAAACACTATCCGGAGATGAAAGACCGATGTTTGCCGGTCAGATTATTCAATATATTGTTACGCCTGTAATGGGAATTCCTACTAAATGGGTCACAGAAATCACTCATATGGAACACCAAAAATATTTTGTCGATGAACAACGTTTTGGCCCTTATTCGCTTTGGCATCATAAACATTTTATAAGAGAAATTCCCGGCGGAGTAGAAATGGAAGATATTGTAGATTACAAATTACCAATGGGGATTTTGGGTCAAATGGCGCATCCCTTTTTTTGGTAAAACCAAAACTGAATGAGATTTTCGAATACCGAAAGAATAAATTAATTGAGCTTTTCGGAGAATTTAAAACCGTTTAAAAAAATCTAATAAAATGAATATATTCTGGTTCAGACGTGACTTACGCATCGATGACAATACTGGTTTTTTTGAAGCTTTGAATAGCGGAAAGGAAGTTTTACCTATTTTTATTTTCGATCGTACTATTTTGGAACAACTCCCAAAAGACGATGCGCGGGTCAGCTTCATCCATGAATTATTGGACAAATTGGATTCCGAGTTGCAAAAAAACGGAAAAACTCTAGCAGTTTTTCATGACGAACCCATTACTGTTTTTGAAAAATTAATAAAAGAAAACAAGATTGAAATCGTGTTTACCAATCACGACTACGAACCTTATGCCAAAAAACGGGACAATATTATTTCAAGTTTTTTAGAATCCAAAAATGTGGGTTTTACAACTTTCAAAGATCAGGTTATTTTCGAAAAAAGCGAAGTCGTAAAAGACGACCAAACGCCTTATGTTGTTTTCACGCCTTTCTCAAAAAAATGGAAAGAGAAATTCAAAAAAACAAAACTGGAACATTACAAATCAGAGGATTTACTGTCGAATATTGCCTATCACTCCTACCCTTTTTTGAGTTTAAATGATATTGGATTCGAGTTATCCAAAATTAAAGTTGCTCCTTACAATATCTCAGAAAAATTAATTCATAATTATGAAAATACTCGCAATTTCCCTGCTATTGCCGGAACTTCGATGCTGGGAACCCATTTGCGTTTTGGTGCGGTGAGTATTCGAAAAATAGTGGCAAAAGCTATTCAGGATGAAAATGAAACCTTTTTAAATGAATTGATTTGGAGAGAGTTTTTCATGCAAATTCTGTGGCATTTTCCACATACCAATATACAAAGTTTCCGACCAAAATACGATACCATAAAATGGAACAATAACGAAGACGAATTTCAAAAATGGTGCGACGGAAAAACTGGTTATCCCTTTGTAGATGCCGGAATGCGGGAACTGAATGCTACCGGGCACATGCACAATCGCGTGCGAATGATCGTAGCAAGTTTTTTGTGTAAACATTTGCTGATTGACTGGCGCTGGGGCGAAGCATATTTTGCCACTAAATTATTGGATTATGAACAATCCAGTAATGTCGGGAATTGGCAATGGGCAGCGGGAAGCGGCGTGGATGCCGCTCCATATTTCCGAATCTTTAATCCAACGGAACAAGTTAAAAAGTTTGATAAAGACTTAATTTACATCAAAAAATGGATTCCAGAATTACAGGAATTCTCGTATCCAAAACCCATTGTCGATCATAAAGAAGCACGAGAGCGTTGCTTGAAAATTTATAAAGAAGCAGTTGCGTAATACTCAGTTTTATAAATCAGTTCAATCAAATTACAATTGAGTGATTTTTTCAAAACTCAACTCTTCAAAATGATTTATCACAATATCTGCTTCCGATAAATTCTGTAATTTTGAATGAATGCTATTGTACCCAACGCAATAAATTCCGGCTGCTTTTGCCGCTATTATTCCATTGGTACTGTCTTCAATGACGATGCAGTTTTCCTTTGATGCAATCGATAACGAGGCCGCATGCTCAAAAATAGCGGGATGTGGTTTTGATTTCGGAAAATCTTCTCCACTCACGATATGGGTAAAATATTGATGCAATCCGAATCGTTTAAAAACGCGCTCAATCGTCACTTTTGAAGCCGATGAAGCCAATATTAGCTGCATTCCGTTTTGGTGTAAATCCTTGATTAATTTTTCGACACCTTCCAGTAATTCCAAATCTTCTTTGTAATCGAAAGCATCATTAAAAATGGCTCTTTTTCTTTGAATTAAGTCTTCTACCTCATCTTCTAAATTGAAAATGGTCTTAATTCTTTGAAAAACATTCCTGGTAGAATTTCCTGTAAATGAAGTAAACATCTCCTCAGTTACTGGAATATTTAATTCATCAAAATGCTGAAAATAGGCATAGCGGTGAACCGGTTCCGTGTCAACAATTACACCATCCATATCGAAAATTACAGTCTTTATCATTTTTTTGAATTGCTAAGTTTATTCTTTTTTAAGTAAATGTCTAATCACGGTTTCGGCAGCATATAATCCGAATAATCCGGGCATATAACTGTTTGTTCCGTAAAAAGATTTTTTATAATTGGAACCATCGGTCATTTTTAAACTCGCATCATCTTGAATTTCTGATGAAAAAACGACTTTTAATTTATCAATTTTCACTTCTTTCAATCGTCTTCGAATTGTTTTTGCCAAAAAGCAATTTACAGTATTGGTAATATCGGCCACTTTCACTTTTGAAGCTTCCATTTTTCCGCCAGCACCCATACTTGAAATTATTTTTACCCTTTTTCGTTTGGCGGCAATAATCAAATTCAGTTTTGGAGTAATGCTGTCAATACAATCCAAGACATAATCAAAATCTTCCGAAACTATTTCGAAAGCACGTTCCGGGGAAAGAAATTCCTGCACGCATGTCAGTTTCAATTCCGGATTTATATCCATCAAACGATCACCGACAACTGCGATTTTGGCTTGACCAACTGTTGAATGTAAAGCTGGCAATTGTCTGTTAATGTTCGTAATATCCACTACGTCACCATCAACAATGGTCATGGTTCCTACTCCTGCTCTCACTAAAAACTCAGCGGCAAAAGAACCAACGCCACCTAAACCAACCACTAATATATTCGCATTTCGCAATTTATCTAAACCTTCCGCTTTAAATAAAAGTTCCGCTCTTTCAGTCCATTCTGCCATCTTTGAAAATCGTATTAAAATTTTGTTGTATTATATTTTGCAATGACTCTATATCGATATTTTTATATTTTGCTGCCAAAGCATATACTTCGTCAATAGTTTCTTCAACCGTATCGGTTTCCAAGAAAAATTTATCATTTGGAATACTTTGAAAAACGGTTTCCAATTCCGGATTTCGCAATAAATATTTTCCAAATGAAAGATAAAATCCATTGGCAATTAATTGTTTGGCAATCTGTTCATTTTTCGAAAATCCGTGAATAATTATTGGAACCGAAATATTTAATCGTTTCTTGATTTCAATCACTTCCTGAAAAGCGGCAACGCAATGAATCACAACTGGTTTTTGGTATTTTTCGGCTAGAGCCAATTGCTTTTCAAAAACTGACTGCTGTAAGTCCAATGGGATTTCTATGCGTTTATCCAATCCGCATTCGCCAATAGCCAGACAATTTTTTTCCTGTAATTTACTTTCTATCAGTTGCAAATCGGCTTCAATCTGTTCTTCCACAATATACCAAGGATGAATTCCGATGGAATAAAACGGAATATTTTCAACAAAATCTTGTGGATATTGATTGACCAATTCCAACACATCCGGTTGATTCGTGAATTTGTGTGTATGTAAATTAAAGAATTGCATTAGTCGTGAAACTTCTTAACACCTGCTTTAATTTCAATATTCAAATCGTTTTCCAAAGGCACAATCGGACAGGAATATTTGTGATTATAGGCACAATACGGATTGTAGGATTTATTAAAATCGATGATCATCGTATTGCCTTTCGGAATTTTCAAATCGATATATTTTCCGCCTATGTAACTTTCATTTCCTGAAGTTAAATCTGAAAAAGGTAAAAACAGATGATCTTTGTGTTCTTTCTTTTGAGACAAAGCTATATTTCTGTAAACATTCAATTTGTAAGCTTTCCCATCAATAGAAAAGGACAATTCTCCATATTTTACATATAAAGGCTTTCTCTCTGTTGATGTTTTCATTTCAAAAGGTTTCTCTTTTTTTGTTCTAACGAATTTGGCTGTAACAAAAAAACGTTCTTCTATCGGGAAAAAATCCAATGCTTTGAATTGAAGCCTGTCTTCCCCTGTTAAAGGACTTTTTATTGAATCAGCAAATTCAAGATTCAGTTCTTTTTGAAAAGCTTCAACAGAAGACACCTCAAATTTTTCCTGGCTGAAGCCAAAAAATGAAACGAGAAGAAAGAATATATTTAAACTGGTTTTCATCATTTTTATTTTTGCAAAAATAACTAAAAGACAAAGACAAAACGTTTAATTTAATTCAAATTTATGTCCAGACTTTGTAACTTTACGGCTTTGTAACTCCACAAGTCAAAATCAATGCTCAAAACCGCTTTTTACCGCTATATCAATAATTTTAAAGGGTTTTCGAGAGAAATTTGGATACTTACCATTATTACATTCATCAATCGAGCAGGAACGATGGTTTTGCCTTTTTTGTCTAAATATCTAAAGGAAGATTTACATTTTTCTTATGGAGAGGTGGGCTGGATCATGGTTGCATTCGGTTTTGGATCGATGTTGGGTTCTTGGTTAGGCGGAAAATTATCGGATAAAATTGGGTTTTATAAAGTGATGGTTTTTAGTTTATTTACCAGCGGATTGTTATTTTTTGTCATCCAATTTATCACTTCCTTTTGGGGATTATGCATCGGAATGTTTAGCATTATGGTTTTGGCCGACATGTTTCGACCTGCTATGTTCGTATCGCTTGGTGTTTATGCAAGACCTGAAAATAGAACGCGTGCCTTGACTTTAGTACGATTGGCAGTTAATCTTGGATTTGCCGCTGGACCGGCTTTGGGTGGATTAATTATTATGGGAATCGGTTACAAAGGTTTATTTTGGATTGATGGTTCTTCTTGTATTTTAGCGATTTTGATCTTTGCCTTATTGGTAAAAGAAAAGAAAAAAGCGGCTCATTTGGATTTTCATCCCAAAGAATTGGAAGTGGCATCCGTTTTTAAAGACAAAATATTCTGGGTTTTCCTTTTCATAAGTTTTGTAACGGCGATGATTTTCTTTCAGCTTTTTACGGCTTTGCCATTATACCATCATGAAATGTTTGGCCTAACCGAATTACAAACAGGATTATTAATGACCTTGAACGGATTATTGATTTTCGCACTGGAAATGCCGATTGTGAGTTATTTTGAAAGAAAAAAAGTCCAAAAATTAAAGATTATTCTTTGGGGTTCTTTGCTAATGGCCATCAGTTTTTATTCTTTAATGATTAATTTATGGGCGGGAATTTTAGTTATTAGTATGATTTTTATTTCTATTGGCGAAATGTTTGCTTTCCCTTTCTCGAATTCTTTTGCCATGAGCAGAGCGCCACGCGGTCACGAAGGTCGCTATATGGCTTTGTACACGATGAGTTTTAGCATGGCACACATCGTAAGTTCGAAGATGGGAATGGAAGTCATTGGTCATTTTGGTTACCAAATCAATTGGTTTGTGATGGGAAGTTTCGGAATTGTTGCTGCCGGTTGTTGTATATGGTTGCAAAGGTTATTGGAAACAGATCCCAATTAATGGCTATTTCTCTCCTTAATTTTTCTTTAAAACTTAAATTTTAGTTAAACAACTGCTTTTATAGTTGCGTAACTAAAAATATAGTTGTAAGTTTGTTTTAAATCTTACAACCATGCAAAAGTTAACCAACAAAGAAGAAGAAATCATGCATATTTTATGGAAGCTTGAAAAAGCTTTTGTAAAAGAAGTCATGGCAGAAATAACTGAGGACCAACCCCATTACAACACCCTTTCAACCATTGTGCGTAATTTGGAAGAGAAAGGTTATGTGTCTCATAATGCTTTTGGAAACACCCACCAATACTTCCCGATAATCTCGAAAGAAGACTACAGAAAACGTTTCATGAACACGGCAATTGATAATTATTTCAATAGTTCATACAAAAATATGGTATCATTTTTTGCCAAAGAAGAGAAGATTTCAGCCGAAGAATTACGGGAGATTTTAGCCATGATTGAAAAAAAGTAAAGCTATGGAAACGCTATTTATTTATCTCATCAAGTCCAGCGGCTTAATCGTAATGTTTTATTTGGCCTACTATTTTTTATTACGAAAAGAAACATTCTTCACCAGTAATCGTTGGTTTTTATTGGCCGGTTTAATTACTTCAGTCATCCTGCCAATAATCGTTTTTACAAAAGTAATTTGGATAGAACCTACTCCCACAAATTTAGGATGGTCAAATATTCCTATGTCAACTCCCAACCAACAAGAAACTTTCGAAATCAATTGGTATCTGGTTTTGGGAATTGGGTATGCTATTGGTATAGCAGTTTTTTTATTGAAATTTGCTTTCGATTTTTATAGCTTATCCAAAGTTCTAAAAGGGAAAAGCATTCAGCAACAAGCTGATTTTAAATTCATTGATGTGGCCGAAAACGTTTCTCCTTTTTCCTATTTCGATTATATCGTTTACAATTCCTCTTTATACAGTCAGTCCGAATTAGACAATATATTAGAACACGAAAAAGTGCACAGTTCACAAAATCATACTGTTGACGTTTTGATTTCGAGATTATTTTGTGTTGCATTCTGGTACAATCCTTTTGTTTGGTTGTATAAAAAAGCCATCTTACAAAATCTAGAATTCATTGCCGACAGCGAAGCTTCTAAAAAAATAGCCGACAAAAAAGCCTATCAAATCACGCTTTTAAAAATAACAACACACGAAAATTGTGTTGCCATCACCAATCATTTTTATCAATCATTAATCAAAAAACGAATCGTTATGTTAAACAAAAATCAATCAAAAAAGAGGAATTCCTGGAAGTATGCCTTAATGCTTCCGGTATTAGCTGCCTTTGTAATTTTCTTTCAGGTGAAAGTAATCGCGCAAGAGAAATTAAATGCCAAACAGGAAATTACAAAAACAAGAAATGTAATTTACGTGGATATCAACAAAAATTCTACGGATGAAGAAATGAAAAAAGATGCCGAAATTATAAAAAAACAACATGGCATAATTTTAAAATTTTCAAAAATCAAACGAAATTCCAACGGCGAAATCACAGCAATTAAAGTGGAATATAAAGATAAAAATGGAAGTAAAGGCGTTTCTCAAATAGAAGGAAAAGAACCAATAAAACCAATTCATTTTTATAGAAGTGATAATAAAATAGGCTTTGGTTCGCCAAAAGAAATGAAAATATCTTCTCAAAATGAGGATAAAGATTTTGAATTTTCATTTAATGAAGATGATATTGTGGATATTGATGTTCCCGAACCTCCAATCCCAGATTCGCCAGACGCTCTTAATGCACCAAATGTTCCGGATGCACCAAATGTTCCGGATGCACCAAACGTTCCGAACGCACCGAACGCTCCAGACGTACCGAACATTCCAGGAGCGCCAAAGATGGTTAAAAAAATGTTGATCAGAAACGGAAAAAACGAAAAACCAATCATTATCATCAATGGAAAAAAAGTTGATGCAGATTTAGAAGACTTATCTGATGTTGACCCTAATTTCATCGAAAGTGTTAATGTAATAAGAAATAAAACCGGAGACGATAAAGATGGGGAGAATGTTATTGAAATAATAACAAAAGACAAAAAAGATTTCACCATATTAAAGACGAAAAGAAATAAAGATGAAATGAGAATGGCGAGAATAGAAATGGAAAAACAAAGACCCGAAATCGAGAAAGCTAAAAAAGAAATACAAAGGGCTAAAATAGAAATGGAAAGAAATAAACCTGAAATGGATCAAGCCAGAAAAGAAATGGAACAAGCCAAAGAGGAAATGAGGAAAGCTAAATTGGAAATGGAAAAATCCAAATTAGAATTAGAACAAGCAAAAGCAGAACTCAAAAAACAAAAATAATAAAACACCAAAAGGCTGTCTATTGTTTAGACAGTCTTTTTTTTATAAAATAACATCCTCAGGAAACAGGCAATCATGATTATTTTTGTTATAAAAAGGAAATTGACTAGTTTTGCATAAAACAAGAAACATTATGTCAAAAGGAATTTATACAGGAATTATAGAAATAGATGAAAACGGAAATTACTTTTGTGGCGAGTTTCTTTTAGATTACCAAATGGTATCCAGAAGTTTCAAGTTAGGCGATGAAATTACCGTTAAAACCGTGATTGTCAATCCAAGTGACAAATCGTATGCAGTATATGAAAAGAAGTCAAGAAATTTTGCGATCGCAAATAATAAAGAGGATAAGAGCTAAAGCAATAGAATTGAAAATAATAAAATCGAAAAAGACTGTCTCAAACGAAACAGTCTTTTTTTATACCTTTGTTTAAAATAATAACCTTATGTTCAAAATTTTAGCTAAAATAAACAAACTCATTTTACCGAGTTTCACCAAACAGCGATTGGATTTAGCCAAAGCCAAAAAATGGCAAAAAGCAATTATAGGCTGGAAATATTATGTAACAACCCGCGCTTTGGATTAATAAACTAAAGGGGAATAAATTTCATATTGACTGATTTTTTCTCTTCCTTTCAAAAAAGCCAGTTCCATTAAGAAATTGCATTGTACAATTTCGCCACCTAATCGCTCTACTAATTCACAAACTGCTTTTGCTGTTCCTCCAGTCGCCAAAACATCATCATGAATGAGGACTTTATCTCCTTTTTGAATCGCATCAATGTGAATTTCTAACGTATCGGTACCATATTCTAACGTATAAGAGGCCGAAATGGTTTTATAAGGTAATTTTTTTGGTTTACGAACCGGTATAAAACCAACATTTAATTCCTGTGCTAAAAGCATTCCGAAGAGAAAACCGCGACTCTCCACCCCTACAACTTTATCAATTTTTTTACCATTTAAACCGCTCACTAACAGTTTCAAGCATTCTTTTCTGGCTTCCGGATTGTTCAATAATGGGGTGATATCTTTGAAAACAATACCTTCTTTTGGAAAATCTTTTACATCACGAATGTAATTAGCTATTGACATTTTTTTTATTTTTAAGGTGAATTTGATTTGCAAGTTAAACAATTATACTTATATTTGCACCCGCAATGAGGCCTTGTGGCGCAACTGAATAGCGCACTTGATTACGGCTCAAGAGGTTACTGGTTTGAATCCAGTCAAGGTCACTCAAAAAAACCCTAAACACGTAAAAATGTTTAGGGTTTCTTATTTTTAGTTAACCCTAAAATAAGATTTCACTCTAAACTTTAGCTAAAGATTCCAAAAAATCTTAGAAATCGGAATTCTTACTATTCATAACAAGATTATAAAATCATTAGTTTTGATTATATTTAGGAACTTTTTAAAATAAAATTATGCAAACCCAATCCTATAAGAACCACATCCGATATTATCCTCCCCATCATTTTGTTTATTACCCGATTTTAATAGCACTGTTGTCCTTCAGCATCTATTTTAGTTTTACAACTAAGGATCAATTGATTTGGACTTTCATAAGTGGGATTTTCGTCGTGTTATTTTGTTTGGCATTTATGTTACGACAACATTATGCCTTAACATTACAAAACCGAATCGTACGTTTAGAGCTTCGATACCGCTATTTTACACTGACAGGAAAAAGATTTGAAGAATTCGAATATAAGCTGAAGGAGGAACAATTATTTGCACTTCGATTTTCTCCCGATGAAGAACTTGTTGGCCTTACAGAAAGAATCCTAAAAGAAAACCTCTCGGCAGTAGCAATCAAAAAAGCGATTATAAATTGGAAAGGCGATTATGAAAGGGTCTAATTTTAAAAAAGCGACTAAATACTCTTTAGAAAACTTGGCGAATTATATCATTTACAAGTGCAAAATTTTGTTTCTTTGCCAAATACTGCATTAGCACTTAACCCAATTTGAATTAAACTGAATGCCCGAATATTTCTTTGATATCCAATACAATACTATTACTTATGGTGAAGAAGAAGTCAATTTTAAGGAATTTGAGTGCTGTACTTTTACCAATTGTAACTTTTCACAATGTTCTTTTGTAGCCGTTACTTTTATTGATTGCACCTTTAACGATTGTATGTTTTCTAGTGCAAAAATCAATCATGTCGCATTTCGAACCGTATTTTTCAATAACTGCGAAATAAAGGAAGTCAATTTTGCAATGTGTGATAAATTGATTTTTGAAATCCACTTTAAAGATTGTGTCTTGGATTTTTCTAAATTTTATACTTTAAAATTAAAAGGAACTTCATTCACCAATTGTAGTATTATTGCCGTCGATTTTATGAGTACTGATTTAACCGAAGTTGTTTTTGATAATTGCGATTTGTATCGTTCCGAATTTGCAAAAGGAATTGCTAATAAAGCTAATTTCAAAACGAGCTACAACTATACTATTGATCCGGAAAAAACGAAATTGAAGAAAGCTATCTTTTCTTTAGAAGGTTTAAAAGGATTATTATTTATGCATGAACTTGTCGTTAAATAAATTAGATTACGAAATAATTCTTCCATCCTCCATAGTTATGATTCTGTTGGTTCTTTCAGCAAAATCAATATCGTGGGTAACTATCAATAGGGTTTGGTTTTCTTCTTGGGCCAGTTTGTTGAAAATATCAAAAACCAAATCGCTGTTTTTCTTATCCAAATTTCCAGTTGGCTCATCCCCCATTATGATTAAAGGATCATTTATTAAAGCTCTGGCAATGGCTACACGCTGTTTTTCTCCACCACTCAACTGGTTCGGCATTTTTAAAGCCTGATCTTCCATACCCAAGGTTTTTAGATGGCCCATAGCTCGGGATTCTAATTCCTGATCAGAATATTTTGCTAATTTCAACCCTGGAAGCATGATGTTTTTCAACACATTGTATTCTGAAAGTAAATAATGAAATTGGAATACAAAACCGATTTTTTCGCTACGGATTTTTGCCAAATTAGCATCTGATTGTCCTGTTACAAGCTCATTATGAATCAATAATTGTCCTTCATAATCGGTATCCATCGTAGAAAGCAGATACAATAATGTCGATTTACCGCAACCAGATTTTCCAACAATGGAAACAAATTCACCATGATTCACGCTCATGTTAATCTCTTTAAGCACCTGAAATTTTGCAGGATCATAAAAATATTTGGTTAGACCAATAGTCTCTAAAACTTTATTATTTTCCATATTTATTTCCCTCTGATAATTTCTACCGGATCGACTTTACTGGCTTTTAAAGCAGGAAAAAGCCCGGCAATAGTGGTTGTAAATAGCGCAAAGACAATTCCGATAATATAATATAACGGATTGTAATCTATTGGATAGGTTTTTACGGTGGGCAGCGAGGCCGTTTCGAAGGGAATTACATCAATAATTGATGAGAAAATATATCCAAACAACAAACCAAAAATTCCTCCCGCCAGTCCTATTATAATGGCTAATGATACAAAAATCCATTTTACATCATTACCCGAAAAACCAGTTGCTTTGAGAATGGCGATACTGTCCATTTTTTCATAAATCATCATATTCAGAATATTATAAATTCCAAAACCCGCCACAATAAGCAACACTATACCTACCGCATAGGAAATTATATTTCTGACTGTACTCCCGGTTTCAAATTGTGAATTGGCGGTTTGGTAATCAATGGTATCCAAATTGAATTTATTATGAAACTCTTTTGCCACTGCTGGTGCCGAAGTCATATCGTATAGTTTTATCTGAATATCAGTGATATAATTCGTTGGTTCCCCCAATATTTTTTGGGCTGTCGCCAATGATGTATAGCTGGTAATATTATCAATTTCGGCGATGCCAATTTCGGAAATACCAACGATTTTTAAGGAGGCTAAATTACCTTTCGAGGTGGTGATTTTGATAATATCTCCTCTAACCAGAAGCATTTTATCAGCCAATCCTTTTCCGATGATAATACTGTTGTTTTGAAGTAAATCATCGACTTTTCCTTCTATAATATAATCGCTTATTTTAAATAATTTTTCTTCCGATAATACATCAATACCATTAACAACACCTGATATTTCAATGGTTCCCGAGTTAAATAAAACCGGAGTAGTTATTTTTGGAGCCACATCAATAATGCGTTCGTCTTCTTGTAAAACTTTAATGATGGTTTTACTGTTGTAAATCGATTTTCCCCTGTCTTTTGGTTTTATTGAATTGATAAAATTCGTATTCTTTTTATAGGCTTCGGATAATGAAATCGGTTGATTTTCGGAAGGTTTAATTTCATTATACAAAAGAACATGGGGCGTTCTGTTGAGCATTAATCCATCGAGTAAATCATTCAGACCATTCATGAAACTCACTAAAGCAATAAACATTGCAATCCCAAAAGTAACGCCCACCGCCGCAACTACGGTTTGTTTTAGCCTGGCTCGGAGCAAATGCAGCGCAATGTTTAAGATGAGTTTAAAGTTCATTACTCGGGTTTATAAATAGTTTCTTCTGCTTTTAATCCTTCCAGAATCTCCACTTTTTGATAATCACTCAAACCGGTTTTCACTTTTCGCTTCTCGTCTTTATTGACTAAAACGTATTCGCCCTGAATTAAATAACTCTTGGGAATAGTAATTGTGTTTTTCTTAGTTTGAATAATAATATTGGCTTCGGCAGTAAGATTGGGATAGAGTTTCTTTGGTGGATTTACAAAATGGGCTTCAATTTTAAACGTTCGGGAACGTTCATCCATAATCGGATAGATTTTGTCAACTGTTGCCTCAAAAACCTGCCCTTTATAACTGTCCATCGTTATGAGTGCTTTTTGACCAATAACTACACGAACCATATCGTTCTCATCGACTTCGAGTTCCAATAAAAAAGAATCTGCTTTACCGATAATCGCCAAAGGGGTTTGCGGCGTGACCAAAGTTCCTTCTTTTACCAAAACATCAAACAATTGTCCCGAAAATGCGCTTTTAATGCTAAAATCACTCTGGGATTTCTGACTGATTTTAAGGTTGATGCTATTACGGTCTTGCTCGTTTTTCAATTGTGCTTTTAACTGTGCCAATTGTTTTTTAGTAGATTCATAATTGATTTTAGCACTTTTATAAGCCAATTCTACCCTTTCAAAATCAACTTCTGAAATTCCTCCCTGGCTTTTAATGTTTTTATTTCTGATGTAAATCGATTCGTCTAAAGTGAGTTTATCTTTGGCCGATTGCACTTTCATTTCCATCTCGGCAATTTTATCCTGAATATAGCGATTGTTTTGTTGGCTCAATTGATAGGCCAGTCGCGCATTTTCAGTATTGAGTTCGGCTTTGTCGCTTTCGAGTTCAAACAACAATTGTCCCTGAATGATTTGTTGGTATGGAGCAGCTTTAACTTTTTGTAAAATACCATTCACCGTTGAATAAACTGTATATTGATCTTCGGCTTTAATCACCCCTGAAGCATAAACGCTTTCGGTTACGTTTCCAACTGTCGGCTTTATTTTAACTTCTTTTTTTGAGCAGGAAAAACTCAAAAGTGCTATAATGATAACCGCTATTTTTGTGAATCTCATCCTTATAGTTTTAAGAAATATACTGCAATTAATAATGTATTAAATTTACTGCTTTTTTCTATAAAACGGGGTGTTAATAAGAATAATATTTAAAGAATTGGTAGGTATTCAGACCGTTTTCGGAACGCTCAATGAAATTTATAAGTACAAAAATTATTTAAGAAATAAGTTATAATTGCTTTTCCATTACGTAATCCTCCATCAAGTAGCCGTGATCCAGCTCGATGTCTTCTTCCAGAACAATTTTAAATCCTAATTTTTGATAGAATGTCAATGCTTTATTGAATTTATTAACATTCAAGGAAAGCGTTTCGGAATGCTTCTCTTTTGCCAATGCTTCGATTGTATCCAACAATAATTTTCCTATCCCTTTGCCCTGTGTTTGTGGTAAAATATAGATTTTATGAATCCTTGTTACCGGTTTTTGATTGTAATTATGCTCATAAGAAGCAAAGCCTAAAGCAACATTTTCTTCTTTAGCCAATAAAAAATGATGCCCTTTTTCAGTTACATTTTCATTTAAAGTTTCTTCAGAATAAAATTGAGCCAACATATAATCCAATTGTTCTTTGGAGAGGATTTCGCCATAGGTATCCGGCCAGGTTTGATAGGCAATTTCTTGGATTACTTTAAAATCTTTGGATGTGGCTTCGGAAATTGTTATCATACTTTATTTATGTTTTAATATAAAAACGCCAATTTAATTCGCTTTTGGAATAAATACAGAAAATTTAGCGCCTTCATTTGGTTCTGCTTCTACTTTTATAAATCCGTTATGATTATCCATAATTTTTTTGCAAATAGCAAGCCCTAATCCTGTTCCTGAATATTTGGAATCTGTTTCCAATCGTTTGAATAACAGAAATATTTTTTCGGCATATTCCTGTTTGAATCCGATGCCGTTATCTTTGATGATAATTTTATAATAGTGTTGCTCAACAATTAATTTACCTTCAAATATTTCATTTTCACCTATTTTTTCAGAATAAATACTGATTTTTGGAATCGCATCTTCTTTGCTATATTTAAGTGAATTGGAAATTAAATTGGTGAACAATTGCACCATTTGGAATGGTATTGCATTTAAAATTGGGAGATCTTCGATATAAATATCCGCATTTTTCTCTTCAATAGTGGGAGCCAAATCCTGAAGTATTTGTTGCAGAATTTCGTTTAAATCTGTTTTTACAAAAATTTTATCTCCTTTTATTGTTCTGGAATAATTGAGCAAATCAATTAGAAGTGCCTGCATTCTATTGGCTGTGAGATGAATTTTTGAAAAATAATCTTTCCCTTGCTGCGAAAGTAAATTAATTTCTTTTTCTTCTAATCTTGAAATAAACATTTGAATTTTACGCAATGGTTCCTGCAAATCATGGCTTACAATATTGTTAAAGGATTCCAGTTCCGCATTTATGGATTTCAGTTCATTATTATTTTCTTCCAGCTCACGCGTTTTTTTGTATTGTTCAGAAATATCATAGTTAACACCTACTTTAACCAATTCACCTTTCCCATTTTTTGTAAAACTCGCATCGCTTCTAATATATTTAATCTTATTATCAGGAGTTAAAACCCTGTATACCAAAGACGTTGCCATATGGTCTTCCAGCGATTTTTTATGTACTTCCATCACATAGTCTAAGTCATCCGGATGAAAATATTTCAAAGCATTTTCTAAGCTGGGTTCAAACGCATGGGGTTCTACTCCCATAAGTCGGTACAAATTATCTGAAAATAGGTATTTATTGGTCTTTAAATTAAGTTTCCAATGTCCGAATCCCGCAGTCATTTCTGCGCTATTATACGAATGGTTTAATAATTTTAATTCATCATTCGCTTTTTTTAGTTCCTCAATATCGACATTCATTTTATTAAAGGATAACCACAAGATCAGCAATGACAGTATCACCAATAAAAAGGCGCTTATCATTGAATCCCGCAACTCAAATTGATGGCTGTTATTGTTAAATTTAACAAATGAATTTTCTGCATTTATTCTTTTATATACAAAAATTTTCATTTTTTCAGTTAAGTCACTGCTTGTGGTTAGTATTTCGTTTAGTTCTTTTTCATTGACGTCTTTACTTTTCGCAATGGTTAATGTTTTTCTAAACAAAATGAATCTATAATCTACCATTTTTTTCAGACTGTCAATGTCTTTAATTCTTGCCGGATTATTTGCCGCTAATTTTTTTATTTTTTGAAGATTCAATTCAATTTCACCTCTGTCCAAAAACCGATTCTCAATATAAGATTCATTTTTTGTGATAATGTAAGCTCGCAGATTTGTTTCGTAACTGCTGATTTTAGACAATATTTTTTCTAATTCAATTTGCGTTTCATTGGAATTGGAAATTAATTCAACATGAGAATCCAATTTTTGCATTTGGGAATAAAAAACCGAAGCAATATAGCCTATGATGACTATTGCGATTCCTAAAGCAATTTTGAAAATTTGAGAATTTTTATACAAGCCTAATTTCATCTAATCTTTATTATATACTAAAGAAAAAAGTCTCTTTATTTAATCCCGAGGAATGAAATTGCCAATTCATATTTACAACATCCTTGATGACTTTTTTTAATTCAGAGAAATCATTTGGTTTTTTAATGTAAATATTCGCTCCTTCAATAAAGGTATCTTCTATGTCTTTTTCTGAAGAAGATGTTGAATAAATAGCAATCGATATTTCTTTGAAACGCCCATCGGCTCTGATTTCTTTGAGACAATCAATTCCGTTTTTATACGGCATGTTTATATCCAGAAATAAAATATGAGGCAAATGGGTATCAGGATGCACTAAATAATCCATCAAATCTTTACCGTCTTTAAATAAAGTCAACTTATTATTCATTTTGAGCTCAGTAATCGCCTCGCTAAAAAAAGCGCGATCATCTTCGTCGTCGTCAGCTAAAAGAATATGTATTGGATTTTCGTGTGTAATCATAAATATTGGGGCTAAAGTTTTGTCTAATTAGGATTCAATATTTGATAATTGCCTCCTTTTGTCTACAATTCTTTTGAACGTAGAAGGAGTTAATCCTGTAACTTTTTTAAATTGCGATGACAAATAGGCCACGCTGCTATAATTTAATTTATAAGAAATTTCGGTTAATGTTAATTTCTCTTCCACAATCATTTTTTTGACTCTTTCGATTCTTTGAATAATAATGAAATTTTCAATCGATGTGTAGGTATATTCAGAAAAAATATTCGTGATATATCCATAACTTAAATTGAGTTTTGAAGAAAGATAGTACGAAATAGTTGTAGTCGGCAATTTATCATTTTCATAAATCATCTCCACTATAACATCTTTAATTTTCTGAATAAGTTGGCTTTTTTCATCATTTAGAATGTAAATAGCGTATTTATTGAGAGCATTTTGGAGTTCAGTAAGACTTTCTTCAGAAATACCCTCACTGAAAACAATTTCGCCTAAATCCAAAAGTTGATGCTTAATATCAAGCCTTTCCAGTTGTTCTTGCAATATTACTCTACAAGCAACAATTCCATCATATTTAATATACAGTTTCATTTCAGACACTAATTATAATTGATTAATATTATAAATATATATCAAAAATTATTAATCATAAAACAAAAAAATAAATTTAATGCGGAAGACAAACCTGTTTTCAGGGAGATTTTTTATAAATACCTGATTATTAATTATTTTAAATCCTGAAGTGGATTCCAATTATTTATGCTTTAAAATAAACGCATATATCTTAATTTTATCCGTGAATGGTTTCACTTTTACCATAATTTTCGATAATGGAAGCTTCAAATTCTATCCATTCTCTCCATCGTTTTTCCACATCAATTCCTTTACCGTATTTTCGGGCATAAGTAATAAAAGTGGTGTAATGTGCTGCTTCACTTTCCATTAAATCTCTGTAAAATTTGGCTAATTCTTCATCCTGAATATTTTCTGACAGCACTTTAAATCGTTCGCAGCTACGGGCTTCAATCATGGCTGAAAAAAGCAATCGTTCCACCAAACTGGAAACACGACTTCCGTCACCGCTTTTTTTCATATACAAATACAATTCATTTACATAATCGTCTTTGCGTTCGCGACCCAGCTTCAACCCTCTTTTGATAATAATATTGTGAACCTGCTCAAAATGGTCGATTTCTTCTTTAGCCAAAGCCAATAAATCCTGAACTAAATCCTGATGTTCCGAATTATTAGTAATGATTGTAATGGCATTAGTGGCTGCTTTTTGTTCACACCAGGCATGATCCGTCAGGATTTCCTCGATGTTTTTCTCCACAATATTCACCCATCTTGGATCGGTTGGCAATTTTAGTCGTAATACAGACATAATTTTTGTTTAAGGTTTTGAAGTTAAAAAAGGTTTAAAGTTAAAAATCATAGAACAAAAAATTATCAAATACAGAAGTACTTTTATAATTTGGAATTCCAAAACTTTAAACTTTAAACCTTAAACTTTTAAAAACAATTTATTAAAAAACGAAAATCGCTCTTTCGCTCATCATTTCGTTTACTTCGTCAGCAACTTCTTCGATGATTGCTTCGTTAGTATGGTTCATCAAAACTTTATCAATTAAAGCCACAATCGCTTCCATATCTTCTTCTACCAAGCCACGAGTCGTGATTGCCGGTGTCCCGATACGAATTCCGGAAGTTACAAATGGTGATTTATCATCAAAAGGAACCATGTTTTTGTTTACGGTGATTTCAGCTTTAACCAATGCATTTTCAGCTTCTTTACCTGTAATATTTTTATTTCTCAAATCAATCAGCATCATGTGATTGTCGGTTCCTCCGGAAATTAAATTATAATCTCTTTTCATAAACGCTTCGGCCATCGCTTTCGCATTTTTTTGGACTTGCATTGAATAATGGAAAAACTCATCTGTCAAAGCTTCACCAAAAGCAACCGCTTTGGCAGCGATGATATGCATTAATGGCCCACCTTGATTTCCTGGGAAAACCGATAAATCCAAAACAGAGGACATCATTCTGATTTCCCCTTTTGGAGTCGTCAATCCCCATGGATTTTCAAAATCTTTACCCATCATAATCATTCCACCTCTTGGTCCTCTTAGTGTTTTATGTGTTGTTGTGGTCACAATATGGCAATGCGGCATTGGGTCATTCATTAATCCTTTGGCAATTAAACCTGCAGGATGAGAAATATCAGCTAATAAAAGCGCACCAACACTATCAGCAATTTTTCTGAAACGCTCAAAATCCATATCACGACAGTACGCAGAAGCACCGGCAATAATCATTTTTGGCATTTCTCTGGTCGCAATTTCCTGAATTTTATCATAATCAAAACGTCCAGTTTCTTTTTCAACTCCGTAAAAAACAGGATTGTATAATTTCCCTGAAAAGTTTACCGGAGAACCATGCGTTAAATGTCCGCCATGAGATAAATCGAAACCTAAAATTTTATCACCCGGTTTCAAACAAGCGGCATAAACTGCCGTATTTGCCTGAGAACCAGAATGTGGCTGTACATTCGCATATTCTGCTCCAAATAATGCTTTTGCTCTATCAATGGCAATTTGCTCT
Organism: Flavobacterium sp.; assembly: GCF_035292545.1. GTDB lineage: Bacteria > Bacteroidota > Bacteroidia > Flavobacteriales > Flavobacteriaceae > Flavobacterium. The sequence continues at coordinate 47,095 of NZ_DATDPV010000036.1, read as the reverse complement.
ACAACATCAACCACTTCGCAACCGCCGTAGTATCTTTTGCCAGGATAACCTTCGGCATATTTATTCGTTAATACAGAACCGGCAGCTTCCATTACCTGATCACTCACAAAGTTCTCAGAAGCAATCAATTCCAATCCGTGAATTTGTCTCTCTTGTTCTTCAAGAATAAGGTCAAAAATTTGTTCGTCGTGTTGCATTTGATGATTTTTCGTTAATTTGGTGACAAAAATACGAAAATCGTTTGGTAAAATGAATGATGTGGTTATATTTGATAACTGAATTTTCAATAAATAAATCAACACACAAAATGCCGATAACTGCCAATAATCCCGATAGAAAATCTTGGTTAAATGTACCAACAGATAGTGATTTCCCTATACAGAATATTCCTTTTGGAGTATTTTTGACCAAAGAAAACGTAGTAACCGTTGGAACCCGAATTGGGGATTTCGCCATTGATTTAGGAGCATTACAACAATTAAATTACTTTGAAGGCATCGAATTGACGGACGATATGTTCATGCAGGATACTTTAAATGATTTTATTTCTGATGGACAAAAAACGTGGCGTTTGGTTAGAAACCGAATTGCCGATATTTTTGATGCAGAAAATCCAAAATTAAGAGACAATACAAAAGATAAGAACATAGTTATCTTCAAAATGGAAGATGTCGAAATGCAATTGCCAGTTTTAATTGGTGATTATACCGATTTTTATTCGAGTAAAGAACACGCTACAAACGTAGGAAAAATGTTTCGTGATCCGGAAAATGCATTATTACCAAACTGGCTGCACATTCCTGTAGGCTATCACGGAAGAAGTTCCACTATTATTCCATCTGGAATCCCGGTTCACAGACCAATGGGACAAACCTTGCCAAATGGGGAAACCACACCTGTTTTTGGTCCTTCAAGATCTGTTGATTTTGAGTTGGAAACCGCTTTTATTACAACAGATGTGAATATCATGGGCGAAAATATTGCCGTAAATGAAGCTGAAGATTATATTTTCGGAATGGTTTTATTGAATGACTGGAGTGCTCGCGATGTACAAAAATGGGAATATGTGCCGCTAGGGCCATTCTTAGCAAAAAACTTTGCTTCTTCTATTTCGCCTTGGATTGTTACGATGGATGCTTTGGAACCTTTTAGAACCAAAGGACCAAAACAAGACCCAACCCCGCTTCCATATTTGCAACAAAAAGGAAAGCATTCTTTTGATATTAATTTAGAAGTGGCTATTCAACCGGAAAATGGTGAACCAACCGTAATTTCCCATTCTAATTTTAAATATATGTATTGGACGATGAGCCAGCAATTAGCGCATCACACTTCTAACGGTTGCCGAGTGAATTCTGGTGACATGATGGGTTCCGGAACGATTTCGGGTCCTACTCCGGATAGTTTTGGCTCGATGTTAGAATTGACTTGGGGTGGTAAAAATCCAATTAAACTGAAGGACGGTACGGAGCGAAAGTTCATTAATGATTATGATACGGTTATCATGAAAGGTTTTTGCAAAAATGAGCAGATTCGAATTGGTTTTGGTGAAGTTTCAAGCAAACTATTGCCTCCTTTTGTCAGAAAATAAGATTTTATAAATACAAGCTAAAAACTCCGAAGTTCTCTCGGGGTTTTTTTATGTTCCCGAATATTGGATTCAGCTTAGCCCAGATAGAAGTGGAAATCCTTTTTCTTTTTTTCTTTAAAAAAGGAAAAGATTGAAACGGATAGCTGGAAATAGCTCCTAAAAAAAATTATATTTGCTAAAATTTATTGTTTATGAAGAAAATTACTTTACTCCTGGCTTTATTTATAATTGTATCTTCTTGTGGTGTCAAAAAAACAAGAAGTATGTTGAGCGACGGTGATTATGACGGTGCCATTAATCGGGCTATTGAAGGTCTGCGTAGCAATAAAAATGCAAAAAGTAAACAAGATTATGTTTATTTAATGGAGGAAGCTTTCGCTAAAGCAAAGGAGCGTGATTTACATGAAATTGATTTGTTAGTCAAAGATGCCAGCCCTGCGAAATTGGAGCTTTTATACAATACTTATCTGCAATTGAACAATCGTCAGGAACGCATTCGTCCGCTGTTGCCATTGAAATTAATGAAGGAAGGACGCAATGCCATTTTTCCTTTTGACAACTATTCCGAGCAGATTATAAATAGCAAAAACGCTTTATCGAAATATTTGTATGATAATTCGAAAGCCCTATTGCTGACAAAAGATAAAATGAGTTTTCGTAAAGCTTATGATGATTTGTCTTATTTAGAAACTATAAATCCTGGTTATAAAGACAGCTCAAAATTGATGGCTGAAGCCGAATTCAAAGGAACTGATTTTGTAAATGTATATGCGAAAAATGAAACCAATATGGTTATTCCGGTTCGTTTACAAAACGATTTGTTGGATATCAGCACTTATGGTTTGAATGATAAATGGACGGTTTATCACAGTAACAAACAAAAAGGAATCAACTATGATTATGGTTTGATTGTTAATTTTAGACAAATTAATATTTCGCCGGAACAGATAAAAGAGAAAGAATTCATCAAGGAAAAGCAAATTAAAGATGGCGTAAAAACGCTTTTGGATGTTAGGGGAAATGTGGTGAAAGACAGTTTAGGGAATCCGATTAAAGTGGATAATTTTAAAACTATTCGCGTTAATATTTATGAATTCAGACAATTTAAATCTTGTCAGATAACCGCAAAAGTGGATTATATCGACTTTAGAACGAATCAATTAATTGATACATTCCCTATCTCCAGTGAATTTATTTTTGAGAATATTTATGCCAATTATAATGGTGACAAACGCGCTTCGGACGATAATTATTTGTCTTATTTTGATAAAAGAGCAGTTCCATTTCCATCTAATGAGCAAATGGTTTATGATACCGGCGAGGATCTGAAAGCCAAACTAAAAGACATTATTACCAAAAATCGATTTAGAAAATAAACACAAAAATCCGAAGTTAACGCTTCGGGTTTTTTATTTTACAAACATAACAGAACCTTAAAATTTTGTTATAATGCACTTTTTTTTTATTTTCATATTACAATTTGCATACATTTGCATCGATGAAAACAACAAAGTTACTTATTAACTTTTCTACACGGAAAACCCTGACCCTATCTTTACGGTCAGAGCGGTCAACATTCTAGTACCCGAGTTTTTCATATTGTTATTCATTTTTCATTTCCTTATTTTGGAACTATCTATTTTATCATTCCCGACTTTTTGTATCAATAGTATTTTTATTATTTATTCTTTTCCGTTTGTAACTATTACAATAAGGCGGTAAGGCTTACTTCTTTTCATTTAGAACAATCGATATTGTTCTAAACTACTGATTACCAATATCCAATCTTCAATTATTATTTTTTTTCATTATCTTTAATCATGAATGTAACCATTGCTATTGCTCAAAAAGAGCATTACCATTATGCACAGGAAATTTGCGATACCATTGAAGTTTCAGCACTTCAAAGAGGTACGGGAATTGCCAGAAGAACACCTGAGTATGTTCGTAAAAAAATTGACCAACAAGAAGCAATTATCGCTTTAGAGAATGACAATTTTGCAGGATTTTGCTATATCGAAAGTTGGCAACACGGAAAATTTGTGGCCCATTCGGGATTAATTGTGCATCCTGATTACAGACACTTGGGATTGGCCAAAAAAATAAAAACCTTTGTTTTTGACTATTCCCTCAAAAAATATCCAGCCGCTAAAATTTTTGGAATTACCACAGGTTTAGCGGTTATGAAAATCAATTCCGATTTAGGATATCGTCCGGTTCCCTTTTCAGAACTTACAGACGACCCGAGTTTTTGGGCTGGCTGTAAAACATGTACCAATTTTGAAATTCTTCAAAGCAAAGAAAATAAAATGTGTCTCTGTACCGGAATGCTATATGATCCTAAAGAGACAAAAAATCAAAAAGAAAAACATCCGTTTAATAAAAAAGTACTTGCCAGATTAAAAAGCATCAAGCAGGCTCTTTTCTTAAAAATAAAAAAATGAAAAAAGTAATTTTAGCCTACAGTGGCGGTTTAGATACTTCGTACTGTCTTAAGTATTTAATCAACAAAGGATTTGAAATTCATACTGTTCTGGTAAACACAGGAGGTTTTACTAAGGAAGAACTCAAAGCTGTTGAAAAAAGAGCTTATGAATTGGGCAGCACGCAACACGTAAACCTTGATATTATTCAAAAATATTATGATAAAGCAATAAAATATCTGGTTTTTGGTAATGTGCTTAAAAACAATACCTATCCCCTTTCAGTAAGTGCCGAGCGTGTTTTTCAGGCTTTGGAAGTTATAAAATATGCTAAAAAGAATGGAGCCTCCGCAATAGCACATGGAAGTACCGGGGCCGGAAACGACCAAATTCGTTTTGACATGATTTTTCAAACCATTGCGCCAGAAATAGAGATTATTACTCCAATCAGAGATTTAAAGTTGTCCAGACAAGAGGAAGTCGAATTTTTACAGCAAAATGGTGTTTCCTACTCTTGGGAAAAAGCGCAGTATTCCATTAATAAAGGAATTTGGGGAACAAGTATCGGCGGTAAAGAAACGCTAACTTCTAACCTTCCTTTGCCCGAAGAAGCTTTTCCTTCACAATTAAAAAAGGAAACTCCGGAAAAAGTTGTTTTAGAATTTGAAAAAGGGGAATTGATAAGTATCGATGGTAAAAAGGACATCCCCACAAACAATATTATCAAATTAGAAGAAATAGCAAGTGCCTTTGCTATTGGCAGAGATACGCACGTGGGCGATACCATTATTGGTATTAAAGGAAGAGTTGGTTTTGAAGCCGCTGCGCCAATAATTATTATAAAAGCACATCATTTGTTAGAGAAACATGTACTTTCAAAATGGCAACAATACTGGAAAGAACAACTGGGAAACTGGTATGGAATGCTTTTCCATGAAGGACAATTTTTAGATCCCGTGATGCGTAATATTGAAATATTTCTCACAGATACGCAAAAAATGGTCACCGGAAAAGTTACGGTTACGCTAAAACCTTATCATTTTACTTTAGACGGAATCGAATCCGCTCATGATTTAATGAACTCCCAATTTGGGCAATATGGTGAAATGAATAATGCCTGGACTGCTGACGATGCGAAAGGTTTTATCAAAATTTTGGGGAATGCACAAACTATTTATTCACAGGTAAATCATTTGGATTATGATTAAGGTTGGTATTATAGGAGGATCGGGCTACACCGCAGGGGAATTGTTGCGTTTGCTGAATAATCATCCCAATACGACAGTAGATTTTGTTTACAGCACTACCAATGCTGGTAAACCAATCACGATGGTGCATCAGGATTTACTTGGTGAAACTGAGCTTGTGTTTACTGATACTGTCAATCCTAGCGTAAACATTGTATTTCTGTGTTTAGGTCATGGAAAATCAAAGGAGTTTTTATCCAAAAATAATTTTGAAAAACATACCCGTATCATTGATTTAGGGAATGATTTCCGTTTAACGGAAGATGCTGATTTTAAAGATGATACATTTATTTACGGATTACCGGAACTGAATAAAGCTGAAATAAAAAAAGCGCAATTCATTGCTAATCCAGGTTGTTTTGCAACTGCTATACAATTGGCTTTATTGCCTTTGGCGAAAAATAATGAATTGAAAAATAGTGTTCACGTTAACGCTACAACAGGAAGTACGGGAGCTGGCGCACAACCTTCTGAAACTTCAAATCACAGTTGGCGTAACAACAATATGTCACATTATAAGGCATTTGAACATCAGCATTTGGGCGAAATCAATCAAAGCTTATTCCAAACACAAATTGGTTTTGACCAGGAGTTATTGTTTATTCCAAATCGTGGTGATTTTACCCGTGGCATATTTGCAACGCTTTATACAAAAACAGAAACGTCATTGGAAACCATTGTAAAACAATATGAGGATTTTTATAAAAATGAACCTTTTGTAGTGGTAACCACCGAAAACATACATTTAAAACAAGTCGTTCAGACCAACAAATGCATCATATCTCTGGCTAAAAAAGAGGATTATCTTTTAATCACATCGATAATTGACAACCTCATCAAAGGGGCTTCCGGACAAGCCATCCAGAATATGAATCTGATGTTTGGCCTTGACGAAAAAACAGGTTTAAAACTAAAATCAGGTAATTTTTAATAATTATAACCAATGAATTTATTCAACGTTTATCCAGTATATAACATCACACCAACCAAGGCATTAAGCGCAAAAGTTTGGGACGAAAACAACCAGGAATACCTTGACTTCTACGGAGGGCATGGCGTAATTTCTATTGGCCACTCCCATCCTGCTTATGTAAAAGCAATAACGGAGCAGGTTCAAAAAATCGGGTTTTATTCCAACTCTATTTTAAATCCAATTCAGGAAAATTTAGGCAAAAAAATAACTGAAGTTTCAGGTTATACCGATTACTCCTTATTCTTATGCAACTCGGGAGCCGAAGCCAATGAAAATGCTTTAAAACTGGCATCTTTTCATAATAAGAAATCAAAAATTATTGCTTTCAAAAATGCTTTTCACGGGCGTACGTCAGCAGCGGTTGCGGTAACCGATAACCCATCGATTGTCGCTCCAATAAACAATAATCACGAAGTGGTCTTTTTGCCATTGAACGACATTACTTTGGTAGAAACCGAAATCGCTAAAAACAATGTTTGTGCCGTAATCATTGAAGGAATTCAAGGCGTTGGCGGATTGGACGAAGGAACTACCGAGTTTTTTCAAGCGCTTCAAAATAGCTGTAAAGCCAATAACGTGATTTTAATTTTAGATGAAATCCAAAGCGGATTTGGTCGTTCGGGGAAATTCTTTGCACACCAACATAATGGAATTCAACCTGATATTATTTCGATGGCTAAAGGAATGGGAAATGGTTTTCCAATTGGCGGAATACTTATCAGCCCGGAATTTAAAGCTTCTCATGGATTGTTAGGAACCACATTTGGAGGGAATCATTTGGCTTGTGCCGCGGCAATTTCTGTGTTGGAAACGATTGAAAGTGAAAATCTGATGGACAATGTAAACGTCCAAAATGAATATTTCATCAGTCAGATGAAACAATTTCCCGAAATCAAAAAAATCAAAGGAAAAGGATTAATGCTGGGGTTAGAATTTGATTTTGACATCAGCGAATTGCGTAAAAAACTAATTTATGAGGAGTTCATCTTCACAGGAAGTGCGTCGCAAAAAAACTTGTTGCGTATTCTTCCTCCATTGATAATCACAAATTCAGACATTGATTTCTTTGTCAAAGGATTGAAAAAAGCATTAGCAACATTAAATTAAATTAGAATGAAACATTTCACATCAGTAAATCAGATCGAAGATTTGGATGCACTTATATTATTAGCGAAACAAATCAAAGCCAATCCCTATGCCAACAAAGCCATTGGAGAAAACAAAACCTTAGGAATGTTATTCTTCAATCCGAGTTTAAGAACCCGATTAAGCACTCAAAAAGCAGCTGCCAATTTAGGGATGCACTGCATTACGATGAATCTAAACACCGAAGGCTGGAGTTTAGAATTTGAAGACGGTGCCATCATGGACGGAAACAAAGCCGAACATATCAAGGAAGCCGCTCAGGTAATTTCTCAATATTGTGACGTTATTGCGATTCGTAGTTTTCCGTCTTTAACAGATAAGGAAAAAGATGAAGAAGATCAGGTGATTAACTCGTTTGCAAAATATGCTACAGTTCCCGTAATTAGTTTAGAAGGTGCAACAGAGCATCCGTTACAGGCTATTGCCGATATTATAACCATTCGCGAATATCAAACCAAGAAAAGACCAAAAGTGGTTTTAACATGGGCGCCACATCCAAAAGCTTTGCCACATGCGGTTCCTAATTCGTTTGTAAAAATGATGCAATTGGCCGATGTTGATTTCGTAATCACGCATCCACAAGGGTATGAATTAAATCCGGAAGTGACGAAAAATAGCCTGATTAATCATGACCAAAATGATGCTTTCAAAGATGCCGATTTTATCTATGCCAAAAACTGGAGTAATTATAACGATTATGGGCAAATCCTTTCCCGTGATTTGTCCTGGACAGTTAATCCCGAAAAAATGGCGCTGACAAATAAAGCTAAATTTATGCATTGTTTACCGGTAAGAAGAAATCAAATTGTAAGTGATGCGGTGTTGGATAGCGACAGTTCTATTGTAATTCCGCAGGCAAATAACAGAACCTATGCGGCACAAGCCATACTGACAAAAATATTAAGAAATGAAGACTAATAAACTGGCATTAACCATCATTAAAATTGGAGGAAATATAATCGACGATCCGATTTCGTTAGCCAAAGTATTGAATGATTTTTCTAAAATTGAAGGCCCAAAACTATTGGTTCACGGAGGTGGAAAAGAAGCCAGTCGAATCGCTGAAAAATTAGGTCTTAAACCTGAAATGATTGATGGAAGAAGAATTACTGATAATGCAATGCTCGATGTTGTTGTAATGACGTATGCCGGCTTATTAAACAAAAAAATAACGGCGCAACTTATCGCCTTACAAAATCTAGCTATCGGATTGAGCGGTGTCGATGGAAATCTGATTCTATCTAAAAAAAAAGATAACATAGTAACCGATTTTGGATTTGTCGGTGATGTAATTTCTGTGAATAGTGATTTGCTTTTTAAATTAATCGAACAAAATATGGTTCCTGTGTTTTGTGCTATTACACATGATGGAGAGGGTCAGCTTTTAAACACAAATGCCGATACCATTGCCAGTGAACTAGCTATTTCTTTATCTAAATATTACAATGTAAAACTTATATATTGTTTTGAAAAGCAAGGTGTTTTAGCAAATACGGAAGATGAAAATTCCGTTATTTTGAATATTAATCGATCAGATTATAAAGATTTACTCGAAAAAGGCGCCATCCATTCCGGAATGATTCCAAAGCTTGACAATTGTTTTTATGCGTTATCAAAAGGAGTTCAAAATATTATTATTGGGCATCATTCCGTAATTACAAAACAAGATTCCATTTACACAACTATCAGCCTATGAAATCAATCGAAATAGTAACAACCGAAGCCATAACATTATTAAAAAAACTCATTGAAACACCCTCTTTTTCAGGTGAAGAAGATAAAACTGCGGTCTTAATAGCAGACTGGTTCAACGATAATAAAATTCCTTTTGAAAGAGAAAACAATAACATTTGGGCTTATAATTTCCATTTTGACAAATCAAAACCTACATTATTATTGAATTCTCATCATGATACGGTAAAACCGAATCAGGGTTATGCCTTAGATCCTTTCTCGGCAATTGAAGAAGACGGGAAAATTTTCGGATTAGGAAGTAACGATGCGGGCGGTTGCCTGGTTTCGCTATTAGCAACTTTCACTCATTTCTACAAGCAGGAAAATCTATCGCATAATTTAGTACTAGTTGCTTCCGCGGAAGAAGAAAATAGCGGGTCGAAAGGTTTAAACAGTGTACTACAACATTTGCCTAAACTGGATTGCGCCGTTGTGGGGGAACCTACCGAAATGCAATTGGCCATAGCCGAAAAAGGGTTATTGGTTTTAGATGTAATCGTTCCGGGAACAGCCAGTCATGCGGCACATCTTAATAACGACAACCCAATTTATAACGCAATAGAAATCATTGAGTGGTTCAGGAACTATACTTTCGAGAAAGTTTCTGAAATATTAGGTCCTATAAAAATGACCGTTACACAAATCAATGCCGGAAAACAACACAATGTAGTTCCATCGGAATGTCATTTGGTTGTAGATATTCGTGTGAATGATAAATACAATAATCAGGAAATTTTTGAAACTGTTGTCCAAAATGTAAAAGCAACCGTAAAACCACGTTCTATGCACTTAAATGCTTCTTCCATCGATAAAAATCATGGATTAGTACAGGCCGGAATTGAACTTGGACGCACTACATACGGGTCCCCTACGCTATCGGATCAATCGGTTTTGAGTTGTCAATCCTTAAAATTGGGTCCGGGAAATTCATTGCGTTCGCACACTGCTGATGAATTTATTTATATTAACGAAATCGAAGAAGGAATTCAATTGTATATCAAAATACTTTCGGATTTTTTAAATCAAAATAAAACAACAACGCTATGAAACTATGGGAAAAAGGAATTCCGACGGATCAAAAAATAGAACAATTTACCGTTGGAAATGACAGAGAATTAGATGTTATTTTAGCAAAATATGATGTTCTGGGTTCCATTGGACATGCAAAAATGTTAAGTAAAGTAGGTTTGATTACTGAACAGGAAGCAACTGATTTGATTTTAGCATTAGAAAATATTCTTTCTACAATAAAAAATGATTCTTTTGTAATTGAGGATACTTTTGAAGATGTCCATTCAAAAATCGAATACCTGCTTATCGAAAAATTGGGTGATACCGGAAAGAAAATCCATACGGCACGTTCCAGAAACGATCAGGTTTTAGTTGATATGCATTTGTATTTAAAAGATGAAATCATCAATATCAAAGCATTGGTAAAAGAACTTTTTGACCTATTAATGGAATTGGCAGAGAAAAATAAAAACATTTTGCTTCCGGGATATACCCATTTGCAGGTGGCCATGCCATCTTCTTTTGGATTGTGGTTTTCTGCTTATGCCGAAAGTCTGATTGATGATATTACCATGTTAAATGCTGCTTTAAAAATAGTCGATCAGAATCCGTTGGGTTCTGCAGCCGGTTATGGCAGTTCTTTTCCCATCGACAGAACTTTCACGACAGAAGCATTGGATTTTGCAACCTTAAAATATAATGTGGTTGCTGCACAAATGAGCCGTGGAAAATCGGAAAAAACGGTAGCATTTGCGATGAGCAGTGTTGCGGGAACTTTGTCAAAATTAGCAATGGACGTATGTTTGTATTTAGGTCAGAATTTTGATTTTATTTCGTTACCAGGTCATTTAACAACCGGTTCCAGCATCATGCCACACAAAAAAAACCCTGATATTTTCGAATTAATTCGTGGGAAATCGAACAAAATTCAAAGTTTACCTTATGAATTGACCTTAATTACCAACAATTTGCCAAGTGGTTATCACAGGGATTTTCAGCTTTTGAAAGAAGGATTGTTTCCCGCTATTGAAAACCTGAAATCCTGTTTATCAATGGCACATTATGCGATTCAGGATATCAAGGTAAAAGACACGATTCTGAATGATTCCAAGTACAATTATTTATTTACGGTTGATACTTTAAATGAATTGGTCATACAGGGAATTCCTTTTAGAGATGCCTATAAAATGGTTGCGGAACAACTTGAAAGCGGCATCTTTAAAGTTCCTAAAACCACTACACACACGCATGAAGGAAGTATCAATAATTTATGTTTAAAAGAAATCAGACAAAAGATGGATCAATCCTTTTAAAAAAATGGCTCTTGGACTACATTTCAAGAAATTGACTCAAGCGATAAACCTAAATTTTTAGATTTAAAAAAACGCTTTCAAAATTTGAAAGCGTTTTTTGTATAAAATAATTTGTAAAACTTTTACTCATAACTATTTGTTAATAAATATTTTATCATATTCTATATATTTTTTATAGATTTATAGAATACTAATTTTTTTTCCAAAAAAACTATGAAAAAATATCTTATTACAATTTGTTTATTACTCATTGGTTTGGGTAGTTATTCTCAAAATTTATCGGAAGTCAGAAAAATTCCTGTCAAGGGTTTTTATACAAATCCTTTGGTTTCGCCCACTGGAAATTATACTTTATTGACTGGTTTGAATTTTAATGGCGTTTATTTATTGAACATGAAAACCAAAAAGACAACCCAAATTTCCAGAGTTTCGGGAAGTGGTTACGGATATAGTTGGTCAAATGATGGAAAAACCATTTTCTTCAAAGAAAAAAAAGAAAACGATTATGTTGCCAATTCAGAAGTAAAAAGTTATACGATTAAAACAAAGCTGATTAAAAAGCATTTAGATATTAATCATAATTATTTGCCTTCATTTAATGGCCAAGAAAAAGGTACTGGAATTGTGATTTATACCAATTTGTCTACTTTGAAAATTGAAGCGAAAGATTTAAAAACATCAAAATCTTGGGTTGTTACCAATGATGAAGGTCAATTTTACAACGCTATTTTATCAAATGACAAAAAGAAAGTAGCCGTCCATAATGGTTCTGATATTTATGTTTATAATACCGATGGTTCCGGATTAATTACTAAAATCGGAACCGGAATAGCAACTTCCTGGTCAAAAGACGATAAATATCTTATTGGCTTTTTAGACGAAAGTAAAGATGGTCATGAAATAAGCAATTCAGAATTGTATTTATTTAACGCTGCTACTTCAAAAACTACAAAAATCACTAATTCAGAAGAAGTATTTGAAATGTTTCCAAGTTTTTACGATGGAGACAAAATAATTTATGCTGATGATAAAACGGGTCAAATATTTACTTCAAGAATCAAATTATAATATAGCTACTTATGAAAAAAATATACTTATTTTTAATTGTAATCCTGCTCTCTTTTACAGCGAACGCTCAAATTATAGTTATTGATCCGGGTCATGGTTATGGCGCAACAGTGAGTAATAATCCTGACGGAAGAACGGCTATCGAAATTGAAACTTCACTAGAAGTAGGTTTAAGAACCAAAACATTAATCCAAAACAGTTGCACATGGACTGCTCAAATGACACGAACTACCAATTTAAACAGTTGGATTTCCGTGAATCAAAGAGCGCTTATGTCTAACAATTGGAATGCGGATAGATTTTTGAGTATTCACTGTAATGCAGGAGGCGGAACCGGAACAGAAACTTTTTACTGCACCGATAGCGATACCAATACGGCTCCGGACATTGCCTTTGCAACAAAAATTCAGGCCGATATGGTTACAAATGGAGTTTGGAATAACAGAAGATGCGTGGAAGACAATAGTTTTTTAGCTTATCATCTTGGAGTTTTGAGATATTCGTCGGCTACTGCTTGTTTAAATGAAATTGGTTTTGTTGACACGACAACTGATGCTGCAAAATTGACCAGTACTACTTGGAGAGATAAATTTGCTTTAGCTTATTTTAATGCATTCAAATCCAATTTAAATCTTACTTGCAGTGCAGCTATTCCGGGAACATTTTCGTTAACTGCAACTCCGGAATGTTCCTCAACAACCAGTAGAGTAAATCTTACCTGGACGGCTTCGGCAAATGCAACTTCATATGATATTTATAGAAATGGTGCTTTATATACTAATGTGACAGGCACACAATTTATCAATACCGCCGTAACAGCTGGTACTGGCTATACTTATTCTGTAAAAGCAAAAAACACTTCTCCTACTCAAGTCGGAAATTCAAACGGAACTTTGTCTGTAACAGCTATAAATTGTGCTGTTCCCGGAGCATTTACACTTACGCTAACTCCAGAATGTAATGCTACAGCAACCAGTCAAATAAAATTAACCTGGACTGCTTCTGCAAATGCTACGTCGTATGATATTTATAGAAATGGCTCTCTTTATGCAAGTGATATTGTTGGAACTCAATTTTTAAATACCTATTTAATTGCTGGTGGAACTATTTATACCTATTCGGTTAAAGCAAAAAACAATATTGGTCAAACTGCAAATTCAAATGGCACTTTACCAGTAACCGCAATAAGTTGTCCTCCCGGAGCATTTACCCTAACTGCAACTCCAGATTGTGCTACCACTACAAGCAGAATTAATTTGACTTGGACCGCTTCGGCAGGTGCAACAGCTTATGATATTTATAGAAATGGTAATCTTTACGCAAGTAATGTAACCGGTACGCAATTTTTAAATACGTATTTAATTACTGCTGGTTCTACTTATACGTTTTCGATGGTGGCAAAAAATAGCGTAGGAAATACTGCCAACGCTAATGGAACTGTTTCTGCAACGGCTATAAGTTGTATTGGTGCAAGAATTGCTAGTGAAACGGAAACGTATAAAAATGAAATAGCCATTTATCCAAATCCATCCAATGGTGATTTTTATTTAAATATTGATAATGCCCTAAACAAAGTTTTAGATATTACTATTTTTAATCTAAATGGTCAAAATGTTTATACTTCAAAATCAACTTCGTCAGACGAAACATATAATAATCATATCGACATTAAACATCTGCCGAGTGGCATTTATTTAGTTAAAATCGTTGTTGACAGAAAAGAATACAATAAGAGAATTATAAAAAAATAGTTCCCGATTTTACATTAAAATAAAAAGCTCTTGACCGTATTTGAAGAGCTTTTTTTATTATAATTTATTTTTTAAAGTCTCTGCATCAATATCGCTATGCGAAGCATTATAAATTACTTTTTCTTCTTTGATTAAAATTAACTGTGGCGATTGATGTTCCACTTGAAAACGAGTGGCAATTGCATTAGAAATATCCCGAAAAGACAACAAATCCAAAAAATAAATCGTAACTTCATCATCAGTTAAGGCATACTCATTTTCAAACTGTTTCAAAGCCATTCGACTGATACTACACCTTGTACTGTGCTTGAAAATGACCATTGGTTTTTCGTTCGAAGCAACACTAATTTCATTCAACTGATCTAAATCAGTCAATGGAATCCAATTAATTTTTGAAGGTTGATTCTCTTCACTCGAATTACCAAAAAAGTTTTTAAGAATACTCATTTTGTCTTATTTTAGGACATTTTGTCTTTGCAACTGATTCGCAAACAGACATTTTGTCAGATTTTACGTATTGGAATATAAATTGAACTCCTATCAGCAAAGTTAAAACATTACAGCTATGAACTTAAATAATTTTACAATTAAATCGCAGGAAGCCATTCAGCAAGCGCAACAAATTGCTCAAGGCTTTGGTCAACAACAAATTGAGAATGAACATATATTTAAAGGCATTCTGGAAGTTGATGAAAATGTAGCACCATTCATTTTGAAAAAATTGAATGTAAATGTGAATCTGTTCAAACAGATTTTAGACAGTACGGTTCAAAGTTTTCCAAAAGTTTCCGGCGGGGAATTGATGTTGTCTCGTGATGCCAATAATTCATTGCTGGAAGCCAATAATATTGCAAAAAAAATGACGGATGAATATGTTTCGATTGAACATTTAATCATTGCTATCTTCAAATCAAAAAGTAAAGTCGCCCAAATATTAAAAGACCAAGGCGTAACAGAAAAAGCCTTACAAATGGCTATCGATGAATTACGAAAAGGCGAAAGAGTGACCTCCGCTTCGGCAGAAGAAACCTATAATGCTTTGAACAAATATGCCAAAAACCTCAACGAACTAGCAAAAGATGGTAAACTCGACCCTGTAATTGGTCGTGATGAGGAAATTCGCCGTGTGTTACAAATACTAACCCGACGAACCAAAAACAATCCTATGTTAGTCGGCGAACCGGGTGTTGGTAAAACGGCTATTGCCGAAGGATTGGCCCATCGAATTGTAGATGGAGATGTACCCGATAATCTTAAAGATAAAATTATTTTCTCTCTCGATATGGGTGCGTTAATAGCCGGTGCCAAATACAAAGGGGAATTTGAAGAGCGTTTGAAATCCGTTGTGAAAGAAGTAACCTCTGCCGAAGGGGATATCGTTTTATTTATTGATGAAATCCATACATTAGTTGGTGCCGGGGGTGGCGAAGGTGCCATGGATGCAGCAAACATTCTAAAACCTGCTTTGGCTCGTGGTGAACTGCGTGCTATTGGCGCCACAACATTGGATGAATATCAAAAATATTTCGAGAAAGACAAAGCATTAGAACGTCGTTTCCAGAAAATCTTGGTCGACGAACCAGATACCGAAAGTGCGATTTCGATTTTGCGTGGTATTAAAGAAAAATACGAAACCCATCATAAGGTTCAGATAAAAGATGATGCGATTATTGCGGCTGTCGAATTATCGCAACGCTATATCACCAATCGTTTTCTTCCTGACAAAGCCATTGATTTAATGGATGAAGCAGCTTCAAAATTACGCATGGAAATCAATTCTAAACCTCAAGAATTAGACGTTTTGGATCGGAAAATAATGCAATTGGAAATTGAAATCGAAGCCATTAAACGTGAAAAAGACGAAAATAAATTGAAAGTGCTTGGATTGGATTTAGCCAATTTAAAAGAAGACCGTAATGAATTATATGCCAAATGGAAATCTGAAAAAGATGTTGTAGATAACATTCAGGCTATAAAAACTGAAATTGAAAATTTTAAATATGAAGCCGAACGTGCCGAACGCGATGGTGATTATGGGAAAGTTGCCGAAATCCGTTACGGAAAAATCAAAGAAGCACAAGAACGTTTGGATGTTTTACTGAAACAATTACAAGAAAATCAATCGGGAAAATCTTTGATAAAAGAAGAAGTAACACGGGAAGATATTGCCGAAGTAGTGGCAAAATGGACCGGAATTCCAGTTATGAAAATGCTTCAGGGTGAAAAAGAAAAACTCTTAAAACTTGAAGATGAATTACACAGACGCGTCGTTGGTCAGGAAGAAGCAATCGAAGCCGTTAGTGATGCGGTACGAAGAAGCCGGGCTGGATTACAAGACATGAAAAAACCGGTAGGAACCTTTCTATTCTTGGGAACAACTGGTGTGGGAAAAACCGAATTAGCGAAAGCCTTAGCAGAATATTTGTTCGATGATGAAAATGCAATGACCCGAATTGATATGAGTGAATACCAAGAACGCCACAGTGTAAGCCGATTGGTAGGTGCTCCTCCGGGATATGTCGGTTATGACGAAGGGGGACAATTAACCGAAGCAGTTCGCAGAAAACCATACTCTGTTGTGTTGCTCGATGAGATTGAAAAAGCACATCCGGACACGTTTAATATCTTATTGCAAGTATTGGATGAAGGACGCTTGACAGACAACAAAGGACGTTTGGCTGATTTTAAAAACACGATTATCATCATGACATCCAATATGGGAAGCCAGATTATACAAGAAAAATTCGAGAACTTAAAAGGAAATATCGAAGCAGCAACTGAAGCAGCAAAAGCAGAGGTTTTAGGATTGTTAAAACAAACAGTTCGTCCTGAGTTCATTAACCGTATTGATGAAATTGTGATGTTCACACCATTAACCAATAAAAACATCCAGCGAATTGTAGAACTACAGCTGAAATCAGTAACTAAAATGCTGGCACAGCAAAACATCACCATGGATTCTACACCGGAAGCTGTTAAATATTTAGCTAAAAAAGGATATGATCCGCAATTTGGCGCACGACCTGTAAAACGGGTGATTCAGAGAGAAGTATTAAATGAATTATCAAAAGAAATATTAGCCGGAACAATTAAAACGGATAGCGTTATTTTGATTGATGAATTTGACGGAAAATTGGTTTTTAGAAATCAAACAGATTTAGTTTTGCAATAAAAAAGATTTGAAAAGAAAAGGGGTTTAGTACCATTTTAATACTAAACCTCTTTTTTTTAATTAGTTTTTAAATGTTTTTTAGTCGATTCCTTTCAAAATTTCTCCATTAGGATGAACGACTAAACTACGTGTTTCTTTATCTTTTTTAATCTTAAGTTTATACTCTTTTTTAACAATATCGCCATCCTCTTGAGAGTATAGAAATTTGTCGTTTACAATTTTCCAACCAGGGAATGTTTTATAAACAGAGTAAATTACTTCACTTGGAAGTTTTACATTTTTATAATTTTCAACAACACTAATTAATTTTCCATTTTCATTATAAGTTGCTGCCAATAAGCCATTTTTAACTTCCATAGTTACCAAGTACGTATCAAACCCCTCATAATCTTTTCCTAGGTCATAGGAAATGAATTTTTCTTGGAGACGTCTTACTTTTTCATCTGGGTTTCTGTCCGGTAAGTATACAGAAAAATCTTTTCCCGCACTTTTTATTACAACTTCTGGTAATTCTTCCGCTTTCATACTTCCATCACCGCCTTTTTTATCTTGAGAATAAGATAAGGTGGTTAAACCCAAAAAAAACAAAACAATAACAAGTGATTTCATGATATTCTTTCTTAAATTAATATTCAGTTAATGACTATATTATAGAAAAAATTTCTAAGGCTTATTATTTTCTTCCCCTTTTTGTTATTTTATTTTTTTCTATACATAACTGTTTTTCAAAATATTAGCTACTTATTGTTTTAAGTTTACATTTAAAAATATTTATTTGCTTAAGTAAAATTACTATTTTTATTAAGTCTATATAGTTAATTGTTTCAATAAGTTTTGTTAATATAAGTTAGTTTTTTTTCAGTTTTTTTTGCAAGAATATCCACTACGAACCTATGCCAAAGCGAACCAGATAATTGATTCGCAAAAAAAAAAAACACGAACTGAAAGTTGGTGTTTTTTCATTTATAATAAAGTTATAAATTATTTATCTCTCGTAAATAAAAAACTCTGTCCGTTAACTCCCAAAGTAAATTCGTTTTTGCTTTCGTTAAACTGCATTATGAGACCGGCTTGCTCAAATACAAACTTATCTTTCCCTGCAGATTCAAGATGCAATTCTGGCTGACCAGTTGCATTTGCTACAAGCACACCATTATCTTCGGTAAATGTGATTTTTATAGGAATCATTTTACTTGAAAAATTTCCTAAATACCCATCTAAAATAACGTCTTTTTCTAATTCACTCTTACCTGAACTCCAAACATTATTAGCGGGATTTACATCTGGTAAAACGTGATCCGGGTCTAAAGTTATCGTTTCAATTTCTTCAGTTGAAGCCTGCTTGAACGACCAACTGATATTCCGTTCCCAAATTTCAACCGGAAGTTTAACTCTACTTACAGCACCACTTTTATATTTTATATCTAAAATTACCGGCATTGGCATCTTTTCCATATTTTCAATAGAAATAACTGCACCTAATTTTGGATCATTTTTCACATATTTAACTTTAGTTACCGCCTGATCTAAACGCCAGTTGTTTACAAACCAACCTCTCCAAAACCAATTTAAATCTTCACCGGAAACATTCTCCATCGTTCTGAAAAAATCATCCGGAGTAGGATGTTTAAAAGCCCAACGAGCGACATATGTTCTTAAAGCATTATCGAAACGTGCTTCTCCTAATACTTGCTCTCTTAACATAACCAATCCCATCGATGGCTTATAATAGGCTAATATTCCTAAATTAGCTTCCTTCAAACCGTCTGGTGCCGTTATGATTGGTTCTATCTTAAGATTTGTAAATGCTTCAGACATTTGATGCATATCTGTTACTGGAGATTTGTATTCCCCTTTATTAAAATCAACTGAACTCAAAGAGTTAATAAAAGTATTAAATCCTTCATCCATCCAGGCAAATAAACGTTCATTCGAACCTACAATCATAGGAAACCAAATATGCCCAAATTCGTGATCTGTAACACCCCATAAATCGGCTCCTTTAGATTCCCAACTGCAAAAAACAATTCCAGGATATTCCATTCCGCCTTCATTCCCTGCCACATTTACTGCTGCTGGATAAGGATATTCAAACCATCTTTTAGAATAATTTTCAATAGATGCTTTGGTATATTCTGTAGAACGCTCCCATGCATTACCACCGTTACTTTCAACAGGATAAGCCGAAATTGCCAACGATTTTTTACCACTTGCCAAATTGATTTTAGCTGCATCTATAATAAATGCTGCCGAAGATGCCCAAGATACATCACGGGAGTTTTTCATTTTAAATTTCCAAGTCAATGTCGATTTTCCAGACGGACGAGACGTTGCATTCGTCACTTCTTCAGCAGAACGAATAATAACCGTTTTATCGCTATTTGCAGCTGCTGTCCAACGTTTTTGTTGCTCTGTAGTGTAAACTTCGGCAGGATTTTGTAATTCACCAGAACAAACTACGATATGATTTGCCGGTGCTGTAATATTTACATCAAAATCGCCATATTCAAGATAGAACTCTCCTGCGCCTAAATACGGAAGTGTATTCCATCCCTTCACGTCATCATAGACGCACATACGTGGATACCATTGTGCTATTGTGAAAATTTTTCCATTTTTTGTATCTAAAACGCCTGTTCTGTCCGAACCGTATTTTGGAGAAATATAAGAAAAATCAATTTTTAGTTTTACAGTTGCACCGTTAGCATTCAATTCCTGAGGAAGAAAAATTTGCATTCGGGTATCAATAATTTCGAATTTCACTTCTTTCTCGATAGATTTTCCGCCGATAATAGAAACCACTTTTATCGATTTTATTTTATGACCTCCGTCAAAAACTTCTCCTCTTGCTCCATTACGGCTTCCGGTTACAGGAATTACCGCATTACCGCGAGAGTCTTTTTTGAAAAGATTTTGATCAACGTTCATCCATAAAAATGATAATTTATCGGGGCTGTTATTGGTGTAAGTCAGTGTTTCAGTTCCAATAATCTCATTGGTTTGATCATTTAATTTTGCAGTTAACTGATAATCCGCTCTGTTTTGCCAATATTTAGCACCTGGCTGACCGCTTGCTGAACGTGTGCTTGTTCCATTTTTGGTATAAAAAAGTGGTGCAAAAGCATCATGATAATTGTAATTGGAAGCCGATGGATTTGCTGATGCAGCAGTTGGAGTTTGTTGTGCCTTTAGTGACAATGCTCCTAAGAATAAAGCCAAAACCAAATTGGCTTTAAAAAAATTGTTTTTCATATAGTTTATTTTGATTGATAATAGTTTAAGACTCGTTTTTCTATATTTTGTTACAAAAATTTCGCTTTTTTGGTCAAAATTAATTCAACTAAAAAAGACAAAAAAAAAAAAACACCAACGAAAGTTAATGTCTTTATTCAAACTTTTATAATGCTAAACTGTTTTATATATTCTGTTTATCGGAATACCAACACCCTGCTTTAAGATTACTCTTTTATCAGTTACTCCCCAAACGGTAGTTTCAACTACCTTTTTAGATTCATTGTCCTCAAAAAATATTTTAATTTTAGAATGTTCTAAATTACCCAATGAAAGTGCTCTTTCTAACTCTGAATTTCTTTGCTGAATTTCATCTTTATCTTCGAGAACATCGGTTTTTGGAAAATGAAGTGTTTCAATTACTTCTTTTTCAATGATTTCGAATTTTGTATTCATAATAGTTTTAGTTAAATTTTTAATAAAAGATAAGCGGTTAAAATAAAATTAATGAAATATATTTACAAATCAACACAAATAGCCTTAAATTTAAAATTACCTTGATAACAACACTTTCGAATTCCAATTTAATTGCCACAATAAACCATAAAGGTGCCGAATTAGTTTCTTTACTAAATAGTTCTGAAATAGAATATATTTGGGATGGAAATTCCGCTTTTTGGGGCAAACACTCCCCTGTTTTATTTCCAATTGTTGGAACTTTAAAGAACAATCAATACGAGTATAATGGAAAAACTTATTCTTTATCCCGCCATGGTTTTGCTCGAGATATGGAATTTGAATTAATCGAAAATTCCAAGAATCATGTTGTTTTTTCATTAACTCATTCTGAGGAAACGTTGCGATGTTATCCTTTTGAATTCGAATTGCAAATACATTATATACTACTCGATAATGATTTAGAAATTGTCTATCACGTCATTAATAAAAACTCGTTTGCAATGCCTTTTTCTATTGGTGCGCATCCGGCATTTGCTTTATCAAAAGCTTTTGATGATTATCAGATTCTATTTGAAAAAGAAGAAAAACTAGTCGTTTATCCGCTTGAAAATGATTTGATTTCTGATAAAACGATTGAATTACCAATGATAAAAAACACACTGCCTCTTACCTATTCTTTGTTTAAAAATGACGCTCTAATTTTAAAAAAAATACAGTCCAAATATGTTGATATTATAGAGAAAAATATACCGCTGCTTCGTATCAGATTTGATGATTTTCCGTCTTTGGGCATTTGGACAAAAAACAATGCGCCATTTATTTGCATTGAACCTTGGTTAGGTTATTCCGATACAATCGAAAAATCGGGTAATTTGTTTGAAAAAGAAGGCATTCAAATTCTGAATTCCGGAGAAAAATTTGAAGCAAAATTCAACATTGAAATTTTCTAATCAATGAAAACAATTTTCTATATTTGGAAAATGAACTAAAAGCAACTAAAGTTCGTATATAAATAAAACTTTCTATATTTAAAATCCCCTTATGCGCAATTTACTTCTTCTGTTAACTTTAATAATTTTGTTAACAGGATGTTCCAGTTCTAAAATAACACTAGATTACGTTTTCCCATCTAAAAAAGAAAAAAGCCAATATATAGACTCCTATAATCTAACACTAAAATTATGGGATGTTCCTTTTGAAGAAATTGATGTGCTAACCAGTTACGGACTAGCCCACGTCATTATCTGCGGACCAAAAACCGGCGAGCCTGTAATTTTGTTTCATGGCACTGATGCGAGTTCTACCATGTGGTTTCCCAATGTAAAAGAATTTAGTAAAGAACATCGAGTTTATGCAATCGATTTTCCTTTAGAAGCTGGAAAGTCAGTAGCAAACCGCATTAAATTGACTAATAAAGAAACCGGTATTTTTTATAATGAGATTTTTGATCATTTTCAGATGGAAAATATTAATTTGGTGGGTGTGTCAAGAGGTGGATGGATGGCAACCTATTTAGCGGTGCAGCCTGACAACAAAATCAAAAAACTGATTTTACTAAGTCCGGCTCAAACTTTCGGCGGAATTCAAAATTTAGGGAAAGTGCTTTCCGGACTAGTTCTTAAATTATATCCTAGCGAAAAAAGTCTTACGAAATTTTTTAAGTCCTTTTCATCCGAACCGGATAAAATTGACAGTCTGTTTAAAAACCAACTTTTTCTGGCTTACAAATATGGAAACAGCAAACCTCGATTGTTAGATATGACCCGATTTTCTGAAAAGAATTTAAGGTCATTAAAAATTCCTGTAATGGTTTTGATTGGCGATCAGGATATAGTAAATGATGAGAAAATATTCGTAAAAGCACACAAATTTATTCCAAATGTAGAAACTGCGGTTATCAAAGATGCCGGGCATTTCTTAAGTATCGATCAGTCGGAAATTATAAATATAAAAGTTGTTGAATTTTTAAATAAGAATTAAAATGTTAACTATAAACTTCACTCCTTTTCCTAATCTTGAAACCGAACGATTGCTTTTAAGACGTGTCGATAATAATGATGTAAACGAAATTTTTACCTTACGTTCTAATGTCGAAACCATGAAATATATCCCAAGGCCTTTAGTGAAAAGTATTGAAGATGCTTTGGAACATATCGCCATGATTGATTCAAAAATTGAAGCTAACGAAGGAATTAACTGGGCCATTACATTAAAAGGTAATCCGAAATTAATCGGAATAATTGGTCATTACAGAATAAAACCCGAGCACTTTCGTGCAGAAATTGGCTATATGCTGCTTCCTGAATTTCAGGGAAAAGGGATTATTTCAGAAGCTATTAAAAAAGCAGTTGATTATGGATTCAATGTAATGGGACTCCATTCTATTGAAGCTATCATTGACCCTGAAAATACAGCTTCGGCTATCGTTTTAGAAAAAAATAATTTTGTAAAAGAAGCCCACTTAAAGGAAAATGAATTTTATGAAGGTCGGTTTTTGGACACCGTTATTTATTCTCTTTTAAATAAATAAAAGCTATTTATCCTCAAATTTAGGCAAAGTTCTCAAATACAATTCCTCCACTTTTTTTCTGGCCCAATCTGTTTTTCGTAAAAAAGTCAGACTGGATTTAACACTTGGCTTATCAGTAAAACATTTGATTTTTATCAGTTCGCCTAACGTATCAAATCCGTAATAATCGATCAATTGTTCCAAAATTCTTTGAAGCGTAATTCCGTGAAGCGGATCTTTTGATTGGTTATCTTTCATGACGCAAAAATAGTGTTTAGTTATTAGTAACCATAAAAAAGCCATCAAAATTTACTTCTGATGGCTTTTTGTATTATTTAAACATCGATTATTGAACGGCTAACAAAGCATTAATATTTCCGTAACCAAAATCTGCATTTTTATTTGGGTAAAAACTTGCCGATTGTTTCATTTTTGTTAAAACCTGATCTTTGGTCCACGTTGGATTTTTTGACCAAACTAAAGCTGCAATTCCGGCAGTGGTAGCCGTTGCAACAGATGAACCGCCTACATAATCTGATTGATTATCATAATAACTACCAACGGGAACCGTATTTCCGGAAACTGTTCTTTCCATTACTACAGTAAAATCTATTTTTCCGCCCGTGTGACATACATCACACTTTTGATAGACCGAACCTTCTTTAACTCCGGTTACAGCAACAGTTTCTGCCATCCAGGCTGGAAAAATTACTCCCACAAAGTTGGTAAAACTAGTTGACGTTCCGCCTGCACAGAAAATCAATTTTCCTTTGCTGTAAGCATATTTTATTCCGTCTTCAATTTTACCAACTGAGAAAATATGTCCCATTGACATGGAAATAATTTTAACATTAGCATTATTTGCCAAAGCTGTAAAAGCATTTTTCACACCATTTTGTTCGTGATATCCATCTAAAACTACATTCAACGCCGCACGATAAGTAACTAAATTTGCATTGTAAGCAACACCAACAGGCATGCCATTGTCATTTCTAGGGGCAGCAGCAACTGAAGACATGCTTGTCCCGTGGCCACATTGATCACTTGAACCATCGGTTGTTGTACTCCAAGGCCAAATAGAATCTACATAAGTTCCATACTTTTGGATTGTTCTTCCTGTTGAAAATCCATCATTAAAACTCGACCCTAATAATGTTTGATTTGGGGAAACTCCGGTATCAATAATTCCAATGGTAATTCCTCTTCCGGTACTATAATTCCATGCATTTGGAATATTGTGCTGATAGAATGTCCAAGGAGCTTTTGCATTTGGAGTTATTGTAGTATAATCAACGGAACTTAATATTGAAGTATCAAAACCACAACCAGAACCGGAACTTGAATCGGAACGACTTTCTGCATTTTTTATTTCAAAATATTTGTAATCTCCAGGTTCGATATAACGAATAAATTTACTGTTTCTCAGGGCAATTATAGTTTCTTGTTTTGAGATAATAACATCAATCAAATTTAAATATTCATCAGCAGAAATAAGGGTTTTCTCTAAACTTGCTCCTTCATATTTCATAATTAAACCCAATAAATCGTTTTGAATATCTGCATTACTATACGATTTTGCTCTTTCAATATCTTTGTTTGAATTTCCAAATCCTATTGTAATAACATTTTCTCCACGAACTGCCGCACTCCAAAGCAAATGATTTGAGGCTTCATTCCAGTTAAACGAACCTTTGGTTGCTATAGCTTCGTCTATTTTCGCATTAATTTCTTTTGCTGTCAGAGGCTCTTTTTGAGAGGCATCAATAATAATATTACTTTCTTGAACTGCGTCCTCTTTGGTACAAGACACAATAAGTAAAAACGAAATAACAGATAATTTTAGTAATTTTTTTGTCATTTTTATACAATTTTAGCGTTTGAATTACGAATATAATAATAATTTAAATGTCAGCACTTTTTTATTATAAAATAACTTTCAACTTTTATAAAATTAATATTCGTTTTTGAATTATTTTTTGTTGAATAAATAGTTTGTACATTTGCATTCCTATGCTAAAAACAATCAACATACTAAACAAAAGAGCCCGATTCGATTACGAAATAATTGAAAAATTTACGGCTGGTATTGTTTTGGCCGGAACTGAGATTAAATCTATTCGTTTAGGAAAAGCCAATATCACTGAAAGTTTTTGTGAATTCAGCAATAACGAGTTGTTTGCTATTAATACTTACATAGAAGAATATACTTTTGGGAATCAATTCAACCACAAAGCAAGAAGCGAACGCAAGCTTTTATTGAATAAAAAAGAATTGAAAGGGTTGCTAAAAAGTGTTCAGGCCAAAGGATTAACCATTGTTCCTCTTAAGTTATTTACCAACGAAAAAGGAATGGCCAAACTCGAAATTGGACTTTGCAAAGGAAAGAAAACCTACGACAAACGCGAATCTCTAAAAGAGCAAGACACAAAGCGTGATCTAGATCGAATCAAAAAATCATTTTAAGTTGTAATTTTTAGGTTAAAATTGGAAATGTTTTTTTTTTATCAAAAAATTATGACTAAATTTGTCAAGACAATTTTAAACATCCTCGAAAATGAAAACACTACTCAAAAATGCAAGAGAGCAAAAAGGATTAAAAACGAGAGAAGTGGCTCAACTTTTAGGAATTGATCAGGCTTTAATCAGTAAATTCGAAAGCGGAACAAGAAAACCTACCAAAGAACAAATTATAAAATTAGCTTCACTTCTTGAAATCGATTTTGAAACGATAATGGTAGCCTGGCTAAAAGAAAAAATTCTTTATGAAATTGGTCAGGACGAATTTGCCTTAAAAGCCTTAAAAGTTGCCGAAGATGAAATTAAATATGTAAGAAGTTCTTCATCTAAAAAAATTTCAAAAACATTGCAAACTATTCTAGATGAAATCGATGTTTTAAAAGCAAAATTAGATACTTTTCGTCAGTTTGACAGTTTTAGAATTGCCCAAGCTTTAGAATTGGAATATACTTTTGAAAGCAACCGTATCGAAGGAAATACTCTGACGCTTCGTGAAACCGATTTGGTTATAAATGAAGGTTTGACCATTTCCGGAAAAAGTATGCGCGAACATCTCGAAGCGATTAATCATCAGGAAGCTATTGGTTACATCAAGCATCTGATGGAGAAAAATACTTCTTTGAATGAACGTGAAGTTTTATCTATTCATAATCTGATTTTGAGAGGTATTTATCCTGAAGACGCCGGTCGTTATAGAAAAGTGCAAGTCATGATAAAAGGAAGTTCCTACATGCCGCCACAACCTTTTATGGTCAGTAAAGAAATGGAAGATTTTTTCATTTGGTATGAAACTTATAAAAACAGTTTGCATCCCATCGTTCTGGCTGCCGAAATGCACGAACGTTTGGTTACTATCCACCCATTTATTGATGGAAACGGGAGAACTTCTCGTTTGGTAATGAACCTGATTTTATTGCAACATGGTTATATCATTGCCAATATCAAAGGCGATTATGATTCCAGAATGCAATATTATCAAACATTAGAAACGGCTCAAACAAAAAACAATAAAGAAGATTTCTTATTGTTTATTGCTCAAATTGAGAAAGAAAGTTTGGAGCGTTATATTGGAATTATTGGTCAATAAAAAACCCATTCGATTGTGAATGGGTTTTGGTTTAATTTTTATCTTCCAATAGAGGAACGAATCGAAATTCTCCAAATTCATGTTTTTCAAATTGGGTTTCGCTTTTCCGAATCAATAAAGTCATAATCTGCACGTCTTCCCCTAACGGAATAACTAGTCTTCCCCCTATTTTCAATTGTGCCATCAATGGTTTCGGAATAATTGGTGCTCCAGCCGTAACGATGATACTATCAAAAGGAGCATAATTGGGTAATCCTTTATAACCATCTCCAAAAGTCAAAAGTTTGGGACGAATTCCTAATTTTGGCAGTAAAATAGAGGTTTGCTTGAACAATTCATTTTGTCTTTCTACACTATATACTGTCGCTCCCATCGTACACAAAACAGCGGTTTGATAACCTGAACCTGTTCCTATTTCTAACACTTTATGACCTTTTTTTACTTCCAATAATTGACTTTGAAACGCTACCGTGAAAGGCTGAGAAATCGTTTGTCCGGCAGCAATCGGAAAAGCTTTGTCCTGATATGCATAATCCGCAAAACTAGAATTGAAAAACAAGTGTCTTGGCACTTTTTTAATAGCTTCCAAAACAGTGGAATCTGTAATTCTTTTTCCTTCTAAAAGTTTTACTAATTGATTACGAAGTCCTTGGTGTTTGGCGGTATCTTTCAAAACTGGGGTTGATTTATTTTGGTAAAATTAAGAAAAGAAATATAAATTTAAGAAGCATTTAATGCTATTCGTTTCAAATAAAATTCACTGAACTTCAAATCAAATAAATGCATGGTGAAGTAATCTTTCTTTTTCGTTCATCAAAAAAGGATTTCTACTATAAATGAAATTCACTGAACTCTAATTAAAACAAAAATTAGATGAATTAATCGGGGCTAAAATATTATGAATTATCAATTATCAATTATCATTTTATTCCTATTTTTGTTCAAAATACATTTATATGTTAAAAGTAGGGGTTTTAGGTGCCGGTCATCTTGGAAAAATACATTTACGATTATTACAACAGTCTGATAAATACGAATTAGTCGGTTTTTATGATGAAAATCAAGAAAACGGGGCAAAAATAGCAGCTGAATTTGGTTATAAACAATTCCATACCATAGCCACTTTAATTCACGCTGTTGATGTTATTGATATTGTAACTCCAACGCTTTCACATTACAAATGTGCCAAAGTAGCCATCAAATCGGGTAAACATGTCTTTATAGAAAAACCCATTTCAAATACAGTCAAAGAAGCCGAAGAAATCATCGCTTTAGCCAATGAATACAAGGTAAAAGGTCAGGTTGGCCATGTCGAAAGGTTCAATCCTGCTTTTATCGCCACCAAAAACATGATTGAAAACCCAATGTTTATAGAAACGCATCGTTTGGCCGAATTCAATCCTCGTGGCACCGATGTTCCTGTGGTTTTAGATTTGATGATTCACGATATTGATGCGATTTTGAGCGTGGTGAATTCCAAAGTAAAAAACATCAATGCCAGCGGCGTTTCGGTAATTAGTGATACGCCGGATATTGCTAATGCTAGAATTGAATTCGAAAATGGTTGTGTGGCCAATTTAACAGCCAGCAGAATTTCATTGAAAAACATGCGTAAATCTCGTTTTTTCCAAAAAGACGCCTACATTTCTGTAGATTTCCTGGAGAAAAAATGTGAAGTCGTAAAAATGAAAGACGCTCCCGAAATTCCCGGGGATTTTGATATGATTCTTCAAAATGCCGAAGGCATAAAAAAACAAATCTATTTCGCAAATCCTGAAGTAGAACAAAACAATGCTATTTTGGACGAATTGGATTCTTTTGCAGATGCCATAAATAACAATACGACTCCAGTGGTAACTTTAGAACAAGGAACAAATGCTTTAAGAGTAGCATATCAAATCATTGATTGTTTCAAAAAATAGTCTATCCATTATAAAATTTTAAAATCTTTAAATTCAAAACATAAAAAATGAAAAATATTGCAGTAATCGGAGCAGGAACAATGGGTAACGGAATTGCGCATACTTTTGCACAAAGCGGTTTTACCGTAAAATTAATCGATGTTTCCGAAAAATCTTTGGATAAAGGAATGGCAACTATTGCTGCCAATTTGGACAGAATGGTTGCAAAAGGAACAATTTCTGAAGAAGATAAATTCAAAACGATTAGTAATATTATCACTTATACAGACATAAAAGATGGTGTTGTTGGTGTAGATTTAGTAGTTGAAGCTGCAACCGAAAATGTAGAATTGAAACTAAACATTTTCAAACAATTAAATGATGCTTGCTCCCATGACACCATTTTAGCCACCAATACTTCTTCCATTTCCATCACACAAATTGGCGGGGTTGTTTCTCATCCTGAAAGAGTTATCGGGATGCATTTCATGAATCCGGTGCCGATTATGAAACTGGTTGAAATCATTCGTGGTTACAATACTTCAGACAAAGTGACCAAACAAATCATGGATTTATCTGAAAAATTAGGAAAAACTCCTGTTGAAGTAAATGATTATCCTGGATTTGTGGCCAACAGAATTTTAATGCCAATGATTAACGAAGCTATCGAAACGTTATACAATAAAGTAGCTGGTGTTTACGAAATTGATACCGTAATGAAATTAGGAATGGGACACCCAATGGGACCTTTACAATTAGCTGATTTTATTGGGCTTGACGTATGTTTAGCAATATTGAATGTAATGTACGACGGTTTCAAAAACCCAAAATATGCCCCTTGTCCATTATTGGTAAATATGGTTCGCGCCGGAAAATTAGGAGCAAAATCAGGTGAAGGTTTTTACGATTATGCAGAAAGCAAAAAAGCAGAAAAAGTAGCAACAATGTTCGCATAAATTATCATTTTTCAATTCTATAAATGGCAAAAATAATTCCTTTTAAAGCAGTTCGTCCCACTCGCGACAAAGTGAGTTTAGTGACTTCACGTTCCTATGAGGAATATTCAGCAGCCGAACTGGCTTCGCAATTGGATTTTAATCCGTTGTCCTTTTTGCATATTTTGAACCCAGCTTATACCAATCAACAAAAGAATACTTTTGAAAAACGATTTAAGCAGGTTAATCAAAAATTTCAGGAATTTAAAGAGGAACATATTTTGGTTCAAGACCAAAAGCCATCAGTCTATTTATATCAGATAACTACTGAAAAACATACATTTATAGGTATTATTGTTGGTACTTCTGTTGAAGATTATAAAAACAATATCATCAAAAAACACGAAGACACGCTCGAATACCGTGTCGATTTGTTTAAAGATTACATCAAATATGCGGGTTTTAATACCGAACCCGTTTTGATGACCTATCCCGATAATCCCGACATTGAGAGTTGGTTTATCAAAAAGAAAGAAGCAATTCCTGATTTTGAATTTTCGACAACTAACAAAGACATTCATTATCTCTGGAAAATTGATGATGAAAAAGAAATCATTTGGTTGCAAAAAACTTTTGATGAAATTGGTGATTTGTATATTGCCGATGGGCATCATCGTTCGGCTTCCGCTGAATTATTATACGAACAAAACAAGCATTTGGGTAATGAGAACCTGAACTATTTTATGAGTTTCCTCATCGCTGAAAGTAATGTGAAAATCTACGAATACAATCGGTTAATCAAAGATTTGAATGGCTTAACCAAAGACGATTTTATAAAAAAATTATCCAAAAATTTCGTTGTAGAAATAAAATCTGAAAAGTTATTTCAACCTTCAGACAAACATCAATTTGGAATGTATCTAGATGGCAATTTTTATGCTTTACTCTTAAAAGAAAAAAATCATTTCAAAACCATTTTAGGGAGTTTGGATGCACAAATTTTATACGAAACCGTACTTTTACCTATATTAGGAATTGAAGATTTACGCAATGATGAACGAATTGAATATATCCCCGGAAAGCAATCTGTTTTGGATGTAAAAGCAAAAGTGGATAGCGAAGAATTTGAAATTGGTTTTATATTATTCCCATCTAATACCAATGAAATCAAGGTTATAGCCGATGCCAATTTGATTATGCCTCCAAAAAGCACATATATTGAACCAAAATTCAGAAGTGGATTAGTGGTTTATGAACTTTAAATCTTAATGAAAAGGTTTAAAAATTAAAAGATTCAAAAATGTCAATTGCTGAAAATTTACTTTCCATAAAAAACACTTTACCGGAACACGTAACTCTTGTTGCGGTTTCCAAAACCAAACCCGTTTCCGATCTAATGGAAGTCTACAATGCCGGACAACGCATTTTTGGTGAAAACAAAATCCAGGAAATGGCTGAGAAATGGGAACAAATGCCCAAAGATATCGAATGGCACATGATAGGTCACGTTCAGACGAATAAGGTCAAATTTATGGCATCATTTGTGAGCCTGATTCACGGTGTCGATAGTTTGAAATTATTAGAAGAAATCAACAAACAAGCATTAAAAAACAACAGAATCATAGATTGCCTGCTGCAAATACATATTGCCGAAGAAGAAACAAAATTTGGTCTCGACGAAAAAGAACTCACTGCTCTCCTATCCTCTGAAGCTTTTCAGCAAATGAAAAACATTCGCATTACAGGTTTAATGGGAATGGCGACTTTTACCGAAAATCAAAACCAAATTAGGAAAGAATTCACACATTTGAAATCGATTTTTGATGAATTACGTAAAGACGCATCAAGTAAAGATACACAGCAGTACATGTCTATATTATCGATGGGAATGTCAGGCGATTATCAACTCGCAATTGACTGTGGAAGTACGATGGTTCGAATAGGAAGTCGTATCTTTGGTAATCGTTAATTCAATATTTGATTATTGAAAGACGAACAATGAATTTTGAAGCTGCACAACTTCAAATATTAAACTTTAAACAAATATCTTGTACGCTATACTCGACATAGAAACCACTGGAGGACAATTCAACGAAGAAGGAATTACCGAAATTGCCATTTATAAATTTGATGGCCACGAAATCGTGGATCAATTCATCAGTTTGGTGAATCCGGAAATTCCCATTCAGCCCTTTGTGGTCAAATTAACCGGCATAAATAATGCGATGTTACGAAGTGCTCCAAAGTTTTTTGAAGTTGCCAAACGTATTATAGAAATGACCAATGATTGTGTAATTGTAGCGCATAACGCTTCTTTTGATTACCGAATTTTACGTACCGAATTTAGTCGCTTAGGCTATGACTTTAATCAAAAAACTCTTTGTACGGTTGAATTATCTAAAAAACTTTTACCCGAACAACCTTCACACAGTTTAGGGAAATTAGTTCGAGCCTTAGGGATTCCAATGGCTGACAGACACCGCGCAACTGGTGATGCCATGGCAACCGTGAAATTATTCAAAATGCTTTTGGATAAAGATTTGGAAAAAGTTATCGTAAAAGAACTCATCAAAACAGATATTGTCAAAGGAATTGCTCCCAAATTGTTAGATATCGTTGAACATTTGCCTTCAAAAACGGGAATTTATTACATTCATCGGGAAGATGGAAGTATTATTTTTATTGGTAAAAGCAAAAACATCAAAAAAAGAGTCAATCAGCATTTTACAGGGATTACAAAAAGTGCCAAAAAAATTCAAAATGAAGTTTTCACGGTGACTTATGAGGAAACCGGAAGCGAATTGATTGCCCTTTTAAAAGAATCGGAAGAAATAAAAATCAACAGACCTATTTATAACAGAATGTCCCCAAAGACTAATTTTGCCTGGGCTATCTATGCCGAAAAAGACAAAAATGGGTATCTGAATTTGAAACTTTTAAAAGCCGATGGCAGGAAAAAAGAGGTTACAGCTTTCGTCACTGCACAAGAAGGAAAAAATGCGATGTTCCGAATTACGTCTCATTATAATTTATGCCAGAAATTAACCGGCTTATACGAAACCAAAACGCATTGTTTTCAACATACTATTAATGAATGTGATGGTGCTTGTGTAGGGAAAATTTCTTCCGAAGAATATAATGCCCGAGTTCAGACATTTATCAACAAAAACCTGTTTGAAAATAAAAGCATGGTCATTGTAGATAAAGGCCGCACCATTAATGAACGCAGTGCTGTTTTGATAGAAAATGGAGTTTATAAAGGCTATGCTTTCTACGATTTGAATTACCAGATTAACAATATTGAGATTTTAAGAAACATCATTATTCCGATGCAAAACAATCGCGATACTCGAAATAGCATTCAAAATTATATGCGAAAAAGCAAGGTGATGAAGATTGTAAATTTTTAATTTTATTAACTTCACTTAATTTCATATCATGCTGGGAATAAAATCAAAATTCGACATTTTAAGACAAAAAATCCATATCGTTGTTCATGGCACCAACACAGTTGCTGGCCGACTGTTTGACAAGATTCTTCTAGGTCTTATTTTGCTGAGTGTTCTTCTGGTAATGATGGAAACGGTACAGGATTTCAATCAGAAATACCATGATTATCTTGTGTTTTTTGAATGGGTTATCACCATTTTATTTACCATCGAATATATTTTAAGAGTCATTTCTATCAACAAACCGTTCCGGTACATTTTCAGTTTCTACGGCATTATAGATTTGATTGCCGTACTGCCCATGTATTTGACTTTTTTCTTTACCGGAGCAAGTGTTTTAACCATAGTTCGAGCCTTCCGATTGTTAAGATTATTCAAAATATTAAACCATCCAAAATTTTCAAGCCAATCCCTTCAATTGAAAAGAGCCCTGTTGGCCAGTAAAGGAAAGATTATTATTTTTGTTTATTTTGTGCTGATTAGCACCATCATAATAGGATCGATCATGTATGTTGTTGAAGGAAAAGAAGGTGGTTTTACCAGCATTCCAACAAGCATTTATTGGACCATCGTTACGCTGACCACCGTAGGTTATGGCGATATTTCTCCTATCACACCATTAGGTCAATTTATAGCTTCTTTAGCTATGATTTTAGGGTACGGAATCATTGCCGTTCCAACAGGAATTGTAACTGCGGAAATCGCCAAAACAAATACTAAAAAAACAGATTCAGACCTTAAAAATCCATGTGAAAGTTGCGGTACAAAATACCATCGTGAAAACGCAAAGTTTTGCGATCATTGCGGATTTCGTTTAGAAGAAAATTAATTTGAAGCTATTTCCGGCTATGCACTGCAACTCCTCGTCATTCAAGTTGTTTTTCTAAGGCCGTAAAAGGAGCTTCTAAGGTCGCTCTTTTACAACCAAGAAAAACTAACTTTCATAACTGTGGGGTTTTCGTTTCCATCCGGGCTAAAAAATATGAAATACCTAATCACCATTATCGGACCAACAGCCATAGGAAAAACGTCCTTGAGTATTGCTTTGGCACAACATTTCGATTGCGAAATTATATCTTGCGACAGCCGACAGTTTTTCCAGGAAATGACTATTGGAACGGCCGTTCCATCAACCGAGGAATTAGCTGCGGCAAAACACCATTTTATTCATAACAAATCCATTTTTGAGAATTATACCGTTGGTGATTTCGAAAAAGAAGCCATTGCAAAACTGGATGAATTATTTTTAACCAATGATTATGTCGTAATGGTTGGCGGCTCCGGATTGTATGTAGATGCAGTTTTAAAAGGGTTCGACGAATTTCCAGAGATTGATGCTTCTGTTCGGGAACAAGTAACCCAAAATTACGAAAAATTGGGAATTGAATATTTACAAACCGAATTACAAAAACGAGATCCAAACTATTTTGCCGTAGTTGCCAAAGAAAATCCGCAACGCATGATGCGCGCTTTGGAAGTGTGTATCGGCTCCGGGAAGCCCTACTCTTCTTTTTTAAATCAAAAGAAAAACGAACGTAACTTTACCCCGATAAAAATTGGTTTGGAAGCCGAAAGACCTATCATTTATGATAGAATAAACCAACGTGTAGATATTATGATAAACGAAGGTTTATTGGCAGAAGCCGAAAACCTATATCCTCATAAAAGCCTTAACGCCTTACAAACTGTAGGTTACCGGGAATTATTCAGTTATTTTAACGGTGAATTCACATTGGCATTTGCCATTGAAGAAATCAAGAAAAATACCCGTCGATTTGCTAAAAGACAATTAACTTGGTTTAAGAGAGATGAGGATACCAAATGGTTCGATTTCACCATTAATAAAAATGAAATCATTGATTATATCAAAACAAAAAAACATGATTCCTAATTTATTTTTATGCCAATAGCACCAAATTTCACTTCGGTTTTTAGTAAAGATTGGGAAATCAATTTTACACAATGCACACCAAACGGCTATTTGAAATATACGGATTTGTGTAATTTTTTGCAATTGACTGCTGCGGCACATTCGGAAATTGGAGGGATCAGTTTTACCGATATGCAAGAATTTAATCAAGCTTGGGTTTTGAGCAGAATGCGGGTTGAAATTACAGAATTGCCCAAATGGAAAGATGTTATTACTGTAAAAACATGGATTAATTCTCTGGAAAATTCCCGATCGGTAAGAGCTCTGGAAGTGTATGTCAACGGAGCGAAAATGGTGGGTTCAGAAACCTTTTGGGCCGTGTTTAACACTAAAACCAGACGACCGGAAGCCTTGGCATTACCCTATGCCCATTTTGAAATCTATCCTGAAAAGAAAGCAACCGAAAAACCATTTTCTAAAATCACACTTCAGGATGAAAAGGAAATGGTGTTTGAAAGAACTGTCGTCTTATCTGATTTGGATATTGTAAATCATGTGAATAATGTAAAATACCTGGAATGGTGTTTGGATTTGGTTGACGAAATATCCATTTTGAAACAGAAGATTGAAAGTTTTGAGATGAATTTTTTAAAAGAATTATCGTTAAAAGACACCGTTATTATCCATGAAAGCGTGACGGAAAAGGCTTCCATTTTTAATATTACAAAAGACGATAAAACCTGTTTTGCCTTGCAATTGAATTGGAAATAAAATTATAAATTAAAGTTCATATATCCTTATTGCCATAGCCCAGATAGCAGTGGAAATCCTTTTCTTTTTTTCTTTAAAAAAGAAAAGATTGGAACGTATAGCTGGATTAGCTTCAAAAAAAAAGCTCCGATTTCTCGAAGCTATTTTGTTATTCCATTACCTTATTTTTTACTACCAATCTGAAACCTTCGCCATGGATATTTAAGATTTCTACATCTTCGTCCGGTTTTAGGTATTTTCTCAATTTGGCGATATAAACGTCCATACTTCTTGAAGTGAAATAGTTGTCGTCTCTCCAGATTTTTGTCAAGGCCAATTCTCTTGGCATCAAATCGTTTTCATGAAGAATCAACATTTTTAGCAATTCGTTTTCTTTTGGAGACAATTTTATTGGTTCTTCATTATCGAACGTCAGAAATCTAAGTTTAGAATTCAAATGAAACTTACCGATTTGGAATTCAAATTTGGTAATATCCGTTTTTACATCGGTTGATTTTCTTTGAATAATGGCTTTGATTTTCATTAGCAAAACTTCTGAATCAAAAGGTTTGTTCAAATAGTCGTCTGCTCCTACTTTGTATCCTTTTAGCACATCTTCTTTCATAGATTTTGCGGTCAGGAAAATAATAGGCACTTCTTTATTTTTTTCTCTAATTTCTTTAGCTAAAGTATAACCATCTTTATAAGGCATCATGACATCGAGGATACACAAATCGAAAGTGTCTTTTTTGAATTTTTCAAAACCTTCCATTCCATTTTTTGCCAATGTAACATCAAAATCATTTAGCATTAAATAATCTTTAAGGATTGCGCCGAAATTTTGGTCGTCTTCTACTAAAAGTATTTTTTTGTTTTCTGTTTCCATAACCTTAATTAATTAGTGGTATTTTTATTATAAAGGTGCTACCCTTTCCTTTTTCGCTTTCTGCAAATATTTCACCGTGGTGATCTTCAACTATTCTTTTAACATAGGCCAAACCTAAACCATGGCCTTTAACATTATGCAAATCTCCGGTGTGTTCCCTATAGAATTTTTCGAAAATTCTTTTTTGGGCCACTTTGCTCATTCCTGCACCCTGATCTTTGATTTTAATAATTATAAAATCTTTTATATTCTCTGTATAAACATCAATTTTTGGTGCTTCGGGAGAATATTTTATGGCATTGTCCAGAATATTTACAATCACATTGGTAAAATGAACATCGTTTAATAAAACGGTGGTTCTTTTTGCATTAAAATGCGTAGTGATTGTTCCTTGTCTGTCTTCAATAATTAAATTAACATGCTCAATCGCTTCGTCAATTACCTCATGAATATCATTTGATTCTTTACTGATTTCGAGCTCTCTTTTCTCTAATTTTGAAATTCTAAGCACATTTTCTACTTGTGCATGCATTCGTTTATTTTCATCCCTAATCATTTGCAGATACCGATGTACCTTCTCTTTATCGTCTATAATTTTTGGATTTTTAATGGCATCCAAAGCCAAATTAATGGTGGCAATCGGTGTTTTGAACTCATGCGTCATGTTGTTGATAAAATCGGTTTTGATTTCAGAAATCTGACGTTGTCGTATTAACTGGTTCAAGGCACTCGAATAAGCAATGACAATGATTAATGTGAAAACTATTGACAAAACGGTTATTCCTACTAATTCTGAAAATAAAAATTTCTTTTTATGTGGAAAACTAACCAGTAATTGGTATTTACTGTTTCCTTCATTATCTACAAATATTGGAATGGAATAAGTTGTAAATTTATCATATCTGAATTTATCAGATTTGATTTTTGTTGCCAATCCGTTACTGTAAATTCCGTATTCAAAAGGCGTTTTTACTCCAAATTCATTAAGCTCATTTGCCAATAACTTTTGTAATGCTGCTTTTGAAACTCTTTCTTGTATCGGCATTGTTGAAGCAACGTCCTTGAAAAAAATTTCAAATTGGGCATTATCTAATATATCCAAGTTCCCGGACTTTTGAATTTTAACATCCGGAATTAAATTATTTTGAATCGTTGATTTATCAATATTGCTATTGTTGTAAACCTCTGTAACTCTTTTGGATGAAAAATTCTTTAGTTTTACACTGTCTTTTTTCTTATCAAAGAACGATGAAGATATATCATAATCTTCGGATATTATACTGTTTGAATAGATTATAGTTTCATTAGTTCTGGAATTTTTTTGAACGTAATAAAATTCTAATAAATCATTTTTTTGAGGCGCTTTACCAGTACTGTCTTTGTAATGGTTATACTTGTCATAAAAGTTATACGCTTCCTGTTTTTGTAATTTTCCAGCTACATTACTGATCACCTGCTGAACATGAAATCGAAATTGTTCATCGTTATTCTGAAAGGAAGTATTAAACCAATATACCTGCACTAAAATTATCCCAATTAGGGATAAACTCATCAGTACAATCAGTAATCGGAAAAACAATTTATTCATCACTACAAATTTAACATTTTAACACTTAAGCAATAAATATATTAACCAAACATTAACACCTATCTTTATTTTTATTGATTTGTCATTTTTTTAAGAATTTCATCAATTTGCAACATCGCCTTCTTAATATCCACATTTTCAACCACATAATCACTTTTTGTTGCCCGCATTTCATCAGTCCACTGGTTATTGACGCGACTCATTACGCTTTCAAGATTTGTATTATCCCGCTTGATTACCCTCTGAATTCTAGTATCTAAGGGTGCTTCAACAGTAATAATGGCATCACAATCTTTATAACTGCCACTTTCGAATAGAATTGCGGCTTCCTTGACGACAAAAGGAAATCCTTTTTGCTTACTAAACCACTCATCAAAATCACGTTTCACTGCCGGATGAACGATTTGGTTTAACTGTTTTAGATTTTGTGAATTATTAAAAACTATTTTGGCTAACTTCTCTTTACTTAGTTTTTCATTTTCAAATACTTCGCTTCCAAAAACCTGTTTTATTGAGCTTATGGTTTCTGGTAATTCCATTATTTTTTTTGCAGCATCATCAGCAATATAAACGGGTATCCCCAACGATTGAATGTACTTTGCAATCGTCGTTTTTCCGCTTCCGATTCCGCCCGTTAAACCGATTATTTTTGTCATATTTTAAAAAATAATTCTGGAAATGCTTCTTGGGGTTTTTGCTTTAAAATATTTATTTTAATAAAAGATTCTAAAAAACCAAAACCATATCCGAAAAATTGTTTCCATACTGCAATTAGTGACAGATAACCTATTTTTAAGCTTTTGTTCTGAAATGTTGAAACTAAAAACAAAACAAAAAAATAAAAAAAATATAATTTTAACAATAAATCTTGCGCGAAAATTAACAATATTAACGCTACAAAAAATCCCATAATAAAAATCGATGGAAAAAAATAAGTCAATTTGCTGTATTTTGGATACCAACTGTTTAAAATTGGTCTTGCTTTTCCAAATTTGTTAACTTGTGTTGAAAATTTATCCCAATCAATTCTTCGCTTATGATATACATACGCGCTTGGAAAAAGTTTGGTTTTGAAACCTAGATTCCATAATCGAATCGTCAAATCCGGATCTTCTCCGGGATGTATATTT
Source organism: Flavobacterium sp. (assembly GCF_035292545.1). GTDB lineage: Bacteria > Bacteroidota > Bacteroidia > Flavobacteriales > Flavobacteriaceae > Flavobacterium. Next base: position 7,354 of record NZ_DATDPV010000036.1, on the reverse strand, counting down.
CCAAAACCTCCAGAGACTTCAAATGCCTTTTTAGACAATCCCATATTGAAACTCCTTGGTTGAAATTTGTCTATTTTTTCTGAACCTCCGCGGATTCCGCCCGTTGTTAAAAATGATGTCATTGCAAAATTGATTGCTTTTTGAATATCAGAAAACGAATCTAATGCTTTATCAGGACCACCAAAACAGTCGACATAATTTTGTTTTAATGCTTTTGATACTTCGGTCAAATAGTGCTTCGGAATGATACAATCTGAATCAAAAATCAGAAAGTAATCGCCTTTAGCAAGACCCATACCAAAATTCCTGGAATCTCCAGGACCTGAATTGTATTTTAAATAGTAGGAAATGTTTAATGTTTCTTTATAGGAATCAACTACATTTTCACAAGGAAAAGTAGAACCATCTTCTATAATAACTATCTCGAATTCTTCCTTAAAATCAGATTGTGATAAACTTTCTAAAAGTTCTTTTACTTCTTCCGGACGATTGAAAACAGGGATAATTAAAGAGAAATACATTGTTTTTATTTATGAGTTAACTATTTTTAATTACATCAATTAAACTTTAACAAAGGTAAACTTTAAAAAATATAAAAAAAAACCACCAACTTTTTTGTTGATGGTTTTTCAATATAAAAATTATCTTATTCTTTAATCACTTTAATCATTTTTACTTGATTATCAGCAGTAACTTTTACCATGTATGCACCACTTGACAAATGAGACATATCAATTTGTGATTGATTGGCATTGATTGTTTTTGCAATCACTTGTTGTCCAAGTAAATTATATACCGCTACATAAGAAATGTTCTGAGTATAAGATAAATTCAGTGTGTTTTTTACCGGGTTTGGATAGTACGAAAAATTAGTATTATCAAAAGAATCGGTTCCTAATGTTGTAGTAATCGCAATATCATCAACAAAAAGATAATATTGATCAGCAATAGAATACGCATTAAAACCAAAGTAATACTCGCCGGATACTGTAGGTGTAAACGAAACCATGTTTGATGTTGCCGTAGAGGTTGTTGTTCCTCCGGTAATACTTGGATGATCCGCTAGAACAGTTGTCATGCCTGCTGAAGTCGCAGTCATGCCATAAGCTACTTTTAATTTTTCTACATAAGTAGTACTATTATTACCATATTTATAGGCGATGTTATAGCTAGTACCTGCTGTTAAAGTTATAGCTTGTGTATAAAACCAAGCATTTGCGGCATTTGTAGTGTTATAAGTATAACGCAATACTTTTGAAGTAAAACCATATCCAGGATTGCTGGCTGTTTCCCAGTTGTTCCCTGTTCCCGCATTTCCAATTGATGTACATATTGGCATAGCAGGCACAATTGATGATTCGAAGTCCTGAGTATAAGGCACTGTAGCAACAGTACAATTGGTAGTAAAGGAAAACAATACACTCCAAGAACTACTATCGGACACAGTACATTTAGATCGCACCCATACATAATACGTAGTGGCAACACTAAGACCAGTCAGGTTGGCTGTTGTTACTCCCGCTGCTACTGCACCTGTAGGAACAGTTCCAGCTGTTGGAGCTGTATTTATAGTTGAATAATAATATTCATATCCTAATGCCGGCGGCGTAGAAGAGGCTGCCCAAGTAAGAGTTGCACTAGTACTCGTCAAGTTGTTAATCGCTAAACCTAAGGGAGCAAGACAAGTAGGACTAACATCAATACTGATATCATCTAATGAAATATACCAAGGAGTACTATTCATATATCCTTTAATTCCTACATAAAACACCCCTGAAGTTGCAGGCGTAAATATACCCGTAATTTGCTGATAATTACCGTTAATGATACCTGTTGCAGCAACTATTGCATTGGTCATACCAGCTACAGTACCTTCAGTTCCATAACTCACAGCCATAGTAGAATTGGCTGCAGTAGCCCCGTCTTGGCGCGCATAAAAACTCACGGTGTAATTTGTTCCTGCTACTAAGCTTATTGGAATAAATAACCAATCTTCATTACCATATCTAAGATAAGCATTCCATACACCTGTTCTTGGCGTTCTATTATAGGTAGTTAAAGAAGTATTCGCTGCCCAATCATTCGTTCCTGTTATAGATGCTTGAGTCAAACATCCGGCAATTGCAACATCTTGCGTGTATCCGGTTTCAAAACCTTCGAAATAAGGAATTGTATAAGGATTACATGGAGTTATAAATGAAACCACAGGACTCCAAACACTTGAATCGGATCCCGTACATTTTGAACGTACCCATAGATAATAGGTAGATGAAAGTGTAAGTCCAGTCAGATTGACTGTTGTTACTCCCGCTGCTACTGCACCTGTTGGAACAGCTCCAGCTGTTGGCGCTGTATTTGTAGTTGAATAATAATATTCATAACCCATTGCCGGCGGAGTAAAAGAAGCGGTCCATGTTACAGTAGCAGAAGTTGTCGTTACATTACTTACAACGATATTAGTGGGTTCCACACACGATGGTACGGCTTCCCATTTCACATCATCGATATAAATAACTGAAGTTCCAGTAGCTGGCTGATTTCTAAGTGCCAATCGCACTGCTCCTGCAGGTATTGAAACTGGGATTACTGTAAATACCTGAGCATTAGCTACTACAGTACTTGGCATAAGAATAGATTGAATAAGTACAAATGAACTAGCATCTGACCCATCCGTTAAATAACCCACTTCTAACATTTTATCGATAGCAGTTGCATAAGCTCTAAAAACTAATCGGTGCGTTCCCGCTGATAAATTACTTACTGTAGGCAATGCCGCAACCGCATTTAAACCAGTTCCCGCATATAAATATAATTTATTAGACGGAGACATTGGAGCGACACTTCCTGTAGTATTATAAACAGTCGTTGCTGTACCAATACTACTCCAACAATCAGGCAAATTACCTGTACCGGTTGGTGAGGAATCAAAGTTTTCAGAAAATGCAGTAACCGCAGTACAAAGAGTTCTAAAACTAAATGGTCCACTCCAAGAACTATTAATAGCCCCTGCACATACTGCTCTTACATAAAACTGATAAGCAGTATTGGAAGATAAACCTGAGATTAAATGGGGGTTAGTCATTACATTAGAAACAATGGTACCTGTACCTAATGTAAAACCTTGCAATCCGTATTGAATAGTCCATTCTGTTTCAGGACCTGCTGCTGTCCATCCTAATTGAGCAGTGCCAGTAGTAATCATATTCGCTGATAAAGCTGATGGTTCAACACAAGAGGAATTCACTTCCCACTTTACATCATCAATATAAATTGTTGCTGTTCCGACTGCAGGTTGATTTCTAAAAACCAAATTGGTAACACCTGATGGTACTGAATAAGGTATAATAGTAAAAATTTGTGCTGTAGTAGCTGTCGTACTTGGCATCAGCAGAGATTCAAGCAATACAAATGAATTAACATCTGAAGGTGTAGTTAAGTACCCTAAATCTAGATATTTATCTGCCGCAGTGGCATAGGCTGTAAATCTTAATCTATGAGTTTCCGCAGGTAAATTACTTACAGGAGGAAGAATGGCCAATGCACTTTGTCCGGTACCGCTATTTAAATACAATCTTTTTGCAGGTGACATCGGTGCAACACTACCGGTAGTGGTATAAACATTCGCGCTTGTTCCCAATTTACTCCAACAAGCAGGTAAATTTCCTGTACCTGTAGGCCATGATTCAAAATTTTCAATAAAATCAGTAACCGAAGCGCATGGAGTTGAAAAAGTAAATGGTCCCGTCCATGAACTATTAATGTTTCCTGTACATATAGCTCTTACATAAAAATGATAAACAGTGTTTTGAGTTAAACCATTAATTACATATGGGTTAGTGGTTACACTAGGAACAATTGTACCTGTACCTAATTGAAAATTTTGTAATCCGTATTGAATAGACCACTCTGTTTCTGGACCACCAGTCCATCCTAATTGAGCAGTGTCAGTTGTAATATTATTTGCTGATAATGCTGAAGGTTCAACGCAAGATGAATTCACTTCCCACTTCACATCATCTATATAAATTGTAGATGTTCCGACTGCAGGTTGATTTCTAAAAACCAAATTGGTAGCGCCGGATGGTATTAATAAAGGAACAACAGTAAACGTTTGCGCTGTACTAGCTACTGTACTTGGCATTAATAGAGATTCTATCAGCACAAATGTACTGGCATCTAATGCATTAGTCAAATATCCTACCTCAAGATATTTATCTGCCGCAGTAGCATATGCTGTAAATTTTAATTTATGAGTACTAGAAGACAAATTACTTACAGGAGGCAGAATGGCTAATGCACTTAGTCCAGTTCCACTATTTAAATACAATCTTTTTGCTGGCGACATTGGTGCCACACTTCCAGTAGTATTATAAACATTAGCACTAGTTCCTAGTTTTCTCCAACAATCAGGTAAATTTCCTGTTCCAGTAGGCCATGACTCAAAATTCTCAATAAAATCAGTTATTGGAACGCAAGGAGTCACAAAGCTCACTGTTTTCCATACCGAATTATCTGCAGCACCACAAATTGCTCTTACATATGCAGTATAACTTGTATTAGGAGATACCGCAGCCGCAATAACTGAATTGGCTCCAATTGACGTTCCCGATGTTGGGACTGGATTAGTTGAAGGCAAAACTGCATATTCCCAACTTGTCTCTGCTCCACCGGCAACCCAATTCAAATTTACTGATGAATTAGTAAGATTTGAAAAAGAAAATCCTGTTGGTGATGGACAACTTACAACAAAATCAAAACCTATTAAAGGCCTTCTATATTCTGATGTAGTTAATGAACTTGGCAATGTACCTGAAGTATTATTACTATATTTAGTTGTATTATTGTTTGTTGTGACTATACATGGGCTGTTAAATTCATAATTCCATGCAATTGAAGTACTTGCTGTATCATTTGTATATTCGAAGAAAACAGCCAAATTCTGTGTTCCTGAATATAAAAAGTTTGTAGTAAATGCAAAATTTTTCCATCCAGCATCGGCACCAACACTTGAAGCAGGATTCGAATCATATACTAAAGTTGCACCAGTAGAAATTACTGCCCAATCTACTGCTCCTGATCCCCAATCAATACTTGAAGTTTCCTTCAAATAGATTTTAAAATTTGGAGTTCCGGCCATAGTTCCTGATGCAGTGGATCTTTTAAAATAGGCTCCATTTAAATTATTACCTGCAATACCAGCTAATTGTGAAGCCGGATAAATAACTGCAGTACGGTTTGTAGCATTTACTACTGCTGTGCTATACATTGGTCCATAATTTGACGAACCACCATTTGAGCACGATGCAATTTCAAAAAGTTGTCCATAAGAATGTATTCCCAGAAACAACATAAATAACAAAGTAATTTTTTTCATATTAATAAGTATTAATTATATTTATTAGATTGCTAATATAAATAAATAATAAAAAAAAAATCATAATAACAAGGTCTCTAACATTTTAAATATTTAATGTTATATTTTATCATAAACATTAAATATTTTTATAAAGTCCATTCACTCTTTCAGACTAATTGAGAATGAGGCTAATTATTTAGCAATTGATTGTTGTTTTTTATTATTCGACAATGAGATTAATTCCATTAAATACAATGAGATATAAAAAAACCACCAACTTTTATGTTGGTGGTTTTAATATGAAGAAATGTTATAAAACTTATTCTTTAATCACTTTAATCATTTTTACCTGATTATCAGCTGTAACTTTTACCATGTATGCTCCACTTGATAAATGAGACATATCAATTTGTGATTGATTGGCATTGATTGTTTTTGCAATCACTTGTTGTCCAAGTAAATTATATACCTCCACAACAGAAATGTTTTGAGTGTATGATAAATTCAATACCTCTTTCACTGGATTTGGATAAGCACTGAAACCATTGTTATCAAAACCTGAATTGCTTAATGAAGCATCGAATGCTGAAACTTGGAATTGTCCACTTGCTGACGAATTAAATTTCCATACTCCAATATATAAAGTTGATCCAGGAGTTTGCCCGGTTAAACTGACAATAGAATGATTTCCATCTCCGCCATCATCATTACATCCAATTTCGATTAAAGAACCACACGTTCCGGAAAACACACTAAGAACCGTATCAAGTAATGGTGAACCGTTTACTTGTTTTGTTTCTATCGTTAAGGTTCCTGAAACAGGAACTGATACAGTATACCAAACATCTTCAGAGCGATTCGTCGCCTGACATGCATACGTTAATCCTGAAACCGTTGTAGCTCCTGCAGTTGAACCAACAACTGCTCCAGTTGCAAATACACTTCCAGCAGTTAACGTAACGGCATTAGCACAAAGATCGTTTGCCGGAGCTGCCGGAACTAAATAAGCACATAAAGAAAAGTTAATAGTAGAAGTTGCAGCAGATGCAACAGATATATAATAGGTAGTTCCTGCAGTTAATGTCAGAGCAAAATTATTTATAGTACAACTAGTATTTAATCTGGTTAAAGCTCCAGAAACCCCTGAATATACTGAAATATAACCAGTTCCTGTTCCTGAAGTAATTGTTCTGTTAAAGTTATAGGTTCCCGTTGTAGATGGTGTAAAAGTATACCATACATCAAGATCCGTAGCGTTACAAATATAATCGGCAGAATGAGTTGCAGAATCTGTTGTTCCAACAAGTCCATTATTGCAAGTTTCATTTGTAGATTCCGTCAATATTGAAGCATTTGCAATAAAATCATTAATTGGCGCAGGTGGCGGCACTCCTAAACAAATTGTAAAATCAGTAGTAATTGTTACTGTTGATGTAGTTGTATATACGCGAGCATAATAGGTTGTGCCCACTGTCAAACCTGTAAAATTTAGAGTAGTACCTGACAGACAAGCTCCTACCAATTGAACAAGACTTCCAGGTGTTCCAGTATACAATGCTGTAGCTATAGTTCCTGAAGTTACTCCACTGTAAACAAATCTATGCGCAACATCAGTAGCTGTAAAAGTGTACCAAACATCATCATTAATACCAGTAGCATTACATGAAGGTGCAACAGCAGTTGAAGCTGTTGCTGATATTGTAGTTCCATTTGTTGTAATAGCACAAGCCATATCAGGATTGACAGTCAGAACCACAGCACCTGATGGCTCATCATTTGTTGGTGGAGCAGGCAATGTTCCTAAACAAACCGTAAAATTAGTAGTTAAAGTTACCGTTGAAGACGTTGTATACACGCGAGCATAATAAGTTGTCCCTACTGTTAAACCTAAGAAATCCTGAGAAGCACCTGACAGACAAGCTCCTGTCAATTGGACCAGACTTCCAGGCGTTCCAGTGTATAACGCCGTAGCCATAGTTCCTGTAGTAACCGCACTAT